>NZ_JBEBKL010000014.1:0-54398 GCF_040079335.1 Sphingorhabdus sp.
ACCATCCCCCTCCCGCTTGCGGGAGGGGTTAGGGGAGGGAACTTCATCCGTTACCGTATCAAACCCACCCCCGGCCCCTCCCGCAAGCGGGAGGGGAGCAGACCGGCCGACGCCCTCACAACTCCGTCCGCAACGACCACAATTCCGGAAACGCCCGTTTCGCCAGCGTCGCCTGCAAATAGCTGACCCCTGCCGTACCGCCTGTGCCGCGCTTGCCGCCGATAACGCGTTCAACTGTGACCACATGCTTGTGCCGCCAGGTCGCCATCGCGTCGTCGAGATCGACCAGTTTCTCGGCGAGCTGGTACAATTCCCAATAGCGTTCGGGTTCGCGATAGACCGTCAGGAACGCCGTCTCGACTTGCGGGTTAGCGACATAAGGCTGGCTGACATCGCGGTTCAGCACCTCGGATGGAATCGGCAAACCGGCGCGCGCGGCGGCGGCAATGGCATCGTCCCAAATGCTGGTTGTTTGCAACGCATCGCGCATAGCTGCCTGCGCCTCGGGTCGGTCCTCCTGGTACTTGAGGAAGCCACCATCCTTCAGACCGAGCAGATACTCGATTGTGCGAAACTGGTCCGACTGGAAACCCGAACTCGGCCCTAGAACATGGCGGAACCGCGTATAATCCGACGGCGTCATCGTTGACAGCACATCCCAGCTTAGCGTCATAACCGCCTGGATTCGGCTGACTCTCGCCAGCGCCTTATAGGCCGGAACCAGCGCATCAGCCTGCACCTGCGCCTTCGCCAGTTTCATCTCGCGGATGATCTGTTTCAGCCACAATTCCTTGGTCTGGTGGATGATGATGAACAGCATCTCGTCATCCAGTTCGGACTGCGGATTCTGGCAGGCGAGAAGATCGTCGAGTGCCAGATAGCGGGCATATGTCATGTCGGTCATGCTTGACCGATACAGTTTCAAATGAAACTAGGCTAGCCCGGTCAGCCTAGCAGGCTATCCAGCCATTTTTCGACCAGTACCCCCGCCTCTTCGCGGCTGAATGGCGCATCGCCAAGGCTGAGTTCGAGCCACAGACCGTCGACCAGCGCTGTTAGCGCAACGGCGGTGAGACGGTGATCGCCGGGTTGGCAGGCCGCGAGCAGAGCCTCAAGGTCAGCGCGATAGTCGCGGTAGATTTCGCCGTGCAGCATGGCGATTTGCGCATCGGTCTTGGTCAGCGCCCAGAAGGCCAACCACGTCGCAAGCAGTTCGGGATCGGCAATGGGGGGTACGAAGCTGGCGGTCAGATAGGCGAGCAGCCGATCGCGCGGGGTTTGCGGGGCGACGGCGACCGCGTCGGCTAGCGCAGTCTGTACTTTGTCTCCGGTCCAGCGATAGGTCGCGGCGACCAGCGCATCGACGCCTTCGAAATAATGCCGCAGCAATCCGGACGAAACGCCCGCTGCGGTGCAGATCACGCGCACCGATGTGCCCTGCACGCCATTCTGCGCGAGCGAGGTCGCACAGGCGGCGATCAGCGCGTCGCGGCGGGTATCTGCGCTTTCGCGGGTGAAGGGGCTGCGGACGGCTTGCATATTGTTATACACTCGTATAACAATTGCCGAGTCATGGCAAGCATACACACTTCGAACATAGGTCAGGTTTCTCTGGATGGCTGGAGCCTTCCAGCCTGGACCTATAACGATCCCGAATTTGCGGCACTCGAAATTGACCGCATTTTCCGCCCCGGTTGGCAGGTTATTTGCCATGTCTCCGATGTCCCCAACAGCGGCGACTGGCACAGCCTCGACTATGTCGGCGAAAGCGTCATCGTCGTGCGCGGAACCGATCAGATATTGCGCGCCTTCACCAATGTCTGCCGCCACCGCGGCTCTCGGCTCGTCGATGGTTCCAGCGGCTGCGCGAAGAAGCTGGTCTGCCCTTATCATGCCTGGACCTATGACCTTGACGGTCGACTGACCGGCGTTCCCGACAGCGCCTCTTATCCCACGCTCGACAGGAGCAAGGCCGGGCTGGTCCCGGTCGATATGGAAATCTGGCGTGGTTTCATCTTCGTCCGCCTCGAAAGCGGTGGCCCCTCGGTCGCGGAAATGATGGCGCCTTATGCAGATCAGGTCGCGCCCTATCGTTTCGAAGAATTGAAGGCGCTGGGCCGCGTCACCATGCGTCCGCGCGATGTGAACTGGAAGAATGTCGGCGACAATTATTCGGACGGCCTCCACATTCCGGTGGCCCATCCCGGCCTGACACGCTTGTTCGGCAAAAGCTATGGCGTCGAGGCCGAACCGCATGTCGACCGCATGTGGGGCGATCTGGTTGACCGGCCATCGAACAACTGGTCCGAACGCGCCTATCAGAACCTGCTACCATCGGTTCCGCACCTTCCCGAAGCGAACCAGAAACGCTGGCTCTATTTCAAACTCTGGCCCTCGGTCGCCTTCGACATCTACCCCGATCAGGTCGATTTCATGCAATGGCTGCCCACTGGCCCGACCACCTGCCTGATCCGCGAAATCAGCTATGTCTTCGACGATGATCGCAGGGAAATGAAGGCGGCGCGCTATCTCAACTGGCGCATCAACCGTCAGGTCAATGCCGAAGACACGATGCTGATCACGCGTGTTCAGGACGGCATGGCGAGCCGCACTTTCTCGATGGGTCCGCTGTCCGACAAGGAAGTTTGCCTCAAAAGCTTTTGCGCACGCATCCGCAACCTCATCCCCGAAGCCGCCCTAGAACAACGCCCCGCGCCGGGCTGGAGCCACAAATGACCCAGAAATATGATGCCGTAATCATCGGCGGCGGCCACAACGGCCTTGTCTGCGCTTTCTACCTTGCCCGTGCGGGCATGTCGGTGCGCATCGTCGAACGCCGCGATGTCGTCGGCGGCGCAGCTGTGACCGAGGAATTCCACCCCGGCTTCCGCAACAGCGTCGCAAGCTATACCGTCAGCCTGCTGCAGCCCAAGGTGATCGAGGACATGCGCCTCGCCGACCATGGCTATCGCGTGATCGAACGGCCGATCAGCAACTTCCTGCCGCAGGAGGACGGCGGTTACCTCAAGCTAGGCGGCGGGCTGGAACGGACACAGGCCGAGTTCGCGCGTTTCTCCAAACATGACGCTGCGGTACTACCCGACTATTACGACATGCTCGAAGGCGTTGCCGATGTGCTGCGCGATCTGGCGCTCAAATCGCCGCCTAATGTGGGTGATGGCATTAAAACATTGATCGATGGCGCAATGCAGGGTCGCGGACTGATGAAGCTGTCGCTCAGTCAGCAGCGTGACGTGCTGGAGCTGTTTACAAAGTCGGCGCGGACATTCCTCGACAGCTGGTTCGAAAGCGAAGCGGTCAAGGCGGCATTCGGCTTTGACGCGGTGGTCGGCAACTACGCATCGCCCGACACCCCGGGCAGCGCCTATGTCCTGCTCCACCACGTCTTTGGTGAGGTGAATGGCAAGAAGGGCGCTTGGGGCCACAGCATCGGCGGCATGGGCAATATCACCCAGATCATGGCAAAGGTCTGCCGCGAGCTTGGCGTTGAAATCAGCCTCCAAAGCCCGGTATCGCGCGTACTGGTAGATGGCGAAAAGGTCGCAGGCGTACGCCTTGAAAGCGGCGAGGAAGTGATCGCCAAGCGCGTCATTTCGAACGTCGGACCCAAGCTGCTTTACGAACATATGTTCGACGACAGCGACCTCAAGCCCGAATTCAAACGGCGCGTAAAAGGCTTCAAGGCTGGCAGCGGCACCTTCCGCATGAATGTGGCACTTTCCGAGCTGCCCAAATTCACCTGCCTGCCTGAGCCTGGCGAGCACCACCAGTCGGGCATCATCATTGCACCGACGCTCGATTATATGGACGAAGCCTTCCTCGATGCAAAACGCTATGGATGGTCGAAGAAGCCGATTGTCGAGATGCTGATCCCGTCAACTGTCGATGACAGCCTTGCCCCCGAAGGCCAGCATGTCGCCAGCCTGTTCTGCCAGCAATTCGCACCCGAACTGCCCGACGGTCGCGATTGGGATGCCGAGGAAGGCAAGGCAGCCGATACGATCATCGACACCGTTGAGGCCCATGCGCCGGGTTTCCGCGCCTCGATCGTCGGTCGCCAGATCCTTAGCCCCAAGGGGCTTGAACGCAAATTCGGTCTGGTCGGTGGTGACATCATGCACGGCAATATGAGCCTCGACCAACTCTGGTCAGCGCGACCGGTGCTGGGTCACGGTGCCTATCGTGGGCCGGTCAAGGGCCTCTATATGTGCGGAGCGGGGTCGCATCCGGGTGGCGGCGTAACCGGCGCGCCGGGGCATAATTGCGCTCAGGAAGTATTGGCAGACCGGTCGTTCTTCGGCAGGCTGCGCCGCGTCCACCAGTAAAGCGGAAGCCCCGCCAGCATAAGCACGATGCTCAAACCGCTGGCATCGAGCCCAGCGCCCCAAAGGCTCCATACGCCGAACACCAGCCCCAAAAGGGCAAACGGCACGGCGATTTTGCGTTTCAACGCTACAGCGGCACAAGCAAGGTAGAGCCAAAGTGTCACCGAGGTGGTCAGCAGCGCCATGAAGCTGAACAGCCCGGCCATCGACTGGCTGCTGTTTGCCAGAACAAGCAAGCTGCCCAATACTGTCGCTGACAGCAGACCGTTGATCGGCACGCCATTGGCAGTGACCCGCGCAAACCACACAGGCATCATCTGTCGCTTGGCCATTTCGAGAGGCAACTCGCCCTGCACTAATGTCCAGCCATTGACCGCGCCGATCGCGCTGATCGCTGCGAAGGCCGCAACAAAGGAGGCCGGGCCGGGCGACCAGAAGGTTGAGACAAACAGTTCAAACGGTGCAGGCGAGGCTGCAACCTTGTCGGCTGGCAGCATCAGCGTAATGCCCGAGCAGACAATCAGATATATGATGCCCGACAGTAGCGCACCATAGAATGTCGCCCGTGGAACATTGCGCTGCGGATTATCAATCTTGTGCGATGCGGCACAAGCAGCCTCGAAACCGATCATCGCCCACAGCGTCATTGCGGCAGCCGTGTTGACCGACGGCAGCGAGAGCCCTTCCGCCGGGAAAGACGCGAGCGCTGCAGTGCCTTCGCGACCGAAAATCATCCCGATCAGGACGGCGACAACGATCAGGGGTGTGAGTTTTAGCAGCGTCGTGACCACCTGGAACGAGCCTGCCGAGCGCACCCCGAGCAGGTTCACTCCCGTCATCGTCCAGATCACGCCCAGCGCCGCTAGTGCCGGATATTCGCCGAGTATGGGCAGAAAACTCGACATGTAAGAAGTCGCGCCAACCGCGATCGTCACGCACCCTGTCCAGACTGAAACCCAGAAGGAAAAGCCTATGAGGAAACCGGCCACTGGCCCGAAGCTTCGTTCGACCAATTCGGACGGGCCGATCGCGCCTTTATGGGCAGCGGTAAGTTTAGCTAGGACATGGGCGAGGCACAACGCGCCCGCGATGGTTATGACCCAGCCCGCAATCGCGTTCCAGCCAAATGGCGCAAGGCTTTGTGGCAGCAGGAACACGCCCGAACCGATCATATTGCCCATGACCAGCGCCACAGACATGAAAAAGCCGAGCTTTTGGCCCGGCTTTTTCGTTTCTTCGTTCATCAAGCGAGCGATCAGAAATCGCGGCTGAATTTAAGGCCGATGATACGCGGTTTGATCAGCGTGTCGTAGAAGGTGCCACCCAGCGCAGTGCCGCCACCCGGGTCACCGCAGATATCTTCACGGCACGAAACGCCAGTATTCACAACGCCAACTTCGTTGAAAAGGTTAGTAGTAAAGGCTTCGATGTTCCACTGATCATTTTTCACACCAAAGCTGAGATCGACGGTCGTGTATGATTGAAGCTTTCCTTTGATGCCGTATTGGAAGTCGCGCAAATCGCTTCGACGAGACCCGGTATGATTAGCCGCAAGTTGGAAGTGTCCATTCCAGCTACCGACAGGAAACTCGTAACGGGCGACTGCATTGGCCTTGAACTTAGGTGTGACCGGCAAACGTGTGCCCGAAGAAGCCAGCGTGCTGTTCGCCTGTGGCAAGAGATCACGGTCTGTCAGGCTATCAGGGATTGGAATCGTGCAGTCATAAGGGCTGGCCGGGTCTGCATACTCACAAAAATCCCGACGGATTTTGGCGTCAAGATAAGTGAAACCAGCATTCAAAGTAAATCCACCTTGCCGGTAACCGACATCCATTTCAACGCCACGGATGCGTGCAATCCCAGCATTTCGTATCTCAGTTAAACCATTAGCACCGAGGAACGACAACTGGATATTGTTCCAATCTTCCTGGAATACTGCGCCGTTAAAACGGAATGCACCGAAGTTTGTCTTCCAGCCAAGCTCATAATTATCAAGCTCATCAGCACCATAAGGAGGCAACGTGCCTCTACGATTGATGCCGCCAGGACGGAAACCGCGAGACCAAGTGGCATAGACCAGTGCATCTTCGTTGATTTTGTATGTCGCATTCGATTTAAAAGTAACGCCCGAATCTTTGGTGGACTTGTCAACGTTTGTGCAAGGGGATCCATCAACTACAGCTGGTCTTGTTGGTCCGCTCAGGATGCCACAGCCTGCTACCCCCGTACCGTCTTTAACGATAACGCCGGGCACACCCATCGGGTCGACCTTGTCACCTGAATAGCCATCTGAATAGCCAAAAAACCCGACCAGTGAGTTGTTATACTTATACAAACGCGCGCCACCGGTAAGCGTCAGCTTGTCAGTTACGTCGAAGCTTGCTTCGCCAAATGCCGCATAGTCACGGTCGGTGCGCTGCTGCTTGGTCAACCAAATATTGCTGTCGGTCCCCGGTACAGTGATCGAATCTGCAATATCGTCGATTATGTAATTCTGTTCGATATTGTGAGACTGACGCTGCCAGAACAAACCGCCGATAAACCGCAGTGAAGCATCCTGTGGCGAAGAAATGCGGAACTCGCCGAAGCTCTTTCGATATCGGTCAATACCCTGAATATATTGATTGGCGCTAACATAGTCGCCTGCATTGTCGTAAAAATAGGCACCATAGCCGGACAGGGCATCATAGAAATAACCATAGTCCGAATAGTCGCTTTCGGTATTGGTCTTGCGACGAAGGTGGCCACCGGTCAAGGTCATGTCCCAACTACCGAGCTTGCCCTCGATGGTCATCGCAGCTTGCATCCACTTGTCTCTGCTGCTTTCGGGGTTGTATTGGACAGTTTGATAATTGCCGCTATTCTGACCCGAACGCTCGCGGGCATAGCTGCCCTCAGTGTTCTGGATCTGCCCCATCAGCGTTGGCTTGATCGTCCAGCTATCGTTCAGTTCGATTCCAAGAGCCAGACGCGCGCCATAGGTTTCCGCGTCGTTGTAATTTTTTTCGACTAGAGCAGCGTTATTCTGCGTGATACCTGAGGTCGCATAGGTGCGTGACCCGGGGATATTGTCGATATAACCGCCATCATCGCGGTACCAGCCGACAAGGCGCAAAGCTGCGCGATCGCTGAGTGGTGCGTTGATGAAACCTTCGAAGACCGAACCAAAATCGCCATGGGCGACATTGTTAATTTCAACACCGGCATTTCCATAGAAACCGGAAGTGTCCGGCGCATTGGTCACCAGCTTGAGCGTGCCCGCCATTGAGCTCGCGCCATATAGCGTGCCCTGCGGGCCAGCAAGCGCTTCAACGCGTGCAAGGTCATAGGCGTGAATATCAAGCGCGCCTTGAATAGTCGTAATAGGCATTTCGTCGAGATAGGTGCCGACGGTCGGCAACGAAGCCGAGTGGTTGGCGTTTTCACCCGAAGCGACGCCGCGGAAATAGACTTGTGCAAAACCGGGGCCGCCTTGCTGGATGGTCACCGAAGGAAGGAACTTCACCACATCGGCAAATTCATTCACCTGCAGCTGATCAAGCTTCTCGGTGCCGATTGCGGTGATCGCGACAGGAACATCCTGCAAATTCTGCTCACGCTTTTGCGCGGTAACGACGATTTCGTCATTGTCTTCGTCGGCAGCATCCTGAGCGAATGCAGGAACGGACATCGCCATCGCGCTTGACGCGAGCAGCGTTGCGACCGCTGAACGAACATAGATATTGCTGTGTGTTTTGCGCATTGCGCACCCTCCATTATGTTGCAATGCCGCAATTCCACATATTTATGGAATCGTGGCAAGATTTTTTCGTCAAATGACGCTTGGTCGATAATTTATTTCGAACGCTGTGGCATATGCGCAACGCCTGATAGCACCACGTACACCCCCGGATGCTGTCAAGATGTCATATGAATATGCTTGCCTAAATCACTGCCCCCGTTAGGGCGTTGCAAAACAAGAGGGGAAGCCACACTTAATGCAAACATCTTTGGCTTTGCTCCGCAAACGGCGGTTCCTTCCGCTGTTCGTGACCCAGTTGCTTGGCGCGTTCAACGACAATCTGTTCAAAAATGCCATGGTCCTTTTCGTGGTCTATGGTGTTTACAACGATGAAAAGGCCGAGGCGCTGTTCAGCGCGGTAGCCACGGCAGTATTCATCCTGCCCTTTTTTCTGTTGTCGGCTCTGGCGGGCCAATTGGCAGATACGCGGGACAAGGCGCAGATCATTCGCATCGTCAAATTTTGCGAAATCATAATCATGTTTGTAGGTGGAGCTGGGCTCGTGCTGGCTTGGCTCGACATCGCGGTGACCCTCATCGCCATCCCGCTGATGATGCTCGCGCTGTTTGCCATGGGCGTGCATTCGACCTTTTTCGGACCGATCAAATATGCGATCCTGCCGCAACATCTCAAAGACGATGAAGTTCTGGGCGGCACCGGGCTGGTCGAAGCGGGCACCTATATCGCCATTTTGGTGGGCACTATTCTCGCAGGAATCATTGCTGTCGAATGGGCGGCCTTGGGCGTGGTTTTGACAGCAATGCTCGGCTATATGACGGGAAGGCAGGTTCCCCCCGCTCCGCCCGAGCATCAGGAAACTGGAATCGACTGGCACATCCTCCGCTCGTCGATCACGCTGGTCAAAGGCACAATGCATATCCGCAAGCTGTTTCTCGCCATCATGTCGATCAGCTTTTTCTGGACCATTGGCGCAGTGCTGTTCATCCAGTTCCCGCCGCTCGCAAAGAATGTGCTGGGTGCGGATCAGGAGGTCGCCAGTCTTTTCCTGGCCATTTTCTCGATTGGCATCGCCATCGGCTCGGTCGCCATTAACCGGTTATTGAAAGGGCAGGTCTCAGCCCGTTTCGCCCCGGCAAGTGTGATCGCAATGGGCCTGTTCGTGGTCGCCTTCCACTTCGTCTGCCGCAACTGGCAGATCAATGGCGACGGCGCACTCTATACGATCGGTAGCTTCGTAAATCACGACGGCGCGTGGATGCTTTTGGGCACATTGCTGGGCATCGCTGTTGCAGGCGGCATGTTCGTTGTGCCGCTCTACGCATTCCTGACGACGACCGTGCCGAAGGACCAGACGGCGCGCACCGTGGCGGCCAACAACATTGTCAATTCAGGCGCGATGGTTGTCGGATCTCTGATTGCCCTCGGCCTCAGCGCCGCAGGCATAACTATGGTCAATCAGTTGCTGCTTGGCGCGGCAATGTGCGTGGTATCGGCCTGGCTTGCGCAATTGTTGCACAAGGCCTGCGACTGAAGTCAGGCGATAAAGGTGTAGAATACCGTAAAGAAGGCACCAAAACTGACCACGAACAAATGGGCATCTTCGCGCTGCCACCATTTTAGCGGCTTGGGTTTCCACTCGGCGGGGACAGCAAAAACATGCGGTGCCAGCGATTGCCGAAAAGGATGCCGCGCACCTTCGCTCGTCTGAACCAGTTTCCTCTGCATGATGCGCACCCCTTAATAGTTTCGTTACCAGGCACGTTAACGTTTCATTAGGGAAGTTGGCGAGGGACAAAGGTGGTTAACAACGGTTCCATGCGGAACCGTATCATTTTGCTACAGATTTCTGGACGACTGACGTCATAACGGTACCAGCCCGCTCCCCCACCCGGCCTCCCAAACAGGGTATCGTCATGGGAGGCCGGGTGGGGGAGCGGGCTGGTACCGGAACCGTTTCAGCATGGCTGAAACCAGAATTGGTGCCCCTGGCCCGACTCGAACGGGCACATCTTTCGATACTCGATTTTGAGTCGAGCGCGTCTACCAATTCCACCACAGGGGCATTGCGGGGGAGCCTCTAGCGAAGCTCCCGCCGGGGCGCAAGCCTACTTGCGCAATTCTCGTTCCAGCGTCTTGTGCGTCGACTTGCCATAAGGCGGTTTGAAACCAGCCATGCCGGCAACATCCATCGAAGGCTGGCGATAGACTGCGCGCATATGGCTGAAGGTCTTGAAGCCGTCCTGCCCATGATAATTGCCCATGCCCGACGGCCCGACGCCCCCGAACGGCAGATCTTCCATCGCATTGTGGAAGATCACATCATTGACCGTAGCGCCGCCCGAAATGGTACGGGTCAGCACACGGTTTTCCTCCGCCTTGTCGGCTCCGAAATAATAAAGGCCAAGCGGGCGATCATGCGCGTTCACATAGTCGATCGCTTCGTCCATCGACGAATAGGTCATCACCGGCAGGATCGGGCCGAAGATTTCTTCCTGCATCACCTTCATGTCGTCACTAGCATTACGGACGATGGTCAGCGGCATCTTGTTGCCGTTCGACGATCCAAAATCCTCATTACCTGGGTTGATTTCAATCAGTTCGGCACCCTTTTCCTTGGCATCGGCCAGATAGCCCTGCAGGCGGTCGTAATTGCGGCCATTCACGACAGAAGTATAATCGTCGTTGTTCAGCAGCGTCGGATACAATGTCGACACGCCGTTAACGACGCCGTCGATCATCTCCTGCTCCTGCTCCTTGGCTACCAGCAGATAATCGGGCGCGAGGCAAATCTGGCCTGCGTTCATCATCTTGCCCAGTGCGATGCGTTCGCCCGCTTTTTTCTTGTCAGCGCTGCGCCCGATAATCGTTGGCGATTTGCCGCCCAGCTCGAGCGTGACGGGCACCAGATTGTCCGCCGCCGCGCGCATGATATGCTTGCCGACGCTGGTTGCACCTGTGAAGATCAAGTGGTCGAAGGCCAGCTTCGAAAAGGCTGTGCCAACCTCAACCCCGCCGGTGAACACCGCCATTTCCTCTTCGGCGAAATATTTGGGGACCGCCTCGGCAAAAACTTCCGCCACGCGCTCGGTATATTCTGACGGCTTGACCATCGCCCGATTACCCGCGGCCAAAATGCCCGCCATCGGCACCATCACCATGCCAACCGGAAAATTCCACGGCGCGATCACCCCAACCACACCCTTGGGCTGATAAACGACATCGGCTTTGGCACCGATCAGGCCAAGCGGAAAGGTCGGCTTGCGCTTTTCGTTGCGGGCCCAGCTTTCGAAATGCTTTTTGGCATGCTTGAGCGCGCTGACCGACGGCATGATGTCCGTCATCAGCGTCTGTTCGGTACTGCGATGGCCGAAATCGGCGGAGACCGCTTTGGCAAATTCATCTTTATAATCTACCAGCAGCGCAATGGCGCGGTCCATGCGGTCGCGGCGAACCGACATCGGTTCTGGCATGGCTGAAGTGGCGGCTGCTTTCTGCTTATTTAATATGGTTTGCATAACGGCGATCATGTCATTCTCCTCATTTAATCGCGGAATTAACATTTCTGGATACGAATGCAACGCGTCTGCGCATTGTGTTGCGGCTTTCACGGGATTAAAGGCGAATCCGTAACGTCTCCCAAGCCAGAGGAATGCCTCCATGAGCAGCACCGATCCCGTCGTCATCCTTTCTTATGCACGCACCCCGATGGGTGGCATGCAGGGCGTGTTCTCCGATGTGGCCGCAACCGATCTGGGTGCCACCGCGGTTAAGGCGGCGGTCGAACGCGCCGGCGTATCTGGCGACGATATAGAACGTATCTATATGGGTTGCGTGCTTCCTGCCGGCCTTGGCCAGGCCCCTGCCCGTCAGGCAGCGATCAAGGCCGGCCTGCCCAAGTCGGTGCAGGCAACCACAGTCAACAAGGTCTGCGGCAGCGGCATGCAGACTGTTATCATGGGCGCGGAAGCCATCGCAGCCGGATCTGTCGACTATGTGATCGCAGGCGGCATGGAGAGCATGACGAATGCGCCTTACATCCTGAAGAAGCACCGCTCGGGCGCGCGCATCGGTCATGACACAGCCTATGACCATATGTTCCTCGATGGCCTCGAAGACGCCTACGAACCCGGCCGTGCGATGGGCACCTTTGCACAGGAAACTGCAGACGAATATCAGCTGACCCGCGAAGATCAGGACAATTATTCGATTGAATCGCTTCGCCGCGCACAGGAAGCGATCTCTTCGGGCGCTTTCGTTTCGGAAATCGTGCCCGTCACTGTCGTCAGCCGTGCTGGCGAAACCGTGGTCGATACAGATGAACAGCCCGGCAAAGGCCGCCCCGACAAGATCCCTTCGCTAAAGCCTGCTTTTGCCAAGGACGGCACGATTACCGCTGCGACCTCATCGTCAATTTCGGATGGTGCCGCCGCGCTCGTCCTCTCGCGTGCCTCGACGGCTGCGGCAAAGGGCCAGACGCCGGTTGCCCGAATCGTCGCCAGCGCTGCGCATGCACAAGAGCCGTCGGCTTTCACGACCGCCCCGGTCGGCGCGATCAACAAATGCCTCGCCAAGGCAGGCTGGAGCATCGCCGATGTCGACCTGTTCGAGGTCAACGAAGCATTTGCCTGCGTCGCGATGTTCGCGATGCGCGACCTCGGCATTCCGCATGAAAAGATCAACGTTCATGGCGGTGCAACCGCACTCGGCCACCCGATCGGTGCATCGGGCGCGCGGATCATCACTACGCTGATTGGCGCGCTGAAGCATAAGGGGCTAAAGCGCGGTGTTGCCAGCCTTTGCATCGGCGGCGGCGAGGGCACAGCGATTGCTATAGAGCTGGTCGACTAACGCCGTTGCATGAACATCGTCTTCGTCCTGTTCGACAATGTGACGCAGCTCGATTTTTCGGGGCTAGTCCAATTCCTGTCACGCTTGCCCGGCGCGAAAACACATGTCGTGTCAAAGGACGGGAAAGCGGTTTCGACGGATTGCGGCTTTGCGATCGTCCCGACCGGAAGCTTTGCAGATTGCCCGCAAGCCGACATCATCTGCGTGCCGGGCGGCCATGGTGTGCGACAGGCTATGGCCGATGATGCGCTGGTCGCTTTTGTCCGGGAACAGGCGAACGGCGCTGAATGGATAACCAGCGTCTGCACCGGGAGTTTCATCCTTGGCGCGGCCGGATTGCTGCGCGGCAAGCGCGCAACGACGCATTGGGCCTATACCCAGTTGCTGCCGCTGTTCGGCGCGATTCATGAGCAAGCTCGTGTCGTCCGCGATGGCAATCTAGTAACGGCTGGCGGGGTCACTTCGGGCATTGATTTCGCGCTAGAGTTGATCGCTCTGTCGCAAGGAGAGGATGTCGCGCGCACCATCCAGCTCGCACTTGAATATGATCCTGCACCCCCCTTTGACGGCGGCCATCCAAGCCGGACGGCCGCACCGCTCGTTTCCAGCTTGCGTGACCGCGTGTATCATAAAGCCGCCGCCGATATGGAGGCTGCTATCAAGGCAATCGTCTGACGGGCAACTTAACGCTGGACCGACTCTGCAACGCACGCTAGCGATTTAATCGAGGGATTAAATCGGGAGAGAAGCGATGCGTTTTGGGCGTAATTCGTTGTTGGTGGTGGCCGGTCTGGCTGCACTGGCTGTCAGTGGCTGCAAATTGGCAGACAATAATCCGGGAGCAAAGGATCCCGAATTCGCCAAGATCGACGGCGAGTTTCTGAAAACCGGCGGCAATGGCGACGATTGGGCCTTTCCCGCGCAAAGCTATGGCGAGCAACGCCATAGCCCGTTGACGCAGATAAGCGACAAGAATGTATCCGAACTGGGGATCGCATGGTTCGCCGATATGCCCGATGCACGCGGCCATGAATCGACCCCCGTTGAAGTCGACGGCACGCTCTATGTGACTGGACCTTGGTCGAAGGTGTTCGCTTATGAAGCCAAGACCGGCAAGCCGCTGTGGCAATTTGACCCCGGTGTCGACAAGGCGCGCGGGGTGAAGGCCTGCTGCGACGTCGTCAACCGCGGCGTCGCCTTCTGGAAGGGCAAACTGTTCGTCGGCACCATCGACGGTCGCCTGATCGCTTTGGACGCCAAGACCGGCGGCGAAATCTGGTCGGTGCAAACGCTTGATCCCAAATCGAACGGCACAATTACCGGCTTCCCCCGCGTGGTGAAAGACAAAGTCATCATCGGCAATGGCGGTTCGGAATTCGGCGCACGTGGTTTTGTGACTGCTTACAATGTCGATACGGGCAAACAGGCTTGGCGCTTCTACACCGTTCCCAACCCCAAGGGTGAGCCCGACAATGCGGCGAGCGACAAGGTGATGAAAGAACTCGCCTATGACACATGGAGCAAGACGCCGAAGAAAGACGATTGGCGCGACTCAGGCGGTGGCGGCACCGTATGGGATGCGATTGTCTATGATGCAGAACTAGATCAGCTCTATCTCGGCGTCGGCAACGGCAACCCGTGGAACCACGGCATTCGTTCGAACAGTGAAGGCGACAATCTGTTCCTGTCGTCGATCGTCGCACTTGATCCTGATACAGGCGAATATAAATGGCACTATCAGGAAACGCCCGCCGAAAGCTGGGATTATACTGCGACCCAGCCAATCATCCTCGCCAATGAGCAACGCGACGGCAAAGATGTGAAGGTGCTCTACCACGCACCGAAAAACGGCTTCTTCTTCACGCTCGATCGGACCAACGGCAAGCTGCTGGCGGCCAATCCGTTCATCAGCGGGATCACTTGGGCGACCGGTTACGACCTCGCCTCGGGCCGCCCGATCGAAAATCCGGAAGCGCGTTACGAAAAGACCGGCAAGCTCTACATGGCGAACCCGTCAGCTCTTGGCGCACATAACTGGCACCCGATGAGCTACAATCCGGCGACCGGCCTTGTCTACATCCCGGCACAGCAATTGGGCGGGGCTTACATGCCCCCTGCAGCTCCAAACGAACAGGGCCGCAGCTCGATGGGCTTTAACACCGGCGGGGCGATAGCCACGGCGGATGTGCCCGACGATTTCAACATGGTGAAGGCAATCCAGGCAGTCACCACCGGCCAGCTTGTCGCGTTCAATCCGAAAACCGGCAAGGCGCAGTGGACTGTCAACTATCCCACCCCGTGGAATGGCGGCACGATGACGACCGCTGGCAACCTCGTCTTCCAGGGCAATGCGATGGGCAAGTTCCAGGCCTTCGCCGCCGATACTGGCAAACTGCTCTACAGCCTTGACGTGCAGTCGGGCGTGCTGACCGGCGCTTCGACCTATCTGGTCGACGGCGAGCAATATGTCGCCTTCATGACCAGCAAGGGCGGTGCCTTCCCGCTGGTGTCGGGCTATGTATCCGGTGCGAGCCAGGAAGTGCCGAATATCCCGCGCCTGATCGTGCTCAAGATCGGGGCCAAAGGCAAATTGCCACCGCTTCCGCCTGCGGAAGATTGGGTTTGGAACCCGCCTGCGTTGTTCGGCAGCCCTGAAATCATTGCGGCCGGCCAGTCCAGCTATCAACGCTACTGCCTCGTCTGCCACGCGCCGGGTGCGGTCGGGTCTGGCGTGCTGCCTGACCTGCGCAAATCGGGCACGATTGCTGACGCGGCGACCTTCAAGTCGGTGGTCTATGATGGCATCCTCGCAAAGAATGGCATGGCCAGCTTCAAACCCGTGCTGAAACCGGAAGAAGTGGAAGCTATCCGCGCCTATCTGGTCAGCCGCGCGCATTTCGCCAAGGCTAATGACGCCAAGTTCAAGGTCAGCCGTAAGTGATGCCCATGAATCTGGCATCTGCCTAAAAAACAGGCAGCAAAAATAGAACAAGCCCCGTGCCTTACCGCGCGGGGCTTTGTTTTTGCGCGGTTGTCGCACCTCCGCAAACTGGCACGATCCTTGATAAGCTTATGACATGACACTCGCGCGCGCGGGTTTTCGCGGTGCGCCAAGACCTGAGGAAAGCCATGAAAAAGATCGAAGCGATCATCAAGCCGTTCAAACTCGATGAAGTGAAAGAGGCGCTGCACGAAGTCGGCGTGTCGGGTATCACAGTGACCGAGGCCAAGGGCTTTGGCCGCCAGAAGGGCCATACCGAACTCTATCGTGGCGCCGAATATGTTGTCGACTTCCTGCCCAAGGTGAAGCTTGAAGTGGTCGTGGACGATGCACTGGCCGACCGTGTTGTCGAAGCCATCGCCGCCGCCGCGCAAACCGGCCGCATCGGCGACGGCAAAATCTTCGTTATTCCTGTTGAAACCGCGCTGCGCATCCGCACCGGCGAGCGCGACAGCGATGCCGTCTAAATCCAAGAAATCCGCCCAAAAAACAAAATCGGGCAAATCCAAACAATCCAAGTCAAAGAAGGAAAGCATCATGGCTTCAGCCAAGGACATACTGAAACAGATCAAGGAAAATGATGTCGAGTGGGTCGATCTGCGCTTCACCGACCCGAAGGGCAAGTGGCAGCACCTGACGATGTGCGCAGGCGTCCTCGGTGAGGATGAACTGGAAGACGGCCTGATGTTCGATGGTTCGTCGATCGAAGGCTGGAAGGCCATCAACGAATCTGACATGATCCTGCGCCCCGATCTTGACGCGGTCTATATGGATCCGTTCAGCGCGACGCCGATGATGATCATCTGCTGCGACATCGTCGAACCCTCGACCGGCGAACTCTACGCCCGCGATCCGCGCTCGACCGCCAAGCGCGCCGAAGCCTATGTCAAGGCAACCGGTATCGGCGACACCGTTTATGTCGGCCCCGAAGCCGAATTCTTCATGTTCGACGATGTGACTTTCTATGACGGTTATGATGGCTCGGGCTTCCGCATCGACGACATCGAACTGCCGACCAACACAGGTCGTTCGTACGAAACCGGCAACCTTGCCCACCGTCCGCGTGCCAAGGGTGGCTATTTCCCCGTCGCCCCCGTCGACAGCGCCGTCGACATCCGTGGCGAAATGGTCACGACCATGCTCGAAATGGGCCTGCCCTGCGACAAGCATCACCATGAAGTGGCGGCGGCCCAGCACGAACTCGGGCTGACCTTCGGCACGCTAGTGCAGACCGCCGACCGTATGCAGGTGTATAAATATGTCGTGCACCAGGTCGCGCATGCCTATGGCAAAACCGCGACCTTCATGCCGAAGCCGATCAAGTCGGACAATGGCTCGGGCATGCACACCCACATTTCGATCTGGGAAAAGGGCAAGCCGCTGTTCGCGGGCAATGGCTATGCCGGCCTGTCGGACATGTGCCTGTACTTCATCGGCGGCGTCATCAAGCATGCCAAGGCGCTGAACGCCTTCACCAACCCGACCACCAACAGCTACAAGCGTCTGGTTCCGGGCTTTGAAGCCCCCGTGCTACTCGCTTATTCGAGCCGCAACCGTTCGGCTTCGTGCCGCATTCCGTATGGCACCGGTGACAAGGCAAAGCGCGTTGAATTCCGCTTCCCCGATGCGCTCGCCAACCCCTATCTCTGCTATTCGGCGTTGCTGATGGCGGGTCTGGACGGTATCCGTAACAAGATCCATCCCGGTGACGCGATGGACAAGAACCTGTACGACCTGCCTCCGGCAGAACTCGCGCAGGTCCCGACCGTCTGTGGATCGCTCCGCGAAGCACTCGACAGCCTGGCGGCTGACCATGACTTCCTGCTCGAAGGCGATGTCTTCACCAAGGATCAGATCGAAGCCTATATCGACCTTAAATGGGACGAAGTGTCGCGCTGGGAAACCACGCCGTCACCGGTCGAATTCGATATGTACTACAGCGGCTAAGCTGGGGGGCAGCCGCAATCGAAAGGGCGTCCGGAGCGATCCGGGCGCCCTTTTCTTTGCATACTGTTATCGCGGCATCATTAAACCAGCCCGCGTCGCCGAAACAAAAATAGCCAGCAGCATGCCGCCGGCAACCAATGCGACTAGAGCAAGGGGTGTTGGTGCCGCAGCCAAACCGACCGCCGCTGCGGATCCCCAGAGCATGAGAACTGTTCCGATCGCGCAAAACGCGAGATTTCCAGCATCCCGGCTCAACTGCCACATCATTTCATCATAATATTTCCAGTCGCGCGCGGTAATAACTACAGAAACCGCCAGTGCGGCTACGATCCCGCCAAAGCCAGCCAACGGTGATACTGTCGCTCCAGGGGCGGCCAGCGCCAATGCGGCCAACGCAGCGCCGATGGTTGCCATCGCGATCGACGATCCCGTCAACATGCGGCGTTGCTCGTGAATTTCCTCTACATCCTCGACATTCAGGATCTTCGATCCCAATTTTGGTGCAAGCAAGCCGAAACCGACGAACAGCCCCATCAGCAAGTAGATCAGACCGATGCCACCGACGATAACCTGATCGACACTCATTGTCTTCGGATCAATCAAGCTCATCGCCGCGTAAGAGCCAATTCCGCCAACCAAGCCGCCAGATACCATTTGAACGATCAGCTTGCGTGTTTTTAGCGCTTTGTTTTCCGCAGAAACATTAGTCATTTGAGTTTTCCTCGGTTTCCCAATGATCGATAAAAAGGTCTGGCACCTGACAAGCGAATAATTTTGCCATTCGCAGCGCCAATGGAAGGCTTGGATCATATTTGTTGGTTTCAACCGCGTTGATAGTTTGCCGCGACACGCCCAACCGCCTTGCCAACTCACCTTGGCTCCAGCCGACGCCGTCACGATAGGTTTTCAACCGATTTTCCAAATGGATTGCTCCTGCCTGTAAAGAGCTCTTTACAGATTTGAAGCCCCGAGTCACGCACTTGTTCGGCTAACGCCTAAGAAAGCTTGGATGCGTTTCGGTGCTTCTTCTCTCCGAACTGCAGTTATGCGACATCAACAGCTCTAGTCGGCAACCACAATTTCAAACGGCTTCCCGCGCCAATGCTGCTTTCGATGTCAAGTTCCGCCGCCAATTGTTGGGCCCGCGTCCGCATGTTTGAAAGTCCGCGCCCCGGACCTGATTGTTCAGCGATTTCGAAGCCGCTTCCATCGTCAGAAAGGACCAACTCGACGCCCGATCTCCCCTCCCTGTCCGAAGGGTGGCAAGCTATAGTGATGTTGCTGGCGCCCGCATGCGATAAAACATTGCCGACACCTTCCTGAATGATACGCAACATGTGGAGCGCATTGGGGGCATCGAGCCAGTCGAGCGACGGGCATGGTTCCACCCGCCAGATGCATTTCACCCCGGCTTTTTCCATATCTGGTTCCATCCGGTGCCGCAGGTTGGCGAGCAGTGCGACAACATCGCCCTCGACCGGCGCGAGCGAATCCACGGTCAGTTTCAGATCGGTTATCGCACGCTGCAGGGTTTCTTCGGCGACCGGCGCCTCCCCCTGCTTTTTAACTACGGCCAAAGCGGTCACGAGATTTGAGCCGATGCCGTCATGCATTTCACGCATCAGCCGTTCCCGCTCGATGCCAACTGCATGTTCGACTTCGATTTTCTGTCGAGCATGCTCGCTTGCGGCCAAGGCTTGCGTCGCCGCTTCGACCCGCTGTTCGAGATTGGCATTCAGCGTTTCGACTTCGACCAGCGCACGCAAATATTTTCGGCCCACAGACAACAAGAACACGCTGAACAGGAGCAGACCTGTATAGGGCTGAATGTGAAAACCAAGGCCCTGCCACCAGTTCACATTTGGTATCCGGCCAACGTCGTGAAAACCTAGCGCTGTTGTGAACAACACGATGGCAATCAAAGCAGCGCTTTCCAGCGTCCGGTGGCGCAGCCAGTCAGCGACCATCAACCCGCATATCACAAGCGACACGCCAAGGGTCGCAAGGCTGGTCGCCAGATCGGTCCGGTTGGTCGAGGTAATAGCCGCACGAAAGATGCACAGAGCAACGCCAATCGCAAAAACAATGGCAATAATCCGGCGATAATTGGGAAGTTTCAAAAAGGCGACGCAGAAACTCAGCGATGCGGCAACCGCAAAATAGAGCGAATAATAGCTGACCTGCTGAAACCAATAGGGGTCTAGCGGCGACTCTTCGGCGAAAAAGTGAAAATCGCGCACAAACCAGAGCAACCCCGTCATCACTAGCCAGAATATTTCGGTTTCCGATCGCCGCGCCATCCACATCAGGAATGCCGCAAAGGTCAGAAACAACATCGCATAATTGGCGGCGGATGCACCTGTTACCCTCCAGAATTGCTGGTAGTTAAAGAGCCTGCCTAGCTCTTCCTGCGATCCGACTTTGACTGTACCGACCCCTAACGAGAATTGCCGATCCGACCCTACGCGCAACACCAACTCATTGTCCGTATCGCGTAACAGTTTTTGCGGGACGGGGATAATATAGGGCCGGTTCCATCCCAGCGTTTGCGACGATGCACTTCGATAATTGCGGAACAGTTCAACGCCGTTGAGGAAAACGGTCAGGCGTTCGCGGTTGTTTTCAGTGTAGATGGCAAGTGGTTTGTCGGGAAGGAGCCGACCGTCAAAGCGAAAACGCCCCCATGCAGTTAGCTTACCTTCCAGCTTGATGCGCGCCTCATCCGACAACCAGAGTGCGGGGGTTGCGCGCCGCTCCCACCCCGTCGCAGGAATGTCGCTTTGATCGGCAAAAACAATTTCACCGCTGTGAAATTCGAGCACATCGACCGAGGAAGGGCTCTTTGCGGCAACGATCGATGCTGTGGCGCAGCAGACAAAAGCAGCGATACACGCAACCAGCCACCTAGCGAATATCAAGCATACCCCGGTTCGACGCCTCGAATACCGCTTCGGCACGCGAATTGACTTCAAGCTTGCGGTAGATATGTTTGACATGCGTGCCCACCGTATGCTGCGAAATCCCCATCAAATCCGCACATTCGGAATAGGTAAATCCGCGCGACAGCAGGTGCAAGGTTTCCTTTTCCCTCTCGGACAGCTGCTCTTCGATCGCAATGGTAGGTGCAGCCTCTGGCGGCGACAGTTCCTTGAGCAGCAATCGGGCAATGATCGGGCTGATGGGCGAGCCGCCTTTGCGAACCTCGCGGATCGCAGCGACGCATTCGCCCAGTTTCTGATCCTTGAGCAAGTAGCCGCGTGCCCCCGCACGAATGGCGTCGAGTACTTTGTGATGGTCTGCAAACATTGTCAGCACCAATATGTCGATGTCTGGATATTGCGCAGCCGCCTTGCGGATCAGCGTCGTGCCATCGCCATCCGGCAATCCAAGATCACACACCAGAACATCAAAGCCGCCTTCGTCGATCAATTTGCAGCCGGTAGCTACTGAGCCTGCAGCAGCGACCAGTTCAACATCGTCAGCCTGCCGGATTACCTCGGCAATATCTGCGGCGATGCGCGGATCGTCTTCAATGATGGCGGTACGGATCATGCAGGCGAATGTCCCACTAACCGGTCGACTAGACAATGGGCCAAAAAGCCGCCGCAAATTTCGTCCGCTTCCGTCACAATGGGTCGCGTATTATGACAGAAGCGGACGGCCACCGGATAGGCTGAGGCAGATTGGTCCGCCATCCCATGAATTGGGGATGCCGATACCCTGTTCGCGGGATAGCGCAACGGGCGCGGACAATTAGGGTGTGCCTGAACTTTTCGACAACTTCGTCAGTTTTCGCATCAGAGGAGGTAAACCATGCCAAAATTTGCAGCAATTCTGGGTGCCATTGCGCTATGCGCCGCCGCGGCAACTGCAGCAACCGGAGAACCGACACCTCAGCTTCCAACAGAGGCCATTAAAAAGCCGTTGCCGGGGCCGTTGCGGCCTTTGGCCTGCATGGTCGATCCTGCAATTGGTGCCATAACCTTGACCAAAGGCAAGGCCGCCGGTTCGGTGCAGGTGACTGTGGAAGTCCGCAATATGGGCAGCAGCGCGTGGCAATCGGGTGCGAACCAACAGAACGTCAGTGTCAGCGTGAAAAATGGCAACACCGGAAATGTGGTTTCTCGCAGCCAGGCCCTTCCAGGACGCGCCGCTGCAAACAGCCGGATGGGAATGATGACCACCCCGATGATAGCCAATGCCTTTGACACATTCGAATTTGGCGGGTCTGTCGAGGCCAGCATCAGCTACGATCCCGACATCGCCATAGACGGCAACAACTGCAACGATGATCGCAATTCGGCCAATAACCGCAAAACGGTCAGCTTTGAACAGGTTCAGGCATTTCTCGCCGGTTCGGCTCCGACGCGCAGTTTTTAGCGCGTTCTCGCCTCGTTTCGTCGAACAGCCCGGGGGGAACCCCGGGCTTTTTTAATCGCACGATTGAACGCGCTGTTGACCTTGGCGGAAAAAGTCCCAAATCAAAACCGAAGCCTCGCTTTCGCGACTCGCTGGGAAATAAGGAGAGAGACATGGACAGCTATCTGAAGCACTATATCAACGGCAAATGGGTCGACAGCATCGGTGGCAAGCGCCACGAAGTGATCAGCCCCTCTACCGAAGAGCCCTGCACCGTAATAACGCTTGGCACGCAGGCCGATGTCGACGCAGCGGTTTCGGCTGCACGCCAAGCTTTCAAGACCTTCAGCCAGACGAGCCGTGAAGAGCGCATTGCGCTGATGAACCGCATCATCGAGGAATATAAAAAGCGCATCCCCGATTTCGCCAAATCGATGGCCGCCGAAATGGGCGCGCCGGTCAGCTTCGCTACAATGGCGCAGGCGCCAGCAGGCCTCGGCGGGTTTCTCGGTACGCTGCCCGCGCTCGAAAACTTTGCGTTCAAGGAACAGCACGGCGCGAACACCGTCGTCTATGAACCCATCGGCGTCGTCGGCCTGATCACTCCCTGGAACTGGCCGCTGAACCAGATCGCCCTGAAAGTTGCACCCTGCATTGCCGCGGGCAACACGATGGTGCTGAAGCCTTCGGAAGAATGCCCCGGCAACGCGGCAATCTTTGCAGAAGTGATGGATGCAGCCGGTGTGCCGCCGGGCGTGTTTAACCTTGTGCAGGGAGACGGCCCGACTGTGGGCGCCGCCATTTCGGCGCACCCCGATGTTGACATGGTCAGCTTCACCGGCTCGACCCGTGCCGGAATCCTCGTCGCCAAATCGGCAGCCGATACCGTCAAGCGCGTCCACCAGGAACTGGGCGGCAAATCGCCGAACGTTGTTCTGCCCGACGCAAAGTTCGAAGAAGTCCTACCTCCGACCGTGCAGGGCGTCCTCATCAACAGCGGCCAGAGCTGCATCGCTCCGACACGCATCCTCGTACAGAAAGACCGTGCGCAGGAAGCCGCCACTTTCGTCAAGGCGATGTTCGAAGGCACCTCGGTGGGCGACCCAATGCAGGAAGGCATGCATATCGGCCCTGTGGTCAACAAGGCACAATATGAGAAGATCCAAGGACTGATCCAGTCGGCTATCGACGAAGGCGCGACGCTGGAAACCGGCGGCACCGACCGCCCGGCCGACCTCAACCGTGGCTATTATATCAAGCCGACGGTCTTCTCGGGCGTCACCCCGGACATGCGCATTGCAAAGGAAGAGGTGTTTGGGCCGGTCGCCACGATCATGGCCTATGACGATCTCGACCAAGCCATCGCCATCGCCAACGACACCGAATATGGCCTTTCGGCAGTGGTTTCGGGCGATCCGGCCAAGGCCGCTGAAATCGCACCGAAACTTCGTGCAGGCATGGTGGCGATCAACAATTGGGGGCCCAATCCCGGCGCTCCTTTCGGTGGTTACAAGCAATCAGGCAATGGCCGCGAGGCTGGCCTATTTGGTCTCAAAGACTTCATGGAAGTGAAAGCGATCAGCGGCCTGCCTGCATGAGCCTTGCTTTGACGAAGATAGTGCGCCAGTCCCTCGCCTTAACGGGTGCGGGGCTGGCGCTCGCCTTTTGTAGTCCGGCATTTGCGCAGTTAAGCAAATCCGAGGCGAAAATGGTCGCGACCGTCGATGCCGAATATGAACGCTCGGTCGCCTTGCTCGAAAAACTGGTGAACCAGAATTCAGGCTCTATGAATTTTGACGGCGTGCGGAAGGTCGGCGACATGATGCGCGCCGAACTGGAACCGCTGGGTTTCAAGCTCGAATGGCTCGACATGTCGGCTGCTGGCCGTGCGGGCCATCTGGTCGCCGCCAAGCAGGGCAAAAAGGGCACCAAGCGCCTTTTGCTGGTGGCGCATCTGGATACGGTGTTCGAACCCGATAGCCCGTTCCAGAAGTTCGTCCGGAAAAGGGATGGCATAGTCGACGAGGCCGAGGGCCCGGGCGCCGGAGACGACAAGGGCGGAATGACAGTTATCATCGCAGCGCTCCGTGCCATGCAGGCCGCTGGGACACTCAAAGACGCCAATATTGAAATCCACATGACAGGCGACGAAGAGGATTCAGGCGATCCCATCGAAGTCACACGTGCGCCATTAATCGCCGCTGGCAAGCACGCCGATGTTGCGCTCGACTTTGAGGGATTGGTGCGCGACGAAAGGCGCGACATGGGATCTATCGCGAGGCGATCTTCAAACAGCTGGAAGCTTGAAGTCAGCGGAAAAACCGGCCACAGTTCACTGATCTTCAGCGGCACCTATGGTGATGGCGCGGCGTTCGAATTGGCGCGCATCCTTCACCGCTTCCGTACCGAACTTCCCGAACAGAATCTGACCTTCAATGTCGGCCTCATTGCTGCTGGTCAGGAAGCTGCGCTCGATGCAGGCGGAATTCGTGCAACCGCCGCAGGCAAGACCAATATCATTCCCGGCATTGCATTGGCACGAGGCGATTTCCGGACCTTGTCCGAGGAACAGACGGCGCGGGTGAAGACCAAGATGCTAGCGATTGTGGCTGAATCGGCACCCTTGACCAGCGCCAGGATCAGCTTCGATCCGGGAGCCTATCCCGCGATGGCACCGACCGCTGGCAATAAAGCGCTGCTCAACAAACTGAACTTCGTAAATCGCGATATGGGGCTGGCCGAAATGCCGGCACTCGACCCGCTAAAACGCGGCGCAGGCGATATCAGTTTTGTGGCCAACGATGTTGATGGGCTGGCGGGTCTAGGTACCTACAGTCGCGGCGATCATGCGCCGGGTGAGACGGTCGACCTCCATAGCATCAGGCGGCAGGCCAAACGGGCCGCGATCTTGATGACACGGTTGAGCAAAGAAAAGGCCGATTAAGCGGCCTTTCCGCCCCTGACCGATGAAGCCACCAGCCGCGCCAACAATCCGCGCAGATTTGGATAATTCGCCTTGTCATAATTGCTGCCACTGCCGAATTTGGCAGCAAGGCGGCGATGCACTTCGGGCAGTGCATGGTAAGGCACGCTGGGGACAAGGTGGTGCAACGCATGATAGCGCAAGCCAACAGGTGCCCAGAACTCGCCCATTATGCCCGGCGGCGGCACATTCACGCTATCGAGGTATTGTTCGGTGACGCTCAAAACCTCGCCATCATTTTCCCACAAATGCGCGACCAAAGTGCGAACCTGATTCAAGACCAATGCAGCAGCAACGATAGCAAGGTAGATGAGGAACGCCTTCAGCGGGATCCAGCCCACCGCTACAGCCGTCAGTATCCCGATCGACCAAAGGCTGGCACCCGTTTCCATGATGATCCAGTCGCGGCGGAACTCGCCTTCGGGCATGGCTCTGCGATAGGACGGGTTGATGGACAGGGTCGAAAACCGCGCGACGGTTTCACGGCGAATCCATGAACTTAGCAACGACAGCGGCGACAGGATCGCGAAGCGGATAAGGAAACCGATAGAGCCCAATGCTGCGACGCCCATGAAAAAGACCAGCATATGCGGCTTCATAAGTGCAAGTGGCAGATATTCGGGATCACGATCGGTCCCGTACCGCATCTTTGAATGATGCTGGTTGTGCGTGTCTTCATAGGTGAAGGACGGAATCAGCATCGGGATGCCGACGAGGAAATTCCACACCCAGCGGAAACCCGGAACATGGTCTCGTTTCATATGGGTGATTTCGTGGATGAACAATGCTGCGCGATAGAGGAAGGTGATCGCGACAGCGGCACCCGCCAATTGTATAGCCAATGAAGAACCAGCAATCGCAAAATAGAGGCTAATATACCCGACCAGCGACGAGCCAAGAAAATCGGGCCAATAGATACCGGGTTTGGCCACGCTGAATTCACGGGTCAGAGCAGCTGCCTCGCGGATAAGATCGTTATCCTCGAACGTCTTCGCCTTGGTAGGTGTCACATTTTCCATGCGCGCCATATAGGACGTCACACGCGCAAGGTCACGCCCTGTGAATTGCAAAACTTTCCGATTTGAGTAATCGCCGCGAAACTCAGAACGAGCGGCGGAGTTGCTCGATCAAGCGATGCGGCTCAGGCTGGTTTTCCTGATCGGTATAAATGTGGCTGCTCATCCGCTGCACCCGATAATATAGATCCTCGCTCGTCATGATGAGCGTGCGGGCTTCGTCGGGCATGCGCTGGACCATCCAATCGTCGGTCGCGGGGGCATAGCCCAGCTCATCGAGTTCATGCATCACATCCGAAGGATGGATTTCACCGGCACGGATAGCCTTCTGGTTCAGCAGCCAGGCGATGACATGCATCAACCGCGTTGTGACCTTTAGCGACTCGCACGAGAAAGCGACCGCGACATCAGCCGGCGAAATCTGCCGCGCCCGATCACTATCGAAATAGGACCGCGCCTCGTCGGCCAGCACCATGGCTTCGGTGTAAAGACCGTCGATCAGCTTGGGTGTGATTTGATACTGCGGAGCGTGCATACCCCTTCCATGCCAAAGCGACTCCGGTACTGTCAGCAACGTTTACCACTTTTCCACCGCTAACGGCCGAATGTTCCATGACGGCACGTTAACCAACAGCGAGTTTAAGCGGTTAATGTTTTGAAGTTTCAGGCGATAATATCCGGGATAATCTGGTCTTCAAGAATGCCGATGCGATCCTTGAGCGCGAGCTTTCGACGTTTCAATCTGGCAACCTGCAGTTGATCGGCAACTGGATTGGCTTGAAGCGCAGAAATGGCGTCGTCAAGATCGCGATGTTCGATCTTCAACAGTTCAATTTGCTGCCGGATTCCGTCGTCGTTCATGGCGCCCCAGTGGAGATGTAATATATTTTCAAGCCTGATAGCCCCGCCGGGACCGTGTCGCCAGAACGAAAATGATCTGCGGCGAGATGGATGTTTTTTCGCAAGACAGCCTGTGGAAAACATGTTCTATTCTTCTTCTTGGCTCTGGTGAGTCGAAATGGATCGACTCTCCTGGCGACAAGCAAGAAGGAGATAGAGGTGAGCGAAAATCATCTGTCGGCCCTGCGCCTGAAACATGCCGAACTCGAAGCGCAGCTTGAACAAGAAGAAACCCGGCCCCATCCTGATGATGATTTGATCCACCGCCTCAAAAAGCAGAAATTGCATCTCAAGGATGCAATGGCGCAGGAATTGGCGTCCGCCTGACAAAATAGGCATACGTAATTTTTTCGGTTAATGCCCGTAGGGGTATCGCATGCTGCCATGCCATCTGCTAACCGGGTGGCATGGAAAGCGCAGCAATCGCCGCACGTAACATATTGACCGGCCTGCACGAGGTGATGGCCTCGGGCAATCACGCTCAGGCCAAACTCAATCAGGTCGTCAATATTATCGGCGAAGCGCTGTCGAGCGAGGTGTGCTCGATCTATCTGTTGCGCGACGGCGTGCTGGAACTGTTCGCGACCCGCGGGCTCAATCAGGATGCCGTTCACGTCACAAAGCTCGCATTCGGCGAAGGCCTTGTAGGCACGATCGCCGACAATGTCGAAACGCTGAACTTGGATGAGGCTGCCGCCCATCCTGCCTTCCGCTATATGCCTGAAACGGGCGAAGAACGGTTCCACAGTTTTGCCGGCGTGCCCATTGTAAGATCCGAGCGCGCTGTTGGCGTGCTGGCGGTTCAGCATGCCGACCAGCGCAAATATGCCGAGGTCGAGATCGAGGCCCTGCAAACCACGGCGATGGTGCTGTCTGAACTGATTGCCTATGCCGGCCTGATCGACGAGGCAGGCACGATTGGCAGCGGGCAAACCGGCACCGTCGTGCTGAACGGCCTGCCGCTGGTCTCTGGCGTCGCAGCAGGCGTTGCAATTTTCCACCAGCCCAATGTTCGCATCGAACATACGATGGCGGAAGACACCGAGGCCGAACGCGCACGCGTCTATTCCGCCTTTGACAAGATGCGCGAACAGATCGACCGCATGGCCAATATGGCCGAATTCGGCGCTGGCGGTGAGCATGCCGAAATCCTCGATACCTATAAGATGTTCGCCTATGATGAGGGCTGGTCGAGGCGCATCAATGAAGCGATTGACAGCGGCCTGACCGCCGAAGCTGCGATCGAGCGGGTGCAGCAACGCACGCGGATGCGGATGCGGCAGATCGACGACCCATTGCTCGCCGACCGCATGCACGATCTGGAAGACCTGTCGAACCGTTTGCTCCGCATCGTTTCTGGCCAGATGGGCACGGCGGCGCAATTAGGCCTCAAGCAGGATTCAATTCTCGTCGCTCGCAATTTGGGGCCCGCAGAATTGCTCGAATATGACAAGCGCCGTTTGCGCGGTGTCATTCTTGAAGAAGGCTCGTTGACCGCGCATGTCACCATAGTGGCGCGAGCTATGGGCGTGCCTGTGCTTGGCAGGGCTGCAGGCGTCCGCCAGACAATCCGCGAAGGCGACATGCTGCTTCTCAATGTCGATGACAAAAATGTCATCGTGCGGCCATCAGCTGCGGTGCAGGAGGCCTTTTCAAGCGAATTGGCCGACCGGCAGAAGAAAAAAGCCCGCTATGCTGCGCTGCGCGACGAACCATCGGTCACAAAGGATGATCAAAAGGTGGCTTTGCTGATCAACGCCGGATTGCGCGACGATGCGCTCGCCATCGGCCTTTCAGGCGCAGAAGGCATCGGCCTGTTTCGCACCGAATTCCAGTTCCTGATTTCGGCTACTTTGCCACAGCGCGAACGGCAGCAACGCTTTTATCGAGAGGTGCTCGATGCCGCCGGAGACAAACCGGTAGTGTTCCGAACCATCGATGTTGGCGGTGACAAGGCCCTGCCTTATCTGAAGCATATTTCCGAAGAAGAGGAAAATCCCGCGATGGGCTGGCGCGCCCTTCGGCTTGCGCTTGACCAGGAAGGGCTGATGAAGGCGCAAGCGCGGGCGCTGCTTGAGGCTGCAGCGGGGCGCAACCTCAACGTCATGTTCCCGATGGTTTCCGAGCCGTGGGAGTTTGACGCGGCAAAACAGGTATTCGAGGCGCAACTCGAATATCTGTCGGCGCGAAAGAAGCAGCTTCCGTCGCGTATCCGCTATGGAGCTATGCTTGAAGTTCCAGCTCTTGCCGAAATGCTCGATATATTGCTGCCAAATCTCGATTTTCTGTCGATCGGCACAAACGATCTGACACAGTTTCTTTTTGCGGCCGACCGGGCAGATCCGCGTCTGGCCGAACGCTATGACTGGCTGAGCCCAGCCATATTGCGTTTCATCCGCCGCGTCGTCATTGCATGCGATGCGCACAAGGTCGATTTGACGGTCTGCGGCGAAATGGGCGGCCGCACATTGGAAGCGATGGCCTTGATCGGCATTGGTATTAAGCGCCTATCGATCACTCCGGCCGCAGTCGGCGCAATCAAGGCGATGGTGCGTTCGCTCGATGCGGCAGCCATTGACGCTGAAATGGCCATGATATTGTCATCTCCTTTGGGCAGTATCCGACAGCGGCTTGAGTCATGGGCGCAATCCCAAAGCGTTGAAATATCTTGAGTTGCGGCGGTACTAGACCTTTTAAACATTGACTTTCGTTATACCGCCGTCATTGTTTCGCAATCGCCCGCTAGAGGCGTTTTTATTCGGGTCATGGAGTGCGGTTAGGTGGACGATCGCGATCAGCAAACTATTGAAGATGTGAACACCGACGAAGGCGAAACTGCCTTGCAGTCCGTCGGTGCGAAACTGCGCGCGAAACGCGAGGCCGAGGGACTTTCGCTCAACGAAATCGCCAATCGCACACGTGTTCCTATCCGCCATCTCGAAGCAATCGAGGCCTCGGAATATACGGCGCTGCCGGGATCGACCTACACCATTGGGTTCACCAAATCCTATGCCAAGGCACTCGGGATGGATGATGCGGCAATCGCTACCGAAATGCGTGCAGAGCTGGAACAGGGTGGATATCAGGGAGTAGTCGCACGTGCCCCGGCTTACGAGCCGACGGACCCTGCCCGCGTCCCGCCGCGCTGGCTTGCATGGAGTGCGGCAGGTTTGGCGGTCGCGCTGGTGGTTGCCTATTTCGTCTGGCGCAGCTTTGCCCTGTCGCCGGAGACAACATCGCCTGAGCCTACCAAAACCGTTGCCGAAGCCGCTATCAAGGAACAGCCAAAACAAAACCCGGCAACCGCGATAGACCCAGCGGGCGAAGTCATGATTGTTGCTCGCGAGGCGGCTTGGGTGAAGATCTACGATGCCGACAACAAGCGGCTGTACGAAAAGGAAATGCAGCCCGGTGATCGTTTCACCGTTCCTGCCGATGCGAATAACCCTATGATCGTTACCGGCAGGCCGCAGGTTCTGGACGTAACGATTGGTGGCAAACCGGTGCCAGCATTGGGAACCGGCGAACGCTCGATTGCCGATGTCGGCGTGAGTGCAGCGGCCTTGCTCGCGCGAAAGGCAAACACCTCGCCTGCCTCCACCAACGGAGCGCAGCCCACTAATGCAGCAGCGCTGCAACCCTCGGCTACGCGCTGAGCATTTCTGCAATCCACAGTTATTTGCAGCGTTTTGGAGCTTTTGTCTGTCAAAGGCTTTATTCGGGATTCCGGGTCAGTTATAGTTAATCTGGAGAGAGAAATGCGCAAAAGTCGCAAAATCCAGTTTGTTAGCCGGGAGGGCTGAGATGAAGTTCCGATATTTCCTGACTGCAGCAGCAATATTTTCCGCAGTGCCCGCAGCACAGGCGCAGGATACGAATGTCGAAGGCCGCGTTGTCAAACTGGAAAAAGAAATGAAGGCCGTCCAGCGCAAAGTCTTTCCGGACGGCGCAGGAAAATTCTTCGAACCCGAAATCCAGCCCGATGGAACCAAGCCCGCGACGACCGGAACGCCATCGTCCAGCGCGGTTTCTGACCTGATCGGGCGCGTTGATGCGCTGGAATCGCAATTGGCGACACTAACCGGACAGGTCGAGACGCAAAGTGCCGGAATGAAGGCGATGGACGAGCGGTTGAAAGCGCTGGAAGGCCAGGTCAAATCGTTCAACGCGGTTCCGGCTGCGACCACCGCCAGCGTGGCTGAAACCGATACCAAAGTCGCTGCAACACCGGTAAAAACCGCAAGCACCCCCAAAGCAAATCCTGCGGCTGCAAAAACGACAACTCCGGCAAAGCCCACGGCTGCAAGGACTTCTGCCGTCGCGGCGATTGAGCGGCCTTCGACCGGAGATGGTTTTGAAGATGGCTATTCCTATGGATATCGCCTGTGGGAAGCCAAATTCTATCCCGAAGCGCAGGTTCAGTTGCAGGATACAATCACCAAATATCCCAAGCATAAACGCGCCAGCTATGCGCGGAACCTGCTGGGCCGGTCTTGGCTGGATGATGGCAAGCCGGCGACTGCGGTGAAGGTATTCTACGACAATTACAAAAATGATCCGAAAGGCGACCGCGCGCCGGAAAGCCTGTACTTCTTGGGCGATGCGCTGACCGATCTGGGCAAGGCGCCCGAGGCATGTGAGGCTTTTGGCCAGTTGGCGAGTGCTTATCCTTCGGAAGCCAGCGGACGTCTGGCGTCGCGATTGGCCGAAGGGCGCAAGAAGGCGAAGTGCAAATAAGGCGATAGCCAAGGCCAAAAGCCGGGCTTAAGGCCGGTAGGATGGCGGGATCATCCAGAGACATCTTACCTATGTTCGCCCATGATCTCGGTCGGCTGACCGGGGGCGATCCGGCGATGTTGGATTTGCCGCAGATCGGCCTTGCGGTGTCGGGCGGGCCTGACAGTCTGGCGCTGCTGCTCCTCGCCCATGCAGCCTTTCCCAAGGCGATCAGCGTCGCAACCGTCGATCATCGCCTGCGCCCCGAAGCCGCCGACGAGGCCGCCTTTGTCGCCCGTCTCTGCGCCGAACGCGGCATTCCGCATATTATCCTGACGCCGAAAGAACCCATCACCGGCAACCTTCAATCCGCCGCCCGCGAGGTGCGCTACCGCCTGCTCAACGACTGGGCTGACAGACAGGGCCTGCGCTGGATCGCGACCGCACACCATGCCGATGACCAGTTGGAAACGCTGCTGATGCGCATCGCGCGGGGCAGCGGGATCGCCGGGCTTTCGGCCATCCGCGAGAGCAATGGCCGCATCATCCGGCCCTTGCTGGGCTTTACCAAGGCGCAATTGGTCGAGGTCTGCGCTGAAGCAGGCGTCACCCCCTGTGACGACCCGAGCAACGCCAATGTAGATTTCGACCGGGTGCAAATCCGCAACTGGTTGAAATCGGCGCCGCCGCTGCTCAATGCCACCCGCATTTCGCGCACCGTCACGGCGTTGCGCCAATCGCATGAAGCGCTCGAATGGCTGGCGGCGCGGTTGGAGCCTGAGCGGATTGTAGCCACCGAGAATCGCGGTGCAACACTTGATCCGGCTGGCCTACCGCCCGAAATTGTGCGCCGCCTTTTGATCCGCACGCTGCAAATCCAGGACCCGCAAATCACACCGCGCGGCGACACGATCGACCGCGCACTCGAAACGCTGAAAGCGGGCGGAAAACTGACGATCGGCGACCTTGTCTGCACCGGCGGATCGCTGTGGCATGTCGAACCTGCACCCCCCAGAGGCGGAAATCATTAGTCTGATCGGATTTTTCGCGCGCCTTAGCCCAAGGCTTATATTGCCATTCACCTTTTGTGACCTACATTAGGTTGGTATTTCTCCCATCATTGGAAGTCCGAAATGAACGACGAACAGGAACCCAAAGGCAACCCCCTCGCCCGCAATCTGATGATCTGGGCGGGTATCATGGTGGCTTTGCTGCTGGTCGTATCGATCTTCAGCGGTGGGAATGATGCGGCCTCCACCGGTATCAGCTATTCCAATTTCCGTGATAAAATCGAGGCTGGTGAGGTCAAATCGGTCGCGATTTCGCCTGACCGGATTACCGGCGAGCTTTCCAATGGCGAGCAGATCGTCACCGTTCCGATCCAGGGCGACACCGAACTCTACAAGCTGCTCGATGAAAAAGGCGTCGATGTGCAGGGCAAGCCCGAAGAGCAACCCAGCCTATGGCTGATCCTGCTCTATCAGGCGCTGCCTTTCCTTCTGATCCTCGGCATTGCATTCTTCGTTTTGCGCCAGATGCAGAAAGGCGGCGGCGCAGGCGGGGCGATGGGCTTTGGCAAATCCAAGGCCAAAATGCTCACTGAAAAGCATGGCCGCGTCACTTTTGACGATGTCGCCGGCATCGACGAAGCGCGCGAAGAGCTGCAGGAAATTGTCGAATTCCTGAAAGACCCGCACAAATTCAGCCGTCTCGGCGGCAAAATCCCCAAGGGTGCGTTGCTCGTCGGTTCGCCGGGTACAGGTAAAACCTTGCTGGCGCGCGCGATTGCGGGTGAGGCAGGCGTTCCCTTCTTCACCATTTCGGGTTCGGATTTTGTTGAAATGTTCGTCGGTGTTGGTGCGTCTCGCGTCCGCGACATGTTCGATCAGGCGAAGAAAAATGCGCCGTGCATCGTCTTTATCGACGAAATCGACGCTGTAGGCCGCAGCCGTGGCGCTGGCCTTGGCAACCAGAATGACGAGCGCGAACAGACGCTGAACCAGTTGCTCGTCGAAATGGACGGTTTCGAGGCGAATGAAGGCATCATCATCATCGCCGCGACCAACCGCCCCGACGTGCTTGACCCTGCCTTGCTGCGCCCCGGTCGTTTCGACCGTCAGGTCGTCGTTCCGCGCCCCGATATTGACGGTCGCGTGAAGATTTTGGCCGTTCATATGAAGAAAGTGCCTTTGGCCCCCGATGTCGATCCGCGCGTTATCGCACGCGGCACGCCGGGCTTTTCAGGGGCCGACCTCGCCAATCTTGTCAACGAGGCAGCACTGCTCGCGGCGCGGCGTGGCAAGCGACTGGTTGCCATGAAGGAATTTGAAGACGCCAAAGACAAGGTGATGATGGGCACCGAGCGCCGGTCGATGGTGATGACCGAAGACGAAAAGCGCATGACCGCCTTCCACGAAGCTGGCCACGCCATCGTCGCGATCCACGAACCCGCATCCGACCCCATCCACAAGGCCACCATCATCCCGCGCGGTCGTGCGCTGGGCATGGTGATGCGCCTGCCCGAACGCGACAATTACAGCTATCACCGTGACAAGATGCACGCCAATCTGGCGGTCAGCATGGGTGGCCGCGTCGCCGAAGAACTGGTCTTCGGTTACGACAAGGTCAGCAGCGGCGCATCGGGCGACATCCAATATGCAACCAGCCTTGCGCGCGACATGGTAACCCAATGGGGCATGTCCGACGAAATGGGCCCGCTGCAATATGAAGAAAAGCAGGATGGCTATCTGGGCTATGGCATGACGCAGCGTTCGGCGATGTCGGACGAGACAGCCAAGAAGATTGACGCCGAAATCCGCAAGCTTGTTGAAGGTGGCTACGCCAAGGCGACTGCTTTGCTCAAAAAACACCGCAAGCAGCTTAATCTGCTCGCGGAGGCCTTGCTCGAATTTGAAACCCTATCGGGTGACGAAATCACGCAGTTGCTCAAAACCGGAAAGTTCGAGCGCGATGGCAGCAAGACCGTACAACCAACCGATATTCCGACGGTTGGCACCGCCATTCCAAAAGCGGGACGAGGCAAGCGGACAAGCGTCGGCGGAACCAGCCCGCAGGGTGCGTGAGGGCACAGCTTAGTTTGCTGATTCACTTGCCATTCAAATTGGCGGGCCTACCGTCCAGCGGGTAACTGACTGGAGAATGGTATATGCGCAATATCGGTGCGTTTGCATGTTTTGTACTGGTGGGACTCGCGGCCCCCGCCGTTGCTGGTGCCGGCGACATGAATGTTGCAACATTCCTTGCCAAAGCAGATGCACTGAAGGCCAAAGGGCTGGGCGCGCTCGGTTCTCCCGATATCAAACTTCTTTATGGTGAAGCGAATGCGGCAGGCAAAACCTATCGCGAAACGATCGTAGCAGACAAAAAGGCAGGCCGCGCTCCACATAGCTGCCCGCCCAAAAAGGCAGCGCTCAACTCCGACCAGCTGCTCGCGCATTTGCGGACTTATCCACCTGCCGCCCGGCCGAAGACGACAATAACGACAGCGATGTTCGATGTGATGAAGAAGCGCTATCCCTGCACCTGAACCCGCGCTAGCATCCCCCTATGCCAATATATTGCGATGAGTCAGGTGGTGTCGGGCGAGGGGTGATGACGCTGGCGGCAGTCGATATCGACGAAACCGCAGCCGAAGCGCTGATCGCCCGTTTCCGCACCGTGACCGGCTATCATGGCGAAGTGAAAGGCAGTCGCATCGATTTTGCCGAACGCGCGCTATTGTTCGAACTGGTGAAGGATAGCGGAGCAAAGATTACCATCGGCATCGCGATCTCCGCGCTGGTGCCCGAAAAAAATGCCGACCGTGGCGATCACGACATTGATGTCTATGCGGCGCTGCTCGAGGATGTGGTCGGCGCAATGCTACCCGAAATTCCGGGTTGCGACAGCGTGATTATCGATGACGGGCGCTATGGCCCCGAAACTCTGTCCGCCATTCGCGCCGATATTGCCAAACTGGTTGGGCCGTGCGGCACCACCCAGTTGGAACACAGCCATCGGTTGGCAGGGCTGCAGATCGCCGATGTTATCGCCAACACATTTTTCAATCGCGCGCTGGTGACCGAACGGCAGGGCCGGATAGCAGCCATAGCTGCGCCGCTGCTCGAAAGCGGCCAGATAAAGATGCGGGTATTGGGTGACGGCGAAGCGCCGCCCACCGAAACTGCACCGTAGCCCTGAGCCTGTCAAAGGGCGTTTCTCAGATCAGCGTCAAGCTGTGAGGCGTGCTTCGACAGACGCAGTTGCTCGCGCAACTGCTGCTCAGCACTACGGTATAGTCAAACTGGCTTAGCGGTCGTAGTCGCGGGCGACGCCAGCGCTGCGGGCGGGTGCCGCAGCAGTAAGGCGCAGGGCCTCTGCCGATTTGGCGAGCGAGCCGATGTCATCGACTTCTTCGTCCTCGTCAACCTGAACCTTTTGCAGCGACTGCGTCAGGCCTTCCTTCAGATGCTCCGGACGGACGGTTTCTTCCGCGATTTCGCGCAGGGCAACGACCGGGTTTTTGTCGCGATCACGATCAATGGTCAGCTCCGCACCACCGGAAATCTCGCGTGCGCGCTCTGCAGCGAGCAAAACGAGATCGAAACGGTTGGGGACCTTATCGATGCAATCTTCAACGGTAACGCGCGCCATGTCGGCTCCTGAATCACTTTGAATGTGTGGAAAGTCGAGCGCAATTAGGGCTTGAGGCCCGTCTTGTCAACGGAAAGCACGCGCTTGCGCCGGTTGCTTGTCACGCTGCGACGTCTTATCTGCCCTATATGGAGGCACCAAAAACCGCTTTGAAATTACCAGGAAAGCGGTTCGAAATCGCCGGAAACATCATCCATATCCTGCATGATCCCGAGGAACGGCTGCAAAGCCTGCTGCTGCTGATCGCATCTGCCAGACACAGTCTGACGCTCAGCATGTATATGTTCCACAACGATACCAGCGGGACCGAGGTCCGCGACGCACTGGCGGCGGCGGCGCTTCGGGGTGTGCAGGTCGACGTGCTTGTCGACAGCTTTGGTTCCGCAAAAGTGCCTGTGTCCTTTTTCCAGCCTATAGCCGAAGCGGGCGGCAGCTATCATTTTTTCAGCTCACGCTGGCGGCTTTCCTATCTAATCCGCAACCATCAGAAATTGCTGGTGATTGACAATCAACACGCCTTGATTGGCGGCTTCAACATCACCGACCAATATTTCGGGCGACGCGGCGATGATAGTTGGGAGGATATGGGCCTGACCATATCGGGACCGGAAGTTGCGCGGATTTCGAGCTATATTTCAGAACTGATCCGGCTTTCGGCCGATGGTGGTGTGCGGCTGCTCGCGCTGCGCCGATTGATCCGCACCTGGCAACCGGGAACCGGACCGTTGCAATGGCTGGTGGGTGGTCCCACCAACCGCATCTCACCCTGGGCGCTGGCACTCAAGCGCGACCTGCAAAATGCGCGGACGATTGACATCGTCGCCGCCTATTTCTCCCCCACACAGACAATCCTGCGGCGGCTGGCGAAGGCGGCGCGCAAAGGCGGCGACGTGCGGCTCGTGCTGGCGGGGCGGACCGACAATGGCGCAACCATCGGCGCTGCGCGTATCCTTTATGGCTATTTGCTCAAGCGGGACGTGCAGATTTGCGAGTATCAGCCGCAATTGCTCCACACCAAGCTGCTGGTTATCGACAATGCGTGCTATATCGGCTCGGCCAATCTCGATATCCGCAGCCTGTTCATCAACAAGGAACTGATGCTGCGGATCGAAGACGCAAAACTGGCGGATTATCTGCGCAGGCTGGCGGGTGAGCTAGCGTTGGCGAGCGAAGTGCAGACGGCTGAGCATCATCGCAACCGCTTATCCTGGTTCAACCGGCTGCGCTGGTCGATTGCCTATCTGCTCGTCAATAGCGTCGACTATAATATCGGACGGCGCATTTCGCTGCGCATCACACAAATGCTGCAGAAGCGATTGCCGGGCCAGTAATCAGCCCTTCCAGCCCCAGAACAGATAGCAGGGCAGGATGTTCCACAGTTCAAAGCCATTGTCGATGCGTTTGAAATGCGGCTCCATGAAGTCGCGCGCGCGGGCACGGAACTGATAGACCAGAAAAGCGCCGCCCGGGCGGATCGCCTTGCCGGTTTCCTCGGCAATTTTGGGGCCGAGATCGCCCGGCAGTGTCGAGAATGGCAGGCCCGACAGCACATAGTCGGCATGTTCAAAACCAAAGCCGCGAATGATGTCATTCACATCGGCAGCCGAGCCGTTCACCGCAATGAAGCGGCTGTCGCGGAAATGCTTGCGGAGGAAGTCGATGAAATCGGGGTTGGTGTCGATCACCAAAAGCGTTGCATCCGGGCGCATCCGGTCAAGCACAGGCTGGCAGAAGGTGCCGACGCCCGGACCATATTCGACGAACAGCTTGCATTCATCCCACTTCACCGGCGCGAGCATCTTCTGCACCGTCCAGCGCGAGGATGGGATGATCGAGCCGACCATCACCGGATGCTTCAGGAAGCCTTTGAAGAATACGCCCCAGGGGCCGAAGAATCTTTGCACCGATGCCTTGATGCGTTCGATCTTCGAAGTGAGTGCTACCGAACCGTCGTTCATCAATCTGCCTTGGGGCTGTAATACAGTAAGCAACCGCACTCGCAAATGCGCGCCCACGATGCAAGCAGGTTAAACAAAAAAGTCGATAAAGCGACAGCGCGGGGTTGCCCCAAACGTAAACTCAATCCTATGGATGAACTATGCCGACTTACCCGCCCTCGACCGTTGCGGTCATCTTTGTTGCCGAGCGGACATTGGCGGATGATGCGGGCTATGCCGTTGCTGCCAACGCAATGGTCGAGCTTGCTAGCGCGCAACCCGGATTTCTCGGCATCAATTCAGCGCGTGGCGCAGATCGGATCGGCATCACCGTCAGCTATTGGGCCGACGAAGCCGCCGCCAAAGCGTGGCGCGACCATCCCGAGCATAAGGCGATCCGCGATGCGGGGCGTGACCGCTGGTACAGCTGGTACGACCTGCATGTCGCCTCGGTCACGCGCAGCTACGATTGGGTGAAGCCCTGATGCCCAAAAGCCCGGCCATTCCCACCGATCGGGTGACGATCCTGTTTCTGGTGATGCTGGTGGCTGCCGCGGGCAACACCGCGATGCAATCCGCCCTGCCCGCGATTGCCAGCAAGCTCGACATTGCCGATGTCTGGGTGAGCCTGGCGTTCAGCTGGTCGGCTTTGCTGTGGGTGCTGACCGCGCCCAAATGGGCCCGGCTGTCTGACAAACGCGGGCGCAAGGCCCTGATGACACTCGGCGTGATCGGCTTTATCGCGTCGATGGGGCTGTGCGGGTTGGTGCTCTGGCTCGGCCTTGAAGGCTTTATCGGACCCGCGGCAACCTTCATCATCTTCGCCATCTTCCGCAGCCTATATGGCGGTTTCGGTTCCGCCGCGCCGCCCGCAGTCCAAGCCTATATCGCCGCACGTACCGAGAGGGAGGAGCGGGCCAAGGCGCTGTCGCTACTCGCCTCCTCCTTCGGCCTCGGCACGGTCATCGGCCCGGCGCTGGCTCACTTCCTGATTTTCGAGCCGTTCGGCTTGGCCGGACCGCTGGTGGTTTTTGCCAGCTTTGGTGTGCTGGTCCTTTTCGCACTCAAGCTGCGGCTGCCCAATGATACACCGCGCTTTGCTGCGCGCGGGATCGTCACCTCCTACCCCTCTGCCGCCTCGGTCAACCAGCCTGAGGTCGAAGAAGGCATCGAGGAAGACAATGCCCTGCCCCGCGAGGAAGTACGCCTGCCCTGGCGTGACGAGCGATTTGCCAACTGGCTGGTCGCGGGCCTGATTGGTGGCCATGCACAGGCGATCATGCTGGGTGTGGTGGGCTTCCTGATCCGCGACCGGCTTGGCCTGCACGATCTGCCCAAGGAGACGGTTGAGGCAACCGGATCGGTGATGTTCGTCGGTGCAATGGCGACCTTGCTCGCGCAATGGGGGTTGATCCCGATCCTGCAGATCGGTTCGCGCGCGTCGGTGCTGTGGGGTGCATTCCTTGCGCTTCTCGGTATCACGCTCGTTGGAGTAAGTTTCGACTTTTACGGCATCACTTTGGGCTTTGCGCTCGCCTCGCTGGGCTTCGGCCTGTTCCGCCCGGGCTTCACAACGGGCGCGTCGCTCGCGGTACGCAGATTTGAACAAGGCGATGTCGCTGGCAAGATCGCATCGCTCAGCGGCTCTGCCTATATTGTCACGCCCGCCATCGGCGTTGCGCTGTTCAACTGGTGGGAGCCAGCGACCTTCATCCTGATCGGGATTGCCTTGCTCTATCTGATCGTCTGGGGCCGCAAGGCGCTCGACGATGCACCCAAGCCGCTCGAAAGCTGATCAGGCTTCGACGCTGGCACCGTCCTTGTAGATGAAGCCATAGAGCGGATAGCTGGAGGTGCCGAGGCCATTGACCGGCGCGTACCAGACGCGCACTTCGCTCCAGTCGCCTGCTGCCGATACATCGAGTACGCGCGCACCGCGTTCAATCTGGCCACGACGGCCGTTGATCAGCGACCAGTTGGCATGATCGATCAAAACTTCGCGATCCGAAACAATCTTGCTGACCATGCCGACATGGCCGATTGGCATTGAACGGGTCGGCTTGAATGCGATCACAGCGCCAACCTTTGGCTCATTGCCGCGCGCATATTTGCCCGCAGCCTGCCCCCACCAGGTTCCCGCATTGCCGAAAATTTCGATTCCCGACACGTCGCGCGCAAAGGGCGCGCATTGCAGCGCCATCGCCTGAGCGGGAATGAGAAGGGCAAGTGCGCCGAGAGCGGCGACAAGTTTCTTGCGGAACATGGAAAAGCGACCCCGAACCTTTATTTTGTGTCAGCCTGATGGCCGTGCGGGGGTTTCGCCACAATATCTAGTCGGTGACCTGCCAGAGTCGCGAGATGAACCGTTGTTCATATTCGACCCGTCGCCGGAGAGCTTCAACTCACCGGCGACAGAACGAAATCAGGCTGCTTTTGCTTTCAGCGAATCGGCGACTTTCACGCCTTGGCTCTCCAGCGCTGCGACGATCTTCTTGGGCCCCTCAAGGTCGCCCCAGAACATCGGGCCGCCGCGATAGACCGGCCAGCCATAGCCATAGATCCAGACGACATCGATGTCGGAGGCGCGCTGCGCCTTGCCTTCCTCAAGGATCAGATAGCCTTCATTGACCATCGGATAGAGGCAGCGTTCGATGATTTCCTGATCGGTGATAGCGCGTTTCTGGATGTTCGAGCGGCTGCGGAAATCCTCGATGATGGCAAGCGCTTCGGGGCTGGGCGTGCGGTTGCGCTTTTCGTCATAGTCGTAAAAGCCCTTGCCATTTTTTTGCCCGAAACGACCGGCGAGGCACATGGCTTCGCGCACATTGGTTGGCTCCAGCGAGGTGTCTCGGTGCCAGCCGATATCCATGCCGGCCAAGTCAGCCATCTGGAACGGCCCCATCGGGAAGCCGAAGTCGGTAAAGACATTGTCGATCTGTTCGGGCGATGCCCCTTCCATCAGCAGCGCATTGGCCGGAAGCTGGCGCTGGCTGAGCATGCGGTTGCCGATAAAGCCGTGGCAGACGCCTGCAACCACAGCGATCTTGCCGATTTTTTTGCCTATCGCCATCGCGGTTGCCAGCACATCGTCCGCGGTTTTGTCGCCGCGGACAACCTCAAGCAGCTTCATTACATTGGCGGGCGAGAAGAAGTGCATGCCGAGCACATCTTGTGGACGCGAGGTTGAAGCCGCAATCTCGTTCACGTCGAGATAGCTGGTGTTCGAGGCAAGAATCGCGCCTTGCTTGCAGATCTTGTCGAGCTTTCCGAAGACATCCTTCTTGACGTCCATGCTTTCATAGACCGCCTCTATCACCAGATCGCAATCGGCCAGATCGTCAAGGCTGAGCGAGGGCGTGAGCAGCCCCATCATTTTTTCGACCTGATCGCTGGTGTAGCGACCCTTGGCAGCCGAAGCCTCGTAATTCTTGCGGATCACGCCAACGCCGCGATCGAGATTTTCCTGCACCATTTCGACGATGGTGACGGGGATGCCCTTTTGGAGGAAGTTCATCGTGATGCCGCCGCCCATTGTGCCTGCGCCGATCACGCCAACTTTCTTGATGTCGCGCAGCTGGGTGTCTTTGGGCAGGCCGTCGATCTTGGCTGCCTGACGCTCGGCGAAGAACATGTGCCGCTGGGCTGCCGACTGGCTTCCCATCATCAGCTTCATGAATTCGGCGCGCTCGAATTTCAGGCCATCCTCAATGTTCGGATTTTCGGCCGCTGCGGCAACGCAGCGCAGGTTCGCATAAGGCGCATCAAAGCCCTTCCACTTGCGGGCATTTTCCGCCTCCAGCTTGGCAATGATCGCGGTGTCGCCCTTGACCGGCAGGTCGCGCGTGTGGCGCGGGCCCTTGGCCACGCATTCGCGGGCAAAGGCGACGGCATCGGCGGCAAGGCTGTCTTCGCCTGCCAGCTTGTCGATCAGGCCGGTATCGAGCGCCTTTTGCGCCGAGATTGGTTCGCCCAGCGAGGTCATCACGGCGGCCTGTTCGATGCCGACAAGGCGCGGCAGCCGCTGTGTGCCGCCAGCACCAGGCAACAGTCCCAGCTTGACCTCGGGCACACCCAGCTTTGCCGAGGGAACAGCGATACGGTAGTGGCATACGAGCGTAGTTTCGAGACCACCGCCCAATGCGGTGCCATGGATCGCGGCAATCACCGGCTTGGTGGCCATTTCGATCGTATTGAGTACGGCGTTGAAATCGGGACCTTGCGGCGGCTTGCCGAATTCGGTGATGTCCGCGCCAGCGATGAAGGTCTGCCCTTCGCAACGGATGACGATGGCCTTGACGCTATCGTCCTTCAGTCCCTGTTCGATGCCGTCCGAAATGCCCTGCCGCACATGCCAGCTCAGCGCATTGACCGGAGGGTTGTTGACCGAAAGGACGAGGATTTCACCGTCCTGCGAGGTGGTTACGGATTGCATATTACTTCCTTTCTAATTCCTCCCCATCGACTTGCCCTTCGACAAGCTCAGGGTGGAGGGGGACCGTTTGGCGCGAAGCGTCAAATGGTGGAGGGGCCAGCAACGCCGCAATTCCCCTCCGTCATCGCTTCGCGATGCCACCTCCCCATCGCTAATCGATGGGGAGGATATCTCTAAGCCGCCAAAGCCGCATACATCATCGTGCGAATTTCGCGCCGGATCGGGTAAGTTGACGAGGGCGCGAGCTGGGTCATGAAGACCATGATCAGATCCTCGACCGGGTCGATCAGGAACGCCGTCGAATACATGCCGCCCCAGTAGAACTCGCCCTTTGAGCCAGCCAGCATCGTTGCCGCCGGATCGATATTGCAGGCAAAGCCTAGACCGAAACCGATACCAGCATTTTCCGCCTCGCTGAACAGCGATTTCGAGTGCTGGGTCAGGTCGCCGCCGCCGGGCAAATGGTTCGCGGTCATTAGTTCCAATGTCTTGGGACTGATAATCTGCACGCCTTCCAGCGCACCGCCATTGAGCAGCATCCGGCAGAAACGGTGATAATCCTGGACGGTCGAGGCCAACCCGCCGCCGCCCGATTCAAATTTCCACCCCTGCGCCCACAGGCTGTCGACGCCGGCCTTGTCAGTCTGCACCATCTTGTCTTTGGGGTGGAAGGCATAGCAGGGCGGAATGCGGTGCGCCTGATCGGCGGCGACCTTGAACCCTGTATCCTTCATGCCGAGCGGTTCGAAAATATGTTCGCGGAAATAATCGCCCAGCGACTGACCCGAAATACGCTCCACCAATATGCCGAGAACGTCGGTCGACACCGAATAGTTCCAGCAGGTGCCCGGATCGAATTCGAGCGGAATTTGCGACAGATGGGTGATGAAGCTCTGGCTGTCATTCTTCATCCAGTGCTCAAGCTCGGTCTTGCGATAGGCGGCATCGACCGGCGTGCGTTCCTGAAAACTGTAGGTGAAGCCGGTGGTGTGACGCAGCACATCGATGATGTTGAGCCGCGTCGTCGGCGGACGGCTGGTGAAGGGCACATTGCCCCCGCCAGCCATGAACACGCCCAGATTGGCGAATTCGGGGATATATTTGGCGACCGGTTCGCTGAGCGCAACCTTGCCCTGCTCCACCAGCTGCATGAAGGCGATCGAGGTGATCGGCTTGGTCATGCTGGCGATACGGAAAATGGCATCTTCGCCGACGCCCGACGCCCATGTATGCGCCATCTCATCGCCGCGCCCGATCAGCAGTGCGCCAAAAGGCAGTTTGCCGCTATCGAGATATTTGCTCTGGATGAATGTGCCGATCCGGGCAAGCCGGTCGGGCAGGAAGCCGAGTTCATGTGCTGTGGTGTCGCTCATATCAATGCGCCGTCTGTCCCAATAATTGCCGTGTGACGGGATGCGAGCTGGTGAGACCACCATCGACCGCGATGGCCTGCCCATTTACATAGCTTGCCTGATCGGATGCCAGGAACAGCGCAACATTGGCCAGTTCGTCTGGCTGTGCGGCGCGCTTCAGCGGGTTCAGCTGCCCCACCTTGTGCATCACGTCCTTTGAACGGGCATAGTCGAAGGTCGGTTTGGTCATTCCGGTCTCGGTGAGGCCGGGGCAGATTGCATTCACGCGCACGCCCGATGTTGTCAGCTGCTGTGCCGCCGTCTTGGCAAGGTTGATGACCCCCGCCTTTGACGCCGAATAGGTGAGCGGCCCTGCCCCCGAATTGAGACCCGCGACGCTGGCGGTCAGCACGATAGCACCGCCGCGCCCCTGATCGACCATCGCCTTGCCCGCATGCTTGACCATCAGCGCGGGGCCGATGACATTGACGCGGAAAGTTTCGGCCATCGCCGCTGGATCGATTTCGAAAATCCCGCCCATGTCGCCGATGATCCCGGCATTGGCGAAAGCAACATCGAGGCCGCCATAGCTGGAGGTCGCGGTTGCGACGAGCTTGGCGACATCGGCCTCAACCCCGGCATCGATCTGCAGCGCGGTGACGGTGCCGCCGGCCGCCTCGACCTGTTTAGCCGTTTCAAAGACCGCTTCGGTCTTGTCGCCTATCACCAGTTTCGCGCCTTCAGCTGCAAAACGCAGCGCCGAGGCGCGGCCAATGCCCGATCCGGCACCCGTTATGATCGCTACCTTGCCTGTCAAAGCGCCCATGTTCATCCTCCGCTTGATGTGTTGCCGCCGTCGATGACGATGGTTTGTCCGGTTGTAAATCCACCCGCCTTGCTGGCGAGGAATACCGCTGCACCCGCTATCTCGTCCGGCTCGCCAATGCGGCGGAGCGAGGAACGGCGGGTCGAAACCTCCAGATTGTCTGGGTTTTCCCATAGCGCGCGGGCAAAATCGGTCTTGATCAGGCCGGGTGCGATGCAATTCACGCGCACGCCTTTCGGACCAAATTCGTCAGCCAAGTTGCGCGCCAATTGCATGTCCGCCGCCTTGGAAATGGCATAGGTGCCGAGCACGGTTGAACCCTTGAGCCCACCGATCGACGAGATGATTGTCACCGAACCTTCGCCCCGTTCGAGCATTTCCGGCACGACCATATGGATGAGCCAATGGTTCGACAGGATGTTGTTGTCTAGGATCTTGCGGAACTGGTCATCGCTGATCCCGCCCGCCGGGCCGTAATAGGGGTTCGATGCCGCGTTGCAGACCAGCGCAGTAATCTTACCAAAGGCTTTGCGGGTTTCATCGACCAGCTGCTGCAAGCTTTCCTTTGACGAGATATTGGCGGCGATCGCGACCGCCGTGCCTGCGCCATGCTTGGCGTTGATCGCGGCGGCAACCTCTTCACAGGCATCAATCTTGCGGCTGGAGATGACGACCTTGGCGCCATGTTCGGCCATTTCCTCGGCAATCGCCTTGCCGATCCCGCGCGATGATCCAGTGATGAGGGCGACTTGCCCGCTCATATCGAAAAGACTCATGCTTTCTCCTTCATATCCTCCCCATCGACTTGCGATGGGGAGGGGGACCATCCGAAGGATGGTGGAGGGGCTTTCGGCATTGCAACTCCCCTCCGTCAGTTGCTGCGCAACTGCCACCTCCCCAACGCAAGTCGTTGGGGAGTATATATGTTAAGCCGACCCTGCCTTTACCGCAAATTCCAACGCTTTGTCGACCAGCGGGGTCACGCGGTCGGACATTGCCTTGGCGTGGGCCGAGCTGGCAGTGCCATCGATCACACGTTTTTTGATGCCCTGCATGATGCCGGCGAGGCGGAAGAAGTTATAGGCGAGATACCAGTTAAGGTCGGGGATGCTGTCACGGTTGGTCGCGGCGCAATAGCGTTCAACCATTTCCTCCAGCTCGGGGATACCCAGTTCCTTGCGGTCCAAATCCTTGACGCCCGAACGGCCGCCATTTTCGGTGACCCATGCCATTGCGACATAGGAGAAATCGGCAAGCGGATCGCCGAGCGTCGACAATTCCCAATCGAGCACGGCCAGACATTTGGGGCCATTATGATCAAAAATCGCATTGTCGATGCGGAAGTCGCCATGGACGACGCTGGTGCGCGTCTGTTCGGGCAAAGTTGCTGGCAACCATTCGATCAACCGCTCCATGCCGGGCATGGTTCCGGTTTCGGACAGGCGATATTGCTTGGTCCAGCGGTCAACCTGCCGACCGAAATAGTTGCCCGGCTTGCCAAATTCGGAAAGCCCTGCCGCTTCGATGTCGGTATTGTGCAGCTTCGCGAGCACGTCGAACATCTCGCAATAGACCGCGCGCCGTTCCTCCGGGCTGCTGCCCGGCATCGCGCCGTTCCAGATGGTGCGGCCATCGACCATGCCCATCACATAGAACCAGCTGCCGACCACGCTGTCGTCGGTGCAAAGGCCATATTGGCGAGCGACAGGGAAGCCGGTCTTGTACATGCCCGCCTGCACCCGATACTCGCGATCCACGGCATGAGCGGAGGGCAGCAGCGGGCCAAAGGGTTTGCGCCGCAGCACATAATTGCCCGATGCTGCCTCTATCTTGTAGGTCGGGTTCGATTGCCCGCCCTTGAACTTGGTCAGATGCAGCGGGCCCTTGAAGCCCTCCACATTGGCCTGCATCCATTCGGTGAGGCGGCCTTCGTCGAGCTTGTCGGCCCCTTCCGGCTCGACCGTGCCGACAAAGGCCTCATCGGCATTAACTGCTGCGACTTCGCTCATTGATCAAACACGATAACACTGCGCGCGCTATCGCCCTTTTTCATCTTTTCGAAGCCCTCATTGATCTGCTCGAGCGGGATGCGCTCGGATATGATGCTGTCGAGATCGAGCAGACCGCGCATGTAGAAATCGACCAGACGCGGCATATCGACCGGGAAGCGGTTGCCGCCCATGATTGCACCTTGCAGTTTCTTGCCCGAGAGCAGGTCCATAGCAGACAGGCCGACCGAATGGGTCAGCGGCATCATGCCAAGGATAGTCGCCGTGCCGCCGCGGCGTAGTGACTTGACCGCCAAATCGCCCGAAGCGGGCCGACCGACAGCTTCAATCGCATGATCGACGCCGCCTTTGGTCAATTCAATGACTTGAGCCGCTGCATCATCCGCCAAGGCATCGACCACATCGGTCGCGCCCAGCTTCATCGCCAGCGCCCGCTTTTCAGGGATCGGATCACAGGCAATGATGCGTCCAGCACCCGCAATCTTCGCCGCATTGATCGTTGCCAGACCAACCCCGCCACAGCCGACGACGGCCACAGTTTCGCCCGGCGTCACCTTGCAGGCGTTGAAGATCGTGCCGGCCCCGGTTGTCACCGCGCAGCCGATCACAGCCGCCCTGTCGAGCGGCATTTCGGGGTCGATGCGGGTGCAAGCATGCTCGTGGATCAGCATCATTTCGGCAAAGGCCGAAAGGTTGAGCATCTGGTTCACCGGCGAGCCATCGGGGCGCGACAGCCGCGAGGGTTGGTCGGCATCCCGACGGGTCTCGGCGCCCAGACAGAGCGACATGCGCCCGGTGACGCAAAACTCGCAATGCCCGCAGAAGGCCGACAGGCAGGTGATGACGGCGTCGCCGACTTTAACCGTGCGGACTTCGGAACCCACCGCCTCGACGATACCGGCCGCTTCGTGGCCCGGCACTGCGGGCAACGGATGCGGATAGGTGCCTTCGATGAAGTGCAGATCCGAATGGCAAAGCCCGCAGGCCGCATTGCGGATCAACACTTCATGCGGGCCCGGCTTCGAGATTTGCAGGGTTTCGATTTCGAGCGGTTTGCCCGGTTCAATTAATACAGCAGCCTTCATTTTCTCTCCTCCCTCTCCCCTTGCGGGAGAGGATAGAATTGCTTGGCAGTTCGCTGCCTAGCAAGTCTTGGAGCGGGGTAGCGAGGCCCAAAAAAGGACATTGTGCCTCGCGCAAGCGAAAGCTTGCCACCCTCTCCCAACTCCGACTAGCAAACAAGTTTGCAAGTCTACCTATCCCTCTCCCGCCAAGGGAGAGGGGGTTGCTTTAAACAATCAGCGTGTCACCGCCAGATTGCCACTGGTCAGCTCAACGCCGCCGCGCACACCGCCATATTTGCCCAATTCCATCCGAGCAATCGAACGGCTGTGCACTTCATCGGGGCCGTCTGCGAGACGCAGCGTGCGCTGGTGCGCATAAGCCGACGCCAGACCGAAATCTTCGGAAACACCGCCACCGCCATGCGCCTGAATGGCGTCGTCGATAATTTTCAGCGCCATATTGGGTGCCTGAACCTTGATCATCGCGATTTCGTTGGCAGCCGCTTTGTTGCCGACCGTGTCCATCATCTGCGCGGCCTTGAGGCAAAGCAGACGGGTCATTTCGATGTCGATGCGCGCGCGGGCGATACGTTCGTGCCAGACGCTGTGCTCGGCAATGGTCTTACCGAATGCGACGCGGCTGGTGAGGCGCAGGCACATTTTCTCCAGCGCTTCTTCTGCCACGCCAATGGTGCGCATGCAGTGGTGGATACGGCCCGGTCCGAGGCGGCCCTGCGCGATTTCAAAGCCGCGGCCTTCGCCGAGGATGACATTGTCGACAGGAACGCGAACGTCTTTCAGTTCGACTTCCATATGGCCGTGCGGGGCGTCATCATAGCCGAAGACCGGCAGGTGGCGCAGGATGTTCACGCCCGGCGCGTCCATCGGCACGATGATCTGCGACTGCTGCTGGTGCTTTTGCGCGCCAGTGTCGGTCTTGCCCATTACGATCGCAACCTTGCAGCGCGGATCGCCCAGACCCGAAGACCACCATTTGCGACCGTTGATCACATATTCGTCGCCATCGCGGACCATGCGTGTTTCGATGTTGGTCGCGTCCGATGAAGCGACAGCAGGCTCTGTCATCAGGAAGGCCGAACGGATTTCGCCGTTCATCAGCGGCACCAGCCACTTCTGCTTTTGCGCGGCGGTGCCATAGCGGTGGAAGACTTCCATATTGCCGGTGTCGGGGGCCGAGCAGTTGAATACTTCGGACGAAAATCCGAGGCGGCCCATTTCTTCTGCACACAGCGCATATTCGACATTGGTCAGCTGCGGACCTTCGAATTCGACAGAGGTGTCGAGGTGCGGATTGGCACCCTGTGGCGGCATGAACAGGTTCCACAGACCAGCGGCCTTGGCGCGCGCCTTTTCCTCTTCAAGGACTTGAAGGACTTTCCAGCGGGTGTCGCCGCTTTCCATTTCCTTTTTATAGTCGCCAACACGCGGACGGAGGTAGGTGTCGATGTGGCTCTTGATGCGGTCGCGCCAATAGGTTTCGCGTTCGGTGAAGGTAAAGTCCATGCGAGTCGTCCTCTTTTTAATCGTCCGGTTAACTTGATTTCCTTGGGCCTATCCGGTCCCTGCTTCAACTGTTTTTTCGCCCTCGGCGAGACGCCGAACACGTTCCTCATGATCGGCGCGCGTGATCGGGAATTTGCGGATCCGCCATATGGTGCCAAGCCCAAGCAACACGATCGTGCCGATATAGGCTATCACCAGGCTGTCGATGACCGGCCCGGGAACGGTCGCTGGATTGGCCTTCTCCGGAAGCCCGGCCATCGAGATGATGAAACCGCCAATCAGGATGCCTGCACCGGTCGCGCATTTCTGAACAAACAGATTTCCCGCATAGAGCAGCCCCTCCGAACGCCTGCCAGTTTGCTCCTCGTTCACCTCGACCACGTCGGCGATCATCGAGGCAACCGAAATCTGGATGATCACGCCGGAGCAGTTGGCGATGAAGAAAAATGCGAACACCATTGCCGTCGAGAGAGTACCGCCGGTCTGTGGCCAGAGCCCGCCGAGAAACAGCAGGAACGGCGTTATCCAAAATCCCGCATTGATGAAAATGAAACGGAAGGCTGAATCCTTTTTGCCCCATTTTTTGTTGAAATAGGTGACGAGGAAGAAGGCGATGATGACGCTGCCGAACAGCAACCAGGGATAAGCCTGGAACCAGCGTTCGGGAAAACGCCAGACAAAGATGTAGAGATAGTTGGACAGGACATAGGTGACCTGCGTGCTGACCGCGGCAAAGGCGACAGCCGAAATCAGCACCAGATAGGTCGGATGCGAAACCGAATGCCAGATCTCGCGCATCGCCTCACGCACCGTCGTCCGGTCAGGCTGCGTGGCGGGCAAATGGGCGAGCCGCTTATGCTGCCCGATTGCCGACAACAGGACGGTGAACGCCATCAGGCAGGCACCGGTGATACCGTACATCCAATAGCCTTCGGCGAGCAGCTGCCCGACCTCGCCTTCCTTGTCCGAAACCAGAAACACACCATAGGCAAGGAACAGCATCAGCAATCCGCCCGCCCACGCGAACAGATAACGCAGACGCATCAGGCTGGTCCGCTCGTCATAATCTTGCGTCAGTTCGGGCAGGATCGCGACCGACGGTACCTCGCAGGCCGAAACAAGCGTTCGAACCAATATTGAAGTGACGACCAGATAGGCAAAGGCCTGCCACCCATCCAGCCCCGGCGGATGCCAGAGCAGCATCCATGAGGCGGCCAGCGGAATCGCCGCCAGATAAAGCCAAGGCAGTCGCCTGCCCCAACGTGAATAGGTTCGATCGCTCATATGGCCGATGATCGGATCGGCAAATGCGTCGACCACCATTGCAATCGCCAATGCTGCGCCAACCAGCCGGGCATCCATTCCGATCACCTGATTGTAAAACAGCAAAAGGAAAGTCGAAAAGCCGTTCTCCTTCACGCCATAGGCCATGCTGCCAAAGCCGTGAAAGAATTTGATCCGCGTTGGAACGCGCCCGTCCGAGGTGATCGTCATTCCTGCGCCGCGACGACGAAGCTTTCGAGCGAATCGAACATTGCCGGGGCGTTTTCATCCCAGCTGTGGCGCGGGCCGATGGTGATGCCGCCGTCGACGACCATATGTGTGCCTGTGATGAAGCGCGCTTCCGAACTGGCGAGATAGGCGACCATCGAAGCGATATCCTCGGGATTGCCGCCACCCTTCACCGGCTGCGCCGCATTGGCCACTTCATGAATAATGACATTGGCCGCATCGCGTTGCTCCAAAGGCACGTCGAGCGCAGCCGCGAAAATATTGGTTTTGATAAATCCGGGGCAAATCGCGTTGACCCTTATGTCAAATTTGGCGAGCTCAGCCGCCGCCATTTTCGAAAGATGGAGGACGCCAACTTTCGCCACAGCATAGGCAGATGGCGAATATCCAGCGCCAAGCGCGGCAATGCTCGCGGTGTTCACAATCGAAGCGCCCTTGCGGCCCTTCATATGCGGAACGGCATAGCGGATACCCATTGCGACCGAGCGTAACAGCAGGTCCATCGTCCGGTCCCAGCCTTCGGGTTCGATCTCGTCAATCGGCGCACGGTCACCGGCTGCGCCTGCATTGTTGAACACAATGTCGATGCCGCCGGTCTTTTCGGCGGCATAATCCATCAGCGCCTTGATATCGGCGACGTTGCACACGTCGGTGCGCTTGAAGAATATCTTGCCGTTGGAGGTAGCGGCGAGTTCGCTGCCGCCTTCCTCATCGATGTCGGCAGCGATTACGGTCGCGCCTTCCTCGGCCAATCGCAGGCAGGTGGCCTTGCCAATGCCCGATGCAGCTCCAGTAACGACAGCCGTCTTTCCAGCGAATCTCATATTCTTCTCCTCATCGCGACTCTCTCTCCGCCATCCTGTGCCTATAAAAAGGCGCGGTCAACGGGCGCAAAAATGCCGTTACGGAAAGCGCGCATCACAAGTTGACGCTTGCGTAAAGCGCAATATGGGACATAGTGATTCGGCACTTTTTAGGAGAATCCCGATGAGCGAGCTGGATGTATTCCGGACGGAAATCAGGGCGTGGATAGAGGCAAATTGCCCGCCCGAAATGAAAACCCCGATCAAAGGCGACGACGACACCTGCTGGGGTGGTCGCAACTTCGTTTTCCAGAACGAAGCGCAAAAGCAATGGATGGACCGTTGCGCAGCGGCAGGCCTTACCGTGCCCGATTGGCCCAAGGATTATGGCGGCGCAGGCCTTTCGCCCGCCGAAACCAAGATCTTCCGGCAGGAAATGGCCCGCGCTGGTGCGCGTAGCCCACTCAACAGCTTCGGCATCTGGATGCTCGGCCCCGCCTTGCTCAAATTCGGCACCGAAGAACAGAAGCGTCACTATCTGCCGCAGATTGCGCGCGGCGAAATCCGCTGGTGCCAGGGCTATTCGGAGCCAGGCTCGGGTTCGGACCTCGTTTCGCTCGCAACCTTTGGCGAAGACAAGGGCGACCATTGGGTGGTCAACGGCCAGAAAATCTGGACCAGCTATGCCGATAAGGCCGACTGGATTTTCTGCCTCGTCCGCACCGACAAGGAAAATAAATATCAAGGGATCAGCTTCCTGCTGTTCGATATGACGACCCCGGGCGTCACCACCAAGCCGATCAAGCTGATTTCGGGCAATTCGCCCTTCTGCGAAACATTTTTCGACAATGTCGTCGTCCCCAAGCACCAGATTGTCGGCGAACTCAACCGCGGTTGGGATGTCGCCAAATATCTGCTCGGTCATGAGCGCGAGATGATCTCGGGCATGGGCGGCGATGGTGGCACCGCGTCCCTTGGCGGCGGTTTCAAGGACGCGTTGGGCGATGAACCCATTTTGCGCGCCCAACTAGCGATGTTCGACGTCGAAAGCCTCGCCTTCCGCGCGCACAGCGAACGCTTTATGGACGAATGGAAAACCGGCACCGCGCATCCGGCCTATTCGAACCTGATGAAATATATCGGCACCGAACTGAACAAGAAGCGCCACGAACTGGTGATGGCGGCAGGTGGTTCGGATGCACTCGAATGGGAGAGCGAACGTTCGAAGGGCGGCAAGCGCGCACGCGACTGGCTGCGCACCAAAGCCAATTCGATCGAAGGCGGCACGAGCGAAGTCATGCTCAACGTTGTCGCCAAACGCATTCTCGACATGCCGGGAGCCTGACAAATGGCCATGACTTATAATGAAGACCAGTCGATGCTACGCGACAGCGCGCGCGACTTCATGAAGACCGAAGCCCCCGTCGCGCATCTGCGCAAATATCGGGATATGGATTGCAAGGATGGCTTCAGCCACGATCTTTGGAAGCAATTTGCCGAAATGGGCTTTACCGGCATCCTGATCCCCGAAGCCGATGGTGGCTTGGGCATGGGCCATGTCGAGGCGGGCATCGTGCTTGAGGAAATCGGACGCAACCTTTCGCCCTCGCCTTTCCTGTCGACCTCGGTGGTTGCTGTCGAGGCGCTGAAAGCCGCTGACAAGGCGATGCGTGATCGCTGGTTCCCGGGTATACTGGCAGGCGAAACCGTGATCGGCATCGCGCTCGAGGAAGGCAAGAAACACCATCCCGAAAAGATTGCGCTCAAGGCCGAACGCAGCGGCAATGGATTCAAGTTGAGCGGCGCCAAGCAGTTCGTAGTGCATGGCAGCTCTGCCGATATGCTGATTGTGGCGGCACGCACAGCGGGTGCAGTTGGTGAAACCGACGGCCTGACATTGTTCGCTGTCGACAAGGACGCCGCTGGGCTCTCGATCGATGCCGCCCGCACGGTCGACTCGGCGATGGCCGCACGCCTCGATCTTAACGGCGTCGAAGTGAACGCCGACGCGGTGATCGGCGATGTCGATGGCGGTTGGGCTGTGCTGTCCAAAATGCTCAACGCCGGGCGCACTGGGTCGGCCGCTGAAATGGTCGGCGTCGGCACCGGTGCGATGGACCTGACCTTTGATTATCTCAAACAGCGCAAGCAGTTTGGCCGCGTCATCGGCGAATTCCAGTCGCTGCAGCACCGCGCCGCGCATCTTTATGGCGAAATGGAAATGGCGCGTTCAGCTGTGCTGAAGGCGCAGAATTTCCTCGACGAGGAAGATCCGCGCGCGGAGCTTTACGCATCGGTTGCCAAGGCCAAGGCTGGCCTCGCCTGCAGCCTGTCGGTCCGCGAAGGCGTGCAGATGCATGGCGGCATCGGCATGACCGATGAATATGACATCGGCCTCTATATGAAGCGCGACCGCGCACTCGCCGAA
>NZ_JBEBKL010000015.1:0-54184 GCF_040079335.1 Sphingorhabdus sp.
TCCCCTCCACCACTCGGCTATCGCCGAGCGGTCCCCCTCCCCATCGCAAGTCGATGGGGAGGATATTAAACACGCAGCAACAAATGCTCGCGTTCCCAACTGCTGACCACCGACTGGTAGTTGAACAGCTCATAATCCTTCACCGCGTAGAATATCTCGAAGAAATCCTCGCCAAGCAGGTTGCGGACGGGTTTGCATGCCGAAAAGCGATCGAGCGCGGCTTCCAACGTGCGCGGCAGGGTGCGGGCGCGGTTATATGCGCTACCGGTTATCGCCTTTGCAGGCACCATCCGGTCGACCATCCCGATATAGCCACAGACCAGCGACGCGGCCATCGCCAGATATGGGTTGGAGTCCGCACCAGGCAGCCGGTTTTCAACGCGGCGGTTATGCTTGTCGGAAATCGGCACGCGAAATCCGCAGGAGCGATTATCCTCTCCCCATTGCACATTGATGGGTGCCGCGCTGTCCGGCCGCATGCGGCGGAAACTGTTCACATTGGGCGCCCAAAGCGGCGAAATTTGCGGCATGAACTTGACTAGGCCGGCAATATAGCTGCGAAACATCGCGCTATCCTTGCCATTGGCGTTAGAGAACAGGTTTTTACCCGTTTCGGCATCGACCACCGACTGGTGGATGTGCATCGCGCTGCCCGGTTGCCCCGCCATCGGGTTTGCCATGAAGGTCGCATAGACGCCGTGCTGCTTCGCCACCGCGCGGACCACGCGTTTGAACAGAAACACCTGATCGGCAAGTTTCAACGGATCGCCATGGAGAAAATTCACCTCCAGCTGTGCAGCACCCATTTCATGGATCATCGTATCGATATCGATCTTCATCAGTTCGCAATCGTCATAGATATGATCGATGATATCTTCATATTCGTTCATCGCCTCCAACCCATAAGGCTGGCTGGCAGTCTCGGCCCGGCCGCTGGACCCTGTCGGCGGAACCAGCGGGAAATCGGGGTCGACATTCTGGCTGACGAGATAAAATTCCACCTCTGGCGCGATGATCGGTTTCCAGCCTTTGGCGGCGTATAAACCCAGCACTTTTTTGAGGATGGCGCGCGGGGCCAACTCCACCTCGGTGCCGTCGCCATTATAAGCATCGGCAATGACAAAGGCGGTGGGCGATTTGAAGCCGGGGGCAATGCAAATCGTATCCGGATCGGCGATCAATATCTTGTCAGGGTCCTTGTCCCAGATATCCTCGATATCTTCGGGATAATGTCCGTCGATCGTGCAGATAAAGATGCTTCCGGGAATGCGGAGTGACTTGTCACTGACCGAGGAGAGGAATTTTTTTGCAGGCAGAACCTTGCCGCGCTGCACCCCGTTAATATCGGGAACGATACATTCGACTTCGTCGATTTTGTTTTCGGCGATCCAGTTCGCCAGATTGACAGACATTGTTTTTCACCGGTTTAGGGCCGGAAATGGACCTGCCGCATAAGGACATGCCGGGCTTGAACAGTCAAGCCCGGCATGCAAATTTGGATTTGCCGGCCCGAAGGCCAGCGAAAAATCAGAAGCCGTAGCTGATGGAGAAGACCGCACCGGCCTTGCCGAGACCACCGACAAAGCGGTTGGTATCGACATAAGATGCACCGAGCGTAAAGCCTTTGACTTCAGCGGTTACACCCAGTGACCAATCGATCTTGTCGTTGCCAAACGCGCCATCTTCATAACCGACCGAACCCGTGAAGGTCAGCGGAGTATCGGGGATGCCGATCGAGGCATTGGTGCCGATATAGACATTGTCGGTGTTGCCTGTGCCGTCCTGGCTCGGTGCATAAGCGAGCATCGCGCCAATAGTTGCCGGGCCGACCGTGGTGCCAACCTTGCCGATGATTTCAGCATAGTTGAATGCCGAAACGCCGGGGTAGATGTAATAGGTAACGCCAAGATCGTATGTTACGGCATCCCCGCCGGCAAAACCGGCGTAGATGTCGAGTTCAAGATCATCGCCAGCATTGTCGGCGATGTTCGAGCCCCAGGCACCTAAATATAAGCCCGATTCATGGCTGATGGTGATGGTGGGCTGAACCGCAAAATCCTTGTCCGACAGCGAAACGCCGCGGAAACGATAGTCGGAAACGACTGCGATGCCGCCCGAAACGGTGATCGGACCTTCGGCTTCTTCAGCGGCTTCTTCCTGCGCAAAGGCAGGAGCTGCAGCCGAGATGCTGCCCAGAGCAACGCAAGCTGCGGCCAGCTTGAAAACAGATTTACGCATATTATTGACCTTTCTTCACTTAAACTCGCTGACAGTCGGCACAAAGGCCCCTGCCTCCAATATGGCTGTTCGTTCCCGCGAGTTCTGCCAGCTTCCACTTGTTGTATGGTTAATATCGCTGTCAGTGTGCAAGTGCACAAAAACAGCAAGACGCACCGCAATCAAGCCATTTTATGTCTGCAACATTGTCCTTTTTATAAGTTGTGGCATATCGGTCACAGTCAGTCGGCGCCCAACGGCGCCCAACAAGGACCGAATCGATGCGTGAAAACGACCCTTTGGCAGCATTCTGGATGCCCTTCACCGCCAACCGCGCCTATAAAGCACACCCGCGCCAGTTGGCCGCTGCCAAGGACATGCATTATTGGGATGTCTCCGGAAACCGCATCCTTGATGGCACCTCTGGCCTGTGGTGTAGCAACGCAGGCCATTGCCGCGCGCCGATTGTGGAGGCGATCTCGAAAACGGCGGCGAGCATGGATTTCGGCCCGACCTTTCAGTTGGGCCATCCGCTTGCCTTTGAACTCGCATCCCGTGTCGCCGAACTGATGCCAGAAGGACTCGACCGCATATTCTTCACCAATTCGGGCAGCGAGTCAGTCGATACCGCGCTCAAGATCGCGCTCGCATTGCAACGGTCACGCGGCCAGGGGACGCGCACCCGACTGGTCGGGCGCGAGCGCGGCTATCATGGCACCGGCTTTGGCGGAATTTCGGTCGGCGGCATCGTCAATAACCGTCGCTGGTGGCAGGGGCTACCCGGTGTCGATCACCTGCCGCACACCCATGATTTGGCGCGCAACGCCTTTTCAAAGGACTTTCCGGCGCACGGTGCGGAACTGGCAGACGACCTTGAACGACTGGTTACACTCCACGGCGCCGAAACGATTGCGGCCGTTATCGTTGAACCGATGGCAGGCTCCACAGGTGTTCTAATTCCCCCGGTCGGTTATCTGCAGCGGCTGCGCAACATCTGCACCAAGCATGGCATTATCTTGATCTTTGACGAGGTAATCACCGCCTATGGCCGCGTCGGCGGCGCAACCGCCGCTGGAACTTGGGGCGTAACGCCCGACATTATCACTATGGCCAAGGGCCTGACCAACGCCGCCGTCCCGATGGGTGCAGTCGCGGTCAGCCGCCAAATCCATGATGATGTGGTCAACAATGCGGCGGACGGCATCGAGCTGTTCCACGGCTATACCTATTCAGGCCACCCGGTCGCCTGCGCGGCGAGCCTTGCGACGCTTGATCTCTACCGTGACGAAGGGCTGTTCGACAAAGCCGACGAATTGGGTGCCTATTGGGCCGACGCCGCGCACAGCCTTCGCGGCAAGCCGCATATCATCGACATCCGCACCATCGGACTGGTCGCCGGAATCGAACTCGAACCCCGCCCCGGCGCCCCCACAAAGCGCGCCACTGAGTTGTTCCATGCCTGTTTTGACAATGGACTATTGGTGCGTGCGACTGGAGACATCATCGCGCTATCTCCGCCGCTGATTCTGGAGAAGGCGCATATTGATGAGATGTTCGGGAAGATCGGGGAACTGCTCGAGACGATCGGTTAGCGCCGACCGAACAGGCGCCTGAAGAAGCCCGGCCTCTCCTCCTCGGCCTCAACCAGCACCCGCTGGCGCAGGCTGCTGCCCGAAAACTCTTCGGGGATTTCTTCCATGTTGCGCTTGATGGTAACCGCAAGCTTCGGGATCCGCGCCATTTCGACAATGACCGCCGATTTCGCCATATAGACTGAGCTGATCTCGGGCTTCATATTGTGCATGCCGACCAGTACCGGCACATTTTTGCGCAGCCCAAAGCCTTCGACCAACGCCTTCACAGCCTGATGATAACGCACTGAGCGCAGCATCGACGTCAGACGGAACTCGACATAGAGCAAGGGCGCGGTGTCGGCGGCCAGCCCGTTCTTTTCATCGAGCACATGCATCTGGTCGCGGAAATAATATTGGCGTTTGTGGTGCAGCAATGCGGTGTTCAACTGGCTGAGGCCGTTGATCTCCAGATAGGCCTCCATATCTTCGCCCAGCCCCCACCAGCTTTCGTCTTCGGTCAGACTTGCGGCGAGCAGTTCCTCGCGCGACATCTCGGAAAAGGCGAGATGCTCGTCGCTGTAGAACACCACTTCGATCATCGGATGGTGGGTCACGCTTTTGTCTTCGAACACCAGATCGGGCTCGTTCGAAATCATGATGTGGACTGCGGTGATCGGTTCGCCTTCATATTGCGAAATCGAATCGCCAAGCTCCTCCCATCCGGCAATATCGACCGCCTCCTCGCTGAGATCGCGGCACAATTGGCCAAGCGGCGTATCGAGGCTGGCCAGGTCGTCTTCAAGGATTGCGGAAGCGGCATCCAGATCGCCCGCCTGCACCATTGCCTCTATGCGCTGGAAATAGGCATTTTCGACCGCTTCATCGGCCCATGCTTTTTGCAATTGATGTTCCATTGGGCCCCCGCCTCGAACAAATATCCACGTATGCGGGGTTAACGTCCAAAGCTTGTCATATTGTAAATCAGCCTAACAGCCTCGGCGGGACCGTGCGGTTGACGACTTCGCGAAGGGCAAAGGCCGTCTCGATCCGCGCTACTCTGGGCAATCGTGCAATTTCCTGACGGTGCACCCGCTCATAATCTTCAATGGACGCTGCCCGGACGGTGAGGTGGTAATCATTGCGCCCGCTCATCAAATGACAGCGCAAAATGGAGGGGCTCGATGCGACAGCTTGCTCAAACGCCTCCATCGCCTCCTCGCTTTGGCTGTCGAGTGTGATCGTCACCATCACCGTTGCGCCCATGCCCAGCTTGCGCAAATTCACATCGGCGCGATAACCGCGCAATATGCCCGCATCCTCCAGCGCCTTTTGCCGCCTTGACGCGGCGCTGGGCGAAAGCCCCGCCGCTTCGCCCAATTCCTGCTGCGTCGCCCGACCATTGGCGACCAGTGCGCCGAGTATCTTGCGGTCTATCCTGTCTATTTGCATATTTTGAGCGCCATTTTGTACAATTTCGGCATTTACCTGCATCAAACAGACAAAACTGTCCAGACTTTGCGCATTACACTTACACTCAGCGTGATAAAAGCGGCGTAACACCGCTTTTATGCAGGAGGCTATTATGCGCGTCGGCGTCCCCACCGAAATCAAGGTCCATGAATATCGCGTCGGACTGACGCCCTCTGCCGTGCGCGAATATGTTGCGCGTGGCCATCAGGTGATGGTGCAATCAGGCGCAGGCGCAGGGATAATGGCGACCGACGAGGCCTATAAAAAGGCGGGGGCCAAGATCGTTAAAACCGCAGAAGAAATCTTTGCCAAGGCCGAAATGGTGGTCAAGGTGAAGGAGCCGCAGCCCAGCGAATGGGTGCAACTGCGCGAAGGCCAGTTGTTGTTCACCTATCTCCACCTTGCGCCCGATCCAAAGCAGGCCAAGGGTCTGGTCAAATCGGGTTGCACCGCGATCGCCTATGAAACCGTCACTGACGACAAGGGCACCCTGCCCCTTCTCGCCCCGATGAGCGAAGTTGCCGGTCGTCTGGCCATCGAAGCCGCAGGCGAAGCGATGCGCCGTTCGGAAGGTGGCGCCGGTATCCTGCTTGGCGGCGTCCCGGGTGTTCCAGCCGGTCGTGTTACCGTCTTGGGCGGCGGTGTTGTCGGCACCCATGCGGCGCGCATGGCAGTTGGCCTTGGTGCCGAGGTGACTATAGTCGACCGCTCGATCCCGCGTCTGCGCCAATTGGACGAGCTGTTCCACGGTCGCGTGCGCACCCGCTATTCGACGCTCGACACTATCGATGCCGAAATCAGCATCGCTGATGCTGTCATCGGCGCGGTCCTCATCCCCGGCGCGAGCGCACCCAAGCTGGTAACCCGCGCCATGCTCAAGCATATGAAGCCCGGCTCGGTGCTCGTCGACGTTGCGATTGACCAAGGCGGCTGCTTTGAAACCTCAAAGCCCACCACCCATGCCGAGCCGACCTATGTCGTTGATGGTATCATCCATTATTGCGTTGCCAATATGCCGGGGGCCGTTCCGCAGACCAGTGCCGCTGCGCTCAACAATGCGACCCTGCCTTATGGTCTTGCCCTCGCCGACAAGGGGCTCGAAGCGCTGCATGGGCATAGCGAAATCGGCCGCGGCCTGCTTGCTGGTCTCAACGTCCACAAGGGCAAGGTGACCAGTAAAGCGGTTGCCGAAAGCTTGAACATGAAGTTCGTCGACCCCGAGGTTGCACTGGCCGATTGATTGCGCCATCCTCTCTCTTGAGGACATAAGAGGGAGAGGCACATGGCCAAAAAAGCGGTTATCGCAGCGGCAGCGCTTGCGGTTGCAACATCGGGTGCGCAGGCACAAAGTGAGCGCAAACAGCTCGATGCGGCTGCAAGCGATCCGGCCAAGCTCGGCTGGATGCAAGGCACACCGCCGCCTGCCGACAAGCAGATCAAGTTCGATGACGGCAGCTATTTCCGCTTCCCGCAGCTGCGATGGAGCTTTTCGAACTGGCGGCAGTTTTTCGCGTCGCAACCGCTCCATCGCGGCGATGCCCCCGCCCATGCCTTTCCGCGCACCGAGCGCGATGACATCGACGCGCTGACCTTTACGCCGCTGGGCAGCGACACGCCGATGAGTTGGAAAGAGGCTCTTGGCGCAAACTACACCGACGCCATTGTCGTGCTGCACAAGGGCAAGATTGTCTATGAACGCTATATGGGCGTCACCACACCCGCGTCGCAGCACATCACATTCTCGGTGACCAAATCCTATATCGGTACGCTAGCCGCAAGTCTTGCGGCAGAGGGCAAGCTTGATCCGGACAAGCTGGTTACCGACTATATTCCCGAACTGGCCGGCAGTGGCTTCGCAGGCGCGACTGTCCGCCATGTCATGGATATGACGACCGGCATCGCCTTTGACGAAACCTACACCAATCCTGACGCCGACATTATCCGTCACGCCCGCGCTGGCCGGGCGGCACCGCGGCCCGCAGGTTATGACGGCCCTGACGGCTTCCTCGCTTTCCTACCCACCATCGGCAAGCAGGGCGAGCATGGCGAACGCTTCACCTATCGCACCGCCAATAGCGACGCGCTTGGCTGGATCATCGCGCGCGCAACCGGCGTTCCGGTTCGCGACCAGTTGGAGCAGCGTTTCTGGTCAAAGCTCGGCATGGAACAGGATGCCGCCATTGTCGTCGATGCGCAGGGCACGCCTTTCGGGGGCGGCGGCCTTATGCTGTCTGCCCGCGACATGGCGCGTTTTGGCGAGATGATGCGGCTGGGTGGCAAGTGGAAAGACAAGCAAGTCGTTCCCGCCGCGGCTATTGCCGATATCGCCAAGGGTGGTGGCAAGGCGGAGTTCGCCAAAAACGGGGCTTACCCGACCCTGCCCGGCTGGACTTACCGTAACCAATGGTGGATCAGCCATAACGACCACGGCGCCTATATGGCGCGCGGCATCCACGGACAGGCGATCTATATCGATCCCAAGGCCGAAATGGTCATCGCCCGCTTTGCCTCGCATCCTGTCGCCGGCAATGTCGCCATCGATCCGACCTCAATCCCGGCCTACGAAGCGCTGGGTCGATATTTCGCCAGCGGTAAATAGAGCGATCGGCCGGAATAGATTGAAACATCAAGGATAAAGAGCTTCAATTCATTTCGACTTTAGCGCTATTCTTCGCCTTCATCTCTGCCGAATAGAGCCGACCTGCAAACACCATCGCAGCCGCGCTAAGCAAGCAAGGTAGCGGTAGAAATTTGAGCGCGACGAGCAGATCATATTGATCGGAGAGCCAACCGGTGACGATCGGTCCCGGCGCAAGTCCGAGCAGGTTGTAGGCGAGTGCAAGTACCGCCATCGACGTGCTGTGGATTTCTCTTGGGGTGGCGTTGGCGACCATCGATCCGGTGACCCCGGTGATCCCGGCAACTACCAGTAGGGCGCCGCCAATCAGCACAAGTTGCAACTGCCCCGGTGGCGAAAAAAATGCCCCGGCAAACAGGGCTGCGGAGAGAAGCGAGAAGCCAATCGACAGCTTGGGCGTGATCGCCGGATCGCGGCGGGCCATCCGGTCGACCAGAACTCCGCAGCTGACCATTCCGATCGCACACAGCATCAGGAAAATAGCGGTGCTCCGCCCGGCAACGTCCAAGGCCATTCCGTAGTGACGGGTGAACAAGATAGGCAGGAACACAGCTAATGTGCCCGTGCAGAACAATTGGATACCCCCGGCGAAATAGGTCAATGGCAGCAGTGGTCGGCCAAACAGCAGGCGCGCCAATTCTCTCCATTCCAGTCGCTTGCGCTCGGGCGGGGTTCCGAGCCGATTCTCACGCACAACCATCGGGTAGATTAGCGCCAGCACCAGTCCGAAAATGCCAATCGCCACAAAAGACGATCGCCAGCCGTGGGTTGCTGCGATTTGCGCCCCCAAAATGACGCCCGCCATCTGGCCTGCGATCGATCCTGCGAGAAACGACGATGACAATGTCGCGCGCATGTGCGTCGGGAAAACCGCCAGCACCACCGCGATGCCAACGCTGCCATAAGCAGCCTCACCAACGCCGACGAACAGCCGTGCCGCCAGCATCTGCGGGTAGCTTTGCGCCCAGGCCCCAGCGAGCGTCGCGAGGCTCCAGAGAAGCGCCATTGCGACCAGACTCTTCACCCGTCCGAACCGATCTGCAATATAGGAAAGCGGCAGGGTGAGCAGCCCGACGGCAAGCGCAACCACGCTGGATAGCGAAGCAAGCTCGGCATCGCTGAGCGACCATTCGCTTTTGATCTGCGGCCCGACCGCGGCGAGCACTTGCCGCGCCATATGGTCGCTCATCAACAGGCCAAAGCTGAGCGCAAAAACCACCCAGCCATATGCGGAGGCACGCGAGGGGCCAGGGCTGTCATCGATTACGATCGGTCCTGCCACCTAGAACATCCCTCCAGTTGGGCTGATTGTCTGGCCGTCAAGATAGTGTTTATCACCCGATAGATACAGGACAAGTTCGGCATATTCGTCCATCGTTCCCAACCGTCCGGTGGGAATGAGCTGGAACAGACGGTTACGCACTTCTTCGCCGATTTTTTCCAAATAGTCGTCGAACATCGGTGTCGCCACGCCAACCGGAGCAATGGCCTTGACGAGAATATTGGCCCCTGCCACTTCAGCCCCAACCGAGTGGGTGAAGGCGATAACGGCACCCTTGGTCGCCGAATAATGCGGGCTGTGGGCGCTGAACATCGACATCCCTACGATCGAAGCGATATTGACGATCCGTCCATAGCGGCGCGGCTCCATTCGGCGGAGCGCTGCGCGGGTGCAATAGAATAGCCCGTGGACGTTGACCGCCCAATATTTGTGCCACTCCGCATCGCTCATAGTTGCCGTGAGCCTAACGCTGTCACGTTCGACCGGGATGGTGAGCCCTGTTTAATGTTTGTCTCGCCGCACTTCATCATCCGTCCCTCGGAGCGGAGAGTCCGCGCGCTTTCATCTCCTCAACCAGCATGGGGGCGCCCAAGGCCACCGAGTGGATGCCAAGCACAGCAACACATTCGAGCACGGCCATAACCTCTTCCGGCGTAGCGCCTGCATCGAGCGCCTTGGCGATGTGCCGACGGGTGCCGGGTGCGTACATATGGGTGCATGAGGCATCGACCGCGATTGCAATCAACTCATAGGTTTTGGGATCAAGCACACCCTTGCGGACCGGCAATGTGCCCATGTCCAGAAACTTCTCTATCCATTCGGAATCGAGCGCCGCGATTTCGTCCCACGCCTTGTTCCATTGCCCGCTCGCACGGGCGGCATCGCTGATGGGTGTTTCGCTCATTGTCGCCTCCCCATTGATATTATTGGGCAAGAGGCGAAGGGTATTGCCCTCCGCCTCTCAGTCCGGTTCAGGCTGCCATCAACGGCGCGCTGCGCACATTTGCTACGCCGAAATTTTTGTTGCGATTGGGAAGCCAGCCATTCTCGCGCAAGGTTTCCTCAACGCTCGAATAGAATGTTCCAATCTTGTAAATGCGGCGGGCCTCCTCGCCTGTTGCGATCGGGCGGTAAAGCTCCTCGGAAATCCGGACCATCTTTTCAATCTGCTGGACCGAGGTTGCACGCTCGCCCTTGCGGCCCCAGAGATTGTCTTCCTGTCCAACGCGGACGTGGAAGCCCATCGCGATGCCCATCGCGCACAGCGGATAGACATTGCGCATCAACCCTTCGACTGTGAACACCGCATTTTGCGGCAGCCGGTTGATGAATTCCATCAGGTTGCGCGGATTGGGGCCATCATGGCCGCCGCCAATGGCGACCCAGTTGAGCACCAGCGGCCCCAAATAATGGCCGCTTCGAACCAACCGCTCCACGGTTTCGAGATCGCGAGCACAGCCGACCATGAAATGGGTCTGGATCCCAGCCGCCGTCAGCCGCTTCATATGCTCCTTCATGAACTTCGGCCCGGCCTCATAATACATTTCGGTATAGGCCTCGGCATAGTTGGTTTCGCCCATCGAGGTGCCGCGCGCATCATCCTCGGTGATCAACTCCATCACGTTCATCTGGTTGGTGTTGACCGCCAACGTGACCTGATCGGGTGCAGGGCTAAGATTGGCGAGCATGTGCCTTGTGTCGTCTGAAAGCCACAACGCGGCCTCGCCGTCATTCTTGGGCGCAAAGCTGATCGAGCCGCCGACCTGGAGGATCATTTTCGGGACAGCTGTCCGCAGCCGGTCCAGCATCTCGTTGAACCGGTCGAGATTTTTTGAACCGCTGCCGTCGGGTTCGCGCACATGGACGTGGAGAACGGTTGCACCCGCGTTATAGCAATCAACCGCTTTCTGAACCTGCTCAGCATAGCTCAGAGGAATATCGTCGCTGTCGCGCGGGAAGAAGCTGGGAGCATAAGGCGCGACTTGAATTACCAGCGGATCCTGGGTTTCGGGAAGCAGGCTATCATCAAAAAACTGCATTGGGATTCTCCTTCAGTCTGTCTTCAAATCGGGGTTAGGTTGTTCGATCTTGGGCATGGCGCACACGGCGTCGAGCCAGTCTATGGCGCTGGCGCTCCACATCTGCATCTTCGGGCGCAGCGTACCGGCCTGCCGCGCGCTCGACAGGCGCAGCGAATAGGTCGTCGCATTTTCAAACTGCGACCCATAAAGTGGCGTGCCGCAGGTTCCGCAAAAGCTGAGCAAGCGTGGAGAACCGCTCGCGGCGATCTTCCGATAGGCTTTGGGGCTACCGCGCAGCAGCGTGAACGCCTCTTTCGGGATCAGAGTTCCCCAGCGGAACGGCCCGCCCGAAAGTATCTGGCAATCGGTGCAATGGCAGATGAGGAGCTTGTCCGGATCAATCTCCGCCTCCCAGGCGATTTCGCCGCAATGGCAGGTGCCGTCGATCTTCATCACGCGTCGCCGTCCGGTCGATAGGCCGTGGGCGTGACGCGATCAGACCATGAAGCGACGCGGTGAAGCAACCGCAACTGATCGCCGATGTCGGCTGACACTCCGTAGTGGCACGTCGCAAAATTATCCCAGATCGCGACATCGCCCGCTTCCCATTGATGACGGACTTGCAGCTCCGGTATTTTCGGCATTTCATTGGCAATCTTGAGGATAAGCTCGCTCAATTCTGCGGTGTAGCCATGAACGCGCTTCACATAGCCATTGCCGACGAACAAGCACGGCTTGCCTGTCGCATGATGCGCAATGACGGCGGGATGGGTATGTGCTTCGCCGAGAGCCGCAATCTTGTCTGGCGACATGCTGGCATCGCCAAAATCGTGCCGGAGCATCAGATAGAGCGTGTCGTGATCAATCTCGATATTCAGAAAAAGCTGCTTCAGCGCATCGGGCAGCCGCGCATAAGCAGATGTCATGCTGGACCACATGGTGTCCGCGCCGAACGGCACCTGATCCGCCTGCAGGATCGACATGATGTTCGGGTGTTTGCGGCTTGTTACGTCATGATGCCAGATGTCGGTTGTGGTTTTGGCCTTTTCGGATTGTAGCTTGCGGATGATCACCACTTCGGGATGGCCCTGATCTGCCATGGTTGGGGCATAGCTATGGGTTTCCAGCTGGTCCCCGAACGCCCAAGCAACAGCCTTCATCGCGTCAAAAGACAGATGCTGTTTGCGCGCAAACAGAACGCCATAGTGCCACAAGGCCTCTCGCAAATCTACCGCCGCTTCATCGTTCAGGTCGCCGAGATGAAAATCTTCAATCCACCCGCCAATGACCGGCGTGCGCGGCGTCACACGAAAGTGGCGATACTGGCGTTCCTGCAAAATTATACTCTCCGCCATTGCCTCACTCCAAATTGGTCTTGCGTGCTTAACTCAATATGGTCGATCGCCAATGATCGTCGCACGGTTCATGCGACGGATGCAGGGTGGGTAGTCCATCACGGCATAATGCTGGGTGCAGCGATTGTCCCAGACGGCAACCGAACCCGGCGTCCAGCGCCAGCGAATCTGATATTCAGGGATGGCTGACTGCGAAATCAGATACTGCAGCAGGTTTGCAGCACCGGGATGCCAATCCTGACCTACGCGGACGCGCTTGGCCGTGTGATAATTGGTGAAATGGGTGATGAACCCGCCAGTGTAGAGGCACTTGCGACCTGTGACGGGATGGGTGCGCACCACCGGATGCTCAGGATCAGGAAAGCGTTCCTTCATCGCCAGTCGCTCGTCGGCGGGCTTGGCGGCCATGAACGTCGCCTCCATGCTGTGACGCGCGCGCAGATCGGCAATGTCTTCCTTGATATGATCCGGCAGCTGCTCATAGGCCAGCTCCATATTGGCCCACATCGTGTCGCCGCCGACCGGCGGACATTCGACGCAGCGAAGCACCGCGCCCATTGGCGGGCGCTCCCGCCACGCCGCATCGGTATGCCAGGAATTCTCATAGCGTTCCGGCGGGCTCTCGGGACTTTTCCATATATGGATGATACCCGGCTCGCTATCCGCGCTAGAGGCAAGCGGATGATCTTCAAGCTCTCCGAAACGACGCGCGAAAGCGGCATGTTCGGCGTCGCTTATTTCCTGCTCACGGAAAAACAGGACCTTGTGCTTGATTAGCAGTTCGTTCACCTCTCCTGCAAGGTCATCATTGCGGCCAACTTCGGCTAACTTGATACCGCTAATTTCGGCACCTAAAGCGCAAGTGAGTTTTTCCACATGCATGACTATTCTTCCGTCACAAAAATTGATGAACCGATAGTCTTTCCAGCCTCGAGATCGCGGTGTGCTTGAACGCACTGGTCGAGGGTGTAACGCTGGCCGATCTCGACTTTGATCCGGCCTGCCGACAGATGATCAAACCAGAACTTGGCAAGTTCGGCGCGCTCGACCGGGTCGGCGAAGAAGTCGGCAAAGGCCGGACGAATGAAATAGACCGAGCCCTGCAGCATCAGCTGGAACGCATCGATCGGCGGGAACGGGCCCGACGCGGTCCCGCAACCGACCAGCACGCCCCGACGACGCAGCGACTTTAAGGAGCCCTCAAAAGTATCCTGGCCAACCGAATCGAAAACGGTCTGCACACCTTCGCCCTCGGTCAGTTCCTTGACGCGTGCGGGCACATCCTCGTGGCGATAATAGATGATTTCATCGCAACCCAGCGAGCGGGCCTTGGCGGCCTTTTCCTCGCTCGAAACCGTTCCGATCACCCTGAGGCCGAGAAGCTTGGCAACCTGCACGGCGAGCAAGCCTACCCCGCCGGCAGCGGCGTGGAGCAGGATCGTATCCCCGGCCTTTAGCCGTGGATCAGCCTTCATCAGCCAATAACAAGCAGACAGCCCGCGCATCGTGGATGCGGCCGCCGCCTCAAACGAGACCGAGTCCGGCAGCTTGAACAGAGGTGCGGCAGGCATTACCCGTTCGGTTGCATAGGCGCCCAAAGGACCGCCATTGTAACTGACCCGATCGCCGACCGCGAAACCTGATACACCTTCGCCAACGGCCTCGATCGTGCCTGCGCCTTCAACGCCGATACCGCAGGGCGGCTGGACCGGATAATAGCCCGAACGGAAATAGGTGTCGGCAAAGTTGCAGCCAATGGCTGCATGCCGGATGCGCACTTCACCCGGCCCGGGCGCGCCGACCGTTGCCTGCTCGATCTTCAGTACATCCGGAGATCCTGCCTGTTGCATGCGAACGACTGTCGCCATTTTCCCGATCCTCCCCTCACTTTGGGACGGAATAATGCACAGCTCGATTGGCGCTTTTCATTTCACACATTTGGCTTATCATTTGGCGACATGTCAGCCCTTGTTCGTGCCGCGACACTTATCAACTATCAGGCGGTGGCCCGCAAACATGGGCTCAATACTGCACCTTTGCTGCGCCAGATGGGGCTTTCCCGCGCGCTCATCGACAATCCCGACCAGCTGATCCCTGCTGTAGCCGTCGTCGAACTGCTCGAAGCATCGGCGCGGGCTACACAATGCTACAGCTTTGGATTGCAAATGGCGGAAGGGCGCAGTCTGTCCGACCTTGGCCCCGTCAGCCTGCTGATCGCGCACCAACCGTCGTTGCGTGATGTGCTGCAAACGATCATCCATTATCGGCACCTTGTGAATCCCACCCTCTCGATGCTGATCGAGGAGGAAGGCGACATTGCCATTGTACGCGAGGAGTTGACCATCGGGGGGGATGCCTTGCCACGGCAGGCAAGCGAACTCGCGCTGGCAGTGTTGCTCGGCTTTTTCCGTTTGGTATTGGGTGCGCACTGGAAACCAGTGTCGGTGTCGCTGATCCATCACAGGCCTAACGATCTTTCCGACCACCATCGCGTCTTTGGCTGTCCGCTGGATTTCGGAAGTGCCCAGAGCGGGATTGTGTGCCTTACGCGGGATCTTGACCGCCCCAACCCGCAAGCCAATGCCGCCTATGCGATGCACGCACGGCAGTTTATCGAGGTCCAGTCGCGACCAGAAAGCCGGTCTTTGGGCAGCGACGTTCGCCAGGCCATTATCCTGCTGTTACCCAGCGGCCGGGCATCGATCGCCACTGTCGCGCAAACGCTCGGCCAGAATGTCCGAACGATGCAGCGTCGCCTTGATACCGAAGGCTTGGTATTCTCCGATCTGCTCGACGAAGTGCGACGCGAACTCGCTCTGCGCTATCTGGATAACCCGAAGTTCAGGCTATTACACATCGCCGAAATGCTGGGCTATGCAACGCCCGCATCATTCACGCGCTGGTTTGTAGCGCAATTCGGCGAACCGCCCTCAAGGCGGCGAGGAATAGCACTCTAGGCCTTCGGAGAGCGTGTGGCTTTCGAATAGCATCCGCAGAAATGCGAGGAAAATGGTGGCAGGGCTAGTATCGAACTAAAACAATAACTGTATGAATAACAAGTGTTTTTACGTTCTTTTACTTTTTATTTCCCCACATTTACCCCCACACGGCGGGCGCGCTGGAGCAAACTACCGTTCGATTAACCGAGAAATTTTTCGGACTGATTTTTGAACAGATTTTTGCAATTCGAACGCATTCTTTGATGCAACTACCCACAACCGTCAGCCCCTTTCAAGTGAAGCCACTTAACGGTGAAATTGAGACTGCCATCAATTAGAATCCGGAACGATGCTGACAGTGCATCGGACGGGTTTGCCAGAAGCGCTTGCTTTCTTGATACAGCCAGAAATGATTTGACGGTTGGCCTGCGCCATTCTCGCTGCCTGCACAACGGCACTCCATGCTTGGGGATCGTCTGCACTCATAAGTCTGGTGCCTGCCTCCCACCCAGATGCTTCATCCAGCATCTCCGCCGCCATGCGTTCGGGCCAGTGCCAGCTCTCCGGCACGGAACCGGCGATAGTTCCGGGAAGGAAAGACCATAGCAGGATGCCGCCGAGCACTCCGCCTCCGACCGCCTGAAACACCGTGCGGCGTTGGTCCGCGTTGGTGCGGGCGTGGGATGTGACACCGCGCATATCCTGCGCCGCTTGCCGCAGCTCATTATATGCGTTGTTCATCCGCGTTTGATCGCCGCGCCGCGCCGCCTCCGCTGCGGCTTCGATCCGCCTGCCAAAGCTATCGGGCGTCACCTGCATGGCCGGGTGTTCCTCGATGCAATCAAGATTCTCCGCCATCTCTTCGAGCCGCTTTGTCATCTCCGTCAGGGTCGCCCCATAGTCAGGGATAACGATGTCCGCTCGCTCGGCGGCAAGATGCTGGACCGCGCGCCGCATGAGGGCCATTTCGCCTTCAAGGCGTGCAAAGGCCTCGGCAGCGGGGTCGCTCTCGACCTCGGCAGACTTTGACTGGGGCTCGGCTTCCGCCTCCGCATCGATGTCCAGTGTCACTTCTTCGGTATCGGCATTGTCCACTTCATTTCTCCTAAAGGCTCATTCCAATCGAGCGGGTCCGCTCGAACGACACAGACGCGGCAAGGTCGCGGGACAAGTCGCGCCCGATATCCTTGCCGAGACCAAGTTCCCGCGTCCGATTGCGGAGCAGCGATTCCACCTGTGGATCGCGCTCCAGCCCTTTCGCCATGTCGGCCATGCGTCCCGCGACGCGGCGCGCGCTATTGTCGTTGCCGTTTTGCTGCATGGCCGCGCGTGCCTGCCCTAGCTGCTGCCAGTCAGTCACAAAGCGGTCGGCGCGCTGCACCGGATCGGCTCGGATTTCAGACTCAAGCTGCATGGCGCGGATTGTGCCTTGGCTGCGGCCATCGGCTGCTTCGCGGATGAGTTCAGGCTGCCGCTGCAAAGCGCTGGCAAGATCGGCGGCGGCATGGGGCTGAATCGCGTCGAGTGTCTTCGCTGCCTTGTCGAGCGCGTCGCGCTGATGAGGTAGGACCGGCAATCCTTGCTCGCGCATCTTCGCCATATCGTCGGCGGCACGCGCAAAGCGTTCGACCGCACGGCGCTGGTTCGACAGGTCTGCCTGTTCGGTTGGCAGCGGTTCCAGCTTCTGCGCCTGCGGGCGGAACGCGGCGAAGATAGATTTCGCGCGCTCCGGCAACTGTCGTGCAATCTCCACAAGACGCTCGCGAAATGTAATGCCGCGCCGCTCGGCAAATCGCTGTTCCGGGCTGTAGTCGCTCGCCATGTCTTTGCCGTGCTCGCGGCTAAGGGTGCGGACGAGTTTCGACTGATCGGCGAAGTCATCGCGTCCATAATGCAGTTCTACGCCGTCACGGTGGCGCGACAGCGCAACATAGGCACCGTGGCTGTCCATGCCCGGCGTGGCGAGCACATGCGCCCGGTCAACCGTCATGCCCTGCGCCTTATGGATGGTGGCGGCGTAACCATGATCGACATGCGCATAATCTTTGGTGTCGAAGGCGACGCTGCGGCCATCGTCGGTACGCACCGCCATACTCTGCGGCGTCACCTGCTCAACGATGCCGAGCGTGCCGTTCTTGACGCCAAGCCCGCGCTCGTTGCGCAGAAACATGATACGGTCGCCGCTGGCAAATTGACGTTCGCCGCGCTCGGCCTTGATCGACACATCGTCACCCAAGCCGCCTGCGACACGCATACGCCCGCGAGCGGCTTCATTGAGTTCGCGCACCTCGTCATTGGTGTGGGTGAGAATGATCCGTGTATCACTGGGGCTAGCCTGCCTTTCGCGATCCCAATGCTCGATCAAATCCTCGCGTGCGACCTCCCGCGTCGCGGCAAGATGCACCATGCCGCGCTCGCCATAGGCATGAATGGCCTGCCCCGTGCGTCCAGTGGCAAGGTGCCGGGTGGCGTCCTGCTGCCAGCCTTGGTGCTGGCGGCGGACTTCGCTGATTTCCACACCGCCATGCCGTTCGTGGATGGCACGGAACGCCGCTCCGGCTTCAATGGCCTGCAACTGTTGCGGGTCACCAACCAGCACGACTTTCGCGCCTGCATCTGCGGCGTGTGACAGCACACGCTTCATCTGGCGCGTACCGACCATGCCCGCCTCGTCGATAACAAGTACGTCGCGCGACGTGAGCTGTTCGCGGCCCTGTCCCCATTGATGTTCAAGGCTGGCGATAGTGCGCGAAGCAATGCCCGAACCCTGCTCCAAACCTTCGGCGGCAATGCCGGATAGCGCCGCGCCGCGAACGGTGTGGCCAGCGCTTTCCCATGCCTCGCGCGCGACGCCGAGCATCGCGCTCTTGCCGGTCCCGGCATAGCCAACGACAATGCTCAGTCCGCTTTTGTCGGTCACATGCTCGAACGCCGCGCGCTGCTCTCCCGATAGCAGCAAGCCGCGCTCCTCGGCGCGCGCCAGCGCGCTCATTTGCTTGTCCTCGCCAACGCGATGCCGTTCGCGCTCCGCCATCAATTCCGATGCGCGCTGCAACCGCTGCTCGGTCTCGATCATCTGGCGCGATGTGAAGCGTTCGTCGCCGCGTCCGTCTTTGCCCAAAGCGATGAAATCGGGCGATCCGCGCACTGCACTTAGCGCCGCATCGAACTGCTCTTTTCCGTCGCTGTGCCGATGCACGAATATGGCAAGGTCGCGGTTCGTGAAGGTGGCTTGGCTGTGCGTGATCGCGTCGAGCGCGACATTCGGATTAGCGATGATCCGCTCGCCATTGCGCTGTGCGATGGCGCGGTGCTCCTCGATGCGCTCGGCCTCAAGCCCACGACCGCCAATGCGTAAGGCAGCCGGGCCGATCTTGTCCTGCGGTTCGAGGCCGATACCCTGCGCTTCAAGGCTGCGATGATCGACGCGCGCGTCGATATCGAGCTCCGCCAGCCGCTGGTTGACATGCTCGGCCCAGCGTTCGCGCCATTGCTCGACCAGCTCGGTCTTGTTCCAGTCGCGCACCTTCGCGCCAAAGCCGTCCTTTCCGACTTCGCGCATGGTCAACATGACATGGGCGTGCGGCTTGGCCTGCCCGTCCTTGCCGATGTCCCAATGCACATTCAGATCGGCGATCATGCCCTTCTCGACGAACTCGGTCTTCACAAAGTCGCGGGCAAGCGCAATGCCTTGGGCCTTGTTCATCTCGCGCGGGATGGCGAACTCGACGTCGCGCGAAAGTTGCGCGTCCTTTCGCTTCTCTGCTGCCTCGACCGCGTTCCAGAGTTTTTCCCGGTCGGCAAACTCGGGCGGCGCACCTTCGGGCAGCATCACTTCGGAATGAACGACGCCGTCCTTGTTCGTGAAGTCATGGTCACGGTCGAGCCGCTCATCGTGCAGGCGTTCGGCTCCGCGATAGGCCGCTGCCGCCACAGCGCTGCGACCGCTGGCGCGGCTGATGACTTTGACCGAGAGATGGAAGATAGCCATGATGGCAATCCATCTACGCCACTAAAGCCACGTCGGCACGACGTATAAGCGCGCCCTCCCATGATAAAATCCTGCTCGGGACTAGGTGGTGTCAGACTGTCTCGAGTACTCTACAGCATTAGGAGAAGCGCGATATTATGATGGGTGCATCAACTCTCAATGGAGACACAAGATGCGTAAACCCCGTGATATTGATTCGGAACTGAAGGCACTTGCCGAAAGGGCAAAGCAACTCAAAGAACGCCGCGTCCAGCAACTTGGTGAACTGGTAATTGCCACCGGAGCCGACGTGATGGACGCCGAAACGCTTGCCGGTGCTTTACTATCCATCGTCGAAATCACCGACTCTGCAAAAAGGGAGAGCTGGCGCAAACGCGGGGCAGCCTTCTTTCAAGGGACGGCACGAAACCGTGGCGAAGGAACTGAAAACAAGCTGGACGGCCCTCGCACGGCTGACGGCGGTACGGCACCGGCTTGAAGCACGAAAAGCACGTACAGACATGCGCGAATGGCAAATCAAAAGACGCGAGCGCACGAAGCAATTGATCGAGCTGGGCGGACTTGTTGTGAAAGCCGAACTTGTCGACCTAACCGACGATGATCGCGCGACGCTCTACGGTGCGTTCCTGACGGTCGCCATCAAACTGCGCAGCGAGGATCGCGAGCAGGCGCTGGCGATTTGGAAACGTAAAGGGAAGCGAGCGTTCGAGGATCAAAACTCGACGCCCTCATTGATCGACCAGCGGAAATAACAACTTGGCGAGGCGCCCGGCACAGAGTGAAAAAGCGCACAATTTCGAGTTCTGTGATAGCAGTGCGTGGGGGGTCGATGCCGCAAGCTCAACCGCTTGACCATCCACCGGCTTATGCACATGCTTGACAAAATTAACGGAAATATTTGGGTGAAGGTGTCCATTTTACTGCGCTATCGTTTCTCGAAGCGTTCGCTATCATCGTCTATAGCAGCGCAAGGCGCACGGCCATAACGTCTGAACGTGACGGAGGAACTATGTCGGTAAAGTATGACCAACCGTCAAAAATAGAAGCTCGCAGACGGAGTTTAACTCATGCTGTTGAGTCTCTGACATCGTCTAGGTTGAACAGCGCCGTTGTTCCTCGCAACCATGTGCGAAAGATAAAGGAGTTTATGGACGGCAAAAGCACATCTTACGACGCGGCGGCCGCCTCTGCGCTCGACGAGCATACGATAACGACGTGGGAAAAGTTCTGGGATAGCCATTTTCAGCCTAAAACCGCGAACGAATTGAAGATCGCATATTTAGCTGGCCCTGAACCGCTGAACGACTTTCGTGTTCTCATTGAACTCGGAGTGCATCCATTCAATATCTGGGCATTTGAAACCGACAATCAGACCTATGATACCGCCCTTAGTGAAGTCTTGGCATCGGAGTTTCCACTTTTGAAACTTCGGCGAGGTAGCCTTGATTCCTTTCTACGCACAGCTCCGACGGTTTTCGATATCATATATTTTGACGCATGCGGTCCAATTCCTAGCACCGGCCAATCTACCCTGCGCACGCTGGTCGATATATTCCGTCACAACGGGCTTGCATCACCAGGTGTACTGATCACGAATTTCGCGGCCCCCGATGAAAGCAACGCGCAACAGGCTGATGCGTATTCCGATCTTGTAAGCGCAAGCCTCTACCCAAGAGCGTTTCTTGAAGCTGCGTTGCAACCGGAGGATGATCCAGACGATGTGTGGAACTTGGATGACGGACCGCAGGCGCACGGTTTTGTCTGCAAGGACAACGAGAACGTCGGCGAATCATTCTTCCATGCGGTTCGAGCTGATCTGAAATGTTACTACGGTCAGTACATAACGCGGCAGATTTTTGACGTTGCCTCGCTGGTCGCTCCGTGGACGGCGTTTGCCAATTCGGAGGCATGGAGCCTTTATATGAACGCTTCTGCGGCAACGATGGCGATGCGATCAAAGGATTTCGGAACTCCCCCAGTTGACGATGTCACGGTCATGGTAACAGATCCAGACATGAATGCGATTGGCTGGACGCTTAATGCTAGCAGAAACGGGAAATCCTATCATGACATCAATTATCCTACCTTTGAATCGGGGTCAGCGAAGCTGATAGAGGCTTGGCGTAACCAGCTCTCTGGCCATCCGTCTCCAAAAATATCAGCGGAAAAGGCGCTTATCGCATATCATGTTCTAAGGAGCGAGGAGCAGGAGTTCGAGACCTCGGCTTTTCACGGTCTTCGAAATGGCTTCCGCTATTTTGAGCGGATGTATCTTTTCTGCGACGTTCCCAATGATGAACTCGCGCTGTTACCTGTTATAGCTCAGTATACGCAGCCAATGCACTACAATGTCGAGCGCACTCGTCGTTTCAGCTATGTGGCGAAGTCCACGCGAATGTACTTGGACGTTATTCCCTTCGACGCTTGCCGTTATGTTTATGATTGGCTGCCACCGGTCGATATGGTTCCAACAGCGTTTAACTTGGGAAACTTTCAGCTGGCGTTTAGGTTCGCATTAGATGGCATCGCAAAACACACTATTCGTTACAATCGAGAATATTTCTTCGGGGTGCATGTTGCAGGCGTGAATAACGAGGGGTTCTGTGAAAAACTTCTGCGACCACGCGAGGAAATCGAGTAACTGCCGATATCATCTGCATCAGACGTGCCGCTGGCAACTGGGTTGGGCACTGCAATTTTGCGTTATCAAAACATCTCTAACTGGTCACGCATGGGGTCCCAAAACCCGATATCCAAAGAGCGCTGTTTGCAGCGGGGCTGCATCGGCTGATTGGCAAGATAGCCCAGCTGCTCCCGCACGCTGACAGGCGCGATGCCGGCTATCATAATCTGGCTGGAGTCGGACGGAGCTATCTGCGGGAACGATTTGCGCTGGGCCATAATTTGCATTCGCTCAATATTCGTCGGCAAGCATGATGGTCAGCACCCGCCGCGTGACGGCGGGGTTCGCCGCATCTTCACTGCCAAACTGCAATTCAAGGTCATAATAATCAGTTCCAGAACACCCGTTCGTGCTCGTCTTCCCGAACCCTTGGGCGCTCGGTCGTCCAACGACCATCGCCAAGCTGATAGACGCACCCGAAATCGCGTTCGCCATGGGGGTCGTTGTCCTCGGTAAAAGCGTCGAATGTCTCGATAAGTTCGCGAGCGCAAGACTGGTCGGCGTCGGACAGCGACCGAAAACCCACAGTAGCAACAACGGTGCAAGCAACCCCCATCGCCTGACGCGCAAAGTCGTTCAAGCGCGCAATCCGTGCGGCCTGCTCACGCGCTGCAACAAGAGCCGCGCTCATAGCACTCGCCCTTGTCTTTGGTTGGCGCTCCGCGCATGGCGCTCTTCACAAATCAGGACAAGCGCGCCAAAATCCTCGCGCTCACCAAGCCGCTCGGCAATCCTTTGAACGCACTCCAGCGGCAGGCCATTCTCATTGGCCAAATCACGCAGATAATCGTCGCGGCACTCCGCGCCGCAAGCGCGATAGTTCAAAAGCAAATCGGTCATCTCAAACCTTCCTTCCTTGTGGCGAAGCCGCACTGCATGCGGAATGCGGCTCTGCCTTCCGGCGAGGATGGGAGGGGGAGGGAAAGCCGAATCGACACCCTTGGCGCGGGCCAGCGGACGCACAGCGACCGCCACACGGGGGTGGCTATTCTGCTTTGGGAACGAGAGGGCAATGCCCTTGGCGTTCCCACACGATCAAACGAACGGAGGCGGTAAGCCTCCCCTAGCCGCCACGCGGCAAAACAACGGCACCCTTGCACAAAACGACGCCAGCCAGACGCCCTGTGCCCGGACCTGTGGGCCAGCGGGCGTCCGGCAAGGAGAGTGGCAAGAGCGCCAGCGGGTCAGCCCAAAAACGCCGCACCCTCAGGAGCGCGAAGCGCGGGAAAGAGTGCGACCCTAGAACCTCCCGCTCATCATCCCACGCTCCCGATCGTCACCCGAAGGGCCAAGACTACAGGCTTGGTTCGCACGGCGAATAGAGCGGGTCGCCCGAAAGGGTAGCGCGGTCAACGCCCCGGATCCTCAATCTGCAAATGCCAGTTTCATGAGATAGAAAGGTGAGATGTCTTAGCGCAGAAAATCACGGGGATTGCATCAGGGTAAACCCTTCTGTTCGCTGCGCGAGGGTCGCAGGAACCGCAACATATTGGTCGACAGTAATGGTGCATTCGCCTAGTCTATGGTTAGGGAGAAAACTGCCTCAATGTCGAATGAAGAAGTTGCCAAACTGAGGTTCCGTCCGCGCGCCAGGATTATACGAACCATCGGTGACCAGCTAATAAGCGGTCCAGAGGCGGCGGTCATAGAACTCGTGAAAAATGCATATGATGCGGATGCCACATCCGTTGTACTCAAATTCTACCCGCCTCTTGAAGCAGGTGCCGGTCGGATCACCGTGCAGGATGATGGGCACGGTATGACATTATCGGATATCCAAGACAAATGGATGGAGCCTGCAACTACATCAAAAGTAGGCACGCGCCTGTCACCCGACCGTAATCGTGTGATGATGGGCTATAAAGGGATCGGGCGATTTGCGGCGGCGAAGCTAGGCGGCCGGATGGCACTAAATTCCACCAGCGAACGTGGAGGTAATCGAGTTGAAGTGCTCATTCCAGAGCTGGACTGGTCAATCTTCGACGGCGACACCTACCTTTCAGATATCGCTATCGACTTTTATACTGAGCCTACTGACGGCCCGACCGGCACATTACTTGAAATATTGGACCTCCGCGAGGCATGGACCGAACCGAAGATCAATCGACTTCTATTGGAACTTCGGCGTCTGATCTCCCCGCTTCAGCAAGCTGATCATCAAGATGATTTCGACATATTTCTTGATCTCTCGGAATGCACCGTTGAAAGTTGTGGTTTTGACGGCCGATCCCTTCTCGACAATGGCAACGCTTCAGTTGAAGAAGGTGAGCTGGAGAAAATCGAGTTTAAAGTCCAGCCTTTCCCGTTACTCAAGGCTTGCGACTATGAGCTGACAGGTTCCTATGACTCTTCCGGCCAATTTTCAGGCACTTTCCGAAATCGACGCGCAGGAACGGGGCCAGAGCAAGTATCTTTGATTATCCCGTTCGAGGGAGAGGAGCAGTCATGCGGGCCTTTTGACATTCGCCTTTTTCTTTTTGATCGCGAGGCGGATACAATCAAAAACAACATGCGGGAGGCGGGGCTTGGTGACCTGACTGCTGCAAAGGCTCGGCAGATACTCGATGAGATCGCAGGGATCGCCATCTATCGCAGCGGATTTCGCGTCCGTCCTTATGGTGATTCTGAGAACGACTGGCTGACGTTGGACCGGAGAAGGGTTCAGAATCCATCGCTGCATATCGGCCACAACCAGGTTGCCGGTTATGTTACCGTGCAAGATCAGGAGACATCGGGCCTTGAGGAGAGAAGCAGCCGCGAAGGATTCGAAGAGAACGGCGCATTTCGGAGACTGAAAAGGCTGGTGGAGGTTCTACTTACGCGTGTTGTTGAACCGAAGAGGTACCATTTCCGTTCGAAGGCCGGAATATCACGTAAGCGCAGCGTTACCTTTGATGAGGTCAGAAATTTGGCCGAGTTGCAGAAGCTTCGCCTGTTAGTCAGCCATTTCGAACCAAGTGAGCGCGCCGAGGCAGAAAGCCTGATTGATAAGCAGGCCATGCTGCTGAGTGACAGGATTGACCAGCTGGAAGATCGAGCCCGCGTCTTGGAAGCTAAATCCTCTCTCGGAGCGATTCTTGCAGAAATTCTGCATGAAGGAACTCAACCTGCCGCATACGTCGCATCGACCGCTGCCCGTTTGAAGGGGCTTTTTCCTGACCTGTTCGGCGGCAGTGGCCCACGCACCGACACCGCCAAGGGTGAATTCGATAAAAAGCTTCCTCTCGTTGCCGAGTCAGGCACACGTTTGGTGACCTTGTTCCGAAATCTAAAGCCACTTGCGGGAGGAAAGCGAGGACTGCCGAAGACCTTCAATCTCGTGAACGTGATCAGGGGGGCTATAGAGCTTTTCTCGAACCACATGACTTCAATCGAAATTGAGAACCCTGACAAAGTTGCCGATATGATCGGCTACCCGGAAGATCTGACCACTGCGCTCGTCAATATCATCGGAAACTCCTTGCACTGGCTTGAAGATGCCCAGACACTTAATCCGCAAATCACGATCAGCATAAGGGGCCTGCCAACCGAAGCAGTCATCTATGTTGATGACAACGGTCCGGGTGTTAAAGAGGAGTTTGCCGAGCTCATTTTTGACGTCGGCTTTTCGCTAAAGAGTGATGGCACGGGCCTCGGCCTTAACATCGCGCGGGAAGCACTGTCGCGGTCTGATGCGACGTTATCCTACCATATGGACTTTCAGGGGGGCACCCGGTTTGAAATACGATTTCCCCGGGTCGAGGAGAGGCGATGACAAAGCATATATTGTTTGTTGAGGATGAAAAAACTCAGCTTGATATGTTTGATACGGCTGTTCGCGACTGGAACGCGAAGAACGAGGATACAGGTAAGCTTTTTTCTTTCGACGTAGCAGCAACTGTCGAGCAGGCATTCTTGGCACTTTCCCGTTTGCGGTGTGATGCGGCTCTTTTTGACTTGCGGGTCAAAAGCGAGAAAGAGGGTGGGAAGTCCGAACCGAGGGGCAACGATTTAGCAAAACTCGCACTGAAAGGGCGAGGTGTACCGGTTGCGATTATATCTGCCAATATCGGAGAACTGGACGACGAAGTCCGTTCTGCGGGCGCTGTCGAAATTTTCGACAAAAATGACCCAATCGATGATCATGGAAACTACTATGATCGCGCCATCGCATGGCTTGGAGCGCAGTGGGATATGATGGACGTCCTAGGTTTGGCCCGAACTGAGATGGACGCCTCTGCGGCAGATGTATTCTTGCTCCGCCTTTGGCCTCGGTGGAAAATGTTTGCGGAACTTGATACCGGGGACCGCAACCAGTTGGTGAAAATAGTAACCCGCCAGTATGTTGGTCATCTTGCCGATTTGCTTGGGCTGGATGACCCCGAGAATGTATCTTGGCATCCATTTGAAAACTATATGAGCCCGGCATTGATGTCTCATCGGGCGCATACCGGAGATATTTTCAAATTTGATGGTGATCTCTGGGTCGTACTTACTCCGCAATGCGATATGGCCACGCAGAAAGTAGATAACGCCATTCTGGCCAAGTGCATACTCGGCATTGCCGATTGGAAGCCGATGATTGATATGCTTGCAGCGAAGGAGACAGACAAAGCTGTAGAGAAAAGTAGCCGATTCCTCTCGCGGTACGTCAATCAAAACGTCGAACCGTCAAAGCACTTTCTTCCCGCGTTGCCCGGCGAGACGGAACCGCTGATGGTGCACTTTTCAAGCTTAAAGACCATGCCTCTAACTGATTTGAATGCGGCACTCGAGCATAGGGTCACCTCAATAGCCACGCCTTTCCTCTCCAACATCGTACAAAGGTTCGGGGCTTATATGAGCCGCACGGGGCAGCCCAATATTGACATCGCCAGATTAAGTTAACTGAACTGGCTCAGTTTCAGGGGAATTCGGTTCGCTTGGCAAATTGTAGAGAGTTGGTTTTGTTTTCTCTAAAGGGCTAGGGGCCTTTTGCCAAACCAGTAGCAATCTACCAGCACTTAAAGCCACGTTAGCCCCAAGCCAACATTCGCCGGTCCCGCAGCTCGTCCCTGAAAAACGTCGCGAAGTCCAGCACGTTATCATGCCGGACATATTCGGTGTCTTTCGATTGTTTGAGCTCCTCCGGTACGACCAGCGAAATGCCAAGTGATGCCATGTCCTCAATGGCGTTGGCCGCTATCGATTCATCCACCGTCGCAAGGAAGAGGTCACTTCCTCCCATTTCCCGCTGGACCTGTTTCCAGCGTTCACGCAGCGTTGTTTTGGCGCTCAGGATCAAACCCCGAGCCGCCCCCTTGAGAGGTTTTCTCAAGTGGGCCAGCGAAGGTAGCACAAAATCGGGTCGCTTGCGCGCGTCCATGACAACCTGTTTGGCAAAAGGAACATTGCCCGCAACCAGCATTGCCTCGATCTGGTGTTCGAACGAATAGCCCGCGCGGGATTTCCGTTGCTGGCTGGCGGAGAGCATGATCGCATCAATCGCTCCCGTCGCATCAACCAGTCGGCGGACCACACCCTTCATGTCTATTGTCGCGGCATCGTCACCCAGAACCGCCCGCACCAGTTCAACGGCCCTTTCGCGACGCTGAAACTCGCGGAACAATCCCCATTCGATCACGCGGCTGATTTCACGAATCGCATCGCCGGGATGCTCCAAGACAAAGGGATCAAGTGCAGCTAATTTGTGTCGTTCCAGAAATGCGGTCCTTGCCATGGCAGCTAGCTCCACGGTGACCGGCATTTTTGCGCGATCAGCTGCAAAGGCGGCAATATTGCCCGCAAGCCACGCCAACGCGACCTCCTCGGCAAAATCCATGATCCTGTCACGTTCCCGCGCAAGGATGTCGCGTGGATCAAGGATGCCGGAAATAAACGTCGTATCCAACCCGAGAGTGTCAGTGAGGACAATCGCGTCATCTGAGTTCGAGTCTATGGTCAGGCAGACAAAGTTGGGTTCGCCGTCCCGGTCTGCGCGAACCACGACGAGCCATGAGGCAGGGGACAGATCGGCAAATGCCTCTTTTGGAACGCCCGTCATGTGCGTTTCCGGTCCCTTGCTGGTATAATGAACCAGCCGGGTCTTTCTTTCGATGCCGAATTGTTGCCAGTCCGTTCGAAACCAAGTCTCGCGAATTTCATGTGCTTCCGGATCGTCACGATCCTTGGCCACCAATCGCGGGAAAAAACCGCTGTCCCGTTCGCGGGGCGGAACATAGACACCGGCTTGGTGCTTGTTGGACAAGCGCGCCCAGTCCCGGTCATTGTTGGACAGCTTTTTCACAAAAAGTCTGTCGGAATTCCGTAACAGGTCCGCAAGCAAGCCACTGCCCGAATCTTCTACAAACATGTCAAACTGTTGTGGCATTCTGTCTCCGGAAACTGGTCAGTCAGGTGCTGCAACTATCTCGATACCGGACAGCCCCGAATGAAGCCAGTCTTCAAGTTGGTCGGTAAAAGTATCGACCGGTATCCTGCGCTTTCCCTTGAGGGCGCACTCCCAGACAATGGCTCTGCGCCATCCGGCCTCCGCAAGCTTCTGCGCGTTGACCAAGTCATTGTTCCGGTTTTTGCTGATTTTTTCCTGCCAGAATTTGACCCTGCTGCGAGGCCAGCGGAACAGATGGCATTCGTGGCCGTGCCAGAAGCAGCCATGAACAAGGATGACCGCGCGAAACTTGGGAAACACAAGATCAGGCTTGCCGGGTAAATCCCTCGCATGCAGTCTGTAGCGAAAGCCTCGCGCGTGTAGTGCGCGCCGGACAATAAGCTCCGGCTTGGTATCCTTCCCCCTGATCCCCGCCATCATCCGGCTGCGGACATCGGGGGATACGATGTCAGCCATGTGCCAGCATAGGCTCGCGAAGATCGGTCGCCTGAACCGCCTGTTTGAAGGTTTCAGTGCGGATATGCGGCGCCATGATGCTGGCAACCGCACGGACAACCGGCACAACGACTGCATTTCCGAACTGGCGGTAGGCCTGTGTGTCAGAAACAGGGATTACGAACTTGCTGCCCTGCGGCTCCTCAAAGCCCATAAGCCTCGCGCATTCTCGGGGAGTCAGGCGACGGGGACGGTTGCCAGGTTGCAAGACCAAGCATTCGGACCCGTCCTTGTGGTAGCGCGCCGAAAGCGTCCGGGACACGTCGTTTGGGCCAAAAACCGAATAGCCAAAGCCGTTGCCAGCCTTGGCGTGCTTTTCTTTGTAACCTTGCAAATAGTTCCAGAGATGCTCGGTCAGGGTATATTTGGGATCGACCTTGCGCTCCAGAATGTCGCCCAGAACAGGCGCGCGACCCTCCGGAACCTCCAGATCACCAAAGTCAAAGGACGAACCGTCCCGGAATCCAACGATGAAAACACGCTCGCGCTTTTGCGGAACCCAGGGAGCTGAACTGATAACGCGATAATCGACCTGATAGCCAAGTTCCTTTCTTAGCACGTGCATGATTGTGGCGAAGGTCCGCCCGCCATCATGCCGCTCGAGGTTCTTCACATTCTCAAGCAGGAAAGCTTGGGGGCGGTGATGCGCAATGATCTTGGCAAGATCATAGAACAGCGTTCCCTGCGTATCGCAAAGGAAGCCATGCGGGCGACCGAGGGAATTCTTCTTGGATACGCCTGCAATCGAGAAGGGCTGACACGGAAAACCGGCAAGGAGCACATCATGTTCCGGCACCTTCCAAGGCTCCTCCGCATAAGGACGGATATCCCCCGCAAACTCGTGCTCAATGGGATTGTCCCGGTAGTTGGCGACATAGGTCTGTCGTGAGTATTTGTCCCATTCGGCGGTAAAGACACATTTGCCGCCGATTTCCTCGAACGGCTTGCGAAGCCCACCAATGCCTGCAAACAAATCTATGAAACGGAAACGTGTTTCTGTTCTGGCGACCGGCAATTTGGGAACACCCGCTTCGGCCATCCGAAACATGAAATCCATCGCAAGAGGAGCAGGCTCTGAGCCACGCGGACCCATTGTCTCATAGCGACGGACCGAACGTTCAGTGACCCGCAACAGCTTCGCCGTCTCTTCGACCGAAAGGCCAGCCCGTTCCCGCAGTTTTGCAAATTCGGTTCGAGGGTCGAGCATGGCAATCTCCGCTGGGACTCATTTGGACATTTTGTCCGTTCTTCTCCCAGTGTTGAAACATTTGCAGAACATGATCAAGGGGGCATCGAAAATAATATCGTATTCTTCGGAATATGTCGCCGCCACGGTGGCATACTGCTGCCAGTTCAAAAAAAGCACCCCCGAATCGAGCGCAGATTTCGTCCTTAGCCGACGGGAATTTACGCCTGCGATGTCCGTCATTGTCGTCAGTTGCGCATGGAAGGTTTTATCGGCTGGATTTGTCGTTCGCCAAAGCTCGCCAAGCCCCCCGTCCATACTCGCCCATATTCGTTTCGAGCCGTTCACAATCGTTCGCTACCTAATGCCGCCGAGTGTGCGCCTGCCTTTACCGGCCCCCAGAACGCTCTTGCGTCGCTGATTTTTAAAACCAATGTTTGGTCCACAGGGGTGCCAATGACTGCCAACGAATGGAAGAACATCCCATGTCCGACCTCGAAAGAATTATCCGCCTTAAAACCGTACTGGCCCGCACCGGGTTGTCCCGCTCGACCATGTACCGCAAGATCGCCGAAGGCACCTTCCCGTGCCAATTGAAAATCAGCGTTCATGGCGCTGGCTGGCGAGAGTCAGCGGTCAACCGCTGGATCGCCAATCCGATTGCTTACCGTGAAGAACCGCAGGAGAAATCCTGCCCATAGCCGCAGCTCGTGGCTGGTCCTGATTGTCGCTCCACCAATGCGTCAATTCGTAGCGCCCACGGCAACTGCGATGCCTATTCGGTGTCCGCCGCCTCGCCCGCGCAATAAAGCCCCCACTCTTCCATCAATGTGACACGCGCGCCAGGCTGCTCCTTTGTGCCAAGGTAAGTTGTGCGCCGATAAGCGGCCTGCACCGCATCAGGCGTCTTGTGAGCCAGCGCCGCCTCTACAACGGCATCGGCAAATCCTTCATTCGCAGCCCAATCTGTAAATGTGGAGCGAAAGCCGTGGACGTGGTATGGTTCCGCCATATCGCGCAGCACCTTGAGCAGCGTCATGTCAGACATCGGCTTTCCAGACACGCCGGGAAATACGACATCGGTGTCCGCCTGACGGAACACATTCGCTTTCGCCAAAACTCGCATCGCGGCCTCAGACAGCGGAACCATGTGCGCCTTGGCCCGCTTCATGTGATCGGCTGGAACAGACCATAGACGCTGGTCCAGATCAAACTCCGCCCATGTCGCCAGCCGAACCTCTTGGCTCCGCACACCAGTAAGAATGAGCAGTTCTAGCGCCAGCCGTCCATAGAATGGTTTGCGGCGCAGTGCGGTAAGAAAAGCAGGCAACTCAATGTAGGGCATTGCTTTGCGGTGTTCCCTCGATTTGACCTGCCGGGGCAGTCCCCGTCCTGCTTTCAGACTGCTGTTGCCTGATGGCGCTTCTTTTGAGCGCCATCCCTTGGCATGGGCATAATCGAGAACCGCGCAGATTCGGTTACGAACTTGACGCGCTGTTTCGGGAATCTCCTGCCAGATCGGCGTCAGTACGGTGATGATGTCGGCAGCTGTGATGCCGCCCGTTGGCACATTGCCCAGTTTTGGAAAGGCGTAATTCTCCAGACTGGCAAGCCATTGGCGAGCATAAAGAGAACTTTTCCAGCCCGCCGCATTCTCTAAATGATATTGCCGCGCGGCATCGTGGAATGTCACTTTGGAAGCGACTGCGTCTTTCCTCTCGGCAAGCACATCGCGCCGGTCGATTTTGATGGCTCTGCGAAGTTCATAGGCCTTATCGCGTGCTTCCGAGAGCCTGAGCAGTTTGGCACTGCCTATTCCGATGTCCTGCCTCTTTCCGTCATGCTGGAGGCGTAAAAGCCAGTAAGCCCCTCCCCGCTTGTCCACTTTAAGGAAAAGCCCATCTCCATCCTGATAGGTGCCGGGAGTCGCGAGATGCGCTTTGACCGCAATTGCTGTGAGTTTTCCCATGAATTTACCCCCACATTTACCCCCCAAAAATCGGGAGAAAAAGTGTGGGGGTAAGCCTATTTACCCCCACATTACCCCCACACCAGGTCTGAGATGCAGTGAAATACGATGCAACGCAGCGGGAGGAACATAGCGAGTATACACTAGGTTTTCTGGGACTTCTAGCGCTTTTTTGGGGTGTCTTGGGAGGGGTAATTGGTGGACAGGGCTGGATTCGAACCAGCGTACGGAAAACCGGGCAGATTTACAGTCTGCTGCCTTTAACCACTCGGCCACCTGTCCACTTTCTGCGGGGCGTTGCGCGAGGCAAAGGGCCGGTCCCGAAGAAGAAGCGGCCTATTGGCGAAACGGCACTTGCCTGTCAATGCCTCAAGTGGGAAAGAGCGGGCATGAACAGAAATTTCTCCAGTCTTACAGGGCCTCATAATGTCATCGCATAAAAGCCAGCGCAGGCGCGGTGCGGCACAGACCAGCGGCAACCCCAAATTCTGGGGTAAGCACGCAGTGACAGCTGCACTCGAAAATCCGGAGCGCCGCATATTAAAGGTGTGGGCGACACGCGAAGCGATGGCATCGTTTGAATTGCCATCGGGCGTGCCTTTCCAGTTTTGCGAAGGTTCCGATCTTGCCCGATTCGTGCCGCGAGATACCCCGCATCAGGGCATCGTAGCCGAGGTCGCCCCGCTCGAGGATGTCTGGCTGTCGGATGTGCTCGATGCGCACGACGACGATGACCGGCCCATCCTGATCCTCGACCAGATTACCGACCCACACAATGTCGGCGCGATTTTCCGGTCTGCCGCCGCCTTTGATGCGATTGCGGTAGTGACGCAGGATCGGCATGCCCCGCCCGAATCCGGCGTGTTGGCAAAATCGGCCTCAGGCGCTCTGGAAGTTGTGCCCTGGGTTCGCGTGGTCAATCTGGCCCGCGCGCTCGACGAGATTGCCGAGCACAATTATTGGCGCATTGGATTGAGCGGTCACGCGGATGTCACGCTTGGAGAAGCGCTGGCACCTTCCCGAAATGCGCTGGTGCTCGGTGCAGAAGGCGAAGGCATGCGCGCCAATATTGAGGAACATTGCGACCAGCTGGCAAAGCTGCCAATCAGCGAACAGATGGAAAGCCTGAACGTCTCCAACGCCGCAGCCATCGCGCTTTATGCCGCGGCGACCCTGCGCCAATCGAAAGCCGACTGAATGCATTTCAAGAAAATAGCCGCCATCGGCCTTGCTGTCATTGCTCCGTTCAGCCTGTCGGGTTGTCTGTTGCTGCCGGGCGAGTTTAATTCGGAAATGACCGTGATGGCCGATGGCGAGTTCGCCTTTAGCTATAAGGGGCAGATCCAGCTAGTTGGTCTTGCCAATCTACTCAACGATACGCTTGATGCCGAAGGTGGAAACACCGAATTCACCGCCTCTTGCTATGGCCCAGAACCGGAGCCGGAAAAGCAGAAGAAGGAAAAGCGCAAGCAGAAGGCGGAGGCAAAAGCCACCGCAGATGCCGCCGCCGCCGATGCTGCAATTGCAGCCATTGCCGCCGAAACGGCTGGCACGGCTGCCTCAAAGGCATCGCAAGAGGAAATCACTCAAGAAGTTGAGGCTGAGGTCGATGCTGCTGCAGCGTCCGAGGACGCGGCCGGGGCTGCCGAGGAAGCCGCAACCGAAGCGGTCGCTGCTGTCGAGGCGATTGAAGATGACTATAGCGAGCGCGACTGCACTCCCGCCGAGGTAGAGCAGCAGAAGAAGGATTGGGACGAACAACAGGCCAACTCCAAGAAAGAAAAAGAGCAGGCCAAAAAGATGTTCGCTGCCATGCTGGGTGGTATTGATCCCAGCAACCCAAAGACGATCGATCGTTTCACTAAGGAAGTCGAACGGCTGGCGGCCTGGAACAAGGTCGAGCATCTGGGCAACGGGTTGTTCATGATCGACTATTCGACCAAGGGCCGTCTGGCCGACGATTTCGCCTTCCCCGTCATCCCCCGCTATGCACTGGGCAATCCGATGATCCATGTCACCCGCTGGGACAATGGCCGGGTCCGGATCGAGGCGCCAACATTTCATAATGATGCCGATGTGTCTTTGATGTCGCTGATGGGTGCCGGATCGATGATCCCGGGAATGAGTTCCGCCAAAAAGAATATCGAGCCGGTCGAGGTCAAAGGCACTTTCACTATCCGTACCAATGCGAAAATCATGGCCAACAACACCGATGAGGGCCCGACCGACGAAGGCGCTATGCAGGTGCTCCGCTGGGATATCGGCCCGAAGACCTTTGGCCCGCCGATGGCGCTGCTGAAGTTGGCGCACTGATGGGATTGACGGCGAAACAGATAAAGCATTCGCTCGATGCGCTTGCTGGTCAGGAGAAGCGTTTTGCGATTGCGCTGGAGCAGGCTGGCTATCCCGAGCCGCGTATAAGGGAACGTGGTTACACGACCTTGCTGCGCACCATTGTCGGTCAGCAGGTCAGTGTCGCTGCTGCCTCGTCAATGTGGAACAAGCTGGCTGCAAAGCTTGGTGAGGATTGCGCGCCGGAGAAACTGCTGGCTGAGGATTTCGACAGCCTGCGCGCTTGCGGACTTAGTCGCCAAAAACAGGGTTATGCGCGCAGCCTTGCAGAACTGGTTGTGTCTGGCGCCCTGCCGCTCGATGCGTTGCCAGAGGATGACGAGGAAGCGATCGCCTATCTGACCAAAGTCAAAGGCATTGGTCGCTGGTCAGCCGAAATCTATCTGCTCTTTGCCGAAGGCCGTGCTGACATCTGGCCCGCAGGCGATCTGGCGGTGCAGGAAGGCGTCAAGCGCATCCTGCTGCTCGAAGAGCGTCCGACCGAGAAACCCACGCGCGAAATTGCTGAAAGCTGGCGTCCGCATCGGGGCGCGGCGGCCATCTTCACCTGGCATTATTACGCGACAGGTTTTGAGGCGATTTAAGGACTACAATCGCAGCGTTGGATTGATCTTCATCATTTCGAGCACGAACGATTTCGGCTTTTTGAAAAACTGGCTCTTGCGGTTCACTGACAGGCCAAGCAGCGCCGCCGCCTCCATTACAAAATGTACGCAATTCCGCTTGTTCAAGCTGTAGCTTTTACCCGGCATACTGCGCCAGCGTTCCACATGGTCAAGCAGTTTTCGATATTCGGCATCGGACAAACGCAGTGAAAAATGCGGGTTGCTTTTGGACACATATTTCGCGTCCTTCGTCTCGATCATCCCTTTGACCGAACCCATCAAGATCGCCGGCGACACGCTGACGGCGGTAAATCCGAAATTTGTGTCCACCGCTTCGCCAGTTCCATCAACCTTGCCCTTTAATGTGATGAAGGCGTGCGGGAAATGATCGCCGAAATCATGGCTGTAAAAGGTCGCGACGACTTCGGCGCGCGCTTGGCCCGAAAGGGTCGAGAGCAACAACGCGGCAAAGGTTGGAAACAGGAAACGGAACAACTGCATATCGGGTGTTTGATTATCGACCTTGTTCAAAAGCTGCAAGTAGGGGTTGACCCGAGGGGGGAATTGCTGTGCTTACAGCAGTGAAAATAAGAGGGAGAGTCGAACCATGTCCAGCAACCGCAAAAGCATTTTCGTAACCGGCGCCGCGTCGGGCCTTGGTCGCGAAGTGTCGCGCTATTTTGCCGGCAAGGGCTGGTTTATCGGCCTGGCCGATGTCAACGAGGCAGGGCTCAAGGAAACCGCAGATATGCTTCCCGCAGGTCAGTGGTCAATCCACAAGCTCGACGTGACCAATCGTCCGCAATGGAAAGAGGCCGCGGCAGAATTTGCCAAGCATACTGGCGGCAAGATGGACGTGTTGTTCAACAATGCCGGTGTCGGCACGGGCGGACCTATCCAGGATATGACCGACGAAGAAATTGACCGGATGATTGCAATCAACATCACCGGCGTGATCAATGGCATCCGTGCCGGATTCCCTTATCTGCAGGCAACCAAAGGCAGCTGCGTGCTCAACACCGCGTCGGCAGCTGGAATTTATGGTTCGGCAGGACTCAGCGTTTACAGCGCGACAAAATTTGCGGTACGTGGCCTAACCGAAGCACATGACATCGAATGGCGTGAACTGGGCATCAGGTCCCGTTCATTGATGCCGGGCTTTATCGACACCAATATCATAGGCGCAGTCGATCCTAGCTCCAACCAGACAGGCAAGGAACGGCTTTTGGAGGCTGGTGTAGAAGTAAGCCCTGTCTCGATCATCGGGCCGGCGGCTTGGGAAGCCGTTCACGGCGATAAGGTCCACACTCCGGTCAACAAGCTCGCGAAACAGCTCGCCTTTGCTGCCCGCTGGTTCCCGGGCCGTTTGCGCAAGCAACTGTCGATGATGCAGGGTATTGAGACGGTGGTGAAGAACTAAAGGAACAACCCGTCGCTCCGGCGCAGGCCGGGGCCGCTGGAGATTTGCGCTTTCATCGCTGGTGAAACCTGATGCGGCGCCGGGGTGACGACATTTAGGCGAAGCCGTCGATCGCTGTCGCCAGCAAAATATCGCGTCCGGACAAACCGCCTGCATCATGCGTCGTCAGCAGAATTTCCACCCGGTTGTAAACGTTGAACCATTCAGGATGGTGATCTGCCTTTTCGGCAAGGATTGCCACCCGGGTCATGAAAGCAAAGGCTTCGGCGAAATCTGCAAAGCGGAAAGTGCGCCTGATCCCGCGCGCGTTGGCGTCATAGATCCAGCCGTTCAGCGTAACCAAAGCGTCGTCGCGTTCGTTTTCGTTCAGTTCCCGAACAGCCATGTCACTCTCCTGCCTTTGCTTTTTGCGCGCGCCGTGCCTATGTCGCACCATGCCGGACAGTCAAGCTGCATCGCCCGCTATCAATTTGGACCGCATCGCGATCATGCGCGGAAGCCGGGTTATCCTGCACGACTTCAATCTGGAAGTCGAAAGCGGCGATTTGATTTGGGTTCGTGGTGCCAATGGCAGCGGAAAATCGACACTGTTTCGGACTTTATCCGGGCTACTTCCCGTTGCATCTGGTAAAGTCAGAATCGATGGCGCGATCGCGCTGTGCGATGACAACCTCGCGCTCGATCTTGATCAACCGCTCGAAAAGGCGATCCGTTTCTGGACAAATCTAGACGGAATTGCCGCATCGCGGCTGGAGGCAGCGCTTGAAACGCTCGATTTGGTCGGCTTGGCCGAATTGCCGGTACGCTTTCTATCCGCAGGACAAAAAAGACGCGGTTGTCTGGCGCGTTTATTGGCCAGTGAGGTGCCCATCTGGTTGCTCGACGAACCCTATAACGGCCTCGATCAGGCCAATGTTGCGCGGCTGGATTCGGCCATCATCCGTCACACCGAAAAAGGCGGCATAGCCTTGATCGCATCACACATCGCGCCGACCGTCAACGTCAGTCGCAGCATCGTGATTGATCGCCCTAAAATGCAGGCAGCAGCATGAACGGTTTTGCGCGTATCGCATGGCGCGAAGTGCGCATGGCGTGGACGGGCGGCGGACTGTGGCTGCCCATCGTGTTCTATCTGGCAGTCGCGACCCTGTTCCCGTTCGTCACTGGCCCGGACAAGGCACTGCTCGCGCGAGTTGGTGGAAGTATCCTCTGGATCGCAGCTTTGCTTGCCAGCCTGCTCCCCATCGAAAGGCTGGTTCTGCCAGACCGCCAGGCAGGCGTGCTTGACCAACTGACTCTCCGTGGCTGGGCCGACGAATGGATCGCTGCAGCAAAAATTGCGGGTCACATAATCGGCTTCGGCATTCCGCTGATTCTGGCGACGCCTGTCGCTATCGCTTTGCTGGGCGTCCCCGACGCAAAAGCGGCTGCCTTACTTATCGGGCTTGCGATAGCTTTGCCCGCCTTTGCCGGCCTTGGGGTCACGATTGCGGCATTGACAGCGGGCCTCAACGGCGCTTCTGCGCTGGGCGGACTGCTGCTTGTTCCGCTTGCCATCCCGATCCTGATTTTCGGTGCGGGGACATTGGGCGATTCGGCCAACAACGCACTACAATTGCTGGCAGCCTCCAGCTTGGCGATGACTGCTCTGTCGCCCTTTGCCGCAGGAGCCGCTCTTAGAGCAGCCCGCGACTAATTTTTTTCCGCCGCCATTTTTTGCGCATAGCCTTGCGCGACCATCGCCTCGACCATGTCGAACAGCTTGTCCGGCTCCTGCGCGCGCATCACCGGAATTGCCGCCTCCATACCTTCAGCCACCACAATCTCACGCTTTCCGGCATCAAGGGCGTCCCATATTGTCTTGGCGACATCGGCGGGATCAAGGCCATTGTCGATCGCCGCATCGCTGACGCCACGCACCGAGCCGTCAGACGCCAGCGCATTGCGCGAGACATTGGTGCGCACCGAACCAGGCGCCACAACCAGCACCTTGATGCCCTGCCCCGCAATTTCGCTGCGCAGCGAATCTGCATAGCCGACAAGGCCGTGCTTGGCGGCGCAATAGGCGGTGCGCATCGGAATGCCTGCCTTGCCTGCAACACTCGAAATCATCACGACCCCGCCCGAACCCCGCGCCAGCAGGTGTGGCAAAAGAGCCTGCGTCAGCGCAATCGGTGCGAGCAGATCGACATCAACAATCTTGCGATACACGGTCATGTCGGTGTCGATGGCAAGCGAGCGCTGCGAAATGCCTGCATTGTTGACGAGCACATCGACATTGCCAGCAAACGCCACCGCCTTGTCGACCATTGCCGGAATGGCCGCAAAGTCGGTGCTTTCAAAAGGCAGCACCAGACAGCGATCGGGCGCGTTTGCCGCAACCGCTTCCAAAGCTGCTACATTGCGGCCTGACAGCACACAGCGCCCGCCGCGCTCCAGCCATTCCTTCGCCAGTCCTTCCCCGATGCCCGACGATGCACCGGTTATCCATGCCGTCTTGCCGCTCATTTCACATCCTCCGGCATTGAGGCCAGTTCGTCGTCCAAGGCTTTCTGCACCGCTTTGTAGAATGCCTCACGGCCATCTTGCCCGGCAGGATCAACTGCGCGCGGCCAGTTGCTGTTCGTCGCGATCACGAGCTTGCGCTTGGGATCGATGAAGATGCCCTGGCCAAAGATGCCCTGCGCGGCATAGCTGCCGTCGTCATAAGTCCACCATTGATAGCCATAGCCTCTGCCGGGGGCACCGATATCGGCTTGTTTGGTCGTCGCAGAGGCGATCCAGCCCTCGGGCAATATCGCCTTGCCGTTCACGACACCGCCGTCGAGAATGAACATCCCGAAGCGGGCATAGTCGCGGGTTGAGGCCTGAATGCAGCAACCGCTGATCTCATGCCCGCTCGAACCCAGCAGCCAGCTTGCGTCCTGCTCCATGCCAAAGGGAGCCCAGACTTTTGCCGACAGATAGTCCGACAGTTTCTTCCCCGTAGCCTTGCTGACCAATACACCGATCAGGTTGGTTTCACCAGTTTTGTAAACCCATTTGGTTCCTGCAGGTGCTTCGCGTGGCAGTTTGCGCATATAGCTGACCGTGACGTCGATGCCGGGTTCGGCCTTATGCTCGTTAAAGCGAGCGACATCGGATTTCGGGTCTTCATAATCCTCATTCCATTTGATGCCCGATGTCATTGTTAGCAATTGCGCGATGGTGACATCGTCATAGGCCGATCCCTTCATTTCGGAGATATATTGCGTCACCTTATCGTCGAGGCTTTTGATGTAACCATCCTTGATCGCCGCGCCGACCATCGTCGAAGTCAGCGACTTGGCAACCGAAAAGCTGGTCCATTTGCCATTGCCGTCAAAATCGAGGCCATATTTTTCGAGACGGATCTTGCCATCGTGAATGATGACGAGTCCGGCGGTGCGTTGCGCCTTCATATAGGCATCGACATCGACGCCAGATTTGAATTCAGCGCCTTTGGCAAGAGGAAAGACCTTGTCGCCGGCCTCGATGATGTTCGCCTTGGCGAGCACTGGCAGGCGGTCCATTGTGCGGAAAGCGGCATCGCGTTGCGGGATTGACCAAAACAGGACGTTGCGATCGGTCGGCAGGTTCGCGGCCAGATTGCGCATTTCCTTATCCATCGTCAGCCAGCCAATGCCCAGCACCGCCGCGACCACGACCAACAGGCCGATTATCCATTTTTTCATGCTGTCCCTCTCCCGTCCCGCTTTATTTTTTGACCAAAGTCACCTGCGCCACATTGATTCCGCCTCCACGGAACCCTCCCTCGCAATACATCAGGTAAAAACGCCAAAGCGCAACGAATTTCTTGTCAAAGCCAGCGGGCAATCGCCCTTCCGCTACGGCAGCCTCAAAGCGTTCACGCCACACGCGGAGCGTTTCCGCATAATGCGCGCCACAATCGACCTGATCCTCCCAGCGCAAACCACGCGCCTCTGCCAAAGCTCGGAAGCGGCTTTCGGAAAGCAGCATCCCGCCGGGGAAGATATAGCGCTGGATGAAATCCTGCCCGTCGGCATATTGTTCAAAAATGTCATCCTCGATGCAGATATATTGCAGCGCGGCACGTCCACCGGGCTTCAGGCAGCGGGCGATGCAATCGAGATAGGCGGGCCAATATTCCTGCCCCACCGCCTCGACCATTTCGACGCTGGCGATGGCGTCATATTGTCCGGTGACATCGCGGTAATCGGTCAATGTGATCTTCCAGTCACCTTTCCCCGCCAGCCGCGTTTCGGCAAAGCGGATCTGCTCTGGGGACAGACTGATGCCATGAAAGGAAATCGGCGCGCGTTCGAGCGCCGCTTCGGCTAGCCCGCCCCAACCGCAGCCGATTTCGAGCAGAGTTTCGCCTGCCTTCAACTGCGTACGATCAAGGATCAGGCCGATCTTTCGCTGCTGCGCGGTTTCGAGTGCCTCTCCGGCTGGCGGCAGATGTCCGAACACCGCGCTCGAATAGGACATCGTCGCGTCGAGCCAGCTAGCGTAAAAATCATTGCCGAGGTCGTAATGCGCCTCAATATTGTCGCGCGCATGCTTGCGGGTGTTGCGGTGCAGCCAATGCGCAATCCGGCCAGCAGCTTTTGCTAGCCCCGACGCCCTCCCGACGCTACCCAACGCCACGCGGTTGCGCATGAACAGGTCGAAAATGGGAACAGGATCAGGGCTGTACCATTCGCCCGCAGCCCAGCCTTCATACCAGCCGATAGAGCCGCTACGCGCTAGCCGGACCAAGGCTTTCCAGTCGCGGATTTCAATCGTTGCGGCGGGGCCCTCTCCCCGCCCTCCGACCACCCGGGTTGACCCATCGGGCAAGCGGCCTTCGATCGTCCCATATTCCAGACCCTGATCGATGCGATCCAATATGGTTTGGATGAAATGCGCTGCTGCTTTACCCTTCAATCGCGAAAAAAAGCCGCCCCGCGCCCCTGGCAAGCTTGCCTGATGGACGAGGTGACGGCCTCTATTCTGTTCGGGTGCATTCATCGCGCCCGTTTATGCTGCGATTACTTCTTCTTCAACTCATCGCGAATTTCGGCGAGCAAATCGACTTCGGTCGGGCCTGCAGCAGCCGGAGGCGGAATCATCTTGTTCGCCTGACGCACAATCAGGAAGATGACAAACGCAAGGATCAGGAAATTGATAATCGCAGTGATGAAACTACCCCAAGCAAAGACATTCGCCCCTGCCGCCTTGGCTGCCGCCAAGGACATTCCGGCCTGAACCTTTTCGGCCCCGCCAAGAATGATATATTTGGCGGTAAAGTCAGTACCACCGCCGGTAACCAGCGAAATCAGCGGCATGATCAAATCGTCGGTCAGCGACGAAACGATTTTACCAAAAGCCGCACCAATAATCACACCAACGGCAAGGTCGAGCACATTGCCGCGTGCGATGAATGCCTTGAATTCACCTAACATTTTACGTCTCCCCATAGGCTATTTTGCCTATTACCATGGTAAACCAATTGTAACTTGTGTCGAGACTGACAAATGTAACTTTTTCAGCGATTGAAACCGTTCGATGGCTGCCCTATCTAAGCAATACACAATCTTCTGGGGAAGGAGTTCACCCATGCGTTCCGATCTTGCCAAATTCCTGCTCGTACCTGTTGCTGCCGTTTCGGTCGCCGGTTGCGGCATCAACAGCGTGCCGACCGCCGAGGAAAATGCGAAAGCGAAATGGGCCGATGTGCAGGCGGCGTTTCAGGAACGCGCCAATCTGATCCCGAATCTCGCCGCAGTCGTCAAAGGCGCCGCCGCGCAGGAAAACAAGACACTGACAGAAGTGATCGAAGCACGCGCAAAGGCGACCTCGGTTACTCTGGCACCAGGCGACCTGAACGATCCGGCAAAGATGGCTGCATTCCAAACTGCGCAAAATAATCTGTCAGGTAGCCTGTCGCGCCTGCTGGTTTCGGTCGAGCAATACCCACAGTTGAAAAGCCAAGAGGGCTTCCTGAAATTGCAGGACCAGCTCGAAGGCCAAGAAAACCGCATCCGCATCACGCTGCGTGACTATAACGAAGCGGTTCGCCAATTTAACACCACGATTCGAACCTTCCCCGATATCATCGGCGCCAAGGTGATCCATGGAGCCAAGCCTATGGTGCCCTATGAAGCCAGCACACCGGGCGCGGAAGTCGCGCCTAAGCTTGATATGGCACCGACGTCGTGATCTCATAAGTAATTGAAAGGCGTCGGTTGCGGCACGCATTCGTCCTTATTTTAACGATCATTTTGATCTCGGCCTGTTCGCAGGTCGAAACCATGCCCAAGGCCAAACCACCGCTCGAACTTACGGGGCGCGTAGTTGATACGGCCGACTTGCTCGACCCCGAAACAGAAAAGCGGATTGAAACGAAGCTTGCCGAAGCTGAGCGTCGATTTGGACCGCAGCTGGTTGTCGTCACGACAAAGTCTCTGAAAGGACGCGAGATCAGCGACTACAGTTTCGACTTGGCTCAAAGCTGGGGCATTGGCCATAAAGAGCGGCTTGATGGACTTGTACTGCTCATAGCGCCTAACGAACGAAAAGTGCGGATCGAAGTCGGTATAGGTCTTGAGGGCAGTTTCACAGACGAGTTGGCAGGACAAATATTGCGAGAATCAATCCTGCCTCAATTTCGAGAAGGCAATATTGCTGGGGGAATAGAAGCGGGCGTTGATCGAATGATAGCCAAAATGAAATCCGTCCCCACATTGCCTGCGAATGACAATGCTGCACCGGATGCCAAGGATGAGGCTGCATGAGCCGGATTATTTTGTTCTTGATTGTGTTGTTCGCATCAATTGGGACAGCATCCGCTCAGAATTTTCCGAAGCTGACCGGTCGCGTTGTTGATCAGGCCGACTTGCTGTCGCCTGAGCAGGAAGCGTCGCTGACTGCCAAGCTGGCGGGGCTAGAAACCCAGTCCAACCGCCAACTGGTCGTCACCACGATCAAGGACCTACAGGGTTACGAAATCTCCGACTATGGCTATCGGCTAGGTCGCCATTGGGCCATTGGGCAAGATGGCAAGGGCGAAAGCGAAAAGGATAATGGCGCGATCCTCATCGTTGCCCCGAACGAACGCAAAATGCGTATCGAGGTTGGTTATGGCCTTGAACCCGTGCTCACCGATGGGCTTTCGTCCAGCATCATCCGCAATGACATCACGCCTTATTTCAAGGCAGGCGATTTCAATGGCGGTATCAATGCCGGGGTTGACCGCATCACGACACAACTGACCCTGCCACCCGAAGAGGCCGCCAAGGTTGCCGAGGAAGCAGCCTTGGCCGACAGCAACAATTCCGGCGATGGCGGCGACATATTCCTCGTCATCTTCTGGTTGTTCATTTTCCTCTTCTTCATCCTGCCCACCATCATTTCGATTGCGCGCGGTGGCAAAAAGCATCGGCGTGGCGGCGACAAACATTGGGGTGGCCCGGTGATCATCTGGGGTGGCGGCGGATCGAGCTGGGGCGGTGGTAGTAGCGGCGGCTTCGGCGGAGGCGGCTTTGGTGGCGGTGGTTTCTCGGGCGGTGGCGGCAGCTTCGGCGGCGGCGGCGCCTCAGGGGGATGGTGAACATGGCTTTGCGTAAGATCAGTCATGTAAGCGCAGCCGATCACCAGTTGGTGACTGCGGCGGTTGCCGCCGCCGAAAACCACACCAGCGGTGAAATCGTGACTATAGTCACAGACCTGTCTGACGATTATAATGACATTGCGCTGTCATGGGCGACGATGATTGCCTTCCTAGCATTGTCGGTGGTTGCAGTGTTCCCCGATTTCTATCTAGGCATGATCGACCGCGCGCTGGGTGGCTGGGATCATGACTGGAGCCCAAGCGAATATCTGGGCCTGATCTTCTTATTCATGGGCGGCAAATGGCTCGGAACTTGGCTTCTATTGAAATGGATGCCGTTGCGGCTGATGCTGACGCCAAAGCATATCAAGATGCGCCGCGTGCGCGCCCGGGCGATCGACCTGTTCAAGGTCGGCACCGAAAGCAAAACTGTCGGGCGTACCGGCGTGTTGCTTTACCTTTCAATGCGCGAGCACCGCGCTGAAATCGTCGCCGATGAAGCGATTGCCGGCAAAGTTGCCCCCGAAGTCTGGGGCGACGCGATGATTGCGCTGATCGACAAGCTCCGCGAAGGCCGCCCCGGCGAAGGCATGGCCGAAGCAGTGCGGCAAATGGGCGTCGTGCTGGCCGAACATTTCCCCAAAGGCAGTGAAAATCCGAATGAATTGCCCGACAGGCTGATCGAAATCTGATGGCGGACAGCGAAGTCGAAGAGATCGTCTGGCAAGGTAAATTCGTTACCGCCAAGCGCAAGGGCAAGTGGGAATTTGTCAGCCGTTCGCGCGGGATAAAGGCGGCGGTGATCCTCGCGGTAGAGGACGGGTATGTCCTGCTAGTTGAGCAATATCGCGTTCCATTGGGGCGCAACTGCATCGAACTGCCCGCTGGGCTAATCGGCGACGAAACCGAAGGCGAAGATCCACTGGAAGCGGCAAGCCGTGAGTTGGAAGAGGAAACCGGATATCGCGCGGCGAAGCTGGAATCGCTGGGTGAATATTATTCGTCCCCCGGCATGGTGAGCGAGAGCTTCACGCTGGTGCGGGCAACCGAGCTGTCAAAAGTGAGCGAAGGCGGTGGCACCGATGGTGAGGACATCACCGTGCACCGGGTAGCGCTAAGCGCGCTTCAGAGCTTCCTTAACACCAAACGTGCGGAAGGTATGGGCGTAGATGTCCGCCTATTGATGCTCTTGGGCCCGCAGCTTATCTGAAATTGTCGGCGTAGGCCTGCAACTTCAGCACCTTAGGTGCAGCTGCGATCACGGTATAGCTGATGCCATTTTTGTCAGCATAGGCCTTGGCCGCATCCAGCGTCGCGAATTTCAGGTTCAACTGGCGACGCGTGTCCGCCGAGCCGGCCCAGCCCATCAGCGGGTCAGGGCGCTGCGCATCGGCGGGAATATATTCGAGCACCCATTGCCCGGTGCCATAACGGCCCGATTGCAACGCATTTTTCGATTTCTGGACGATCCGTGCCTGAGTCATAATGGGCCTTTCGCTGATTTAGACCAACCAATCAATACCAAACCGTCGTCCTTCGACAGGCTCAGGGCTACGGTTAGATTTCATCAAAGCCCCTGCTTCTTCTTGGTCTTCAAACTGGCCGCCGCCACGGTCGGGTCATCGGGCCAATTATGCTTGGGATAACGCCCGCGCATTTCTTTGGCGACGTCCGCCCAGCTGCCTTTCCAGAAGCTGCCCAAGTCGCGCGTGGTCTGGATCGGGCGGCCTGCTGGTGACGTCAGCGACAGGACCAGAGGCGTTCGCCCTGCGCCAATCAGAGGATGCTCGGCAAGGCCGAATAGTGCCTGCACGCGCAGTTCAACCATCGGCCCGCCTTCAGCCGAGTAGTCAATTGCATGGATCGTGCCTGCCGGTGAGGTAAAGTGTGGCGGGGCTAGCCTTTCAATGGCTTGCTGCCCATCCCAACCGATCAAGCCAAGCATCGCATTATGGAGGGCACCCGGGTCAATCTCGGAAAGACGCCGCTTGCCCGCCAGCAACGGTGCCAGCCACAGGTCGAGCGTTTCGGCAAGCTCCGTGTCACCCAATCCTGCAATACCCGCCCATAGGGCGCGCTCGCGCAGGCGGCTTGTGCCCTCTGGCCAAGGAAGCAGACCGAGGCCATGCTCCCGCACGCCCTGCAACAGCGCCGCCGATATCGCTTCAGGATCGGCTTTGGTATCCTGCCCCTTCGACAGAGTAATCGCCCCCAGCCGCCGACCACTTTCCGTCCGCACCCCTCCGGTTGCAGCATCGAAGGTCACATGCGCGCCGCTGGTGATGCGATCGCCGTAAAGCGCCTCAATCTCGGCAAAATCGACTGCCGCTGCGGATAGGATGCGCGCGCCCGATGCCGCGCCCTGAATATCGGCGACGGCCAGCCATTCCGCTTTGGCCAGCGGATGCGCGGGATCAAGCCGATACCCCCTGCCCCCTACGCTGAGCCAGTTTTCGCCCGAAGCATCTCGGCGCTTGGCGATACGGTCGGGGTATGCAAGCGCGACAGCTGCTGCAACACTTCCGTCGATGCTGGCCTTGCCATCGACCGGGGCAAGTCTGGCCCAGCGTTTGGCAATCCCCCTCGCGGTTTCGGCACGTTGTCCACGCTCACCACGCCAGCGTTCAAGCCTCCGTTCAAGGTCGGTGTCGTTGCCGCCCAATCCGCGCTCGGACAGAAGCATGGCGACCTCCGCTGCAAGCCCGCCAAAACCCTTGGGCGACGCAGCAACCAGCATATGCGCAAGGCGCGGCGGAAGCGGAAGGCGGGCAATCGCGCGACCGTGCTCGGTGGGCCTTCCATCCACATCGATTGCATCTAACTCGACCAATCGCGTGCGCGCCTCGTCAAGAGCTACCTTAGACGGCGGATCGAGCCATTGCAGCGATGCCGGCTCGCCTACCCCCCACAAAGCACAATCGAGCAGCAGCGGCGACAGGTCGGCTTCCAATATTTCGGGCGGATCAAAGGGCGGCATTCCGGCGGTCGCGGCTTCTTCCCACAGGCGGTAGGCGACACCCGGACCCTGCCTTGCGGCACGCCCTGCCCTTTGCGTCGCCGCGGCCTGGCTTGCGCGCTCGGTGACCAACCTGGTCGAACCTGCCGCCCGGTCATAGCGCGCGCGGCGTGCAAGCCCGCTATCGACGACAATCCGCACACCGTCGATGGTCAGGCTGGTTTCGGCGATGGAGGTGGCGAGAATGACCTTGCGGTGCGCGCCCTTGCGAATGGCTGCCCGCTGTTCGGCGGGGTCAAGGCTGCCGTGCAGCCGGTGGACTTCGGCCGATACGCCTTCAATCCGCTCCGCCGTTCTTTCGATTTCAGCGACACCCGGCAGAAAGGCAAGCACATCGCCCTGCTTCTCCTCGGTCAAGGCACGGCGAATGGCGGCGGCCATTTCATCCTCAATCCGCGCCTCCGCCTTGCGCCCGATATGGCGCAGTTCGAGCGGCCATGACTTGCCCTCGCTTTCGATGACCGGCGCGGCCATCAGCTTGGCAAAGCGCCCGCCATCGAGCGTGGCCGACATCGCCACCAGCCGCAGTTCGGGCCGCAAACCTCCTTGGGCATCGAGCGCCAAAGCCAAACCGAAATCGCTATCTAGGCTGCGTTCATGGACTTCATCGAACAGCACCGCACTAACATTCGCCAGTTCGGGGTCATCCTGAATCCGTCGCCGGAATATCCCTTCAGTGAGGACCAATATTCGCGTTTTTTCAGAGGTTTTGCTGTCCATACGGGTGGCGTAACCCACCAGCCCACCGACCGCATCACCCGACAGTTCCGCAATCCGTTCCGCAGCGGCGCGCGCGGCCAGCCTACGCGGCGACAAGATCAATATCTGGCCGTTGCACCAAGGCTCGCCCAGCAAAGCCGAGGCGACCATCGTGGTCTTGCCCGCACCCGGTGGAGCGATCAGCACGGCGTTCGAACCCGCGGCGAGCGCGGCCTTCAATTCCGGCAGTACAGCTTCGACAGGAAGGATCACGCAGCCTTAATAGGCGCGGGCAATGGCAAACTCCACCGCCTCGACCAGTGCGTCCTTGGCAGCGCTGGCAGGGAATGGGCCAAGCGCATCAATCGCGCGCTGGCCATAGTGGCGCGCACGCTCCAGCGTATCATCGATGGCGTTATATTTGCGCAGCAGGCTGGTGGCATAGGCCAGATCGTCAGCACTCACGCGGTGGCCGAGCATCGCATTGTGCCAGAAACTCTTTTCGTCCGCATCGCCACGGCTATGCGCGAGGATGACGGGCAGCGTCACCTTGCCATCGCGGAAATCGTCGCCCGCATCCTTGCCCATCGTCGCGCCGTCGGAAACATAGTCGATGGCATCGTCGACCAACTGGAAAGCAATCCCCAAATTGCGGCCATAGGCGTCGAGCGCCAGTTCGTCTGCCTCGGGGCGTTCAGCAACCACGGCCGCGATGCGGCAGGCCGCAGCAAAAAGCGCCGCCGTTTTCGAACCGATAATGTCGAGATATTTCTCCTGACTGGTGCTGATCTGGCGCTGAGCGGTGAGCTGGTTGACCTCACCCTCTGCGATCACTGCCGAAGCATTCGACAGGATTTTCAGGACCTTCAACGAGCCATCCTCAACCATCAGCTCGAACGAGCGGCTGAACAGGAAATCGCCGACCAGAACCGCCGCCGGATTGCCAAAAATCAGGTTCGCTGCCGTCTTGCCACGCCGCATGTCACTACCATCGACAACATCGTCGTGGAGCAAGGTCGCGGTGTGGATAAACTCCACCGCAGCCGCCAGCTTGTGATGACGATCGCCCGGATAATCGAGCAAGCGCGCGCAAGCGAGCGTCAGCATCGGCCGCATCCGCTTTCCACCACCAGCAATCAGATGGCCTGCAAGTTCCGGAATCAGCGGTATTTCGGACTGCATCCGGTCCAGAATCACCGCATTCACCCGGTTCATTTCGGGGGCCACAAGATTCAGCATCGGCTGTAGCGAAGGCGTGCGCGCGGCGCCAAGTTGGTGGATGGTCGCAGTCATATCGACCAGAGCCTTGGCAAGCGCCGTGGCTGCGCGCAAGTGCAAAAGCTGCAATGCCGCTTGCCTGTCGCGGCTTGGCACGGCATGGAATGGCCGATGGCACAGGACGACAAGCTCACCCGGTATCGCGAAAGCATCGACAATATCGATGCTGCGCTCGTTTTCATGTTGGCCGAGCGGTTCAAGATCACGCAGGCTGTTGGCGAGTATAAGGCGACAACCCAGCTACCCCCCGCTGACCCCGGGCGCGAGGAACGCCAGATCGAGCGGCTTCGCCAATTGGCCAAGGACGCCAATCTCGATCCCGATTTCACCGAAAAATTCCTGCGCTTCATCATCGATGAAGTGATCCGCCACCATGAACGGATCCGCGGCAACGGGTGATGCTCGGATTTACGCGTTGGTAATCGGCCTATGCTAGGCCAATGCCATGATTATCGTTCAAGGTTTTATCAAAGTTCAGGCTGCAGACTTTGCCAAATACCGCCGTCGGCTGGCATTGCATGCTGCCCGTGTTCAGGCGCTGGATGGCTGCCTGCAATATAGTCTGGCCGAAGATTCGGGCATCGCCGGATTAATCTGGGTATCGGAACGGTGGCTCGATAAGTCCGCGCAGGCAGCACATTTGGCTGGCGACCATATGGGGGAATTCAACCAGTTCATGAAGCATATGCCCATGAGCGCAGGCCATATCGCAAGCTACAATGTTGACGGCGATGGTGAATGGCTGCTGCGGGTTGGTAGCAGTGACATCACCCTATTGTCGGTTTGAATTCAAGCTTTGGGCAGTTTTAGCCGAACGAGCAACCCGCCCATATCCTCGCTCTCGTCCAGTTCGATAGTGCCGTTGTATATTTCGGCGACATCGCGCACGATGGCCATGCCCAAGCCTGTGCCGGGCTTTCCGCTATCGAGCCGCACACCGCGATCGAAAATGCGTGCGCGATCCTTTTCGGGGATTCCACGACCATCATCCTCGATCACAATCGCGACCATGTCGTCGGCGTCTTCGACGGTGACAAACACGCTGCCTCCCCCATATTTGGCGGCATTTTCGACCAGATTGCCGATCATCTCGTCCAGATCCTGCCGTTCGACCCGCACCGCCAGATCTTGCCGCCCGGCCATGTCGAGCCGGACGTGGCGATAGAGGCGGCCAACAGCGCGCTCGACCGATTCGAGACTATGCCACACCTCGGCGCGGCTATGGCTGTGGCCACGGCGTCCGACCGCACGTGCACGTGCCAGATGGTGATCGACCTGTCTTCGCATCGTCGTCGCTTCGCGGATCACCGTTTCCGACAGGTCAGGCGCCTGCGCAGTCGCGCTGTTCATGATCACCGTCAGAGGTGTCTTCAGGGCGTGGGCAAGATTGCCGGCATGGCGCCGCGCCTCTTCAGCCTGTTTCTCATTATGATCAAGCAACGCATTGAGTTCATTGACCATTGGCATAACCTCATCAGGCAATGCATCCTGAATACGGTGCTGTTTCCCGCTGCGCATCGCCGCAATCTCGCGGCGCACGTCGCGTAACGGCCACAGTCCGTAAAAGGTCTGCAAAGCCGCCATGATGATCAAGCCAAAGGCGAGCACCGCGAAAGCCGTCGCCAGCACGGTGCGCAATTCGGTTATCTGCGCGTCCAGACTTTCACGGCTCTGCGCCACCATGAATATCCAGCGGGTTTCGCTGTCAGGCAACACAATTGCCCGCTCGACAATGCGTAGAGGTTCACCGTCAAATTCGGCGCTGTTGCGGAAATGCGGCTTGGAATCGGTGTGGCTTAAATCGACGCGCAAGGTGCGATCCCACAGTGAACGGGACGGAAAGGCCATCTTGCCCTTGCCGCTGATCTGCCAATATAGTCCGCTATTCGGTTCCAGAAAGCGCTGGTCCCCCAACGGCCGGTTGAGACGCACTTCGCCATCCGGGCCGATTTCGGCCGAGGCGAGCATCGCTGTCAGCACATATTCCATCTGGTCGTCAAAATTGTCGGAAACGGCGTTCACCAACACCCGGTCAAGTGCGAGGCCACCGGCAATCAGCAACAGGGTGATCCAGCCCGCGGCAATGATGATCATGCGGCGGCTGAGCGAGCCGGTACCGCGTGCGGGCTTTTCTGCTGTCGTTACCGGAGCAACCTGGCCCGCCTCATCCGCCATGATGTCAGCCGCGCGGTTCTTCCAGGCTATAGCCGAGGCCGCGAATAGTCGAGATGACATCCTGGCCCAGTTTCTTGCGGATACGCGTGACGAACACTTCGATCGTGTTCGAATCGCGGTCGAAATCCTGATCATAAATATGTTCGATCAATTCGGTGCGGCTGACGACCTTGCCCTTATGGTGCATCAGATAGGACAGCAGCTTATATTCCTGCGCCGTCAGCTTCACCGGTTCGCCGTTTAATGTAACGCGACCCGAGCGGGTATCGAGGCGGACATCGCCTGCCATTAGCTCGGAAGAGGCATTGCCCGAGGCACGGCGGATCAAGGCACGAAGGCGGGCAATCAATTCCTCGGTCTGGAAAGGCTTGGCGAGATAATCATCGGCACCGGCATCAAGCCCGGCCACCTTGTCCGACCAGCTGTCGCGAGCCGTCAGCACCAGGACAGGGAATTTCTTTCCTTCGCGCCGCCAGCGATCAAGCACGGTCAATCCATCCACTTCGGGCAGCCCGAGATCGAGGATGACCGCATCGTAATTTTCGGTGGAGCCCATGAAATGCCCGTCTTCGCCGTCTGTCGACAGATCTACGGCATAGCCAGCACCTTCTAGCGTCGATTTCAGCTGCTGGCCCAGTGTCGGTTCATCTTCCACGATCAGGATGCGCATATCGCTTCCTTGCTCCCTTTGGTTATTCTTGGTTTACCGGAGATAACAGATTGAACGACAGGCGCAAACAAAGGCTGCGTTTGGCCCGTGTTCTTAGCGTTGCCGCAGCACACTGCCCGAACGGGCGTCGACGTCGACGAAGATCACACGACCCGAATCGATAAATTTCAGGCGATAGACCTGCGCATTGCCATCATATTCAGGGCCAAGATATTCCATCCCGCGCATCCGGGGAATGATGCGCCCCTCAATCTCACGCAAAGACAGCACCTTGCCCATATTCATCTGCTCACGCGCTTTGCCCTGATCATCGCCCTTGCGGGCATAGACCGGGGCGGCGATGCTGGCAGAGCCAAGCGCGGTAGCGAGGAGAAGCAGAACAGCTTTTTTCATATGACCCGATTAGACGCGCCGCATTGAACCGAGTCTGAACGGCGCGTCAAGGATTTGGTAAGGATAAAACCGCCCTTCATCGCCGCTTACTTCACCATTTCAAAGGTGAAATTCATCGTCGAACCGATGCGTACCTGTCCCGGTGCAATCGGCGTATCCTTGGCCGAGGACTGCTCGCGCACCGCCATTACGGGCATGGGATAGCCGCCGAAATCGCCCGATTGTTCCTCGACGCGGAGCACCCGCGCGCTGGTAAAGCCCGCCTTGCGCGCAATGGCGTTAGCGCGCTTCATGGCGCTGTCCCACGCTTTATCGCGCGCGGTTTCCTTAAGCTTGCTGTCATCGTCGACCGAAAAGGCGGGGCCGCTGAAATTGGTCGCGCCGTCGCTTGCCAGCGCATCAAGGAATTGCGGCAATTTCTTCAGATCGCGCAGTTTGGCCGTTACGGTGTTGCTGGCTTCGAACCCGCGGAACACCTGACGTCCTTCGGTGTAGTCGAACTGCTGGTTCAATGAAATCTGGGTCGTCTGGATATCCTTGTCGGCTATGCCGAGCTTCTTGAGCCGCGCGATGACCGAAGCCATCTGGGCATTATTCTGCCGCACAGCCTCATTCGCGGTTGGTGCCAGCGTTTGCACACCGGTCGAGAAGCTAGCGACGTCAGGGGTCGCGTCGACATATTCGGTCACCGAAAGATCGATGACGGGATTGGTCGCGGTGATGTGAACTTCGGTTGCCATTGCTTGCCCCGTGATGCTGCCGGTTGCCAAAAGTGCGGCGATTATCAGCTTGCGCATAAAAACTCCTTCTTGCGATCAGATCGCGGAATTGCGCGCGAACTCTATATAGGTTTTGCGCAATTTCCGCGTGATCGGGCCGCATGTGCCATCCCCAAGCTGAACGCCGTCTATACGGGTTACAGGAAGGACGAAGGCGGAGGCAGCGGTGACCATCGCTTCGGCGGCGTCCTTTGCTTCCTCAACCGTGAAAGAACGGGTCTCGACCTCAACCACGCCCTGCCTTGCCAGTTCAAGCACCGCAGTCTGGGTGATGCCGTGCAGGATGCTGCTATCAAGCGGGTGGGTGATAAGCTTTCCCTCTTTCGTTACGATATGCGCGTTTTGCGAGGTGCCTTCGGTGACGAAGCCGTCGCGCACCAGCCATGCATCGTCGGCTCCGCGCGCCTTGGCCTCCGCCTTCATCAGCGATGCATAGAGCAATTGCGTCGTCTTCACATGCGCCATCTGCCAACGGCGGTCGGGCAGAGTCACCACCGAAACCCCGCACTCTGCCTGTGGCCTGTCGACTAGCGATGCGTTCTGGGTGAAGCCGACTATTGTCGGCGGCAGGTCGGTTGAAGGAAAAAGAAAATCGCGATCACCGGGATTACCGCGTGTGACCTCGAAATAGATCATCCCTTCGGTCAGCGCGTTGCGCATCGCTAGTTCGCGGCACATCGTGAGCAGCTCTTCGCGCGCTGGTGGCTGCGGCATGCGCAACTCGGTCATCGACCGGTGCAACCGCGCGACATGGCCTTCGAAGTCGATCAGCTTGCCGTCGATCACCGAAACAACCTCATAGACTGCATCGGCAAACAGAAAGCCGCGGTCGAAGATCGACACCTTGGCATCGGTTTCGAGGATATAGTGGCCGTTGAGATACACTGTGCGCATTCATGGGCTTTGCGGCAAGCAATTCAGAAGGTCAATAATCCCCTTCCCGTTTACGGGAGGGGTTAGGGGAGGGAGCGAGCGCAGCGAGCCTAGCGCCCTTTCAGGCCCGCCCCCGGCCC
>NZ_JBEBKL010000016.1:0-51702 GCF_040079335.1 Sphingorhabdus sp.
GAAATGTAGAATGACACAGACCGCCAACACCACCCGCCCGACCGGTTCCTCGTTTGTTAACATCGGCGAACGCACCAACGTCACCGGCAGTGCGAAGTTCAAGAAACTGATCCTCGCCGACGACTATGAAGCCGCGGTCGAGGTCGCGCGCGATCAGGTCGAAAATGGCGCACAAATTATCGACATCAACATGGACGAAGGCCTGCTTGACGCCGAAGAGGCGATGACCAAATTCATCAAGCGTATTGGTGCCGAACCCGATATCGCGCGCGTGCCCATAATGGTCGACTCCTCCAAATGGAGCGTAATCGAGGCGGGGCTGAAATGCGTGTCGGGCAAACCCGTCGTCAACTCGATCAGCATGAAGGAAGGCGAAGAAGCCTTCCTCCACCACGCCCGTCTGTGCATGGCCTATGGCGCGGCTGTGGTCGTGATGGCCTTCGACGAGACGGGCCAAGCCGACACCAAGGAACGCAAGGTTTCGATCTGCAAGCGCGCTTATGACCTGCTGGTCGGCATCGGCTTTCCGCCAGAAGATATCATCTTCGACCCCAATATCTTCGCGGTCGCGACCGGCATCGAGGAACATAATAATTACGGCGTCGACTTTATCGAGGCGGTCAAGGAACTGCGCGTCCTCTGCCCGCATGCGCATTATTCGGGCGGTCTCTCAAACCTGTCCTTCAGTTTCCGCGGCAATGAGCCAGTGCGCCGGGCGATGCACAGCATCTTCCTCTATCATGCCATCCCTGCAGGACTCGACATGGCGATCGTCAATGCCGGGCAATTGGATGTCTATGACACCATCGATCCCGAATTGCGGACAGCCTGCGAAGATGTGATCCTGAACAAGGACCCCGACGCGACCGAGCGCCTGATCGCACTTGCCGAACGGTACAAAGGCACCGACGCCGCGCAGGAAAAGGCCGCCGCCGAATGGCGCGGCTGGTCGGTCGAACGCCGGATAGAACATGCACTGGTCAAAGGCATCGATCTGCATGTGGTCGAGGATACCGAGGAGGCACGCCTCGCCATCAAGGAACGCGGCGGACGCCCGATCGAGGTGATCGAAGGCCCGCTGATGGACGGGATGAATGTCGTCGGTGATCTGTTCGGCAGCGGCAAGATGTTCCTGCCGCAAGTCGTGAAATCGGCTCGTGTGATGAAGAAAGCCGTCGCCCACCTCTTCCCCTATATCGAGGCGGAGAAGGACGAGAATAGCAAAGGCAAGGGCCGGATCATCATGGCCACCGTCAAAGGCGACGTTCACGATATCGGCAAGAATATCGTCGGCGTGGTTCTGCAATGCAACGGCTTTGAAGTCATCGACCTTGGCGTCATGGTGCCATGGCAGGAAATCCTCAAAAGCGCGGTCGAACATGACGCCGACATGATCGGGCTGTCTGGCCTCATCACCCCCAGCCTCGATGAAATGGTGACAGTCGCCGAAGAAATGCAGCGCGCAGGGATGACGATGCCGCTGCTGATTGGTGGAGCCACGACGTCAAAGACGCACACTGCGCTGCGCATCGAACCGGTCTATGCCGGGCCGACGGTGCATGTGCTTGATGCCAGCCGCGCGGTCGGCGTTGCCTCCACCCTCGTCAGCGATACGCTCGCCGAGAAATTCGTCGCCGACACCCGCGCCGAATATGGCCATATCCGCGATGCCCGCGCTGGCAAGACCGCCAAGCCGCTGGCAACGCTCGAAGAAGCCCGCGCCAATGGCTTCGAAATCGACGTGAGCCTGAAACCCGGCGCCCCGCTGCAGCCCGGTGTGCATGTCTATGACGATTGGCCGCTCGCCGATCTGCGCGACTATATCGACTGGACGCCCTTCTTCCGCGCATGGGAATTGCACGGCAATTATCCCTCGATCCTCGACGACGATGTGGTCGGTGAAAGCGCGCGACAATTGTTCGCCGACGCGCAGGCGATGCTCGACAAAATCGTGTCGGAGAAATGGCTGCGAGCAAAGGGCGTTGCGGGGCTATGGCCTTGCGCGCGCGAAGGCGACGATGTCGTCATTTACCTTGACGACGAAGAACACATCCGCCTGCCCTTCCTGCGCCAACAGGTAGCCAAGCGCGAAGGCCGCGCCAATATGTGCCTGGCCGATTTCATCAGCCCCGATGGCGACTGGATCGGCGGCTTTGCGGTCACCACCGGCCATGGCATCGGCACCAAGCTCGCCGAGTTCAAGGCGCATATCGACGATTATTCGGACATCATGCTGAAGGCGCTCGCCGACCGTCTGGCCGAAGCCTTTGCAGAGCGCATGCACGAACATGTGCGCAAGGAGCTATGGGGATACGCCCCCGACGAGCAACTGACCAACGAGGCGCTGGTCCGCGAACAATATCGCGGCATCCGCCCCGCGCCCGGCTATCCCGCCTGCCCCGACCACAGCCTGAAGCCGATATTGTTCGACCTGTTAGACGCGACCCACCGCACCGGCATCACCCTCACCGAAAGCTTCGCGATGCTGCCGACCGCTGCGGTCAGCGGCTTCTACTTCGGCCACCCGCAAAGCGAATATTTCGGCGTCGCGCGGATTGGCGAGGATCAGGTGGAGGATTATGCCGCACGGCGCGGGTTGGCGATGGACAAGGCGCGGCAGTATCTAAGGCCGAATTTGAATGAGTGAGGGGGGCAGCATTTGCAGCGAAAATATTGGCCCACGGTGCTCCAACTTAAGAACTAAAACGGCACTTCGATGTCATTCAGGAGTTCCTCTGAAGCGCCCTGCAACTCCTTCTTTTCGTGCATTTCACGAAAACCCCGTTCAATCCAGCTCTCAGATATACGGTCTCTTAAGAATGCGTACTCCTCAGCTAGATGCATCTCAGCCGAGCTATCAACGACCTGCAGACGGATTAGCGAACCTATCCCACTAACGTGCGGCTCCAAATGAACGACCTTTGTGCGATCAAACGAGACCTTACGTCCGTCAACGTATGTGTATTCATCCAACACAATTTTATATCCTACGTTGTTTTCATTTTTCTAATGATGCCATTGCGACAAGGCGATCTGCAAGGGGTCTCGAAAAAATTATGTGGGGACAGGACTGTGGACTAATTAAATTCGGGCATTCCGGGACACTATGCCCATTAGCCCCCGTTCACTCCCCCAACCGCGCATCAACATCCATCTGCTGATGCAAGATGCGGATTACGTCGAGCCGATCCTCGGCCAGCCGGTAAAATATGAAATGCCGCCCCCTCTCCCATAGGGAGAGGATATGGAGCCTTAGCCGCAAGGCTTAGGCGGAGTTGGTGAGGGGGTGTGGGTCATCGGCAGGGCGGAACCCCTCGCCCAGCTGCGACTAACCGCACAAGGCGGTAAGTCTTCGCAACCCTCTCCCTATGGGAGAGGGACATGATGTTCTCGCTTGAAATGTAGGACTTTCCTTGCCAGCCTGTCTTTGCCCGCCGCCGATGCGGTGGGGCTGGCTCTTTGATAGTGTGAGCCCTTTCTCCCAAAATCGCTGCCGCACCCGTCGCACCAGATGTTGGAAATTTCCTGTCGCGGGGATGGAATGTTTGAACGTGACGTGGCGTCAGTTTTGTCAACTTCGGGATTTAATTTCACGCGAAGTTCGCGAAGGAGCGAAGAATGCGAAGGGCATATCGCGGCGAAGCCGCCTTCTGCCGAACAGCTTCAGGTGAACGTAAAGCTTAGCGAGTTTGATTTTGCCTATCGGCAGAGATTCTTCGCGCTCTTCGCTCCTTTACGCCCTTCGCGTGAACCAAATTGGCACGACGTTTCGACGTCAGCCCCGTTTCCCGATCACCCCCGCCAGCGCCTTCAGTTTCGGCGTCACCACCGGGATGGTCAGCATCGTCGAAGCCACCGCCATCAGCAGCAGCGCGGTGAAGGTTTCGTTGGTGATGATCGCCTTATCGAGCAGGATATTGGCGAAGATGATCATGATCAGCGCCTTGGTCTGCAGCAGCCAGCCGATGATCGACGCCTCGCCTTTCTCCCAATGCAAGATACGCCCGGCGATGTGGATGCCCGCCAGCTTGCCGACGACCGCCGCGACCAGCAGCAACGCCGCCGCACCGAACACCGAGACCCCGCCAACATCCCACTGCGTGCGCAAGCCGGTCGACAGGAAGAAGACCGGCATCACCGCCAGCAATATCGTGTTGCGGAAATTGTCCATATCCTTGAGCGTGAACCATTTGCTGTCGAGCACAGCGCCTGCCAGAAACGCGCCGACCATATAGTGCAGCCCCGCCCAGTCCGCCGCGAGGCCGGATGCTGCGAGCCAGATCAGCCCCGCATACCAGCGATCCCGTTCGGGAATTCGCACCATCAGCCAGCGGATTGCAAAGGTTAGAGCGGCGAACAGGACTAGGAACGCGCCCTGCCGCCCGATCCTCTCCCAATCGAGCAGGATGAGCGCGAGCACGCCCCAGATCGCGATATCGTCAAGGCTGGCATAGCGCAGGATGCGCTGGCCAATCGGCTCGCGTAATATTTCGAGCTTTTCCATCAACAGCACAAGGATCGGTAGCGCCGTCACCGCACAGGCCATGCCGATGCCGACGATCACCTGCCATCGCGCGCCCTTTGCCCCCGCCCAACCATCACCGGTCTGGAGCAGCAGGACGGCGGCGATGCTGCCGAACAGCAGCGGCGTGAACAGTGCAAAGCCTGCCGTGATCCCGGTTTCGCGGCGCCGCTTCCAGGCCTCGTCAAGGTCGAGCTCGATGCCCGCCACCCAGACGAACATCATCACTGCCCACCAAGCGACACCATTCAGCGCGGTGACCACCTCGGGGCGGAAGACAAAGGCATAATAATCCGGAAACGCCGCCCCCAGCACGCCGGGGCCAAGCAAAATGCCGGCAATGATCTGCACCACCACCAAAGGCGCATAATATTCGGTGCGCCCCAGCCGCCAGACCAGATAGGGCAAAGTGAAGATGATCAGCATCGCCAGCAGGAAGACTTCGGTGGTGGTTACGCTGTGCATATGCCCCTCTGTGCAGCACTGGACCCGTTATAGCCTTGCGATACCCCGCCCCTCCCGGCCTCGCAAGTCGCATAGCTATGTCCCCGAAACGGACAGGCAGCGCCATCTGTGGTTAACCCGCTGGCGGGAATCACGATAAGCAGGCAAATTTGCATCAAAGCCAAAGCGAAAGTGCGACCATGAACCGAATCCCGCTTCTCCTCATCCCGGCCATCGCCGCCCTGTCGACCGTGTCTGCAACGGCCCAGCAGGGCATGGCGCCGTTTCAGGTCGCCGAAACCGGGCGGACCTATTCGCGTCTGGCCGATGCCGTAGAGGCGATTGGCGACGCGCAAGGGACCATCCTGATTGCCCCCGGCACTTATCGCGAATGCGCGGTGCAATCGGCCGGGCACGTCTCGTTCAAGGCCGAAGTGGCCGGGCGCTCAGTCTTTGACGGCGGCATTTGCGAGGGCAAGGCGGCGCTCGTGCTGCGCGGACAATCGGCTGCGGTCGACGGCCTGATCTTCCAGAATATGGCGGTGCCCGATGGCAATGGCGCGGGCATCCGGCTTGAAAAAGGCAATCTGGCGGTCACCCGTTCGGTCTTTCGCAACAGCGAACAGGGCATTCTAACCGCACAGGATCCGGCGGGCGAGATTGTGATCGACCAGACCACATTCAGCGAACTGGGCCGCTGCGACCGTGGGCTATCCTGTGCGCACAGCATCTATATCGGCGATTTCGCTTCGCTGACCGTCACCCGCAGCCGTTTCGAACGTGGCAATGGCGGGCATTATGTCAAAAGCCGCGCCGCCACCGCGATCATCCAGAACAACGCCTTTGACGATACGCGCGGGCAAGCAACCAACTATATGATCGACCTCCCCGGCGGTGCCACCGGCATGATCAGTGGCAATGTGTTCGTGCAGGGCAAGGACAAGGAAAATTACAGCGCCTTCATCGCGGTTGCCGCCGAAGGCCGTCAGCGCAGCAGCGCAGGCCTTGCGATCAGCGGCAACGATGCGAGCCTTGGCACCGATGTCGACAGGAACACGGTGTTCCTCGCCGACTGGTCGGGCGATTCGATCGTATTGGGCGCCAACCGGCTCGGCAGGGGTCTGAAGCCGTTTGAGAAACGCTAGGCTCCGGTCAGCCAGTTTTATTGAATTTCACTCGACGGGTCACCAAATTCCCAATTCTTGCCGCCCACATCGGTGTCATCATTAAAGTCCGTCGAATCCGCTGTGCTAGAGTCGAAGGAATCAGACTCAACCGACTTCTTCGAGATTGAACTTGTCAGCTTGGGAATTGCGGATTTACCGCTGATCATTCCCGATGCTTCCATCTCAGCTGCCGATCGTGCGAGAAGCTTGGCTTTCTCTTTAAAATGCTCGCGTTCGGCTTCCGATATGTCGGCGGGCAGTTCGGCAATCATTTGCGCTTCGATTTGTTCGGCCCGCGAATCCAGTTTGGACGCCGCGAATAGGCCGATCCCGCCAACGGCCAACTTAAATGAAAAAATGACGAAAACGATCAAGCCCACGCCAATCAAAACACCTCTGAAGGCACCATGCCCCATTTGCGATACTCCTGACAAAAATTTAAAATTTACCGTCCCTGCGCACGCCAGCGGCGGACGACACGGTCGAGCAATTCTTCTTCGCCGCCTGCATCTTGCCACAGTTCGGAAAAGAGCGGATCTTCCGAAGCGGGGCGCTTGTTTTCCTCGAGCGTGTCAAGCGCGACACGGATCGGGATCGAGACACCTTCGCCGCAGATGATGCATTCGCGGTTGCGGAGCGCTGGAATTGAATCGAGGAAGCCGCGCGCGCCTTCGGGCATCGCGGCGCGGACATAGGCCTGGTCGCGATCGTTGTTCAAACGCATCGAGATGATCGTGCCGCACTGTGACAGCACACCTTCGGCCAAATCCGACGGACGCTGGGTGATCAGGCCAAGCGAGACGCCATATTTACGGCCTTCCTTGGCGATACGTTCAAGGATGGTGCGAACCGCACTGCCGCCCGTCACACGGTCAGAAGGGATGTAGCGGTGCGCTTCTTCGCAGACGAGGAGGATCGGGCGCTGCGGTTCGTTGCGCGACCAGATCGCATAGTCAAACACCAGACGCGAGAGCACTGCGACCACCGTTGACGTGATATCGGAAGGCACGCCCGAAACGTCGATGATCGAAATCGGCTTGCCGTCGCTCGGCAGGCGGAAAATCTTGCTGAGGAAGTCGGTCATCGTATCGCCGACCAGCATGCCCGAGAACATAAAGCTGTAGCGGGGATCGGCCTTGAGTTCCTCAATCTTGCCCTTCAGCCGCATGAATGGTGCGGTGTTGGTTGCCTTGTCGAGCTTGCCCATTTCATTCTGGATGATCGTGGTCAGGTCTGAAAGCAGATAGGGAATGGGCGCGTCGACGGTGAGCTTGCCAATACCTTCGGCGAGCCGGTTCTTTGAACGCGCCTGCAACAGGCATCGGGCGAGAATATCACAGTCGGCCTGGCGCTCATCACCCGACGAGGTGACGAACACCTCGCAATGCTCGGCAAAGTTCATCAGCCAATAGGGCATGGCCAGATTGTTGACATCGAACAGCGCCCCATTGCATTTGAATGCGGCGCTATATTCGCCGTGCGGGTCGATCATCACGATATGGCCTTCGGGCGCGAGATCGCAAATTTTGTGGAGGATCAGCGCGGCGCTGGTCGATTTACCGGTACCGGTCGATCCGAGCAGCGCGAAATGCTTGCCCAGCATAGCATCGACATAGAGCGAGCCGCGGATGTCGCGGGTCGGGAAAACCGTGCCGATATTGACACTCGCACGGCCGTCAGCGGCATAAACCTGTTTTAGGTCAGAGCTTGAAACAGCATAAACCTCCGAACCGGGCACCGGATAGCGGGTCACACCGCGGCGGAAATTATAGATTTTGCCGGTCAGCTTCTCTTCATCGCCTTCGCCAAGAAAGTCGACCTGTGCAAGGATGGTTTTGGCATCGGTCAGGTCGAGCCTTTGGGTACGAATGTTGGCGAGCAGCCAGACATTGCCGACGCGGATCTTGATCTGGCTCCCGACCTGGCCTGCCATCGCGATCGAAGGGTCGTGGTTATCGACCAGCGAATTGATAAGCTGCGCATTGAGGCTGACTTGCGAGCCAGAGCCTGCGATTTCGATCACAGTGCCGATCTTGTACAAACCGCCGCCCGCTGCCTGATGGCTGCGTTGCGCCTGACGAACGCCGACCTGCTCGGCGCTTTCCGGACGACCGGCGGGTGCAAAGGACTGCGGCGCAGATTGCGCAACGGGTGCAGCTGCAGGAGCAGATTGCGGTGCGGGCGGCGCAGCTATGCGCGATGCCTGCGGAGCGGCGGTATAGGGTGCGGTCGGCTGCACTGCAGGCCTGACAGGCGGCTGATGGGGCACCGATCCCGAAGACGCCGAATCCTGTGCGGGTTCGCCGGGCTGATAAGGCTGCCCTTGCCCGAAAGTACGGCCTGAATAATTGTCGGTCATCTGGTCACCCTGTTGGTTAGGGCGCCAGACTATGCGCACGAGGTTAATTTTCGCTAAAGTCTGCGCGTTTCATGCCAGGATAGCACGTTACAACCGGCCAAAGACATAGCCCGCAAACCAGCCGAGAAAGAGCGAGATCAGCACGGCAAAAGCACCATAAAGCAGGCCGTAATCCTGCGCCATGATCGTCACAAAGCGCTCGAAACCGGTTTTGCTGATTTCCACCACCACGCTGTCATCCGCCATGATCACCCGGCCGTCGCGGATCAGCAGCGTCTCGGCGACATAGCGGCCTTCGGGCACGCTGGAGGGCAAGGTCAGGCGGGCGCGATAGAGCACCTGATCGGTGATATCGACTTCACCAGGCGCTTCGGCAAACAGGCCGCCCTTGCGGTTCAGTTCCACCAACCCGTTGGTAAAGCGCCGCACCTCGCGGGTCTGGATTTCTCCCGTGGGCGAAAGCTGCAGCTTTTTCAGCCCCAATTCGTAGATTGCCGCCGTTCGTGCATCGACAATTTTCTCGATCGGGCGCGAAGAGGCGATCGCGTAATAGGCGGGGGCAGAGCGGAAATCGATGCTCTCGGCATTGACCCAGATGCCCGCCACCTTTTGCTTTTCACGCAATATGATCGGCCGCGTCGGTCCGCGCAGCACGACGGCAACATCGACCTGCCCCTCGGGCGCCACGCCGCGCGGATAGATGATTGCGCCGAACATCAGCAACTCAGCCCCGGTAAAGCGCGACTGGATATTGATCTTGCGCTGCGAAACATCGGGCACCAGCTTTGGCTCACCCGCGCTTTGCGCAAGCGCCGGCAGCGGCATGAGAAAGGCGAGGAGCAGGAGCAGCCGAATGATCACAGGAACTGCACCGTGTAGATTTCATCGGGCTGCCAGCCAAGGCCAACGGCCATGCGCAAGGCAACGATCAACACAATAGCCGCCAGCAAAAACCGCAGATAGTCAGGCCGCATCCGCTGCGCCAGCCGCGCGCCGATCTGCGCACCGGTGACGCTGCCGATCAGCAGGAAGATCGCGAGAACAATATCGACCGCCCGCGTCGTCAGGCTGTGCACCATCGTTGAGGACATGGTAACAAACAGGATCTGGAACAGCGAGGTGCCGACCACGACATTGGCGCTCATCCCCAAGATATAGAGCATGGCGGGCACCATGATGAAGCCACCGCCAACGCCTAGCAACATCGTGAGAATGCCAGTCAGAAAGCCGAGGATCAACGGGGCGAGCGGCGAAATATAGAGCCCCGAACGATAAAAGCGCCAACGCCCCGGCAGGCTAGCGACCAGCGGATGGTGCCGCCGCTTGCTCGGCGGGAGGGGCTTTCCACTGCGTTTGGCAGACAGGCTCTGCCAGGCATCCTTCGCCATCAGCCCGCCTATACCACCCAGAAGCACCGTGTAGAGGATATTGATGACGGTATCCGCCTGCCCCCATGCCTCGAGCAGTTCGAACAGCACCGCACCGAACAGCGTGCCCAAAAGCCCGCCGACCACCAGCACCGCACCCATGTGAAAGTCGACCCCGCCGCGCCGCATATGCGCGAACACGCCCGACACGCTCGCCCCTGTCACCTGCGTAGAGGCCGAGGCCGCGGCCACGGTCGGCGGGATACCGTAAAAGATGAGCAGAGGCGTGGTCAGGAAGCCGCCGCCGACGCCGAACATGCCCGACAGCATGCCCACCGCACCACCGAGCAGGATGATCACAACGATGTTTACCGACAGCCCGGCTATAGGCAGGTAGATATCCATCGCGCCGCGCTAAATCCCTTCCCCTGAACGCCGCACGAATGGCGACGCAGGAACGACCCTAAACCCAATTGGCAGTTCCGCACAAGGCGGGAGGTGACGAGCTGCACGTTCAGGATTTTAGATTTCACGCGAAGTCCGCGAAGGAGCGAAGGATCGCGAAGATGACTAACCGGCGAAGCCGGATTAATCAGAAGGCGCTCAAGTGCTGAAAGGTGATTATTGGAAGGTGCCTAACGGCACAAACCCCTTCGCGCTTCTTCGCATCTTCGCGCCCTTCGCGTGAAATCCTTCTTACCCCAACCGTGTCAGCGCCGCGCTCAAGCGCTCGACTTCGGCGGCCTTTTCGGCGTGGTCGGCGCGGGCCTTTTCGACCGCTTCTGGTTTCGCCTTTTCGACAAAGGCCGGGTTTGAAAGACGGCCTTCCAAAGACTTGGCTTCTTTTGACGCAGCTTCGATCGCCTTCGATATGCGCGTGCGCTCGGCGTCGAGATCGATAATGCCTTCGAGTGGCAACACATATGTTTCGCCTTCAACGACGATTTGCGCAACTCCACCGGTCAACTCGGAATTTGTCTGACGAATTTCTCTTATACGCCCCAAGCGCTCAATAGTCGGTTCGTTTCTCTTCAGGCGCTGCTGCGATTGTGGCGACAAGTCAGCCCAGCCGACGAGATCAACCTTAGACGCGACCGGCACATTCAACTCAGTTCTAACAGAGCGAATTTCGCTGATCAGATCAATAAGCCAGTCAACTTCATGTTTGGCCACGGCATCAACTTTAGCCTTTGGCTCAGGCCATTTGGCAACAATCAGGTCGTACTGTCGCTCACCCATCGCATGCCACAATTCTTCGGTGATGAAGGGCATGAAGGGGTGGAGCATGACGAGGATTTGGTCGAGCACCCAGCCAGCAACAGTCTTGGACTCCTCATCCATCTCCTGCTTTTCGCCATCAACGAAGGCCGGCTTGATCAGTTCCAGATACCAGTCGCAGAAGGTGCCCCAGCTGAACTGGTAAATCGCATCGGCCATCGCATCGAAACGGAACTCGGCAAAGGCCTTGTCAAGTTTGGCCAGCGTTTCGACAACCTCGCCGATGATCCATTTGTTGACCGCAAGGCTTGCCTCTGGCGCACGCAGCGTCGTGCTCGCGCCAATCCCGTTTGACTGGCAGAAACGCGCGGCATTCCACAGCTTGGTCGCAAAGTTGCGATAGCCTTCGACGCGACGTTCATCCATCTTCACGTCGCGGCCCTGGCTTTCCATCGCCGCCATGAAGAAGCGCAGCGCATCGGCACCATATTTGTCCATCAGGATGAGCGGATCGACGACATTGCCCTTGGATTTGGACATTTTCTGCCCGTCCGCGGCGCGCACCAACCCGTGCAGATAGAGCGTCTTCCACGGCACCTCTTTCATGAAGTGCATCCCCTGCATCGCCATGCGCGCATCCCAGAAGAAAAGGATGTCAAAACCTGAAATCAGCACGTCATTGGGGTAATGGCGGGCCAATAATCCCTCTCCCCTTGCGGGAGAGGGGGGAGCCGCGCCAGCGGCGGAAGGAGAGGGGGTGAAATCAGGCACTTCCTCTCCCGGCTCGCTGCGCTCGCCACCCTCTCCCGCAAGGGGAGAGGGGTTTTCATCCGGCCAACCCAAGGTTGCGAAGGGCCAGAGTGCAGAGGAGAACCAGGTGTCGAGAACGTCATTGTCCTGCGTCAGCGCAACGCCTTCGCCCGCCAGCACCTGAGCAGCCGCTTCGTCTTCGGCGACATAGACCTTGCCATCGGCGTCGTACCAAGCCGGAATCCGGTGCCCCCACCAAAGCTGGCGCGAAACGCACCAGGGCTGTATATTCTCCATCCAGTTGAAGAAGGTCTTCTCCCAGCTTTTGGGGACGATTTCGATCGCGCCCGAACGCACTGCCTGTATCGGCGGCTGTGCCAGTGTCTCTGCATCGACATACCATTGGTCGGTCAGCCAGGGTTCGATCACCACGCCGCCGCGATCGCCAAAGGGTGTCTGGATGTTGCGCGGTTCGGCATCGAGTTCGGTTTCCTCGCCATCCGCCGATTTGACGATATGCGGAACGAGACGGCCCAGCGCCTTCATCTTTTCGACCACCGCTGCGCGCGCATCGAAACGGTCCATGCCGACAAAATCAGCCGGAATCAGATCGTCTGCGGTCTGCACCACGCGCGCCTCTGCATCGAACATGTTGAGCATCTCGCCGGGCTTTATCCCTGCACGCTTTCCAACTTCAAAGTCGTTGAAATCATGCCCCGGCGTGATCTTCACTGCGCCCGAGCCCAGTTCGGGATCGGCATGTTCATCGGCGACGATCGGCACACGGCGGCCGGTAATCGGCAGCTCGACAAATTTGCCAATCACGCTTTTGTAGCGCGGATCATCGGCATTCACGGCGACCGCCATATCGGCAAGCATCGTTTCGGGGCGGGTGGTGGCGACAACGATATGGTCAGCGCCATTGTCGAGCTTGACCCCATCCGCCAGCGGATAGCGGAAGTGCCAGAAATGGCCCTTCACTTCGCGGGTTTCGACCTCAAGATCCGAAATCGCGGTTTTCAACTTCGGGTCCCAATTGACCAATCGCTTGTCGCGATAGATCAGCCCCTGGTTATAGAGGTCGACAAAGACCTTAAGCACCGCGCGGTTGAAATGCGGGTCCATGGTGAACTGTTCATTCGCCCAGTCCATCGAACAGCCAAGGCGGCGCAACTGGCGGGTAATCTGCCCGCCGCTTTCGGCCTTCCACTTCCAGACGATGTCGACAAATTCGTCGCGGCTGTAATTGGTGCGCTTGTCCTGACGCTCCTCCAGCTTGCGTTCGACCACCATCTGGGTCGCGATGCCGGCATGGTCCATGCCGACCACCCACAGTGCATCCTTGCCCTGCAAACGGGCATGGCGGATCAATATGTCCTGCAGCGTGTTATCAAGCGCATGGCCGATATGCAGGCTACCCGTAACGTTCGGCGGCGGGTTGACGATGGTGAAGGGTTGCGCGTCGGGGCGATCGGGCCGGAAGGCGCCGCTCGTTTCCCAATGCTCAAACCATTTGGTTTCGATTGTCGCCGGGTCGAATGTCTTGTCGATAGTCATGGGCCCGCGCCTTACCCGCGCTTTGGCCAAAGGAAAACCCCTAGGAATCGCGCGCGCACTTGCGCCAGATTGCTGCACCCGCTAACGCCGCGCGCGTCATGCATTATATCAGCACCAGGGGAAATGCGTCGAACCTCGATTTTGCGGGGGTAACGCTGGCGGGGCTCGCAAGCGATGGCGGGCTTTACGTCCCCGGCGCATGGCCCACATTCACGCAAGCCGAAATTGCGGCGATGCGCGGGCTTTCCTATGTCGATCTGGCCGCCAAGGTGATGGCGCCCTTTACCACAGGCAGCCTCTCGGAAGACGAACTCCGCGAATTGTGTGCCGCAGCTTATGGCAGTTTCTCGCACGCCGCCGTGACCCCGCTGACCCAGCTCGATAACCAGCAATGGCTGCTCGAGCTGTTCCACGGGCCCACGCTGGCGTTCAAGGATGTCGCGCTGCAACTGCTCGGCCATTTGTTCGAACGCTTTCTGAGCGGCGGTGACAAGGCGCTGACGATTGTTGGTGCAACCTCTGGCGATACCGGGTCGGCAGCGATCCATGCGGTGGCCGGACGCGAGAATATCGAGATATTCATGCTCCACCCGCAAGGCCGGGTCTCCGACGTACAGCGGCGGCAGATGACGACGGTGCTCGCCCCCAATGTCCATAACATCGCCATCGAAGGCAGCTTCGACGATGCGCAAGCGATGGTGAAGCGGATGTTCGGCGATGCCGAAGTGACCAGCGCGATCACGCTGTCCGCCGTCAATTCGATCAACTGGGCGCGCCTGATGGCGCAGGTCGTCTATTATTTCTGGGCCGCGCTGCAACTGGGCGCGCCTGAACGCAAAATCGCTTTCTCGGTTCCCACCGGCAATTTTGGCGACGTCTTTGCCGGCTATGTCGCAGCAAAGATGGGCTTGGGCGTAGAGCGGTTGATCGTTGCGACCAACGTCAACGACATCCTCCACCGCGCGCTGGCGAAGGGCGACTATTCGGTCGGCACGGTCACGCCGACTGCGGCGCCTTCGATGGATATCCAGGTGTCGAGCAATTTCGAACGGCTGCTGTTCGACCTTGAAGGCCGCGACGGGACAACCACCGCGTCGCGGATGAAAGTGTTCGAGCAGATGGGCAAAACAGCGCTTTCCGCAGATATGCGGGGGCGTGCCAGCCTGTTCAAAAGCATGCGCGCCGATGCCGACGAAATGTCGGGCGCGATGCGCTGGGCGCATGAGAAATGTGCCGAGATTATCGACCCGCACACCGCAATCGCGCTCCACGCCGCGCGCAATTCGGGCATCGCGGACGACATTCCGGTGGTGACGCTGGCGACCGCGCATCCGGCGAAATTCCCCGATGCGGTCGAACGGGCCACGGGCATGCGTCCCTCGCTTCCCACCCGCGTCGGCAATCTGTTTGACCGTGAGGAGCGCTTCATCGTGCTGCCCTCGGATTATGTCGCGGTGCGCGACCATGTGCTGGGCCATGCCGCTCAAGCCTGAATTCGTCACCCTCGTCAGCGAGCCGAGGCCCGATTACACGCTGATCGACAGTGGCAATGGCCGCAAACTCGAATCCTATGGCAACCGCCGCTTCATCCGCCCCGAACCGCAGGCGATGTGGGAGCCGGCAACGGCCGACTGGACGGCCGACGGCGAATTCGTCCCCGGATCGGACGAGGATGGCGGCGGCCGCTGGTATTATGAAAAGCCGGTGCCGCAAGATGGCTGGCCGCTGAAATGGAATGACGAGGTCAGCTTCACCGCAAGCTGCACCCCCTTCCGACATCTGGGTTTCTTTCCCGACATGGACCCCGTCTGGCGCTGGATGCGTCGGGAAATTGAGGGGGTTTCCGAACCGCATTGCATGAACCTGTTTGGCTATACCGGCGTTGGCACATTGGCGCTTTCCTCGGCAGGCGCGCAGATGGTGCATGTCGATGCGTCAAAGAAATCGGTGGCACAGGCGCGCGAGAATGCCGCGCTCTCCGGTATGTCCGATCGCCCCATCCGCTGGATCGTCGACGATGCCGCCAAATTCGTCGCGCGCGAGGTGCGGCGCGAACGGCGCTATGATGGTATCCTGCTCGACCCGCCCAAATATGGCCGCGGGCCGGATGGTGAGGTGTGGCGGCTGGAGGAAGATCTGCCCGGCCTGATCGCCGATTGCCGCCAGTTGCTCGACGCCAATTCGCGCTTTTTGTTCCTCACCGTCTATGCCGTCCGCATGTCGGCAATTGCGCTCGGCAACCTGCTACAGGCGCATTTTGCCGAACTGCCGGGCAAGGTCGAATTTGGCGAACTCGCTGTTCGCGAACAAGCAAGAGGGCTATTACTACCGACCGCCATCTTCGCCAGATGGTCGCAACAGGATTAAGATGACAGACTTGCTCACCCTCGAAGTGCACGACCTGCACGTCAATGTGCTCACAGGCATTTACAGCCAGGAAACGCACCTGCCGCAACCGCTGCACATTTCGGTCAGCGCCGACCTTGAGGTCGCACCGCACTATGCACCCGATACGCCGCTGTCGGCATCCAAAAACTATATGGCGATCAAGGAAGCCGCGACGGTCTTTCCCGAGGGCGTGCATTTCACGCTGATCGAGGCGGTCGCGGACCATATCATCGACCGGCTGTTCGCCGCTGATGCCCGCGTCCAGAATGTCAGCGTCAAGATCATCAAGCTGGCGATATCGGAAGATGGCGAATCGATCGGCATCACGCTGACAAGGCATCGCAAGTGACACGCCCGCTGGCGCTCGTCACCGGCGGAATGCGGCGGCTGGGCGCGGTGATCGCGGCGCAGCTTGCCGATGCCGGTTACGACCTTGCGCTGACCAGCCACGGCGATGGCGCGCCCGATGCGGAGCTGGCCGCGGCGCTCGAACACAACGCGCCTGACTGGAAACATTTCCCCTCCGACCTTTCGGCGGACGGCGCGGTGGACCGGGTGATGTCTGATGTCATCGCCCATTTCGGTCGCACACCCGATCTGCTGGTCAACAACGCCGCACAGTTCGGGCAGGATAGCTGGGACGACATGTCCGGCGATACGCTCGACGCCCATTTCCGCCTGAACCTGTTTGCACCGGTGCTACTGAGCCGCGCGCTGGTGCAGTCATCGAATGAGCAAGCCCAGCCCGCCATCGTTCACGTTGTCGATCAACGCATCACAAACCCTAATGGCGATCAGCTGAGCTACACGCTTTCGAAGCAGGCGCTTTCCGCTTCAGTGCGTTCGCTCGCAGCGGCCTTTGGCAAGCGGGCACGGGTCAACGGCGTTGCCCCCGGACTGGTGATTCCAACCGACGATTATGACGATGGGCAGATGGCGCGGCTCAACGATGAAATGCCACTGGGCCAGCTACCCGATGCGCAAGCGATTGCAGAAGCAGTGCTCTATCTGGCCAAAGCCAAGCATGTGACGGGTCAGATTGTCTTCGTCGACGGCGGCGCGCATCTGCGTAGCTACAAGCGCGACTTCATGCACCTCTAACGGACGCGCCAAACCTTCAGGCCTTCACCCATATCAGGCATTTTTTCTAGCCAATCGGGCGTATTGCCCTTTGCCAGTTGCGCCCAAAGCCCTTCACGGTTGCGTCTCGCATAGCCTTTCATTTCGGCTTCGTCAGAGCAGGCGACAATATGGGTCACCTTGCGGCGCTGCACGATGGCGCGCGCCTGCGCGGGCGGCAGGCGGTAAATGTCGATATGTGCGCGCATCCCTTTTTCATTGCGGTGATGGCTGGAAGCGACAACGCTGTGGGGGGTGTTCAGCAGGATTTTGGGGCCGATGTCGAACGGCGCGACGATATTCGCCTGCTTCAGCGCGTCCAAAGAACGGACCGATTCGCTGGACTCACATTGCCCAGCTTCGCTGCCTTTTTCACCCGCAACCTCTTGCTGGTTCTTGGCTGTCTGCGGCGACAGCATTTTGAAAATCTGAGAAAAATAGGGCCCCGGTATTAGCATCAGCACCATAAGTGCAACCAGCCCTATTCTGCGGAGAGCCACGGGCTCCGTTCGGTAGCGGCTGAACAGTTTTGCAACACCGATCGCGACAACAGGCGTTGCAACCAGCGTAGCGGTTGAAACCGTACGAAAAACCAGCAGCGAAAGAAGAAGCGTATAGACACTGAGAAATGCGATGATGGCGTAGTTGGCACGCTGCTCGACGTCCGCCCGGATCAGCAATATTGCAAGTGTTGCAAGGCCGACTACCGGAAGAGCAAGCATCAATATGGCAGTGCCCCATTTCTGATGCCACACCGGCAAACCTTCGCGAACCATATCGTACCAATATGCACGGACGACCGGATCCATCGTCGAAAAGGCGCCTCGCGCACAATCGGGCGCGGCATTCAGATAGATCACAGCTGACGTAACAGCTGCCGCCAAAACGATAGTGACGCGTGGAATTCGGCCAAGTTGCAGGAGAAGGGCGGACGGCGCAATGAGCATGCCTGCGGCTGCGATTGCATAAATATGCGCTGGTGAGATGGTATCGCAAAAATTGGTTGCGGACAGTCCCGCCGCTTGCGTGCCAAAGAATAGAAGGAGCGAAACGGAAGTAAATGCGAGCACTGCCCAGCCCAGTCGCTGTGCGTCATCGCCTTTAAAGGCCCAGCGCCAGCCCAGTATCGCAAAGAATGCGGCTGCTGCAGGAGCACCTTCCAGCGATATGTGCAGCCACACGGCCATGGCCATTCCCATAACGATCCCGGCCTTGCGCGCGGAGGGCCAGAATAGCGTCCAGAGCGTAAGGGCAGCGCAAAACAGCTGCCAGCCATGATGGTCGATCCGCATAGGGCGCAGTTGCATCGATATGGCCGGTGACATCATGGTCATGACCACAGCAATCCCGCCCGCCAGCCTTCCCCCCAAAGACATTGCAACGCGGCCGAGAATGTAAGCGATCGAAGCGAAGCACATCAGGGGTATGACCGTGCCGGCAATCATTTCTGCACCCGCCTGGCCAAATATGGGTGCTGCCATGATAATAATAATGGCAAGCGGCAGCTCGATTAGGCGCGACCAGTGCATGGGTCCACCTTCGGGCGCGTTTAACCGGTACTGGGTCGTATCGAACCAGCTCTGCCCGCCTAGAAAATCACGCAGCTGCACCATACGCAGCTGATCATCGGGGTCCCACCCCGATCGCGAGACAATATTGGGCCAGCTCGAATAGATCAGGAAGGCTGCGGCCAACAGCCAGACGATGGCTGCCAGCTTGGGCAAAGACTCTTTGCTGTTATTTTGGAGAATGCCGTTCATCGGTTCAATTCGATGCGACCTGCACAGTCGGCTTATGCTTCAGATATAACCAAGGCACCTTTGCCGGATCGAACTGGGTGCGATGATGCCGGTCGAAATAGGGGGGCATATGGTCACCGACGATCAGGATATCCGCCTCGGGAAAGTCCGAGGCCGCAATTTCTTTGCCTAGTGCCGTAAAGATATCGTCATAGATCGCAAACTGCCTGCAGATCTGCGGATAGTCGCTTTTCAGCAGCGGCGAGACGCGCTCACAATTGTCGACATTCAGGTTCAGCCCCGCAGGCACCGGCAGGTGCGAATTCAGCGTCAGCCAATAGAGGAAAGTCGGTTTTTCCGCAGATTTCAGCCGCGCTGAAATCTGCCGTGGGATATCGCGATCGCAGGCACCGGGGAAAACGCCCCCGCATTTTTCGGACCCTTCGGCCACCATATCATTTTTGAAGGCCATCTTTTGAAAGCCGACATTGGGATACCATTTTTCACGCGCAAAGAATTTCGGTGTGAAGCTGTGCATCGCCAGCGTGTCATAGCCCTTTGCGGCCAGCTGTGCCGGAATGCATGCGTCATCCTTGCGATCCACGAGGTCGTAATAATCGCCCCAGCGCCCACATAGTTCGCGAATTTCACCGGCGGTGGTGCTGTTATAATAAGGCGACGCCCCCCGGCTGAAATCGAATTTTGCCTGCACAGCCTTGTCTTGCAGCAGCGGCGCGAACATCAGCTTCGACATTTCGGGATTGCCTTGCGGTAACCCCATCGCTTCGACAACGATCAATATCAGATGTCGTTTGCCGTCTGCACGGGCAACGAAACCGCTGCTATTGGTGGCCGAGTCAAAGGTTGCACCTGCGGGCGCTGCGCGGAAATAATGGCCGCGCATGTCCTTGCCCATCCACAGATCGACGCCAGCTAAGGTGAAGAAGAGTCCGCCCGCCCCTGCAATCAGCAGTGGCCGCGAGAATCGTGTCTCACGCTTGAGCAGACGCCAGCCAAGGGCCATGATCGCAAGGATCGCCACGGCAGCACCGATATAATCATAGGAGTTGGCAGGCTTGATCTCGGCAAAGAACTTCAGCGAATAGAGGAGCGAGGAAATGTCGAGATTGAACAATCCGCCAACAAATTTCAGCGTCGAATAGATCAAGCTACCGGCAAAGGCTGCATAGCGTATCCAGAACGCCGCGCGCATCACCAACAGGCCGATAATACCGGTGTAAACGATATCCATATGCCGCGGAGGGGCGCCGGAGAACCACAAAAAGGCAAAACCGGCATTGGCCAGCACAACCCAGATCAGCAGCCAATGGCCAAAGCTTTTCAATTGCTCATCGACGCCCCAGAATGGCGGGCGGACGGCCTGAGCCGTTAGCGTTGTCACCGGAAAACCCCCCATTTACGTAGTGCATAGACCGCGAAGAAACTGATCGCGACGGCGGCACCTTTTGACGGGATAGGATGCACGCCTGTGCGGCCGAGCAACTCAACCGTCGCCACCGTTATGCCCAATCCGGCAATCGCTGACCCGGCAAACAGCGCGCGCTGAATGTGGAGTGCCGCACCTTCGCGCGCCTTGCCCGTGAAGACAAGATTAGCACTGACCAGCCAGTGGACGATGATACCAGCGCAATAGCCCGCTGCGGAAGCCAGCGCCGGGTCGACCTTGACCGCGACGAGGCTGGAAAACAGCGCCACGTCAAAGGCAAGCGCGATGATGCTGGCAACGAGGTAGCGGGTTATCGTGAACCGCTGCCAAAGCTGCATTGCGGAGGCAATGGCCCGCTCCATAAAGTTTAGGCCGCCTTGTCGATCTTGCGGGGCTCAGCCTCAGCTGCAGGCGCTACGCGGGTCGGCACGTCGCGTTCCGAGGTCAGCGCAGCCGCCTGATCTTCGGTCACCTTGACCGCGATCTTTTCCTGCTCGCCCTCGTCGCCTGCCTCATGATATTCGGCGTCTTCGTTGACGTTCCAGATATTGTAGACGCGGGCACCGGCCTCGATATTCTCGACGGTCAGCATCGCGGTCATCATCGCATGATCCTGATTATTGTAGCGGTGCATGCCGTTGCGGCCGACCATATGCAGCGTCGGATATTTGCCTTCCAGCTCCGAACGCATCGCTTCGACATTGGCGGCATAGCTGTCGTCATAGACCGGATAGGCTTTTTCCTGACGGACAACGGCACCGCCGATAACGTCGTCGGGGTTGCACAGACCAAGGATCGCCATTTCCTTCTTCGCCAGCTCGACCAGATCGGCGTCGCTCGACGACCAGAGGCCATCGCCTTCGAAGCAGAAATATTCAAGGCCGACACAGGCGATCGACGGATCGGGTACCATTTCGGGCGACCAGCTGCGGAAATTCTGTACGCGGCCAACCTTCACCTTGCTGTCATGGATATAGATCCAGTTGTCGGGGAACAGGTCGTCCGACTTGATCATCAAGGCGACGGTCAGGAAGTCGCGATATTTGAGGTTTGAAGCCTCGAGCGAGGTCTGCGGCAGCGGGTGGATACGAGCCGACAATTCGCGCATCGGTGCCGAACTGATGACATGGCGGGCCTGGATGACGGTCTCGCCGCCATCAGCCTTGGTCGCCGAAAGGCGCCAATTGCCCTTGGCGTCCTGCGCCAGTTGCTTGAAGCTGTGGCCCATCAGCACGCTATTGCCCTTGGCTACAACAAAATCGCGTGCGGCATCCCACATCATGCCCGGCCCGAGCCGCGGATAGCGGAAGGTTTCGAGCAGGGTCTTGGTTTCCATGCCGTCATTAGGCTTTTTATTGAGGCCGAGCGAACGCTTCAGCCCGTCGATCACGGCGGCTCCGAGGCTCAATCCCTTAATGCGCTGTGCCGCCCAGTCTGCCGACATTTCGTCACAGGGCATGCCCCATACCTTTTCGGTATAGGTCTTGAAAAAGATTGAATAGAGTTTGTGACCGAACTGGTTGACTGTCCAGTCTTCAAAGCTGCGCACCTTGGTGTTCGGGAAAGCCTTCGCCTTCACATAGCTCGCCATGCACAAGGTCGAACGGATGATGCCGAGGTTGAACAAGGCTTCGAAGGCGCGCAGCGGATAGCTGTAGAATTTACCTTCATAATAGATGCGGCTCATGCGCGGACGCTGGATGAAATCATTGGGGAGGATCTCGTTCCAAAGGTCGACAACCTCTTTCGATTTCGAAAAGAAGCGGTGGCCGCCAATGTCGAAGCGATAGCCGTCAACCTCGACGGTGCGGCTGATACCTCCGACATAACGTTCGTCTTTCTCGATGACGGTGACGCTATAGCCCTTTTTGGAGAGCAGATAGGCGGCGGTCAGCCCCGCAGGCCCCGCACCGATGATAGCAACATCCACCAAACCCTGTTTTTGCCCCGACATTTTCGCATTTCCTCCAGCGATTGAGCGATCACGCGAAATCTCTGAACGAAATTGGATAATGAAAAGTTAACAGAGCGCATTGGACGTGCTCGAAAAGTGAAAATTGCTGCACTGCGAAATTTTCTTGCTTTTTCGGTGCATCGCGCCCATATGGCCGCCAAGCGCATGAGGCGAGCGGAGATAACCGCCGCAGTATCGACAGCGTGAGAGCTTGTTCAAAAGCTCCGTCGATCGAGAGATGCGCGCAGCCAAGAGGCTTCCCAATTCACGCGGGGTGGTTTCCAAGGGGTCGGCGTTTCGCTTACCCTTAAACCCGCTTGTGCGCCGCGCGCTGCCCTATGGCCTGCGCGGGCTGCATCATGCATATTTGAGAGTTTATTATGTCTTTTTTTGAAGAACTGGGCCTTGCCCAACCCCTCCTGAAAGCGCTTGCCGCTTCGGGTTATGATACCCCTACCCCGATCCAGATGCAGGCGATCCCGCCGCTGCTGGAAGGTCGCGACCTGTGCGGCATCGCGCAGACCGGCACCGGCAAGACCGCGGCCTTCGCTCTGCCGTCACTCCACCATTTCGCCACCAACATCAAACCGCGCGTCCCCTATGGCTGCCGGATGCTGGTGCTTTCGCCGACCCGCGAACTCGCCGCGCAGATTGCGGAAAAGTTCCGCGACTATGGCAAGTTTCTGGGCCTCACGGTCAACTGCGTGTTCGGCGGCATGCCGATCTTCACGCAGAAGAAGAAGCTGCAAGCTGGCACCGACATCCTCGTCGCCACGCCGGGCCGCCTGCTCGACCTGATCGAGCAGCGCGCACTGAGCCTGAAAGACGTCGAAATCTTTGTGCTCGACGAAGCCGACCAGATGATGGACCTAGGCTTCATCCACGCGCTGAAGCGTATCGACCTGATGCTCCCCAAAAAGCGCCAGAGCCTGTTTTTCTCGGCCACCATGCCCAAGGCGATTGCCGAACTGGGCAACCGTTTCCTCAACAATCCCGTCCGCGTCTCGGTGACGCCGGCGGCGACGACTGCGGAACGCGTCGATCAGTTCGTCACCTTCGTCACCCAAGGCGAAAAGCAGGCCCTGCTCAACTATCGCCTCAAGGATGAGGCGGTGGAGCGCGCACTGGTTTTCACCCGCACCAAGCATGGCGCCGACCGTGTCGTTCGCCATCTGGCGGGCGCGGGCATCAAGGCCGCCGCGATCCACGGCAACAAGAGCCAGGGTCAGCGCACCGCCGCAATGCAGGGCTTCCGCCACGGGCATCTGAAGGTGCTGGTCGCCACCGACATCGCCGCACGCGGTATCGACGTACCCGGCGTCAGTCATGTGTTCAATTACGAGCTGCCCAATGTGCCCGACCAATATGTCCACCGTATCGGCCGCACCGCGCGTGCCGGCGCCGATGGCATCGCGGTCAGCTTTGTCAGCGATGATGAGCGTGGCTATCTGAAGGATATCGAGCGGCTGACCAAGGTGCGCCTGATGCAAGAAGGCCTTCCCGAAGGTTTCCGCCAGCTGGTCGCCGAAATGCCCAAGCCGGTTGTCGCCAAGCGCGAGGAACAACCGCGTCGTGCAGGCGGACGCCCCGGCGGCGAGCGTCAAGGACAGGGCCGCCCCGGTGGTCGCCAAGGCTCGGGTCGTGCGCGCCCTGCATTCGGCAGCCCATTGATGAGCCGCGACGGTTATGGCCGTGACGAAATCCCGGTCCGCGATGATCGCAGCAGCGAACGTCGTGACGATCAGCGTGCGCCCCGCGCCGACAACCGCCCCAACCACAAACGCGGTGGCCCGCCGATCAGCGCTGCCTCGCAAGGCCGCGATAGTGACCGCCCGCGCAATTACGGCCCCAAGCCTTCGGGCGTGGGCAAGTTCAAGACTGCGGTTAAGCGGGCGCGGTAAGTAAATCCTCTCCCGTTGGGAGAGGATATGAAGCCTCGGCGCGTTAGCGCCTAGGCGGAGTTGGTGAGGGGTTCTGCGCTATCGAAGGGGCATATCCCCTCACCCAGCTGCGACTAGCAAGCAAGCTTGCAAGTCTGCGCAACCCTCTCCCAATAGGAGAGGGGTAACAGCCTCAATGCCTAAAATGCCGCATCCCGGTGAAGACCATTGCCAGCCCTGCTTCGTCAGCGGCGGCGATGACTTCGTCGTCGCGCATCGAACCACCGGGCTGGATAACCGCCGTCGCCCCTGCCTCTGCCGCCGCCAATAGACCGTCGGCAAAGGGGAAAAAGGCATCGGAGGCTACTGCGGATCCCACTGTCCGCGGGCTCTCCCAACCATAGGTTTCAGCGGCTTCCTGCGCCTTGATTGCGGCGATGCGCGCGCTGTCGCGGCGATTCATCTGGCCTGCGCCAATCCCTGCAGTCGCACCATCCTTCGCATAAACAATCGCATTCGATTTGACATGCTTGGCAATGGTCCAGGCAAAGCGGCAATCGGCCAGTTCCTGCGGCGAAGGTGCGCGCTTGGTCACCACTTTGAAGTCGCTGTCGGGCACAAAGCCGTTATCGCGCGACTGCACCAGCAGGCCGCCGGTGATTGGTTTGACCATCAAGCCGCCGCGCTTCGGATCGGGCAGATCGCCGGTCAGCAGCAAGCGCAGATTTTTCTTCTTCGCAAACACTGCTTTGGCCGCATCGTCTGCTGCCGGGGCTGCCACCACTTCGGTGAAAATCTCGGTGATCGCTTCTGCGGTCGCACCATCGAGCGGACGGTTCACCGCGACGATCCCGCCAAAGGCCGAAACGCTGTCGCATTCCAACGCAGCGCGATAGGCCTCGATCAGCGTGTCGCCGGTCGCCACGCCACACGGATTGGCATGTTTGACGATGACCACCGTCGGCGGGCCATCACGGAATTCGCTGACAAGTTCGAGCGCGGCATCGGCGTCGTTATAATTATTATAGCTCAGTTCCTTGCCTTGAATCTGCTCGGCCTGGGCAATGCCGCTGCTGTGCGGGCCAATAGGCAGATAGAGCGCGGCACGCTGGTGCGGATTTTCGCCATAGCGCAGCTCTTCGGCGCGATGGCCATTGATAGCCAGCATGTCGGGGAAGAATTGCTGCTGGTCGGCAAAGGCGAACCACTGGCTGATCATGCTGTCATAGGCGGCGGTCGCCGAATAGGCTTTTGCCGCGCATTTGCGGCGGAAATCATAGCTGGTCTTGCCGCCCGATTCCTCCATTTCGGCAACCAGATCGTCATAGTCCGCAGGGTCGGTGACGATGGTTACAAAGGCGTGGTTCTTGGCCGCGCTGCGCACCATTGACGGGCCACCAATGTCGATATTCTCGATGATTTCGTCGCGGCTCGCGCCCTTGGCCACTGTCTGTGCAAAGGGGTAGAGGTTGACCACGACCAGATCGATCGCGCCAATTCCATGTTCCTTCATCGCAGCCGCGTGCTCGGCATTGTCACGCACCGCGAGCAGCCCGCCATGCACCTTGGGGTGTAGCGTCTTGACGCGGCCGTCCATCATTTCAGGAAAGCCGGTTAGTTCGCTAATATCCTTCACCTTCAAACCGGCCTCGCGCAGCGTCTTTGCCGTACCGCCGGTTGATACCAGCTCGACATCGCGCTTCGCCAGCGCATGGCCCAGTTCGACAAGCCCGCTCTTGTCCGACACCGAAAGCAGTGCCCGTTTGATCTTCACATCGCTCATTTTCTAATTATCCTAGGAATTTCAAAGCCCAGCCAATCGTCATACCTCCGCGTGGCGCGTTGACACCAATCACGAGCTGGCGGGTGGGGTTTGGCCGGCCATTTTCATCCACCCAGATACTGTCATCGACCTCGATCGTGCCGAGCGCGGTCATAAAGGTCCAACTGCTGCCATCTTCAAGGCGCATGACGACACTGCGTTTATCGTCAGCAAGCAGCAATTCGATATCGGGTCCGAGATGGAAGCGCAGATGCGCGGGCACCTCTTCGCGGCCCTTATATTTGGCGTGCGGAAGCAGCGTATCTTCACCGCGCAACTCGAGGCCGTCCGAGCGCAGGATCAATACGCGGTTGTGGATGAAACCATAGGAACGGGCATAGCCATCATGATTGGCTTCGATCCGCGTCGCTTTTTCAATATCGCGCCGTTCGAGCTCAACATCGACCACACCTGCACCCAGCTGGCCTTTGACTAGCAGCGCGGTCGAATTGCTGTCGTCAACGCACAGGGTCGAATGCGCCGCCGTGGTGCGCAGGCCGCGCGCCAGCGCCGCCGGGATGCTCGCCCCGGCAAGGCCCGCGCCGCCGCAATTGATGACGATGCGCTGTTTGCCAAAGCTGAATTCGAAGGCGAGGGTGGAGGCACAGCCAACCAGCGCCTGTTTCGCATGCGGAGGTGGCCCGGCATCGACCTGCAACACCGCAGGCCCTGCACTCACCCGCTGATAGCCCCAATCGAGCGCCTGCCGCAGCGGACGGGCGCGCACGCCACTCGCTTGTACCAAGGCCTCGATCCGTTCGGAGCCGACATGGCCGCAACCCTGCCACGCCCCCAGCCCGCCGTCGGCGTGCGTCAGCCCCAATAGCGCGGGAACGTTGCGACCGAGTGTATCGGTGAGGAATTCGGGAACAGCCTCCTGCCGCGCCAGATAGCACTCGCGCAATGTCGACAGCAAAGCGATCAGTTCCATCAATTGCTGCGGCGCGCGCGACAATACACCGCCATCGGGAAAAACAAGGTCACGAAGAGCCGCTTCCAGGCTGTGCTCGCCCATCGCCCGGCGTGCCTTACCTTCGGGGAGCAACAGCGAGGCGGCAACAACGCCTGCCCAGCCGCACACCTTGTCAAAAGGCTTGGTCGCACGGACCGCCGACTGGTCAAGATGCCGGGCGGTGCGGGCAAAATGGTTGAGGATTTTGGAGCGATAGATGAGATCGCTACTGGTCAGCAGATAGGGCGCGGCACTCGCCATGTTGAGAAAGCGCCACGCGCTATTGTCGATACGCCATGCGGGCATACGCGGACGGTCGCCATTAGCGGCAAGCCATTTTTCTGCAATCGATGCGGCAAGCGGCGCACCTTCGCCGCGATTGACGGTGGCGACGAGGTCGCGCAGCCAGTCAAAACGGTGGACATAATCGGCAAATGCCGGAGGAAGCGTGGGCTTGTCATAATCGATCGCGTCGATCGACTGCTCCATCCCCTGAAACAGGAATTTGCCGATGCGGATCGCGGTGCCGCGCGCCTCGTCGCCCGGAATCGGATTGGTAGGTGCCGCGAGCAGTTTCATCGGCAGCTTGCCGGTGATCCGCATTGTGTGCAGCGGGGTGCGCCAGCTCAGCTGGTAGAGCATCAACGAGACACGCGCGGCCAGATTCTCCAGACGACCTGCCGGACGCACGACAAGCGCATTGGCACTTGCTTTATCGTCCGGGCGGTCAGCTTCGGCCATTACCCCCTCAGGGCTGCGATATTGGAAGCGTAAGCGCTTGGTCCGCCCTTGAAGGTCGCAGTTCCGGCGACCAGCGTATCCGCACCCGCCGATATGGCGAGTGGGGCGGTTTCGACGGTGATGCCGCCATCAACCTCCAGCCGGATATCCTTGCCGGTTTTTTCGATCATCTTACGAATCGCTTCGATCTTGCGCAGCTGGCTCGAAATGAAGCTTTGCCCGCCAAAGCCGGGGTTGACGCTCATCACCAGCACAAGGTCGATATCCTCGATCAGATAGTCGAGCATCTTGGCAGGGGTATGCGGGTTGAGCACGATGCCTGCCTGTTTGCCGAGCGAATGGATCAGCTGCACCGTGCGGTGCGGGTGCGGACCTGCCTCTGGATGGAAGGAGATGATGTCGGCACCAGCGTCGGCAAAATCCTTCACAAACTGGTCGACCGGCGAGATCATCAGATGGACGTCGAACGGCTTTGCGCTGTGCGGGCGCAGTGCCTTCACGACAGCGGGGCCGATGGTGATGTTGGGGACGAAATGGCCGTCCATGACGTCGACATGGATCCAGTCGCACCCTGCCTCGTCAATCGCGCGCACCTCTTCCCCCAGACGCGCGAAATCGGCGGAGAGGATTGAAGGCGCAATGCGGACGGGAGCGTTCATGGCTGGCGCTTAGCGAGACTGGGCGGCAGGGGCAAGGTGAGCACCGCTTCATACACAACTAATCCACTGATTTATCCACCGCGTTGTCGTGCAAACAGCTCGATACGGCCCATCGCTTCGTCAGTAACCTGTAGAAAACGGAAACCCAGCTTGTCGGCAACGCGGCGCGAAGCCTGATTCCCCGGATCGATGATGCAGCGAATTTCGGGGGCTTTGAGTTCCTCGTCCGCCCATTTTAAAACTGCCGCCATCGCTTCGGTGGCCAACCCCTTGCCCCATGCATCGGGTATGAAGGCCCAGCCTGCTTCTGGCACGCCTTCAAGCCCGGCGACCCCGCGTTCGAACCAGGATAGCCCGCCATTACCAAGGAATTTTCCGGTCGAGCGATCCAGGAACGACCAATAGCCATAGCCTATAAACTGCCATAGCGCGGCGGCGGCGAGGAACTTGCCCCAGCTTTCGGTGCGGGTGCGCGGTTTGCCGCCGATAAATTCGGTCATCGCCGGATCGGCCCATGCGTCGGCATAGGCTTCCCAATGATCGAGGCTGATGGGCGCGAGGATCAGGCGGTCGGTGGTGAGGGTAGGCGCATGCATCGCCCGACCTTATTGCGCGCGGGTGAAGTAGGCAATGAAGAAGCCGTCGAGCCCGCCCTTGTCGGCGAGCATGCCGGGCAGTGTGCGGACATAGCCGTCCGTCGGCGTGATGCCTTCGGGAAGCAATGTGATGTCGATTTTGGCTTTGGCAAAATGGCTGTGTCGCGCGAGGAAGGCGTCGGCTTGTTGCTCGCCTTCTTCGGGTTCGAGCGAGCAGGTGGCATAGACCAGCGTACCGCCGGGTTTGACCATCGCCGCCGCCTTGTCGAGCATCGCCGCCTGCAGCTCGACCAGTTCGGCGACCTGCTTCGGCCCGATCCGGTGGAGCACGTCGGGATGGCGCCGGAAGGTGCCAGTTGCGCTGCATGGTGCATCGAGCAGCACCGCGTCGAACGGCGCTTCCGGCTCCCATGTCAGCACATCGCCAATGTTGGATTTCGCCGTAAGCCCGGTCCGCTCCAGATTAGCCGAAAGCCGCTCCATCCGCTTCGCCGATTTGTCCAACGCGGTGACATTCCAACCCTGACTCGCCAACTGCATCGTCTTGCCACCGGGGGCCGCACATAGGTCAGCTATCTCTGAATGATGCCCCTGCCCCAGCAATCGCGCCGGCAAACTCGCCGCCAGATCCTGCACCCACCAGGCGCCCTCGGCATAGCCCGGAAGCATCTCGATAGCCGACCCGCGCGCCAAACGGATATGGCCCGGTGCAAGGCTGGCACCTTCAAGTTCTTCAACCCATTTGGCGGTCTGCGAGGGATCGGCCAGCACCAGATCGAGCGCTGGCGGTTCGGCCAGGGCAATCCGCGCAGCCTCAACCATTTCGGCACCCCATGCTGCCTTCCAGCGGTCGGCCACTTGATGTGTCAGGCTCGGTGCCTCGGGCAATTTCGGTTGCAGACGCCAGAGTGAACCCAGAACGCCATGCACCAGCCGCCTTGGCCCTTTGTCGAGCAGCGGCAAGGCCGTCGATATCGCTGCATGCGGCGGTGTGCCCAGCCGCAGCATCTGCGCCAGCGCCATGCGCAAAACCATCCGCGCCTTGGCGTCATCCGCCAATGGGAGTCTGGTCTGGCTGTCGATCAGCAGGTCGAGATCGGGAAGCCAGCGCAGCACCTCTTGCGCGATCGCAATCGATAGCGCCCGGTCCGAAGGCTCAAGCCCCTTCGCCATCGCGCTCGCCGCCTGATCGAGTGGTTGGCCGGTGCGCAGGCAAGCGTCGAGCATACGCAGCGCGGTGCGGCGCGCGGCAAGGCCGGTGGCGGTGGTAGGACGGGTGTTCATTGCCGCGCCTTAGTCGTGTGGCAGAGCGACTACAATCCGCTTGTGTTCAGCCTCGGCTCAAAGGATCGAGCGCGCTACGGCGGGGGCCCGAACCCATTTGCTCGGCCAATGCCTCCAGTTCGGCGATGCGGTTTTCGGTCGCGGGGTGGGTCGAGAACATCTCCGAGATATGCGTCGGCACAATGTATAGCTGCGCCGCCGACGGGTTGCGTTCGCTGACCGGATTGGGGATCGCCTGTGCAGCACCCGAAATTTTTGCAAGCGCGGCGGCAAGGGCAAGCGGCTTGCCGGATATCTCCGCCCCCGTTCGATCCGCGCCATATTCGCGGGTGCGGCTGATCGCCAGTTGCACGATCATCGCAGCGAAGGGCGCGATCAGCACGGCGAGCAATGTCGCCAAACCGTTGCGCTCACTGCGAAAGAACATCCCAAAATTGGCGAGCATCGACAGCGCCCCTGCTATCGTCGCCACCATCGTCATGATCAATGTGTCGCGATTCTTCACATGCGCCAGTTCGTGCGCCATTACGCCTTCGACCTCGTCGCGGCTGAGCATCGACAGCAGGCCGGTCGTCGCCGCGACAGCTGCATTTTCCGGATTTCGACCGGTCGCAAAGGCATTGGGGTTGGGATTATCGACAATATAAACGCGCGGCATCGGCATATTGGCACGGCGTGCCAGATTGGCGACCAGCCCGTAAAAATTTGGCTCGCTCTGCGCATCAACCTCGCGCGCATTGTGCATTTTGAGGACAATCTTGTCGGCGTTCCAAAAGGTGAACAGGTTCATCCCCGCCGCGACTAGCAGCGATATCATGGCCCCGCCCGAGCCGCCGAGCGTATAGCCCAGCGCCATGAACAGCGCGGTGAGCGCCGCGAGCAACATTGTCGTCTTGAGCATATTCATCTTGATATCCTCCGTATGAAGCCCAATGTGGGAGGACGCAGACCCGCTTTCAAGAATGTCTTCAGGAGCCCCGTCATGGGCAAGCGCCCGCCGCATGTAAAACCACCAGCCTATCTTTCGAAAAACCCGCCTGTTCCGGAGCCCAAAGCCGTCGAGCATAAGCCGCTACCCGACGAGGAGCGGCCTGATCCAGTGCGTTATGGCGATTGGGAGCATAAAGGCATCGCCGTCGACTTCTGATTAATCACGCGATTAAATGGGGCTTGCGCTCGCTGCGTTCGCCTTTATGCCTTTCCCTCAAGAAGAATGTGAGGAGAGGCATGTATTATTCCGAGCTGCGCCAGGCGCGCGATGAGTTGACGGGCCCAGGCGGGCCCTTTGAAATCATCGAAGCCGATATCCTAGGCAACCGCATCCGCACCTACAAAAATGCCCCGCCCAGCGTCCGCGAAGTATGGCTGCCGACGGTGCTGTTCGCCGAGCGCCCCTACCTCATCTACCAAGACGAGCGGATGACCTATGCCGAGGCGCATGCTCAGGTGAATGCAATCGCCGCATGGATGGCAGCGCAAGGCGTTCAGCCGGGCGATCGCGTGGCAATCGCGATGCGCAACTATCCCGAATGGATGCTGATCTATTGGGCCTGTGTTGCAAGCGGCGTCACCGCTGTTGGCATGAACGCCTGGTGGACGACCGAAGAAATGGCTTTTGCGCTCAAGGATTCGGAACCCAAGATCCTCTTCCTTGATGCAGAAAGACTGCTGCGTTTTCGCGAAAAGCCCGAAATCGCTGGAAGCGTGAAACTGGTCGGCGTGCGGCTCGATGAAGCGGTGCCGGATATCACGCCCTGGTCCGAAGTGATCGCGCATGGCGGCGAGATGCCCGCTGTCACCGTCGATCCTGAATCGGATGCCTGCATTTTCTACACCTCTGGCACCACCGGTTTTCCCAAAGGCGCGCAGCTGACTCACCGTGGCTGCGTCGCCAATCTGTTCAACATGCTCTACGCAGCGTCATCTTCAACGCTTGCAGTCGAACGGGCGACCGGCGTAGCACCTCCGGCAACACCGCCCGTCCCTGTGACTTTGGTGACGACGCCACTCTTCCACGTTACGGCGAATAATTGCGCGGCCTATGGCGTAACCGCTGCCGGCGGGGCGTTAGTGCTGATGTATCGCTGGGATGCAGGCGACGCACTAAAGATCATCGAACGCGAGCGGGTGACGGGCATGAGCGGCGTGCCGATCATGGCGCGCGAACTGATCAACCACCCTGATTTCCCCGATACCGACACCTCCAGCCTGCTCGCCTTGTCGGGTGGCGGGGCGCAGGTTCCGCCTGACCAGGTTTTGAAAATCGACGAAGCAGTGGAAACCGCACGACCGACCACCGGCTATGGCATGACCGAAACCTGCGGTATCATCACCTCGCTCGGCGGCGATTTCTATGTCGACCGGCCGGATAGCGCGGGCCCCGCGATGCCGGTCTATGAGGCGAAATGCGTCGACGATGATGGCAATGAAGTGCCGCTCGGCGAGACCGGCGAATTGTGGGTGCGCGGCGCCGCCGTGATCAAGGGCTATATCAATCGCCCCGATGCGACTGCCGAATCGATCACCGATGGCTGGTTGCACACCGGAGATATCGCGCGGATGGATGAGGATGGCTTCATCTATATCGTCGACCGCAAGAAAGACATGGTGCTGCGCGGTGGCGAGAATGTTTATTGCGTCGAAGTTGAGGCCGCCATCTATCGCCACCCGGCGGTTGCAGAGTGTAGCGTTTTCGGCGTTCCCGACGACCGGCTGGGTGAGGAAGTAGCGGCAGCGATCTTCCTGAAAGAGGGCGAAACGCTCGATGCGGATAGCCTGCGCGAGGAGATGGCGAAGCATATCGCGAAGCACAAATTGCCGCGTTTCGTCTTTTTCGTTGACGTGCCATTGCCGCGCAATGCCAGTGGGAAATTCCTGCGGCGCGAGCTGAGAGAGACTTTGGTTCCCGTGAACAGCTGACCTATGTAAACGCTGGTCCGCAATCAGGGCAGCAGGATAGTCGATCCAACAGTCTTGCGCGCTTCGAGGTCGGTGTGCGCCTGCACGATGTTTGACAATGGGTGACGCTGCCCGACCGAAACCGAGATGGCGCCCTTATCCAACATTTCGAGCATCCGCGCGCTACCAGCGGCACGCTCGCCGGGGTTGCGATAATAGTCGTAGAGGCCGGGACGTGTCACAAACAACGAACCCTTCGCCGCCAATTGCCCCAAAGCAACGCCCGTCACCGGGCCGCTGGCATTGCCGTAGCTGACGATCAGCCCGCGCCGCGCGACCGAATCGAGCGAGGCCGCCCATGTATCTTTGCCCACGCCGTCGAAAGACACGCGCACACCCTTTCCGCCAGTCAGTTCGCGCACCTTGGGGGCTACCGCTTCGTTGCCATAGAGGATGACATGATCGGCCCCGGCCTGTCTGGCGAGCACAGCCTTTTCCTCTGAGCTAACCGTGCCGATTACATGCGCGCCAACCGCCTTCAGCCATTGCACCAGCATCAGCCCGACCCCGCCTGCCGCCGCGTGCACCAGCACATGCTCACCCGGCTGCACCTGCGCGCAACGTTCGACCAGAAATTCGACGGTGCAGCCTTTGAGAAGCGCGGCGGCGGCCAGTTCATCTGAAATGCTCTCGGGTGTCTTTAGCAAGGCCGAGGCCGCAATATTGCGGGCAGTTGCATAGGCCCCGCGTTGGGGGCCGAAAGTGCAGACCCGGTCACCCGCTGCAAAATCGCTCACTCCTTCACCGACGGCTTCAACCACGCCGGCCGCCTCCACCCCCAGGCCGCTGGGAAGCTCGATCGGATACAGGCCGCTGCGGTGATAAGTGTCGATGAAGTTCAGCCCGATTGCCGTGCTGCGCATCCGCACTTCGCCTTGCCCCGGGGGCGGCAGCACGACATCTTCGAATTCGATGGCTTCGGGGCCACCAAAGGCGCGGACGACGGCACGGCGGGCGGTATCGGATGACATGGGCAAACTCCTTTGGCCAATCACCTATGTCTTGCCCGGCACGCGGGCAACCGGAAAGCGCCGCGCTTGACCCGCAGCGCAGGACGGTTAGCGTGCACCCCATGAACAGATTTGCCAAATATGCCGCCCTGCTGGCACTGGCCGCTATTGCGGCTCCGTTAACAGCCGCTGCCGCCACGCCAGCCCATAGTCAGACACCCGCTTTCCCAGCACTCGATGCCGATTTTGCCAAATGGATGGCCGAGGCGCATGTGCCTGGCCTTGTCTGGGGCGTGGTCAAGGACGGCAAGCTCGTTCATGTAAAAGCGATGGGGGTGCAGACCGTCGAAGACAAGGCGCCAGTCACGCCCGACACCGCTTTCCGCATCGCGAGCATGACCAAAGCCTTTACCGGCTATTCGATCCTCAAGCTGCGTGACGAGGGCAAGTTGCGCCTCGACGATCCGGTGAGCCAATATGTGCCCGAAACCAAGGGCTGGGCAAAGGGTATCACTGTCGGCGACCTGCTGCACCACACAGCCGGGTTCGTGACCGATGATCCCTGGGGTGACCGGCAACAACCTTTGCCTGAGGCGGAATTCACCAAAATGCTGAAAGCCGGCGTGCCGTTTTCAACCACGCCTGGCACGCGCTATGAATATTCCAATTTAGGTTTCGCGTTGCTCGGCCGCATCGTCAGCAATGTGTCGAAACAGGATTATGCCAAGCGCGTCGAAGCAACGGTGCTGAAGCCGCTCGGCATGGCGTCTAGCCGCTATGAAGTGCGCGATGTGCCGCCAGACAAACTCGCCATGGGCTATCGCTGGGAAAATGATGAATGGTCGCGCGAGCCGGTGATGCCGCACGGGGCGTTCGGGGCGATGGGCGGGCTGGTCACCACCGGCACGGATTACGCCAAATGGATCGGCTATCTGCTGTCGGCATGGCCCGCCAGAGACGGCGCACCGCAAAGCGCCAAGACGATTCGCGCGATGCAATATGGCGGCGGGATACTCCACAGCCGCCGTCGCCCGGGCAAGGAGGGCGACAATTGCCGTCTGTCCGCTATTTACGGCGCGGGGCTGGTGCAGGCCAATGATTGCATCCTCGGCAATGTGTTGTTCCACGGCGGCGGCTTCCCCGGCTATGGCAGCCATATGCTGCTGCTTCCCGAAGCGGGCGTCGGTGTGTTTGCGCTGACCAACCGCACCTATGCAGGGCCCAGCGCACCGGTCTGGGATGCCGCGACGGCTTTGCTCAAGGCCGGATTCATCGCTCCGCGCGCCCTTGCATCCACCCCAGCGCTCGACACTGGCTATGCCGCTGCACGACGTATCTGGAAGGCTGGCGGGGTAGAGGGCGAGGGTAAGTATCTCGCGATGAATTTCGCGATGGACCGCAGCGATGCCAATTGGCGCAAACATCTTATCGAACTCTCAACCAAAAGCGGCGCGTGTGACGACAGCCCGGCGATCATCGCCTCTAGCCTGCTGTCCGGACGCTTCAGCTGGACGTGCGCCGGAGGTGTCGTGGAGGGCAATGTGCTGCTGGCACCCACGCCAACCCCGCAAATCCAGGCGCTGGGTTTTCAACTGATCCCGAAACCCTGACGCCAGACACTCGACTCAGGCCACGGGCATCGGCATAGGGGCGGCGATGACAGACGATATCCTGACTCGAATCGAAGGGCATGCGGGCATAATCAGCCTCAACCGGCCCGGTGCGATCCATGCGCTGACGCTGGACATGGTACATGCCATGACCGAAGCATTGCTGAAGTGGAAGGATGACGACGGAGCCAAATGCGTCATCATCGACCATGCCGAAGGGCGCGGCTTTTGCGCAGGCGGCGACATCGCCTTCCTGCGCAATTCAGCGCTCAACGACAATGGCGAGAGTGGTCGCAAGTTCTTCCACGACGAATATCAATTGAACCATTTGCTGTTCACATATCCGAAGCCGGTGGTCGTCTTCATGGACGGCATCACCATGGGCGGCGGCGTGGGCATCAGCCAGCCTGCTCGGTTCCGCATTGCGACCGAGAACACGCGCTTCGCCATGCCCGAAACCGGCATCGGTCTGTTTCCCGATGTGGGTGGCGGATGGTATCTCTCCCGGCTTGAGGGCCGCGTCGGGCAGTTCCTTGCGCTCACCGGTGCGCGGCTTGATGGCGCAGAATGCCTCGAGCTTGGATTAGCCACCCATTATCTTTCCAGCGAGTCACTGGCCGAAGCCAAGGCACGGATTGCGACCGAGGATGTCGAGCGTATCGACGGCATATTGGGTACGCTGGCGGCAAAGGCCCCTGAAGCGCGGATCGTCGGCAATCTGTTCGACATCAACCGCCACTTCGCCTCCGACCGCTACGAAGACATATTGGCGAGTTTGGAGGCGGATGACAGCGACTGGGCGATGAAGGAACTTGCCACGCTGCGCACCAAATCCCCGCAAACCTGCAAGGTCGCGCTGCGCCAACTGGCGATGAGCGCGGGCCTTGGCGACTTCGCCGACAATATGGCGATGGAGTATCGCATCGGTAGCCGCGTGCTGGTCCGCCCCGATTTTGCCGAGGGCGTGCGCGCGGTGATCGTCGACAAGGACAATGACCCCAATTGGAATCCGGCAACGGCAGAGGGCGTGAGCGACGAACTGCTCGACGCCATTTTTGCGTCCTTGCCGACACAGGAAGAATGGAAACCGCTATGAGTTACGAAACCATCCTGGTTGAACAAAAGGGTGCAGTCACCCTGATCACGCTCAACCGCCCGCAGGCGCTGAACGCGCTCAACAGTCAGGTGCTGGCCGACCTGACCGACGCCTTCGCCAAATTCGACGCCGATGACAGCCAGCGTTGCGCCGTGCTGACCGGCAGCGAAAAGGCCTTTGCGGCAGGCGCGGACATCAAGGAAATGTCGAGCCAGTCGTTCGCCGACATGTATGGCAGCAACTTCTTCGCAGGCTATGATCGCGTCACCGCGACGCGCAAGCCGTGGATCGCAGCGGTTTCTGGCTGGGCCTTGGGCGGCGGATGCGAGCTCGCGATGATGGCCGACTTCATCATTGCGGCGGATAGTGCCAAATTCGGTCAGCCCGAAATCAAGCTTGCGGTCACCCCCGGAATGGGCGGATCGCAGCGGCTTACCCGTGCGGTGGGCAAGGCGAAAGCTATGGAAATGTGCCTGACCGGACGGAACATGGACGCCGTTGAAGCCGAAAGCGCTGGGCTTGTGGCGCGCGTTGTTCCCGCAGCGGACCTAGTCGTTGAAGCACTGAAGTCTGCCGAAGCCATCGCGGGCATGGCGCCGCTCGCTGCCATCGCCGCCAAGGAAATGGTCAACGCCGCCTTTGAAACTACGCTGCAACAGGGCGTCGTGTTCGAACGCCGCCTGTTCCACGGCCTGTTCGGCAGCGAAGACCAGAAGGAAGGCATGGCCGCCTTTATCGAAAAGCGCCCCGGCAACTGGACCGGCAAGTAATTGAAGGGCGCTGGTCGATTGCGCAGCGCGGGGCTTGTCTTACGCGCCACACACTGGTAATCGCCCGCCCGTCGCCGCTTTAGCTCAGTCGGTAGAGCACATCATTCGTAATGATGGGGTCAGGTGTTCGAATCACCTAAGCGGCACCATTTTCCTGCATATCTTGCCCGGTCAAACGACCGTAATCGAATAGCCCAGCCTTGGCACATGCACCGCGATTGCGCCGAGTTCGGCTTCGTCGCGCACAACCGACAGGCTGTAATGTGTCGAGCCGGCAAATATCCCTGCAATCGGATCGCGCCCATAATCTGCAGCCGCCAGCGTGACTCGCTTGCCGATCATCGGCGCATCACCCGGCAGTGTGTCGAGTGCGATGGGATTGGCTGCCTTTGCCGCCGCAAGTGCATCCGAAGGCGACATTGCCGAACGGGCGCCGTGGCCGATGGCGCCGACGCGATCATACCAGCCATCCAGAAAAGGCACATCGGGAAGGCGATCAATCAGCCCGGGGCAGAAGGTGCGGATGAACCAGAAATTATAATAGGCCGCCGCATCGGCCAGCCCCGGCTTTGCTCCTTCGAGGAAATCCCGCCCGTCGGTCAATTGTTCGGCAAGCAACGCGGCCTGCGCCTTGATCTGGGTGAGCGCAAAGGGGGAAAGCGCCTTCATTGCGGCGACATTGAACGGCTGGCCGCTCAATGCCTCGCGGTCCTTGATGAAGGCCGGGTCGACGCCATCGCCCAAGGTGCCGAAAATCGCCAGCACGGCAGACTGGAACAGCGTCTTGTCGGCCCAGATTTCAAAAGCATTCGCCGTGCCCCGATTGCCGCCCGGGAAAAGTGAGGGTTCGGGAAACCGGCGATCCAATTCCCGCACGATCAGCGCGCTGTCGCAATAGATATCGGCACCGAGTTGCAGCACGGGGATGCGGCGATAGCCACCGGTGAGCGGGACCAGATCGGGCTTGGGCATGATCACAGGCTGATCCACCGCCGCCCACGAAAGACCTTTTATCCCAAGGCAGATGCGCACCTTTTCAGAGAAGGGCGAGCTATCATATTGGTGGAGAATGATATCGGACATGGCCTTGGGTTCCTTGCGTGCCGGGGGATTCTGCCACCGGGTTGCAGTGCCGCGCGTCGTGAGTCAATCGCGCGGCAGGGCTTACATAAAGATCAGCACAAAGGCCAAAGCTGACAGGAAGCTGATCAGAGTTGCGCTCAGCACCGGCATGGTCGCCCGCCAACCCATGTCGAGCAGCAGGTCCATCCGGCTGCGCATAGCGGTAGCTGTGACCGCGAGCAATAACAGGCCCTTTGAGGCAGAAAGCGCATATTCGGCAACTGTGGGTGGAATGGCAATCAGCGAGTTGAGCGCCACAGTCGCCAGAAATGCCGTGATGAACCAGGGCAAAGCCAGACGACGCCACTTCGCCTGTCCGGCAGGTGCTCCAGCCGATCCGATGGCCAATGTAACCAGCGCCACAATCGGGGCAAGCAGCGCGACGCGCGCCAGTTTAACAATGGTCGCATAGCTGCCCGCCGGATCGGAAAAGGCATAGCCGCCGCCAATTGCCTGCGCGACATCATGGATCGAGGCGCCGATGAGGAAGCCCGCCTGTTGATCGCTCAGGGCGAAATAGGAGGCAAGGATCGGATAGACCGACATGGCGAGCGCGCTCGCCAGCGATATGCCAACCAGCGTCAGCGCAAATTGCGCTTGCGACAGCCGGTCTTTGCCAATCACGCCGTAGAGCGCGAGCGCGGCACTGGCCCCGCAAATCGCCGTTGCGCCACCCGCCAGCAAGCCGGCATAGCTCGATTGGCCGAACAGGCGTGCGCTGGCGATACCGGCAAACAAGGTGAGGCCCATCACCACGACCAGCGCCAGAAAGGGAACGATGCCCAGCGCGCCGATTTGCATGAAGGTGACCTGAAAACCGAGGATCACAATGCCCCAGCGCAGGCAGGTGCGCGAGGCGAAATCGAGGCCCTTATGCGTCCGTATGTCGCGGGCGATGAAGCTCAACGACAGGCCAACCAGCAGTCCGAGCAGGATGATCGGGAAATGATAATGCTCCGAAAGCCACGCCGCCGCCGCCGCTGCCACCCCGCAAATGGCAAGCCCCGGGAAGAGCGAATCCTTGACGGGTGGCTCATCCGAAGGCTGGCCCTGTTCGGCAAGATGCATTTCGCCGAAAAGATCCCCGCCATAGGGTATCGCATCCCAATTGGGGCGCGGTCTCTGTGGGGGCTGTTGGTCGAACGGGTTGGGTTCGGTCATCTTTCGTCCAGATTCAACTGCGCCGGATTTCCGGTAACAGCGTATGTAGCCATGCGAGCGCCAACAGATAGGACATGGCGGCGAAGATGAACAGGGGTGTGAAGCCGAGCCCCGCAGTCAGCACCATTCCCGTGACAAGCTGGATCAGTGCCCCGCCCATATTGCCCATGAAAGCGCCAAAGGCCGTCACGCGGCCGACTTTTGACCGAGGCACGATATCGGTAATTGTCGAGAAGATAGACAGCGAGAAACCCTGATGCCCCGCCATCACCACGCCCATCATGATCGCGACTGGCCAGAAGCTGTCGAGCTGCAACACGAAGGGCAGCGGGGTGACGATCAGCGCCGAGACCAGCATGACAGACTTGCGCACCCGGTTGACGCTCCAGCCCTTTTCAAGCAACCGGGTCGAGATCCAGCCCGCAAACAGCGCGCCTGCACCGGAACCCAGAAAGGCTATGGCGAGCGGTATCGCCAGTTCTTCGGAACTGAGGCCATAGGTTTTGCGGTAGAAATCGGGCAGCCAGAAGCCCATCAGCCACCAGGTCGCGTCGGAGAGCGCCTTCGCGATCACGATAGCCCAAGTGCGGCGGTCAGTGAGGATCGGGCCATAAGGCGCGCCATCGTCGGAGAAATCGAGTTTTTCATCCTCGGCCTTGTCGTCAAAGCTGATGCCGCGCGCAAACCACAGCCAGAGCGCGAGCGTGATAAAGCCTGCGATCCCGCCAAAGACCAGCGCCCCGCGCCAACCCATGGTTGCAGCCATCACTGGGATGAAAAAGGGCATGCTGATCGTGCCGAGTCCGGCAATCGCGGTGCCGACGCCAAATGCGAAACTGCGCTTGTCGGGCGGGAAGAGTGTGGCGACGGTCTTGATTGTCAGCGGCGTCTGCACCGCTTCGGTGGCGCCCAGCCCGATGCGCGCGCCAACGACCTGCCACGCCGCCATAGCCCAGCCATGCGCCATTGCGGCAATACTCCAGGTTGTGACTCCCGCAATCATCGAGCGCCACACGCCGAGTTTGTCGACCAGCCAGCCGGTAAACAGGAAAGAGAAGGCCGCCGCCATCTGGGTGACGAAAGCGAGATTGCCGAAATCCTCGTCGGTCCAGCCAAAATCGGCCGACATATCGGGCTTCAATATCGCGATGATCGGTCGGTCCATCGCGTTGAAGATGCCCGCGACACAGAGCAGCCCGAACAGGGTCCAGCGCAATTGTGGCGTGATGACTTTCATGCGCTTCTCTCCCCGATCCGGCTTACATGTTTACAGCTATTTTGCAGGCCTGAAAGCAATATGGGCCGGGAATTACCGCCCGGCCCATATTCATGCTGCGACCCGATCGGGCTCAATTCCCGCCGAAATTCACGCGGGCGGTGATGCCGAAATAACGGTCGGCCTCGCGCGGGATGATGTAGCGGAATGCGCCACCTGGTCCGCCCGAGACGATCGACGAGGCAAAGCTCTTGTCGAACAGGTTCTTCACCTGAAGCGCGACGCGCCAGCCGTCATTCTGATCGACCAGAGCAGCAGACAGATCGACGATCGCATAACCATCTACGGTCGAACCACGACGCACAGCAGCGCTGGGGGACAGTTCGTAGATCTGGTCGGATTGCATCGCCAGCTGGCCATTCAGTTCAACATTGGCGAAACCACCGGCTTCGATGGTCCAGTCAAAACCAGTCGCGAATTTCCACTCGGGTGCATTGGCCAGTGGCGTGCCTGAAGGGATCAGGTCAGCGGCGTTTGCTCCAGGAGGAAGGCGGAACTGTTCGACTTTCGCTTTGTTATAGGCAAGCCCTGCATTGACCGAGAAATTGTCGGCTGGTGTGGCAACAAGTTCAAGCTCAAAGCCCTGCGTGGAAACCGAGCCTGCGTTGATCAGGCGAGTGGTGCGAACGCCGTTGACAAAGTCTGGGCTGTTGGCCTGATAATTTTTATACTTCGCATAATAAGCCGCCAGATTGACGATCAAGGCTCCGTCAAGGAAGCTGTTCTTCAGGCCAGCTTCAAACGCGTTCACCGTTTCGGGTTCGATCACATTGGTGTGCACCGTCGCCATATTGTAAAACACATTATAGGCGGGGCCCTTATAGCCGCGGGTATAGCTCAGATAAGCCATATTGTCGTCGGTCAGGTCAACCTGAACGGCGGCCTTGCCGGAGAAATTGTCATTCTTCGTATTGGCGGTGAACGGAATGCCGTTAGGCGCGCCGGCGAGGAAGCCGGTCCCCGGCGAGGGGACCAAAGCACCATTATTGTAAACACCTGAGTCGAAGCTTGCACCTACGCCCGGACCCGACAAGGTCGTGCGACGGATGTGATAGATGTTCAACTTGTCCTGCGTCCAGCGCAGACCGCCAATGAAGCGCAGGTCATCCGAAATGTTGAGCGTCGCCTGCCCGAACACCGCGAAATTCTTGAAGACCGAACCAAAGTCGGCGATGCCGTAGGGCGTTGTGATCGTCGAAACACCCGGCGCGGTCGAGCATGGCGTCAGACCCGGGGCTACTGCGGGGAGGGTCGAGGCCGAACAGGTGACAACCGAACGCGCGAAAGTCCGGTCAGATTCTGCCTTCGAATAATAGGCTCCGAGCACATATTCGAGAAAGTTGCCGGTCGGCGATGCGATGCGTAGTTCCTGCGACAAGGTGTTCGAGGTCTGCGGGCCATCGTCATGCAATTGGTTCAAACCGACATAGGGGCGGTCGAGCCAGTCACCGTCACGGATTTCCTGATTATCCCAGCCGCGATAGCTGGTGATTGACGTCAGCACATGCTCGCCCAGTTCGATATCTGCTTGCAGCGATACGCCCCAGCTTTCTTCATTTGTAGCGGTCATCAGATTTTGCGCGACGCGGCGGGTACGGTCGCCAGCAATTCCGGTGGCTACAAGCGCGGTGGCGGCAGAGTTTGTCGGCGTCGTTCCGATGATTTCGGCGCAACAATCATCCTTAGCCTTCCGCCAGTCACCGCGCAGCAGCAGTGTTACCGTATCGCCTAAATCAGCTTCGATAGCGCCACGAAAGCCATAATGCTTATAGCCGTTGACCTTGCGATTCAGCGTGATGTTCTGGATGTTGCCATCATATTCGCTATAATAGCCGGTGAACCGCGAACGGATATTTTCACCCAGTGGCAGGTTGATCGTCGCACGACCGCGATATTCTTCCTTGGTGAAGTAGGATGCTTCGACGGTGCCTTCAAAGTCGTTTGTGGGTCGTTTGGTTACAATCGAGACCACGCCGGCTGATGCATTCTTCCCGAACAATGTGCCCTGCGGCCCACGTAATACTTCGATACGCTCGACATCGGCCAAATCGGTAAAGCCTTCGCCTGCGCGGCTGAGAACTACGCCGTCAAGAACGGCGGCAACCGAAGGTTCGGCAGCAATCGAGAAGTTGATTGTGCCGACGCCGCGCAGGAACAGCGCTTGGTTCAGCGTCGTGCCCGATTTGCGGAAGTTCAGGCTGGGGACCAGATATTGGGCATTTTCGAGCGTTACTGAGCCCGAATTGGCAATCGCATCACCGCCGATGACAGAGATTGCGAGCGGAACCTCTTGCAGATTTTCCTCACGCTTCTGCGCGGTGACGATGATTTCTGCACCCTTGCCGCCTTCGTCTTCTGCCTCTTGCGCAAAAGCGGGGGCGGATGTTGCGATCAGCGCGAGCGCGCTGCTGGCCAATAATAATGTCTTCATGTCCACGTCCTCCTAATTCGCCCTGTTACCGGGCGTTCAAAATCCCAATTCGCTCATTTCCACGACACGCTTCTCGCGCGCGCTGATCTCTGCGGCCATGCCTATGGCGACGGCGCGCATGCCGTCTTCGGCGGTCACTTCGACCGGGCCTTCTCCGCGCACGGCGGCATTGAATCTCTGATGCTCGTAATAGGTCGAGCCGTGATGGCTGCCTGCCTTGAGCGCGGTTTCATCGACGGCCACATGGCTGCGCTCAACCGCCTTGGGTTGGCGAAAGCCGACACGCGGTGAATAAACCAGAGTTCCGTCGGGGATCAGACAATCGAGCCGAGCCTTGTCGCCCACAGCGGTGATTTCTTCCTGATTTTCGGCGCCGTCGGCAAACATCGAAAGATCAAGCATCGCGCGCACGCCCCCATTTCCGTCTTTTGAGGCGAAATCAACCGTGGTGTAGCTGTTGTCGATGATGTCAGGGCGGCGGCCATCATAGCTTTCGTCGAGATGGTTCACGTCCATCGCGCCCGAACAATAGACGCGCACCGCCTCTGACTGTGTGATTAATCGCATCAAATCGAAAAAGTGGCAGCATTTTTCGACCATCGTGCCGCCGGTGTTCTCCGCAAAACGGTTCCAGTCGGCAACCTTGGGCAGGAAGGGAAAGCGGTGTTCGCGGATAGACAGCATCTGAAGTCTGCCGGTGCGGCCAGCATGCACCTGCCGGATGAATTCGGCAGCAGGTGGCATGTAGCGATATTCCATCGCGGTCCAGAAAACGCCCGGCGATTGCGCTGCACGCTCGACAATCCATCGGGCGTCCTCGATCTTTGTGGCGAGCGGCTTTTCGCACAAAATGTGCAATCCGGCATCGAACAGCGGCACGAGGACGTCACGATGGGTGTAATTTGGGCTGGCGACGATGACCGCATCGCACAGACCAGAAGCTGCCAGCTCCGCCGAGCTTGAAAAGGTCTGCACGTCATCCGCCGCAGCGCCCAGCGAATTTTTGGCCCAGCCCAGCGAGCCTTCGGTCGGATCGGCCAATGCCGTGACAACGGCCCCCGGCGTAATCGCCAGATTCTGGATATGCTCCACACCCATCATGCCAGAGCCGACAAGGCCGTAGCGAACCGTTTGTGTCAAATTTCCTCTCCATCCCGTCTGACAACGGTGTCTATGACAGCCTTGTCACAAAATATAGACAGCTTGGCAAGAGGGCAGATTCGACGCTTGCAGATTTTCGCCCGACTGTTACCCAAATGCCATGCGCGTAACGATCAAGGATGTTTCCCGAATTGCGGGTGTTTCGATCAAGACGGTGTCGCGCGTCCTCAACAAGGAAAAATATGTCAGCGACATAACCCGCCGCAAGGTGGAAGAAGCGGTCACCGCGCTCAACTTCAGCCCGAGCCTCGCGGCACGCACGCTCGCCGGTTCACGCTCGTTCCAGATCGCACTGATCTATGACAATCACAGCCCCTATTATATCCATGCCGTGCAAGAGGGCGTGTGGAACCGGTGCCGCGAAGAGGGTGTACGGATGCTCGCCCAGCCGGTTGATATCGACTCGCCGACACTGGCACTGGAAATAGGCGGCTTGATCGATGAGACCCATGTCGACGGGGTGATTTTGTCGTCGCCGGTGACTGATGCTCCTGCCGCATTGGCCGAGCTGGAACGGCGCCGCATCCGCTTCGTCCGCATCTCGCCCGGCACCAATCATGCGCTGACAAGCTCGGTTTTCATGGATGATGTGCAGGCGGCGGACGATATGACCACCCACTTGATCAATCAGGGGCACAGGCGGATCGGCTTCGTTGTCGGTCACCCAAACCATATGGCGAGCGACCAGCGCCATTTCGGCTATCGCCGCGCGCTCGACCGGGCCGGAATCGCTTATGAACCGGAATTGGTGCGCCCGGGAACCTTTGATTTCGAAAGCGGTATGGCAGCTGCCGAAGCGCTTCTGAAGCTTGCCAACAAGCCCAGCGCTATCTTTGCCAGCAATGATGATATGGCGGCAGGCGTACTGTCCTATGCGCACCGTGTCGGACTTGATGTGCCGCAGGATTTGTCGGTGGCGGGCTTTGACGATACACCTTTGGCCCAATTGGTATGGCCACCTTTGACGACGGTTCGCCAGCCCGTGCGCGAGCTGGCTTATGCCGCGACCAACCAGTTGTTTTGTGCCGATCCAGCCATCGTGCACCAGCGGCTGCAGCACGAAGTAATGGTGCGTGGGTCGACCGCGCCCTTGCGCAAATCCTGATTTTACCGGCTTGACGATGCGGCATTTCAGGGTCCAATAAGACACCGTTGTCATATGGGAGACGGAGCGTCCATGAGCGCAAACCTGACATTGCCAGCGCCCGCAAAGATGCGGCGTTTGGGAAATAGCGAGATTGAGGTCAGTGGCATTGCTTGGGGCATGTGGCGCCTTGCGGAGAATGGCCGCACTGGGTCCGATGCGGCCAAACTGGTCCGTGCAGCACTCGATGCGGGGATAAATTTTCTCGATACTGCAGATATTTACGGCTTCAATGGTGTGGGCGGGTTCGGCGATGCCGAAGCCCTGTTGGGCGAAGTGTTGGCCGCCGAACCCACGCTTCGATCACGCATGGTGCTCGCCAGCAAGGGCGGAATCATGCCGCCTTTGCCCTATGACCAGAGCGCCGCCTATCTATCTTCGGCAATTGACGCGTCGCTCCAACGGCTCAAGACCGGGACGATCGACCTCTACCAGATCCACCGCCCCGATATCCTCGCGCACCCGCAAGAGGTTGCCCGCACACTCGACGATGCCGTGCAGGCAGGCAAAATCCGCACTTTGGGCGCCTCCAATTGCACCACGCACCAGATTGCCGCCCTCAACCAGTTTCTGGGGCACAAGCTGGTGGCGACGCAGCCGGAAATCAGCCCGCTGCGCATCACCTGTTTCGAAAGTGGCGAGCTCGATCAGGCGATGATGATGGGCCTCACTCCGCTCGCATGGTCGCCCTTGGGCGGCGGGCGCCTCGCCAATCCGGAAAGCGCGCGCGACAAGGCTGTGGCAGCAGAACTTGACCGGGTTGCCGGCGAGCAAGGCGTGTCGCGCAGCGTCGCTGCCTATAGCTGGCTGATGGCGCATCCGGCCGGCATCATTCCTATTGTCGGTTCGCAGCAGCCGGCGCGTATCGCCGAAGCTGTCGATGCTTACAAGGTCCGCTGGTCAAGGCAGGACTGGTATACCGTGCTCGTCGCGGCACGTGGAGAAAGGCTGCCCTGAGGCGCCGGTCGACAAAGGAGAGTATGTATGAGCAGCCAACAATGCGAAATCGCTTGGTTTTCGGCGCTATGCGACGACGATTATGAATTTCTGGGCGTGCCTGACCCCTATCTGCAATCAAGCTGGGAGCATTGCCGCAACATCGTGATGCGTGCGGAAGAAGGCGGGTTCGACAATATCCTCCTCCCCTCCGGCTATCAGCTGGGCCTCGACACCACGGCCTTTGCCGCTGCGGTTGCGACGCAGGTCAAGCGGATGAAGCTGCTCTGGGCGACGCGCATGGGCGAAGACTGGCCGCCGCAACTCGCGCGCCGCATTGCTACGCTCGACCGCATCCTTGGCCCCAATGCAGCCGGAACCGGCGGGCGGCTGAACGTCAACATCATTTCATCCGACATGCCGGGGGAGAAAATCGAGAGCGGCCCGCGCTACCGCCGTGCAACCGAAATCATGAAGATCGTCCGCACGCTTCTGAATGGCGAGCATCTCGATTTTCAGGGGGAATTCTACAACCTCCAGCTCGATCCGGCACGGATCACGACCCTTTCCGGCACTTGCCCGGCCTTCTATTTCGGCGGCCTCAGCCATGAAGCCCGCGAATGTGCTGCCGAAGGTTGCGACGTCTATCTGATGTGGCCCGACACTATGGACAAGGTGCGCGAAACGATCACCGATATGAAGCAGCGCGCCGCCGCCAAGGGCCGCGCCCTCAAATTCGGCTATCGCGTCCATGTCGTGGTGCGCGAGACCGAAGAGGAAGCCCGCGCCTATGCTGACAGACTGCTGTCCAAGCTGGACGAGGAGACAGGCAAGGCGATCCGCGAAAAGTCACTCGATGCCAAAAATTTCGGCGTGCAGCGTCAGCAGGAACTGCGCGGAGCAGCGGGCGGTGACGGCTTCGTCGAGGACAATCTGTGGACCGGGATCGGTCGTGCGCGTTCGGGCTGTGGCGCTGCCATCGTCGGCACACCCGATCAGGTGCTCGCCAAATTGCGCGCCTATCAGGCAGAAGGCATTGAGGCCTTCATCCTCTCCGGCTATCCGCATATGCAGGAAGCTGACATGTTCGCGCGCCACGTCCTGCCGCATATCGAGCACGGGTCGCTGGTGCTGTAGCGCAGCCAAGATTGGGAGCAGGGATGGAGATTTATGATGTCGCGGTCATTGGCGGTGGGGTCAATGGATGCGGCATCGCGCGTGATGCAGCAGGACGGGGTGCAAGCGTACTGCTGCTCGAGGCCAAAGACTTGGCGAGCGGCACCTCCTCTGCATCGAGCAAGCTGATCCACGGCGGCCTGCGCTATCTGGAGCATTATGAATTCGCGCTGGTGCGCGAATCGCTGACCGAGCGCGAGGCTTTGTGGGCGATTGCCCCGCATATCATCTGGCCGATGCGTTTCGTACTGCCACATGTGAAGGGCCTGCGCCCGCGCTGGCTGCTGCGGTTGGGGCTGTTCCTATACGACCATCTGGGCGCGCGCAAACGCCTGCCTGCAACGCAAAGTGTCAAGCTGTCACAGCACCCCGCAGGCGTACCGCTGAAGCCTGAATTCACCAACGGCTTCATCTATTCCGATTGCTGGGTCGATGATGCGCGGCTGGTTGTGCTCAACGCCCGCGACGCTGCCAATCATGGCGCGCATGTTGTAACGCGCTGTCCGGTCACCCGGCTGGAACGCAAGGATGGTGTCTGGCTTATCGACGCAGGCGGGCGGGCGTTTCAGGCGCGCGCGATCGTCAACGCCGCCGGTCCATCGGTGCTGCAGGTGCTGAGCCACAGCCCGGACAAGGCGGATTACGCCATGCGGCTGGTGCGCGGGTCGCATATTGTCGTGCCCAAATTGTTCGATCATCCCTATCCTTATTTCTTCCAGCTTCCCGATGGCCGGATTTTTTTCGCGATCCCCTATGAGCATGATTTCACCCTGATCGGCACCACCGATGCCGACCACAAGAGTGGCCTCGACCATATCGAAGCCAGCCGTGAAGAGATCGCTTATCTGTGCGAAGGCGCAAGTCACTTCTTCCGCACGCCGGTGCGCCCCGAAGATGTCGTCTGGTCCTATTCAGGAGTGCGTCCGCTGGTTGACGACGGTTCCGGCAAACCCGAGGCAGCGACGCGCGGCTATCGCCTCGACTTGAGCGATGCTGCAGACGGCGCGCCGATCCTCAACATTTATGGCGGCAAGATCACCACTTACCGACATCTGGCTGAAGAAGCAGTTGATCTGCTCGCCGCGCGTTTGCCTATGCCGGCGAACAGCCATTGGACTGCGACCAAGCCACTGCCCGGCGGCGATTTCGACGTCGACACGGTGGCGGCGGAAAGGCGGAAGTTGCAAGACCGCTACCCGTTCCTCGAACCCGATTGGGCAGACCGCTTGTTCAAAAACTATGGCCTCGACAGCTATGCTATACTCGGTGACGCAAAGTCGATTACCGATTGCGGCCAGCATTTCGGCCATGGCCTCACCGAACGCGAAGTCGAACATTTGATCCGCAACGAATGGGCGCACGATGCGCAGGATATATTGTGGCGGCGCACCAAGCTGGGCCTCCGGATGACACAGGAAGAGCAATTGCAGATCGAAAACCATTTACGAAAGGCGGTGGCCGCATGAGCCCCAAAATTGTCGCCATCGGCGGAACGATCAATCCCGGCAGCTCGACCGAAATGGCGCTGCGCACGGCCTTGGATGTGGCCGAAGGCCAGGGTGCCGAGGTCAAGCTTTTCGGCGGCGAATATCTGGCGGCCCTCCCCCATTATCGAAGTTCAGCGCACAGCGCGGCAGACGGATCGGAAATGGTTGAGGCGGTCCGCGCAGCAGACGGCATCATCATTGCAGCCCCCGGCTATCACGGCACGATTTCGGGGCTGGTCAAGAATGCGCTCGATTATCTTGAGGATCTCTCAAAAGATGATCGGCCCTATCTTGATGGCCGCGCCGTGGGCCTGATTGCGACTGCCTTTGGCGATCAGGCGAGCATGAGCACGATGCAGACCTTGCGCAGCATCGTCCACGCCCTGCGGGGCTGGCCGACGCCGATGGGCGCCACCGTCCGCACCTATCCCGACCTGTTCTCGCCGGACGGCGAATGCCTCGACGACCGCATTTCGATGCAGCTCGATATTGTCGGCAAACAGGTTGTCCAAGGCGCGCGCAGTTTCGCCGCGACCGCCGGAGACGCCGCATGAGCAATCTGGACGCGGCCATCAATGCTCTCGCCAAGGGAGAAATCATCGTCATCACTGGCGACCAGTTCCGCCGGGGCGATATCGATTTCGCTATTGCCGCCAGGCACATCACCCCCGACGCGATCAATTTCATGGCGCGGCATGGCCGTGGCCTGATCTGCCTGTCGCTTACCCCGGCCCGCGCCGTCAAACTGGGTATCAGCCTGATCAATCCAGGCAGCGAACGCCAGTCAGGCCGTCCCTTCGGCCGATCGATCGAAGCGCGTGTTGACGTGACCACGGGCATATCCGCAGCGGATCGTGCGAAAACGGTGGAAGTGGCCGTGGCCGAGGGCGCCAATAGCGATGATCTCGTCTCCCCCGGGCATGTCTTCCCGCTGATCGCAGCAGACGGCGGCACAGCGGAGCGACCGGCAGCCGCAGAAGCCTCGATCGACTTGTGCCGCCTCGCCGGATGCGGGGATGCGGCGGTTATCTGTTCGATCATGCGCGACGACGGCGAAATGGCCCGGCTGAATGACATTGGTGAGCTGATCGAAAGTCATGGCCTAAAGATTGCGGATATTGACGATCTGCTACTGCGCCTGAGAGCACCAACAACAGCCTGACCGTTGCGGGCCGTTCCAGTATGAAAATAGGGAGTTCCAGGTCAGGGACTTGTCTGGTGCGGTCAAGAAGACTCGAACTTCCACGGGCTTTCGCCCACAACGACCTCAACGTTGCGCGTCTACCAATTCCGCCATGACCGCACTTGCCCTGACAGGTAGGAGCGGGCCCCTAGCAAATGGCTTTGGGAGACGCAACCGCAATTGCACGATAATATCTGCCGCCTGACCTGTCGCGTTCTGGGGCGGTTTTTCGCTGCCGGATCAGAAAATGCTCTTTAGGCATGCACCGGTCCGCCATTAACCCTCTTTGCGGCTTGCGCCCAAGGGTTAACAAATCGTTAAAGCTGTCGGGTGACCGGATGGATACTCGCCCTTGCCGCTGCCGCCAGCAGCACCCCGACCCCGCCGCCCGCACGCGTGCAGGCGATCGGTACGGCGACGGTAACTATCGTGCAATTGGAACGGATCGATTTTTCGAAGCCTGCGGAACGCAAAAAGGAAGGCGCAGCGCGGCAGTCAGGCACACGCGATGGTGCGCCGCAAATCGATTTTTACTGAAATACTGGCTTAGCTGCCCAACGCCCAGCCAACGCTGATGCGCGAAGCGGCCAGCGGCACGTCGCGGCGTAGCTGGCTGAAATCGGATTTTGCGCCGGGCGCCAATGTGCGCACCGGTGCCTTCATCGTCCAGCTATATACCGGTCGGCCGCTGGCATCTTTCAGCGTCACCAGCATTTCCGGCACCTTCTGCGTTTGCGCTGTCGGATTCACGATCGACCCGCTGGCGATGAAATAGGGCGAGCCATCGGCATCGCGGCCCAGTTCCAGATTATCGTGGAGCACGATTTTCAGGTCGGGTTCGGCAACCGCCGCGCCAAAACTGTTATCCAGCCAGCCATAATACCAAGTGGCAGCCCCCAGTGCCGCGATCAGGATTGCAAAGCCTATCGCCGCATAGGTCCAGAGCTTGGCCGGATTGCGGCGCGGGCGGAATGGCGGCTCATGCGCAAACTGGCTCCGCGATTCGGAAATGGGTGCGGGTTCGGCATATACAGCAGGCTCGGGCGCCGGAGCGGCCACGCTTGGTTCGAACCGGGGTGGCAGGTCAGGCTTTTCTATGACCGGCTCATCGTCATCCATTTCGGTTTGTTCGACTGTATCGAATGAGGCAAAGCCGGGGGCCGCATGTTCTTCCACGGAATCTTGATCGGCCTCGGAATTCTCTGGCGCAGGGGGGTTCGGTTCCACGTCGGTCGCAGCCGGGGGCGCTACCGGTGGCGCAACAATGGCCGGGGCGG
>NZ_JBEBKL010000017.1:0-48056 GCF_040079335.1 Sphingorhabdus sp.
GCGTGGCCGCAAATACTGGCTGGCGGGCCGTGCAAAGACCGACGATTGGGGCGCGACACCCAAGGCAGAGCTGCATATCGACGACGCCGCTTTCACCGATTAATCTTACGCTTGACCTTGCCTGCCCGAATCCGTAAAGGCGCGGCTCGCCAAGCGATTGGCCCCTTCGTCTAGCGGTTAGGACGCGGCCCTTTCACGGCTGAAACACGGGTTCGATTCCCGTAGGGGTCACCATCTATTCATATGGTTGAGCGATGCCGGATTGAAATAATCCGAGCCCGTATTTGGTTTCGTTACAGAGTTTAGTGTTCGGTGCCGGATGCAATCGCGCCTGCTTGTGCCGCCTTCATGCCACCCTGTTGAACGATCAGTTCCGAACGCGATGTGACGCCCAGCTTGCGGAAGATGCTGTTGAGGTGGATTTTCACCGTTCCTTCGGCCAGATCGCACCGCGCGGCGATATCGCGGTTGCGCAGCCCCTGGCACACGAGTTCGACAATTTCCGCCTCCCGTTTGGTGAGAAGATCATTCGAACGCAAACTCCGGCTCGGCTTGTCGATCGAGAAACGCAGCGCAGGCTCGGTCACGTCGGTGTCGAACCATTTGCCTCCCGCCAACACCGCGTTCATCGCAGAAATGATTGTTTCGGGATCCGCGTCTTTCAAGGCAATTCCGGATATGCCCAGCCGCATTGCCTCTATTGTCTGTTCCGGATCAACATGGACCGTCAGGAACATCGACGGCACATTTGGGTGATGGCGACGAATATGGCGCAATATTTTCAATCCGCCACCACCGTGCATGGTCACGTCCAGCATGGCCAGATCGGGCTGCACTTCGTCGATCTTTTCTATGGCTTCATCCACTGACAATGCAGTGGTGATCGCAAAATTGCCGCTGCTTTCTACATATTGGCTAAAGCCATGCAAAAAGAAGGGATGATCGTCCACAATCAGGACATTATGCATTGTCGATCCTCTGCATTGGAATGGTGACAGCGAGAATGGCGCTTTTGTCCAAGCCGTCGGCATAGGCAAAACCGTTTACGAGTCGAAGCCGCTGCAGCAGCGAAGCCGATTTCAAAGGCATTGATTTTCCACCCTTTTTAACCCTGCCCCCTGCCGACTTGTCGGCCCGATCGATAATCGCGATCTGGAGAGCATTCTGGTGTAACGAAAGCTTGACTGTCAACTGTGTGCTGTTGGCATGACGCACAGCGTTGGCAACCGCCTCTCTGACCAGATGTTCGATGTTGATTGCAGACTCTTTGTCGATGGGAATGGCAGGCTCTTCAACTTCCAACCGGGCATCGATTTCCCACTGCATCGAAATGGCCCGCAGGGCGACGCCAAGCGTGGTGACAAGGTTGATACCGTGGTCTTCATTCTCGCTTGTTTCCAAAAGACCCCGCAGCCGGGCTTGTTCGAGCGTCAAGATATCCGCAATCTTCCGAACCTCGGTCTGTAGCGGATGATCTTTGATGTCCGGGCGGCGTGCCGCAGTCAGCAGACGCATGCGAACCGCTGCCAGCGTTTGCAGCACTCCATCGTGCAGATCGCGACGGGCAACGTCATGCGCATCGGCGATAAAATGGCGTTCAGCCTCGGAAACGCTATCGAGCAAGGGAAACAGCTCGTCCAGAGCTTCGCAAACGATCCGTGCCTCGTAGAGCTTGATCGCGTCGACCGTTGATATGGCGCAAACAACAATACCTTGCGCGCGCCCGATTTTGATCCATTTTGCAATACACCGCCCCACGCCTTCACGCGATAGTGCAGTGATTGTGCCTTTGGCCTGATCGGGCAGGCCTTCGCCCCTATGGGATCCGCCCGAAACAGGAAAAGTGAGCTGAGTGACATTATCCAGAACGACGTCAGAATGGCCCAGTTCGTCACCCAAACCGATCAGTTTTCGCGTTTCATGTTCATTGAGATGCAAGGAACCACCTTGTTCGAATTGCCGGGGCACTGAGTGCTGGGAGAATTCGCCAATCAAGCAAAAGGCCCGGCCCGGCCCGAAAAGCGATGCGAGCGATTCGACCAAGCGCTGGAGATCAAATTCAAGCGAGCGTTCGAGTTTAAGCATACGGATCGAAACCGCCTGGTCACGAAACTGGCGAATCTGATCCCCGCGCAGTGTAGAAAGCGCAATCGCGGCCCCGGCATTGAGAATCGCCATCGCAAAGACGATCTGCCTCAATAGCGACAGCAGAATGCTGTCTGAATTTGCAACGGTTTCGACCGAAAGGCCTGTTGCGATCGCAGCAACAATTAACGGAGCAGCGAGGCTGACGATGTAATAAGTCGACAATCCCGATCGAAAAAGAAGCTGGCATGACGTTGCCAGCAGAGCCAGCGCCTGAACCAAAGTCGAAGGCACCGACCAGACAGCGATTGCGGCCACCGCAACATCGATCAGCATCGACCAGCGCAATGCCTGCACGCTTGCCACCTGGGTCAGGAGATTCAATCCGATCGAAATCGATGCCCAGATGAGTATGGCGAGCGAAGCGGGATGAACCAGCGAGCCGTCCTTCGCATATTGAGCTCCCATCACGGCAAGAGCGAGAAATAGCCTTGCCATCGATGGGGCCCAAAGCAGGAACCGGAATAGCTGATTCATGTGTTCAATGCGCTCGCCTGTGCAGTTTGCACCCAGATCATAGCTGGTGCGGAGCCCTGAAAGATATACTTCTTTTGGTATATATCCGAAGTTCTGCGGACGGTAATAAATGGTAAACGGAATCGATATTTCTTGCCGATATCTCGCCAATCATGCTTACCCTGTTGTTAACGAATCGAAAAACAGGATTCACGGGGTCGCCAAACAGAACAGCGTTCAACGCCCAAACCCGGCAGGGTTCGGCGCTTTTTGAAAGCTGCAACGGGAGGCAAAAGTGCACATGTGTGACCATTTGGTCCCTTCGAAAGTTGAAGCGCAGCGATTCGGCGCAGCAACACGAATCCACCCGCTAGCTTCGATTCTCATTTCCAATCAACCAACCTTCGCCGCACGGGCTTTTGTCGTCCGTGTGGCCATTTTGGCAAACTAGGACAACACCATGGACGCCAACAACAGCAACATCACACCGATCCTTCCCGCAGAAAGCATCGATGGCACAGCCGCTGCCTCTATTGCAGCTGCCGCGACAGCCTATGCGCAATTTGCCTTGCAGGCAGCGGCGCTGGTTCCCGGGCAGGACGGGCAGCTTGTGCTCCCTGCGGGTGTATCGCTGGACAATATCCGTGTTGTTGGCAGGGATTTGGTTATCCGGATGCCCGATGGCAGCGAAGTTGTCGTTCCTGACGGCGCAGTTTTTGTGCCCCAATTTGTGGTCGATGGCGTTGCTGTCCCTCCCGTCAACCTTGCTGCCCTGCTGATCGGTCAGGAACCGCAACCGGCGGCTGGCCCACCGCAGAGCTCGGGTGGCAATTTTTCTCAGGTTCCCGGCGATATTGGCGACCCCTTCGGTTTGGGAGATCTTTTGCCGCCGACCGAACTGGCATTCCCCGAACCAGAGCAGCGTGAACTGGTTCCCGGTCTGATCGATCGCGATCCGGATGTGAACATTCAGGATGGCGGCCCGGCTGGCAAGGACGTTACCGATAATGTGAGCGAAGTCGGCCTGCCCGGCACACGCACCAACGGTAATGTTGAATCGCCGGGCTCGTCGGCAGGCAATGGATCGGATTCGACAACTGGAACGATCATTGTCACGTCGCCCGATGGCATTGCATCCATCACGATTAATGGCGTCGTCTATACAGGCGAAGGTCAGCAGATCACCACACCAAATGGTGTGCTGACACTTGGCGCGCTGACCGGCGACCAGATACCTTACACTTATCGACTGACCGACAATACCTCTGGTAACAACACGACCGATGTCTTTACGGTCGTGCTGACTGACCCCGATGGGGATTCTTCGACAGCCCGTCTCACCATCATCATCGCTGACGACGTGCCCACGGCGCGCAATGATACCGACAGCGTTGCCGGCGGAACCTATGGCCCCGAAACCGGGAATGTGCTGTCGGGTGCTGGAACCACCAGCGGTTCGGCTGGAGCGGACACCTTGGGCGCAGACGGTGGCGCCATTTCCGGCTTCCGCGCTGGCTCCTCGGGCAGCTTTGCTGCTGTCGGCACCACGATCAACGGCCAATATGGCACGCTGACACTGGGTGCCAACGGCACCTACACTTATGTCCGCAACACCAACACGCCCGGTGGTGTCACCGACGTTTTCACCTATCAACTGACCGACAGTGATGGCGACGCATCGACGGCGACGCTGACAATTAACATTGGCGATGCCCCCAACCGGATCGTCTTTGTGCCGGAAATCGGCGAAGGCACTCAGGTGCGCGAGCCGCACCTGCCCGCGCGCGATGGCGAACCATCGGGTTCGCAGTTTGATGGTAATCCTGAAAGCACCAGCGGAACGATCACCTTCAATTCACCCGACGGCGTCGGGAGTGTGACAATATCGGGGGTAACGATCACACCGGGAGCTCTTCCCCAGCAGGTGGTTTCGGATGCGACCGGCACGTTGGTCATCACGGCTTACAGCTATGATCCGGTTACCGGAAATGGCAGCATCACCTACACATATACATTGAACGACAACACCCTGAACACATCAGGTAGCACGGTAACACTCCCGATCGTGGTCACCGACCTTGACGGTGATTCCGCCAATGATGATCTGAACATCACCATCATTGATGACGCCCCGCTTGCCGTGAATGATAGCGCAATCCAGGAAACCGAAAACGCGCCCGTCACGGTTAATGTGTTTACCAATGACACTCCCGGCGCGGATAGCGTCAACCTGTCGACCGGCGTGACTATTGTATCAGAATCGCTGAGCGGCGCAGGCAGCCTTGCCTATAATGGCGACGGCACTTTCACCTACACGCCTGCGCCCGGCGAAGAAGGTACGGTCACCTTCCAATACACCATCACCGATGGCGACGGCGATCCGTCAACCGCGACCGTAACCATCACCTTGCTCAAAGATTCACAACCCCGGGTCGATGTCAGCGGCGAAAATTTCGTCGATGAAGCCGGGCTTCCCGCACGCGGCAGCGAGCCTGAAGGTTCGAATGAATCATCCGACAGCGAAAACACAACCGGCACCATCGCCATTTCGACCGGTGGCGATACGCTGCAGTCGCTTGTTATCAATGGCACTAACGTTACAGCTGGCGGCACCGTCACTGGCGCGCATGGCACGCTGACCGTCACCGTTTCAGAGGGCGCCTATAGCTACAGCTATACGTTGACTGACAACACATCGGGCGAGGGCGCCACCGACAGTTTCAATGTCGTCGTGACTGACAGCGACGGTGACAGTGCAAATGACACGCTGGTCATCGGCATTCACGATGACGCGCCGACGGCAATCAAAGATGCCGACAACATCGCCGCTGGTGAATATGGCCCTGCGACGGGCAATGTTATCACCGATGCTGAAGGCGATGGCGGGGCTGACACGCCCGGTGCTGACGGCGTAACCGTTACCGCAATCAGCGGCTTTGGCGGCGCTGGTGCGGTCGATGGCACCACCAACGGCCAATATGGCGTCCTGACGCTGAACGCCGACGGCAGCTACAGCTACGCCCGGAATCCGGGGACGCCAGGTGGCGTTTCCGATGTCTTTTCTTACACGATCACAGACGGCGACGGCGATCCCTCGACCGCGACGCTGACAATCAGCATTGACGACAGCAAAACCACGCTCGACCTTCCGACCGAGGGAGAGGCTGGCACGCAAGTTGAAGAGGCAGGCCTGCCTGCCGGTTCTGACGCCGGCGCTGACAGCGAACTGACGGCTGGAACAATCGCTTACACAGCACCTGATGGCCCGGCGACGGTTACCATTGACGGCGCTGCGGTTACTGCAGTCGGCCAAACCTTCACCGGCAGCTTCGGGACATTGACCATCACCAGCATTGCACCGGGTGCGATCGGCTATGAGTATGAGCTGACCACTAACACCTCTGGCGACGCGACCTTTGATGACTTTGCCGTTGTGGTCACCGATCAGGATGGCGACAACACGCCCGGAACGCTCGTCATCGATATCGTTGACGATGTGCCGACGGCGCGCGAAGATATTGATTCGGTTACCGAAGATGCATTCGTCGATGGCGAAGGCAATCCGCAAGCGGACGGTAATGTGCTCACCGGCGTCGGTGGCTTTGATGCCAATGCGACCGATGGTGTCGGCGACACTGAAGGCGCAGATGGCGCGGTGGTTACCGCGGTCGCATTCGATCCCGACACGGGCGTCGATGGCGATGAAGTTGCAGGCGTTGTAAACGGCGATACGCCGGGCGAATATGGCTCGCTGACACTCAATGCCGACGGCAGCTATACCTACACACTCAACAATTTCGATCCGCGTGTGCAGGGCTTGGACAGCAACGATACGCTGACCGAAACCTTTATCTATACCATCACCGACGGTGATGGCGATCCTTCGACCACGACGCTGACGATCACTATAAACGGCAGCGACGATCGCATCACGATCAACGGTCTGAACGTCGAAGGCCCTGACCTGATTGTTGACGAAGACGATCTGCCCGTGCGTGAACTTGAACCTGCCGGCTCGGATACCACTCCGGATTCGCTCACGCAGACGGGCAGCTTCACCGTCAATGGCCTTGACGGCATCGCGTCGGTCAAGATCGGTGGCACAGAAGCCTTTGTCGGCCAGACGATCACCAGCGGCTATGGCACGTTCACGATCACCTCGATTTCGGCTCCGGCAGATGGCAACGCGACAGCTATTACCATCGGCTACAGCTATGTGCTGACCGACAACACCGCGCATGCCAATGCGGGTGGAGAGAATTTCTTGACCGAATTGTTAGATGTCGCTGTCACCGATACTGACGGTTCAACCGACACCGACCAGGTCGAAGTGCGCATTGTTGACGATGTGCCCACCGCCAAGCCGGATGGCACCTATTCGGTCGCGGAACAGACGGCACTCACTTTTGATGCGCTTGCAAACGATGTGAAAGGTGCCGACGGCGTAAACCTAGTCACCGGTGTTGCGATTGCCACCAACCCGTCCAAGGGCACGGTCGTTTACAACGATGATGGAACTTTCACCTACACGCCGAATGCCGGCGCGGAAGGCACAGACAGCTTCACCTACACCATAACCGATGCCGATGGCGACCCGTCGACCACGACGGTTACGCTCAATTTGCTGGCCGATTCAATTCCCGAAATCGTTCGAGTAACGAACCTGACGGCCGATGAAGACGGCTTTGCAGGTGCGAACGCGGACAATGGTTTGCCCGGCGAAGTGACTTCTACAAACAGCACGAGCGCCACAGGCACGCTGGTCGCTAGCTTTGGCGCCGACGTTCCGACCAACCTTCTTGCATCGATTTCGCTTAACGACAGTGCCGCACTGGATGGCCAACTGGTCACGCTGGCCGGGCTTCCCGTGACCTTTGCCAAGGTTGGCAACGACTTGGTCGGTTCCGCCGATGGTCAAGAAATCATCTGTATAAGCATCACCGGTGCGGTTGCAGGTCCGGGCGCGAGTGACGTGACCTACACATATACTGCAACACTGCTCCAGCCGGTGCAGCATGCGGTTCCTGGCAGCGAAGACAGCGATATACTTTCAGCTATCGGCTTCACCGTCACCGACAGCGAAGGCGATCCTGCCAGCGGCAGCTTTGCGGTTACCGTTGTCGACGATCTGCCGACACTCGAAATCGGTGGCGCCACCGCAAGCGTTACAGAGGGCGGCGCTCCTTATAATGGCGTGTGGACGCTCGATCCGGGCGCCGATGGCATGACGACGCTCAGCCTGAACGTCAACGGCACGGTGCAGAGCTTCACGCTTGGCGGCGCGCCGGCTACCTTTGCATTGGCGCAGGGCACGCTGACCTTCCGTGCGGATGGCACCTACACCTTCCAACCGAGCGGCAATCTCGATCACGATCTGCCTCAGACGGTAACATTGACCGTCAGCGGGGCTGATCGTGACGGCGACCCGGTGAGCGATAGCATCACGATAACCATCAATGATGGATCTGGCCCAATCGGTGGCGATACGTCGACGCTGACGGTCAATGAAGCCGCACTCGACACGCCTGCTGCGACGGGCAGTGACCCTGTCTTGACGACCGAAGTGGCAAGCGACACATTGGCATTTACCGCTGGTTCGGACAATCTGGTCGACTTCCGCTTTGCAGGTGTCGCCGATCTGGTTGCCAATATCGACGGCGCAGGCACCGACCTTTTCTGGACGCTTTCGGGCGACGGCAAAACTATCATTGGTGCGTTGACCGATGGTGGCCCCGCTGCAATCACTATTGCGCTGACCGCCCCAGCGAGCATCGCTGCGACAACCAGCGGCACTGTCGGTGTCACCGTGACGCTCGCAGACAATCTACCGCACGAACTGGCGCTCGCAGCACAGACTGCAGGCCTTGGCACCGTAACCGTAGTTGCGTCCGATCAAGACGGCGACAGCGCGACAGGCATGGTTACAGTTCAGGTGGTTGACGATATTCCCGATATCACAGGCAATGCTGCAGCCGCCGCAACCTTGTCGGTCGACGATACAACACTGACCACCAATGCGACGGCCAACATGTCATCGCTCTTCACGATCAATTACAATGCCGATGGTCCAGCGGCGACGGGCTCGATCGCCTACACACTGTCGATCGCAGCAGACGGCACGGACAGCGGCGTCAAGGATACGGCGACGGGTCAGGCTGTACTGCTGACAAACGAAGCCGGCGTCATCGTCGGCCGGACAGCGACTGGCGGCGACATCGTCTTCACTGTCACCGTCAATGCGACAACCGGATCGGTCACGCTCGATCAGGTCCGCGCCGTAGTGCACAGCCCGGATACCGGTGCGAACCAGTTCTTTGATTTGGCAGCAGACCTCATCAACCTGACCGCGACGATCAAGGACGGTGACGGCGACATCGACAGCGAAACAGTCGGAATATCGCAGGGGATGCGTTTCTTCGACGATGGCCTGCGCGGCGCATCGCTGAGCGTTTCTAACGAATTGGGTGTTCTGCTGACAACGCAGGATGCCGAAACTATTGCAGCGGCGAGCGATTTTGCCGTCACTACAGCCAACTTCTCAGGCGTGTTCAGCACAAGTGCCAATTATGGCAACGACCTGCCTGGAACGACGGTACTGACCTATGCATTGGCAACGGTAGGCGGCACCCCGGATTCCGGGCTAGACAGCCATGGCGCGCCAATCACCCTCTACAATATCGCGGGTGTGATTACAGGTTCGACCGCCGCCAGCCTTGGCGCGGTCGATGCGACCAACACGATCTTCACGATTGCCGTCGGCGCGACCACAGGCATTGTGACTCTGACGCAGTTTGCTGAAATCGATCATGCCGGCCCCGGTGTGGATAGCGGTTTTGACACCCAGTTCGCAACTCTCGCCAACAACCTTGTGCGACTGACCGGAACCGCAGTGTACACCGATGGTGACGGCGATAGCGCTTCGTTGAATCTGTTCGTTGATCTGGGCGGAAATGTACGCTTCGCGGACGATGGGCCGGTTCTTACAACAACGTTGAAAGATGGCGCGCTGCTGACCATCGACGAAACCAATGGCGTTGTCGCTGCGGGAACCGAAGTCGATCCGGACGCTACGGGCAATCTGGGCAGCGCAACGATTGCGATCGGCAATCTGTACACTTCAACGGTTGTATCGGGTGCAGACGGCCCGGCGACGCTGACCTACAAGCTTATCGTCACCGACAATACGCCGAGCGGCTATTTGATCTCTTCAACCAACGAATCGATCAATCTGTTTCGCGTAAGCGATACAGTCGTCGAAGGGCGTGGTGCGATTTCGGGCAATGTGGCGCTGACTTTCAGCATCGCGGCGAACGGCACTGTCACCATGACGCAGCTGATCGCTATCGAACATAGCGATACGACGAATCACGATGAGACGTCGGGTGGAATGAACGCAGGCGTACTGCTCGTCGAAACCACCGCGACCGATTTCGACAATGATTTCGACAAGGCGACCGTCGATCTGGGCAGCATCGTTCGGATTGAGGATGATGGCCCAACGATCAATGTCACCAAGGGTGAAGATGTTGGTGTATCGCTGGTTACGCAGGATGCAGAAACCGATGGCGTTCCGACGGCGGAAGATGTGGCGACCAGTGCTGCCAATTTTGGCGGTGTGTTTGGCCTGACCTCGGCCGCTGGTGCCGATGGTGCGGTTGCACCATCGCTGGCCTATACGCTGAATACAGCGGGTGGTGCCTCGGGCCTCACGAGCCACGGCGTGGCAATCAACCTGTTCAAGATCGGCAATGTCATTGTCGGTTCGACCTCGGCGACAGCACCTGCCAGCGCAACAGCTGCATCGGTGGTCTTCTCGGTGGCTGTCAGCGGCAACGGAGTGGTGACGCTGACCCAATATAGCCAGATCGACCATGCATTGCCCGGCGAAGCCAATGGTCCTTATGATGACCAGTTTGAAACGTTGCTCGACAGCGCGATCACACTGACCGCTTCGGCTTCGGTTACCGATGGTGATGGCGATACCGCCAGCGACAGCGAAACGGTGAACATCGGCGCAAATATCCGATTTGCCGATGATGGCCCGGTTCTGACCAATGCTTCGGGCAACAGCTCGGTCACATTGGATGAAACCACCGCCGGTTCGCCGGCAGGCTTTGGCGTTGCAGGCATCAGCCAGACTTCTGCTGCGGCAATTGTGACGGCCACAGCGGCCTTTGGTGCAGATGGTGCAGCAGTGGCCAACGCGACGACTTACGCTCTTTCGGTTGTGGGTGGCGGCGTCACCACGCTGCAGACCGCGATCGGCAACCATGCGATCAGCCTGTCGCTGTCACCCGACGGCAAGACCGTCACCGGCAGCTACAATGATGGTTCGGTGAAGACGGCCTTTACCGCCACCATCAATGCCAATGGCACACTGACGGTTACGCAGTTCGTTCCGCTTGAACATATCGTCGATGGCGCCCCGGGCGCGGCGCATGACGACACCCTGACGCTTTCAGGCCTCATCAACGCGACCATCACGATTACCGATTATGATGGCGACACCGACAGTGAAACCGTTGCTATCGGTGACCGCATCACCTTCAAGGATGACGGCCCGACACTCAATGTAACTGTGGGCAGCGATGCCAACGCTGTACTGATTACGCAGGATGCCGACACGATCGGTGCGATCAGCGATATCGACACCAGCTCCGCCAATTTCGATGGCGTATTCGGTTTGACCTCAAATGGTGGCGCAGACGGCGCTGCCGCGCCGAGCCTCGCGTTCAGCCTGAATGTGACCGATGCAGTTTCTGGCCTGAGCAGCAATGGAACGGCCATCAATCTGTACCTGATCGCCGGCAAGGTTGTCGGTTCGACCGCGGCCAATGCCGGTGCCGTAACTGCTGGCAACACCGTGTTTGACATTGCGACGTCCAACACCGGCGTGGTCACGCTAACCCAATACAGCCAAATCGATCACCCGATCGGCAGTGATCCCAGCGCTTCGGCAACACCGTTTGATGATCATGTTGCGGTTCTGGCGAATGGCAAGGTCACGCTCACGGCGTCGTCGACCATCACCGATAATGACGGCGACACGGCATCTGACAGCGAAACCATCGATCTGGGCGGTAATATCGCCTTTGCCGATCACGGTCCGGATGTCACCCTTACGCTGACCGGAACGCAGATCCGCATCGACGAAACCGACGGCGTTGTCGCGACCGGCGGTGAAATTGATCCAACAGGCGGGAATCTGGGCAGCGTCACCATGACAGCGGCCAGCCTGTTCACGCTCACCAATGCAGTCACCAGCGCGGATGCGCCGACGAGCTATGCCTACAATTTTGTTCTGCCGATCGAAGGCGCGAACTCGGGGCTATTGCTGTCGACGACAAACACCGCGATCCTGCTCTACACTGCGGCGCCCGGCGTTATCGAAGGCCGTGTGGGCGGAATCGGCGGCGCGGTGGCCTTCACCGTCAGTGTCAATACGACCAGCGGTGCGGTAACCGTTACGCAGAACCTTGCGGTCGAGCATCTGTCCGGAGGCGCTTCGCATGATGAAGATTCGGCGCCGCTGACCGCAGGTGCACTGACCCTGCGCGTCACAGCGACCGATTTCGACGGCGACACCGATACTGCCAATGTCGATCTGGGCAGCATCATCCGCTTTGAAGATGATGGCCCAACGATCAATGTCACAAAGGGCGACGACGCAGCCGTTGTCCTAGCGACGCAAGATGCTGAAACCATTGGAGGCTTGAGTGACAACGCAGCCAGCATTGCCAATTTTGCCGGCGTCTTTGGCCTGACATCCACAAGCGGTGCCGACGGGGCCGCGACCCCGACGCTGAGCTATGCTTTGACCCTAGCCGTTGCCGCCGGAACCAATTCGGGGCTGACGATCGGCGGAACTGCGATCAAGCTCTATAGTGTTGGCGGTGTGATTGTCGGTTCGACCGCGCTCAGCGCACCTGCGAGCGCAACTGACGCTTCGGTAGTGTTCTCGCTAGGTGTCAATGGAGGCGGGGTCGTTACGCTGACCCAATATCAGCAGATTGACCATCCGCTCTCAGGCGACCCAAGCCCGACCGGCACTCCGTTCGTGGATCATTCGGTTTTGCTGGCCAATGGCCTTGTCAACCTGACCGCGTCGTCGACCATCACCGACAATGACGGGGATACGGCCAGCGACAGCGAAACCATCGATCTCGGCGGCAATGTCCGTTTCGACGATCACGGTCCTTCTGTCAGCACAACGGGTGTTGTCCCGACCTTGACTGTCGATGAAACCACGCTGCTTACCGATGCTTCAGCCAGCTTCGCCACGAATTTCACGGTGAACTATGGCGCCGATGGTGCCGGTTCGACCGTATATGCGCTTGGCGCAGTCAGCGGGGCATCAGGCCTTGTCGACATGGCAACGGGCGAAGCGGTCCACCTGCGGGTGGTTGGCGGTGTTGTCGAAGGCTATTCGGTGACGACCAACCAGTTGGTCTTCACGGTAACCGTGAACGGCTCGGGCAGCGTCACACTCAACCAGTTGCGTGCTGTGGCTCACACGCCCAACACCACAGCTGACCAGTCGACCGGCTTGACAGGGGCCAATCTGGTCACCCTGACCGCGTCCGCGACCGATTTCGATGGCGATACGGCACAGCAGACCATCAATATTGGCGACAAGCTGATCTTCAAGGATGATGGTCCGGCCATCGATATCGCGGCTTCGGGCACAGCACTCATCGTTGATGAATCGCTCGGTACGACAGGCTCGACCCAGAATGAAGGCGGTCGTGTCAACGAAGACGAAACGCTGCCTGGCGCCGCAGTTGGCGCATTTGGCTATGCGACCGGCTCTATCGTCAGCCTAGTATCGGCAAATGCAGGGGCGGATGGAGAGGCGTTGCGCGTCTATTCGTTGACAGTTAATGGCACAAACCCGCCATCTGGGCTAGTCGACGCTGTCACCAATAGTGGCATCGTCCTCGTCTCGGTCAATTCGACCACGGTCGAAGGGCGGGTGGGAAGTTCCGGCGGGCTGCTATCTTTCCGCATCACGATCGATCCGGCAAACGGCACCGCCACGATCAACCAGTTCCGCGCAGTCGAACATAATGACAGCAGCAACCATGACGAAAATGGTGGCAGCGAAGCTCTGATGAATTCAGGCGTGCTGTCACTTGGCGTGACAATTACCGATCGCGACAACGACTCCGCGAATGACACCGTCGACATTTCGCAACTCTTCAAATTTGAAGATGACGGTCCGGCAGCGACCGGCGAATCCGGCGCAACCGACGAAGTCCTGCAGGATTTCAACACAGCGTTCGTCATCGATTTCTCGGGATCTATCGACAATACTGAACTCAACACGCAACTTGTCGCTGTCAAAGCCGCAATTACCGCGTTGTTCGGTTCGACAGGTGGCAATGTTTCGGTCAAATTCGTGCTTTTCGCCACCAGTGCGATGGCGAGTGCGACCTTCACATCCGCAGCTGCAGCCAATGCCTATCTCGACACGGTCAACCCCACCACGGGCGGAACGCGTCCTCCGGCAATTGGGAGCAGCACCGATTTCACCGATGCTATCACGACCTTGCTGGCCAACTATGCTGCAGACGAGACCGCAAATAATCAGGTATTCTTCCTGAGCGATGGTAATCCAAACCAACCCGACGGGCTGCCATCAGGACAAGCTTTGATGCCGGCAGTGGCGACGCAATGGAACAATTTTGTCGACCAGAATGGGATCAACGTCACAGCGATTGGTGTCGGCGGAGGTATCAACAACAGTAATCTGCAGCAGATCGACGTTGATGGAGCCGGTGCGCCGATTCTGGTCGCCAACTTTGATGATCTGATTGATACGCTCACTGCGCTGTTCGCACCCGCACCGATCACTGGCGATCTCGATATCAACGATGATTTTGGCACCGATGGCGGTCGCATCTTGTCGATCACAGTGCCGACTGCTGCGGTAACCGATCCGGTCTATACGTGGAATGGCGTGACCGGTGCGGGATCGCAAATTACCGTTTCGGGTGGCGGTGCGACAATCAACGGAACCACCAGCTTTACCGCGGCAACTGAAGCGGGCGGCAGCTTGACGTTCAACTTCTTCACCGGTGCGTGGAGCTATACGCCTCCGCGCACAGTGCCCGCAGATACGACCGAAGTGTTCAACTACACTATTGTCGACGGTGATGGCGATACGGCAACGGCTGCCCTGAGTGTTCTGGTCGAGAATAACGAATTGCCCGGCACTACACCGGTCACTGCAACCGTCGATGATGATGCCTTGAGCGGTAACGCAGGCGGCACAGGCGATCTTGACGCGAATGCCGGCGAAGTCCCCGCCAGCGCAAGCGAAGCTATTCACAATGGTACGCTGAACATCACCGCAACCGACAATCCGATTGCAGCGATCAGCTTCGCCCAGCTTCAGGGAACGACCAGTGCCATAGGCCTGGAAACGGTGGCATACAGCTGGAATGCGGTCACAAACCTGCTGACAGCCACCATCACCGTTTCGCCCGATGCCAACCGCGTTGGAGATACTTTGTTCACGGTCCAGCTCAACAATCCGAGCAACGGGTCCTACACGGTAACCCTCGTCGACAATGTCCTGCACAGCAATGTTGCCGGGGAAAATGACGCCTCGGTTGCCTTGACCTATCGTGTTGCGGATACCGATGGATCCACCAATAGCGGCGTGCTGAACATCACGTTTGATGATGACACGCCGCGAGCATTCTATCCGGACACCGCCATTGCGCAGAACGGCAATACCGCAGCGGTCACGGCTGCGCTCGTTTTTGCAGCGTCTGCAGGTGCAGACGGGGCTGGCGGTGCGACCTTCAACATCGTCAACGGGACTTTGGCACGTGATACGGATGGTGGCTTGCTCAAGATTGGCGGCCAACAGCTCTATCTGTTCGGTAACGGAACGGGTACTCTGACGGCGACCACCTCTTCGACTGGTTCGGGCGGTACCGTTGGTTACACGATCAACCTTAACCCCGGCGGCGACACTTTCACGCTGGACGTCAACAACACCATTTCCAATGGTTCGGAAATCTCGATCAGCAATCTGACGAGTGCTGCATCAGGTAACGTTGCGATCCGGGGAGTTGGTGCGGGGGATGCGACCAACGCGGTTGATGTTTTGCTTTCAGGTCGGGGCGGCACGATCAATACCAGCACGACGGGCATCGGCGTCGGCAATCAAACTATTGATCCGACCGAAGCAGTGCGCATCGACTTGGTGAGCAACCTGACCGCAGATGGCTCTGGAGATGGCTTTGCCTATACCGACCATGTCGGTGTTGCGAGCTTCCGTCAGACTATTAGTCAGGTTCAGGGGCCTGCATCCAACTCTGTAGCAGTCCGCGTCTGGGCTATCGACGCCGACAATGACGAAACCTATGGTAACACCCCTGGCAGCGCAGCCGAAGGCGGCGAGACCATCCGCACGATCAATTCGGTCGTTGTGATCGACGCAAGTTCAGGACTGTCGTTCACCTTCACGGCGGACGGAACGCAGGGCGGATTCACAGTGGATTTCGCTGGAAACGGCAGCGTGCTGATCTCGGGCTTGCAGACCAATGACCAATATAAGATCGGGTCCGCCTCAGCGTTCGACGCGGTAGTGGTTGAATCGGCCACGGCAGGGCAACCGGCCTTTGACCTTGGTATCTTCTCGATAGAAACCATCACAAGCGGCAATCCGATCAACCTTGCCTATAATGTCAACGCGACTGATGGCGATGGCGATGCCGTTTCGGGTGTAGTCAAGGCGGCTATCCTGCCACCCGGTGCCGACACATTGTTCGGGGATTCAGGCAACAACACGGTCAATGGCAACGCCAATGCCAATGCCATCGCCGGCTATGCAGGCAACGATACGCTTAACGGTAATGACGGCAATGACACACTCTATGGTGGTCTAGGTAACGACGCTCTCAATGGTGGTAGCGGGCTGGATAAGCTGCATGGCGGACTTGGACTCAATACGATGACAGGTGGAGCAGGTAACGACACCTTCGTCATCGACTTGGGATCGATTGCTGAATCGGCTCAAGTCGATATCATCACCGACTACGCAGCAGGTGATATCGTCGATCTCACCCAGCTTATTTCGGTGCCAACCGGCACTAATGTTGTCACTGGTGGATATGTCAAATATCTGTCGGGTAGCGGCGATATTCAGGTCGATCTCGACGGCGGCGGAAACAATTTCGTTACCGTGGCGACGCTCGACACGTTGATCCCGGCTTCGATTTCTGTTCGCGTCCTCATCAACGGCGTTGCGACAAATGTCAGCGTCAATGCGGTGGCTGCTCCAGTCGCGCTTGACCTTGATGGTGACGGAGTCGAATTCATCCCGGTCGCATCGGGAGTAGAGTTTGACTATGACGGAAATGGTCAAGCCGAGAACACCGCCTGGGTCGGCGCTGATGACGGTATCCTGGCATTTGACGGCAATGGTAATAACCGGGTCGACAATGGCGCGGAAATCATCTTCGCCCGCGATGGCCTGACCGATCTTCAGGGTCTTGCAGCTGACTATGACAGCAACAAGGACGGTGTGCTCGATGCATCCGATACCGATTTCGCCAAGTTTGGCGTGTGGCAGGATGCGAACAGCAACGGCGTTACCGATGCTGGCGAGTTCCAGAGCCTGAGCGATGCCGGTATCGCCAGCATCAATCTGGTTTCGGATGGCGTGGAATATGCCGCCGCCGATGGCGACGTAACTGTCTATGGCACATCAAGCTTCACCAGGGCCGATGGCACAACCGATAACGTTGCCGATGCAAGCTTTGCGACGGCAGGCGGATCCAAGGTTGCTGCCAACGAAAACGATCAGCGCGTTCTGATTTCGGCCAATGCCGGAATGGCAGGCTCAATGGTTGCAGCCGGGCTGGTTGCAGCAGTGGCGATCGAACATGACGCAATAGATGCGGTTCTTTCGAAAGTCGGCAGCTTCGATGGCGGCCATCGTGCAGACGGCTTTGCTGCCCTGCAGTCGGCACCGTTCGAAGCAACGCAGGCCAGCGACTTGTTCGGCGGGCTGAACGGCCCGGATGCCGGAGCATCGAGCTTTGGCGACCATGCGGTGAAGTTCAGCAGCTTTGATCGAACGGCTGATATCGACGCCTTCCAGGACGACAGCTTTGGCGGCGACCGCATCGACGCGATCACGGCAAACCTGCTGGCACCCACCGAAATCGACCATGGCATGTTCAACATGTCAAATGGCAGCTCGATGGGCATGGCGGTTGACGCAGGCTCGCAGGCGCTCATCGGGCTTCAGGAAGCCAATTTCGCGCAAAGCGCATTGCAGAATGTCGTCGCGGACGCGCTTGCGGGAGGGGTGGGCGAAGGCGCCAATGTCGACGCGCTGCTCAATGCATTGGCGGGGCCGGCAAACGATATGTCGCTGTTAGGTGACAGCCTTGCGCAGACATTCGGTGACAATCCGGTGTTCGAAGCGCTCAGCTTCAACAACGCAAACGATATGATCGACCAGCTAACTATCACGCATATGGAATTGTCCGCAGCCACCGGCCATCACGGCTGAGCTGCGGACGCAGATTTTACCGAGACCAGACAGGGAGCAAGACTATGAAAAATAAGCTTCTAGCCGCAGGAGGTATTGCGTTAACCATGTTTTCCGGCGGGACGGCCTATGCCCAGGCCAGCCCGCGTTCGCCGCTCAACGACCTCGGAGTTTCCGAGTTGCGGTCGGAACTGACATCGCGATACGATGCTGCCGTTACCATGACGCAAGATAGCAATGTCGTGCGGTCTGACGACAGCAAGTTCCTTTGGGCATCCGAGACCAAGGTGTGGTGCGGTATCGCCATCGGTTATACCAAAACCTCGACCAAAGATGAGGAAAGCATCAACAAATGCGATGCTTTCTATGCCCGGATGACGGCGGCTCCGCGACCGACGCCGGCGCCATATGTTCCGCCGCCACCAGCGCCACAGCCTGCCTGCACGGCATCGCGCGCAACCGAAGTGTTCTTCGACTGGAATGTCGATGTCCCAGCTGGTGAAGCCGAAACGACGTTGCAGGCCATTGCCCAGAACCGCGCCCAGTGCGGCTGGGGCCCGCTGACCATTACCGGCCATGCCGATAAATCGGGCAGCGATGCTTATAATAACGGCCTGTCACAGCGCCGCGCCAACAACATCGCCGCTGCGCTTGAACGTCTTGGCGTTCCCCGTGGCGACATGACGGTTGTCGCCAAGGGCGAAGGCCAGCCGAAAGTCGATACCGCCGATGGCGTTCGCGAACCGGCAAACCGCCGTGTTGAAGTCCTCGCGCAAGACCGCGGCAATTGATTGGGAGTGTGATCATGAAAAAGAGCATAAAAGCCAAGCTGATGCTTGCGACCCCCGCCGCGCTGCTGTTCACCCTTTCGGGAACGGCATATGCGCAGAGTGTTGACCTGAAAAGCGCTGTCGAGGTGGCGGTTGAAAGCCATCCCGAAATCAATCAGGCTGCGATGAACAAGGAAGCGATCGAGTTCGAGCGCGAACAGGCGCAAGGCCTGTTCCTGCCGCGGATCACGGTTGAGGGTTCGGTCGGCATACGCCGCCTCGAAAACCCGACCCGTCGTGCGCTCGGTATTGAGAATGACGAACTCTACCCGATGGAAGCGGGTGTCCGTGCCGAACAGATCATCTTCGATTCGGGCAATCGCGCCAACGAACTGAAGCGTCAGGCATCGCGCACCGATGGTGCCGCCTATCGCGTCGATGAACGTTCGCAATTCATCGCGTTGCAGGTTTCGCGTCAGTATCTCGACTATCTGCTCCAGCAGCGTATCGTCGCGGCTTCACAGGACAATGTCGCCTTCCACAACAAGCTGGTAGGTGACCTGCGCGAAGGCGTGACCAAGGGGTCGATCAGCATCGCTGACCAGCAGCAGGCCGAAGAACGTCTGCAGGCTGCGATGGCACGGCTGACCGAAGCCGAGCAAGATATGGTCAATACCGGAATCGCCTTCCGGACGCTGACCGGTCTCGACATCGACAGTTCGGCAACCTTGCCGCCGTCGCTGCGTGCCAATCTGCCCGGAACTCTGCCCGAAGCGATCGAAAAGGTTCGCCTGCAGAGCCCGAAGGTGCGTGAAGCACAGGCCGATCTCGATGCCGCGCACGCGGTTATCGGCAAGGCCAAAGCCGATCTGGGACCGACAATCTCGCTGGAGGGCAATGCCCGTATCGGCGATGACATTGACGGATTCCGTGGAGAAACGAATGACTTGCAAGCCCGGGTGGTCGCGCGCTGGCTGATCTTTGACGGCGGCATAAACCGCGCAAAGGTGCAGGAAATGGTTCGCCGGGCAAGCGAAGTTCGCTTCCGCCTGCATCAGTTGACCCGTGAAGCTGAAGAGGATGTCCGCGTTTCGTGGAATGCCTGGACCAGTCAGGGCAAACTGGCCGGCGAACTTGACCGCCAGAGCAAGGTTTCGGACGACCTGCTGCTTTCCTATCGGGAACAGTTCAATGTCGGTCGCCGTTCGCTCCTCGACGTGCTTGATGCGCAAAACACGCGCTATAATGTTCAGGTTCGTGCAGAAACCGCGCGTTTTGCCGAGACATTTGCCGAGTATAAGATATTGGCAGCCGCCAATGAGCTGATGCAGGCACTGGGTGTAGGTGCTCGTCCCGATGCAGAAGCCAATGCCCGTGATCGGTTCAAGGTCGGCCCGACTCCGCCGGCAGAAACCAATCGTCGCCGCTATTCGAACTGACGTCATGACGGAACGCCGGTGGAGTGGATCTCCATCGGCGTTTCGAAAAACAAGGTAAACGAGCTGCAGGGCCCTGCAATATTATTGTTTTATATCAAAATATTGCAGCGAAAAATGTGACAATGTTGGTTAACCCGTTTTTGACTCTTCGAAAGTGCGTTTAGTGGAAGCTGCCACGACAGGGCTTTGGCCCGGACTCGCTGATTCAGATTTTACAGGAGTTGGCATTTGACGCTGGAAGAGTGGCATAATACTCCGCCGCAAGGTGACGAGTTGCTTGCATGCATCAGCGTGCTGGCGGCGCAGAACGAGCGTCCGTCTTCGCCTGCCTCGATCCGCGCCGGCCTCGCGCTGGATGAAGCGGGTCTATTACCCTTCCATCAAGCCGAAACCGCGCTCGACCAGATTGGCCTGCGCGGCGAAGCCACAAGCCGTCGCCTGCGCGGCTGGCAAGCGCGCGATCTGCCCGCAATTTTGTCTGCAGGACAGGGTCGTTCGCTGATCCTGCACGCTGTTAACGGCAAGGCGTGTGAAATCCAGCTGCCCGGAAGTTCGGACCGTGTGTGGGTCGATAGCGGTGCGTTGGATGCTGTTTATAGCGGCCAAGCCGTCATTGTGGATCCTGATCCCAGTCGCGACCGCGAAGGCGAGCGCCCGTGGGAAAAGGTTCGCCGCAACCACTGGTTCTGGAGCGAGGTCTGGAGGGTTCGCAAATCCTTCCTCTATGTGATGCTGGCCGCATTGGTGATCAATCTGCTCGCCTTTGCCCTGCCGCTGTTCACGATGAATGTTTATGACCGGATCATCCCGAACAAGTCGGTCACCAGCCTCTGGGTGCTGGCCCTTGGTGTGGCGATAGCCATCTCGGTTGAATTCGGGTTGCGACTGGCACGAACCCGGCTAGTCGACGAACTGGGCCGCGCACTCGATGCCCGTCTTTCGCAACGGCTGTTCGAAAAGGTGCTCAACCTGCCCATGTCGGAACGCAAGGGCAGCACCGGCGCCTTGGCACGTCGTGTCACCGACTATGAAATGGTCCGCGATTTCTTCGCGTCGACCACGATTGTGCTGGTCGTCGACATCCTGTTCCTGTTCCTCTTCGTTGCGCTGATCGCCATTCTTGCAGGATGGCTGGCGCTGATCCCGGTTGTCGCGATGATCGTCATGGCAGCGGCGGGTTTTCTGCTACAGAAATCGATGGGACAAGCCGCCCTCGACGCGCAGGCCGATTCAAGCCTGCAGCAATCGGCGCTGATCGAATCTATCAGCGGAATCGAAACATTGAAGGCGTGCCGTGCCGAAGGCCGCATGCTGGGCCGCTGGCAACGCTATTCCTCCGCCAGCGCGCAAACGCAGGAAAAGCTGCGCAACCTGACGGCAACTGCGGTCAACCTTGCTGCATTTTGTCAGCAGGCAACCAATGTCGCTTTGGTCATCGGCGGCTTTTACATGTTCAGTGCGGGCGCAATTTCGATGGGCGGGATTATCGCCATCGTGATGCTCGCGGGCAAATCGCTGTCGCCGGTCGGCCAATTGGCATTCCTGATGACGCGCGGTCGCCAGGCCTTTGTCACGCTTGCCAGCCTGCAGACGTTGATGGAACAAGGCGACGAGCGCGAGAAGGGAAGCCGCTCGGTTGTCCCGGTAATCTCGCAAGGGCAGATTGAACTCGATCATGTCGGTTTCAGCTATCCCGAAGCGGGCAAGGAATCGCTTTCGGACATTAATCTGAAGATCAAACCCGGCGAGCGCATTGGCCTGATCGGTCGCGTCGCCTCGGGCAAATCGACGCTCGGCCGCCTCATCTGCGGGCTCTATGAGCCAACCGAAGGCAGCTACCGCATCGATGGACTCGATAGCCGTCAGCACCACCCGCACGAACTGCGCGCAGCCTTGCGTTTCGTCGGGCAGGATGCCGAATTGTTCAGCGGCACCGTTCGTGAGAATCTTTTGCTCGGCGCACGCAATCTGGATGAGGAACGCCTGCTGGCCGCGGTCGCCGCCTCTGGCGCCGATGGCTTTATCGGTCGCGATGCCGCTGGCTTTGACCTGCATATCGGTGAGCGCGGCTCGCGCCTTTCGGGCGGGCAACGCAGCTTCATGGTTCTGGCCCGCGCATTGGTCGAACCCTGCAATTTGTTGTTCCTCGACGAACCTACCGGCGCGATGGACACGCAAACCGAACGCCTTTTCATTGATCGTCTCAACAAGGCCATGAAGCCAGAACAGACGCTCATCGTTTCCACCCACCGCAACGCCATGCTCGCGATTGTCGATCGTCTAATCGTGATCGACAAGGGTCGCATCATCGCAGACGGGCCGCGGGATCAGATACTTGCCAAGGCTGGCTTGGCGGGAGAATGACCATGCACGCATCCCTACTCGACGCGACGAAAGACCCTGCAGCGCCCGAAAACGCCAAAAGGTCGAACCGACCCGTTCTGATATTCTTCGGGATATTGACCGCGCTCGCTTTATTCGCGGTCTCGATGCGCGACACCGATCTTTCGCGCCTGCTACCGATGCTTGGTTTAGGCGAGCCCGCCCAGGCAGCCGCGGTGCCGCAAATGAGCGAAAAGGAACGGCAGGCCCTGCTCTCGATCACCGAGGCAGCGCTTGAAAAGCCTGAGCTGGTTGGCGACGATGCGCTTGCGAAGAATGAAGCCCTGCCCTTCTCCGAGGCACCAATCCTTGCTGCGAAACCGTTCGCGATCCGTAACTATTTTTCAGGCGCTGGGCTGACGGCGCTGCAATGCATGACGCAGGCGGTCTATTTCGAAGCCGCCTATGAGCCGCTGCAGGGCCGCCGCGCGGTTGCACAGGTCGTGCTCAACCGTGTGCGCCATCCGGCCTTCCCCAACTCGGTGTGCGGCGTCGTCTATCAGGGATCGAACCAGCGCGTGTGCCAGTTCAGCTTCACCTGCGACGGCTCGCTCAACCGCAAGCCTTCTGCCGCCGCATGGGCCGCAGCCGAGGCGGTGGCGCGTGAATCGCTGACTGGTTATGTCGAACGCTCGGTTGGGCAAGCAACGCATTATCACGCCAACTATGTTTCGCCATATTGGGCCCCCAAGCTGACCAAGATTTCGCAACTGGGGGCGCACATCTTTTATCGCTGGCCCGGCAAATGGGGCATGCCCGGTGCATTCACCGACAGCTATTCGGGCGTAGAAGGCATTCCTACTTTGACGAATCTGGCAGCGCTGGGTGAGGAAGGCCTCATCACCGAGCAGTTGACCGTCGACCAGCAGACCGAGGCGCTGGCGCGTTCAAAGCTGGCACCGGAACTGGTTCCGATGCGGGCCGCCGAAAATGACGTGGGCGGTCGCCTGGATATCAGCAAGGGCTGGACGCTCAGCATTCCTGATCCGCGCGAGACCCGCGGCGCATCCTCCGCCGTGACCCAGCGCCAGTCTAGTGGTGGTGCGGAAACAGTGAAAACTGCTATGGGTGGGCAATGAGAGCTATACTCGATTGGTACCGGAGCCAAAGCGGCTCGCGCCAGATCATCGTTGCCGCCACCGCCGGGTTCCTGCTGTTCCTGATCTGGGCAAGCTTTGCCCAGATTGACGAGGTCACCCGCGGCCAAGGCCGGGTCATCCCGTCGAGCAAGATGCAGTTGGTGCAGGCTGCAGAGCCTGCATCAATCAAGGACATCCTCGTCCGTTCCGGCCAGCGCGTACGCAAGGGGCAGCTTCTGGTGCGTCTTGACGATACCGAATCCTCGTCGCAACTCGGCCAGATCGCTGCCGAAAACCGTTCGCTATCCGCCCGCGCAGCACGTCTTTCCCGAGAGGGCGGAACAGGTGGAGATTGTCCGCCCAATCCGGATGGCAGCATAGCCGAGGAATGCCGGCAGGAAGCAGCTTTGCAGTCGGTACGTGCCTCTGCATTGCGCAGCCGGATTTCGGCCTTGGGATCAGCTGTTGAACAAAGACGCCGCGATTATGGAGAAGCACAAGCTACTGTAGCGAGCCTGCGGCAGAGCCTCCAACTGGCGCAAAGTCAGGTCAACATGCTGGCTCCGCTCGCCGCCAAATCGATCGTGCCGCAAACTGAATTGCTCTCCGCCCAACGCGAAGTCACCGACATTCAGGGCCGACTGGCCGCCGCCCAGCAGGCTGCATCGCGCGCTCAGGCAGGCATCGCCGAGGCGCAGGCACAGGCATCCGAAGCCGGCTTCCAGTTCAAACAGGAAGCGCTCGACGAGCGCAGCCAGATCACCACCAAGATGGCGGTCAACGAACAGTCGCTCAAAGGTGCTGCCGGCCGCGTGAACCGTGCAGAAATCCGCTCGCCCGTCGATGGCGTGGTCAACGATGTACAGGTGACAACGATCGGCGGTTTCGTCCAGGCCGGCGAGAAGATCATGCAGGTAGTGCCGGTGGGCGACAAGCTGCTGGTCGAAGCGCGTGTGACGCCCAGCGACATTGCCTTCATCAAGGTCGGTGACAGGGCGAATGTCAAAGTCACCGCTTATGATTTTTCGATTTATGGAGGCCTATCGGGTCGCGTCGTGCAGGTCTCCGCTGACAGCATTTATGATGAGGTCGCCAAAGAGGCCTATTTCACGGTCGTTGTGGAAACCGACAAATCCTATCTGCTGTCGGCTGGCAAACGCCTGCCAATCAGCCCGGGCATGATCTGCGACGTCGAAATCATCACCGGGCGCAAGAGCATCTTGAGCTATCTGCTCAAACCTCTGATCAAGGCCCGCTCGGAAGCGCTGCGCGAACGCTGAGGGCAGTCAAAAGCGACAAATCGGGACGAACCCAACGCCAAAGTTGACAAAACTGACACCAATGTCGTCCAAGGTATTCTGCCCATCGTTACGATCAGGGTGACACATGCTTGACGAACTTGACGCCAAAATCGGCACTTTTGAAAAGCCCGGCGACAGAAAATATCCTACATCCTGTCGAAGTCTTGGGCTTGGGAACTGGAGGAAACAAAGCGCACATTGTCAAAGAGCCAGACCGTCCGCTTGCGTCGCGAGTATCGCCAAGCTGGCAAAATAAATCCTACATTTCAACAGGATAATTTAGCTGCCAAGCGCGGCGATGCGGATAGGTGCTTGCTGAACCTCTGTGGTCTGGGTTGCATAGCCATGCAGCCATGCCTTGCCCGCCGAATAGCTCATCACCGGGCGGTAATCGCGGATCGATGCGGCATCGACGATGCGGTCGGTGTTGTTATCAAGCACCATCAGCCGGTCACCATTGCGAACGACAAGCAACGCATGGTCGGCCCGGCGGACAAGATCCTTGGCAATGACAAGGAACATGTCGTTGCGGGCAACACCTGCCGCCTCGAGCAGCTTCATCTTGGCAATCGCATAATCCTCGCAATCGCCCTGCCCGGCGCGCAAGGTTTCGGTCGCGGTCGCCCAGCGGTCGGCGACCTTGAAGCGAACCGAATCGTCGATGAAATTAACGCGGCGGTTGACCCAGCTGTTGATCAGATCGATCTTCGCCGCCTGATCGAGACCGCGGGCTTCGCCAACCACACCGCGCCACGGCCCGGCACGGCCAGACAAGGCCGAAGCCTGCGCGCGCTGCCATTTGCTGTCGAGCGGAGTGCGCCCGACCGAAAGGGCGACGCTGCCGAACACATTGGGTTTGCTGGTGTCGACCTTGGGCAGCATCAGCCCGGGCTGCATCTGCGGGCGACGCATGATCGAAACGGCGGCCAGACGCGACACCCACTGGGTGGCCCGCACACGCGGATCCAGATCGGGTTCGGGCGCGAAGCTCGGCAAGCGGGTGAAAGCCATCGCCGCGCAAGGTGCCGCCGCAACAGTAGTTGGCCCGGCAGCCGGTGCCAGCATCGCGACTTGTTGCACTTGCACGGGTGCGGCAGCTGCAGCCTGCTGCGCGCGCAGTTCGTCGAGCTTGCTGCGCGCGCCGCCCAATATCGCCTCTGTCTTGGTCGGCACCAAAGCCGGCGTCGCCATAGCCGTATCATATGCGACAGGGCAGCTTTGTTCGTGGGCCGGTGGCGGCACGATCAAGGCCCAGGCCGAAGTCGGGCACAGGCTGGCCGTCAGGGCGACCGTCGCTTGGGCAAGACGGGCACTGCGCTTTTTTCCGCTGGGAGCATGGATTTTCATGCTGCCCTAAATTGCAGGGAAAGGACAATTTAGCGTTGAACGCTATGGTTGACGATCATGGTCGACGAAGTGCGACGAAAAAGGGTTAACGGCTTTTAGTGAAGATTATTTAGCGACGGATTTCAGCCACGCTGCCAATCGAACCAGCGCTGCGCCAAGCGTTGCAAACGCTCCGGTTTCCTTGCCAGCCGATATTGCCCGGCCGCAAATTTATTCGCTTCGCTCCATGTCGGGTAACTATGAATGACCGCCATCAGCTTTCCGAGAGGCAGATTGTAGCGCATTGCAAAGACCAGCTCGGCGATCATTTCACCTGCATGGCTGGCGACAATAGTCGCGCCCAATATCCGGTCTTTACCAGGCGCGGTCAGAATCTTGACGAAGCCATGCGTCTCGCCCTCCGCAATTGCACGGTCGAGATCGTCGAGATCGTAGCGGGTCACGTCATAAGCGACGCTCTGCGCCTGTGCTTCCAATTCGGTTAAGCCGACGCTCGCTACCTCCGGATCGGTGTAGGTTACGCGTGGCAGCACACGGTAATCGGCCTTGTAGCTTTTGAACGGTCGCGCCAGCGCATTGACGGTCGCATACCAGGCTTCATGACTAGCACCGTGGGTGAGTTGCTGGTTTCCGGCGACATCGCCGGCCACAAAAATATGCGGTAGGGCAGTCGCCAGCTTTGCGTCGACGGCCAATCGCCCGTCGACCAGCAGACCCAGCTCTTCCAAGCCAAACCCAGTCACGCGCGCCTTGCGTCCGACCGCGATGATGAGATCATCATAGGCGACTGCCGACTGAACGGCTGCGGCTTCGACCAGCAGTTGCTTTCCAGCATTAAAGCGTATGGCCTTATGCCCGATACAAACATCAACACCCTCTTGTTTCAGCGTCTCCGTCACCAGTGCCGCCGCTTCTGCATCTTCCTTGAGCATCAGCCGGTCGGCCATTTCGACCAAGGTCACCTGACTGCCCAGTCGCTGGAAGGCTTGTGCCAGTTCGCAACCGATCGGGCCGCCACCCAAAATGGCAAGACGCGCAGGTGCTGATTTGCGTGTGGCCATTTCGTTCCACAAAGTTTCGCTGGTCAGATAGCCGCTTGTCTCTACGCCGGGGATCGGCGGCACGACAGGCGCGGCACCAGTTGCGATGACGAAGGCTTTTGCGGTCAGGCGCTGGCTGCTGCCATCAGCCTTGGCGATATCCACGGTCCACGGATCAACAAAACGCGCATAGCCCGTGATGCAGTCGACACCCAGGCCGGTAAAGCGTTCAATACTGTCATGCGGCTCGATCGCGGTGATGACTTCACGAATACGCTGCATCACGCGCGGAAAGTCGACCTTTACCTCTCCAGTGCCGATGCCATAGCGCGCTGCATCGCGCGCGCCATGCGCCACGCGTGCGCTTTTGAGCAGTGCCTTTGAAGGAACACAACCGGTGTTGAGGCAGTCACCGCCCATGTCATGGGCTTCGATCAGAGTAACCTTGGCCTTGGCCATCGCAGCGATATAGGACGATACCAGCCCCGCCGCCCCCGCCCCGATCACGATCAGGTTGCGGTCAAACTTACGCGGTTTGGTCCAGCTAGCGGGCATTGACCTTCTTCACCGCCGCGACCAGCCCGCGTGCAATCCACGGAAAAATACCGAGCAGCACGAAGGAGCCGATGAGCGTGGGCGAGAGTAGACCTGCGGGCGAATCGATCTTGCTGATCTGCGTGCCTGCATTCACGAAAACGACCGTTGCGGGCAGCATGCCAATCTGGCTGACCCAATAAAAGGTCCGTGTCTTGATCCGCGTCAGCCCCATCAGCAGATTGACGACGAAAAAGGGGAAAAGCGGGATCAGGCGTATCGTGAAGAGATACATTGCCCCGTCGCGGGCAATGCCGTCATCAATCGGCTTGAGGCGCTCACCAAATTTCGATTGCACCCAATCGCGGAGCAGGAAGCGCGCCGACAGGAAGGCGAGCGTCGCCCCTATCGATGAGGCAAAGGAGACGATGATCGTGCCGATGACCACGCCGAACAACGCGCCCGCCACCAGTGACATGATCGCCGCCCCCGGTAATGAGAGGGCTGTGACGATCACATAGATCAGGAAGAAGCCGCCGATGTAAAGCAGCGGGTTGGCGTCCTTGGCCGCGATGATCTGCGCCTGTTGCGCCTTAAACGCGTCGAGGCTGAGATATTGGCCAAGGTCGAACCAGAAATAGGCCGCAATCGCCGCTGCGAGCAGAGCCAGCAGGGCGATGCGTTTGTTCATGCTGTCAGAACCCTATTGCCGATCAAAACGGCACGTCATCGTCAAGGTCATCAGAGAAGTCCCCGCCGCCAAAGCCCGAGGAGCCGCCTTGCCAGCCACCGCCGGATTGGCCACCACCCGCGCCAGCGCCCGAGGAGGCGCCGCTGCCACTGCCCCAGCCATCATTACCACCGCCCGAACCGCCCTTGGCGCCATCGAGCATCACCAGCTTGCCGTCAAAACCGGCAACGCTGATTTCGGTGGTGTAGCGATCATTGCCCGACTGGTCCTGCCATTTGCGCGTGCGCAACTGGCCCTCGATATAGACTTTGGAGCCCTTGCGCAGAAAGCGTTCGGCGACGCCGACCAGCCCGTCTGACTGCAGCACGACGCTGTGCCATTCGGTGCGCTCTTTCTTCTCGCCGGTCTGGCGGTCTTTCCAATCTTCGGATGTCGCAATCCGCAAATTGCAGATGCGACCACCATTTTGGAATGACTTCACCTCGGGGTCCGCGCCCAGATTGCCGACCAAAATAACCTTATTGACGCTGCCCGCCATATTGTTCCTCGCCTGTTGAAATTGGGATTCTGCCCACTGCTATAAGCCGAAGGCACGGGCTGTCCAATAAGTAATCCCGGCGGCAGCATATGCGAGCGTAAAGAGATAGACGACCATGAAGATGGGCCATTTCCAGCCATTGGTCTCGCGCCGCGTCACCGCGATGGTCGAGATGCATTGCGGCGCGAAGACGAACCAAGCGAGGAAGGCCAGCGCGGTAGCCAGCGACCAGTTGCCCGCCAGTTTCATGCCTAGGCTCGACGCCTGTTCCTCTTCATCGTCGGCATCGATGGCATAAGCGGTGGCGAGTGCCGAAACCGCGACTTCGCGCGCAGCCATCGCAGGGATGATCGCCAGCGCAATATCGTGGTTGAAACCGATCGGGCGCACAATCGGTTCAATCCCGTCTGCGATACGCCCGGCAATCGAATATTCGACCTGGCTTTCGCTGCTGCCGACTGGAACCTTGGGGAAGCTCAACAACGCCCACAAGATGATGGTTGCGACAAAAATGATCGTGCCCGCACGGCGCAGAAAGACCAACGCACGCTGCCAGAGACCCAGTGCAATATCGCGGACGCGTGGAAGCTGGTAACGGGGCATTTCGATCAGGAAACTGCCCCCGCGGCTCTGCGTGACAAAGCGTTGGATCACAGCCGCCGCCAGCATCGCACCGACTATGCCCGCAATATAGAGTGCAAAGAGCACAAGTCCTTGCAAGCCGATGCCCGGGCCAACACCGACCGAAGGAATAAAGGCGCCGATTATAACTGTGTAAACGGGCAAACGCGCCGAGCAGGTCATCAATGGCGCGATCAGGATCGTCGCCAGACGTTCCTTTTGATCCATGATCGAACGGGTCGCCATGATACCGGGAATGGCACAGGCAAAAGACGACAGCAGCGGAATGAAACTATGCCCCGATAGGCCGACCGCCGCCATCATCCTGTCCATCACAAAGGCGGCGCGCGTCATATAACCCGACGCCTCGAGCAGCAGAATGAAGAGGAAGAGGATCAATATCTGCGGCAGAAAAACGACCACCGCCCCGACACCTGCAATCACACCATCGGTGAGGAAGGATCGGAAGATGCTATCCGGCACCGCGCCGTTTATCGTGTCGGTCAACATCGCAAAGCCGGTTTCGATCCAGCCAATCGGCGCCTCTGACCAGGCATAGACCGCCTGGAACATCACAAAGAGCAAGGCGAGCAAGACGACTATGCCGCCCACGGGATGCAGCAGGACATTGTCCAGACGCCGCGTCCACTGACGTCCCTGCGTTTCGCTGACAATCGCCACTCGTGAAATTTCGTGCGCGCGTCTGGTGATGTCAGCGCGTCCCTTTGGCACCTCAGGCGCGACTATGTGCGTGCTCAGTTCCTGCGCAAGTTCATCAAGCAGTATTTCAAGACCGCGTTTTCGCACGGCAACGGTCGGGACTACAGGTACACCTAGTTCATGCGCAAGTTTGGCGGCATCAAGCTCGAGACCATCGCGCGATGCGAGATCGACCATGTTGAGCGCGACTACGGTCGGCAACCCCTGCCCGATCAGTTCGAGCGCAAAACGCAGATGGTTGTCGAGATTGCCTGCATCGACGACAACAATCAGTGCGTCGGGTCGGCGCTGGCCATCAAACCGGCCGAGGACAACGTCACGAGTGACTGCTTCATCGAGGCTGTCCGGCTCAAGACTATAGGCTCCAGGAAGGTCGATCAGCTCCACCGGGCGTCCGTCGGCAAATGTGGCGCGCCCCGATTTCCGCTCAACCGTGACGCCGGGATAGTTGGCGATTTTCTGGCGGGCACCGGTGAGTGCGTTGAACAGAGCGCTTTTCCCGGCATTGGGATTGCCGACCAACGCTACCAGAGGCACCGCTTCGGTCATGCTACAAGCTCACAGGCAATGGCGATGGCGACCTTGCGGCGCAGTGCGACGGTCATACGGCCAACCCGAACCGCAATCGGATCACGCCAGAACAATATGCCCTTGTGCAGCGCCTCCACCGTCACGCCAGCGTCAAATCCCAGCGAACGCAAGCGATGGCCTTCGGTTTCCGGAATCGCTATCCAGTCGATCGAAGTGATACGGGCCGAAGCCCGAATGGGGAGAGTGTCGAGATTCACGAGGGCTTTTTGATAATGTTTCGCAATAAAGGCAAGCGCATTATCTAGCGTGGCGGGTAACGCAAACGTCCGATGAACCGTGAAAGGCTGGGCACATATTCACGCCGTTTCTTTGCCTGTGCCTTAGCCTTTTCAAACTGCATCACATTTTCGATGCGCCGGTCGAGGAAGGCGCGCGTCTCGGCAAAGTCATCGCTATCGTCGTTGACGAACACCGCGAGCGTCGAGGCATAGACCGCCGATAAAGTCATCCGTTTGGTATAATGGTTGAAATCGGTCGCGGAGTCCCCCGCCAACCGCCACATCCGGTCGGCACTGCGCCAGCCGATGCGCGCGGCAGCCGCGACATTTTGCGGCATCGCCATGATGGCCAGCGCGCGGCGCTGCCCCTCACGATCAGGGGCTGCGATTTCGAGGCGGGTCGCGACCAGAGTGGTTATCCGCTGACGAATCTTCATCGAATCGAGTTTTTCAGGCGGCAGGCGGCGGGCCATTTCGGCATCGACCGAACCGATCCATGCCTCGATCAAAGCCATCGGGCCGCCTTTAAGCGACAATTTCGCAAGATCAGCGTCGACGCCTATCTCCATTGCCGCTGATTCAACCCCCTTGTCAGTCCAGCCGTCAAAAGCGGCATGCGAAGCAAGGCGCGGGGCCACGGCATTGCGGATTTCATCAAGCGTCGGGTTGGCGGGGAGCGGTGCAGAAGCCATGAGTCGCGTCTAAGCCTTTGCCCGCCCCTCGGCAAGGCGAACCAGCACCAAAGCCGCCATCACCATCGCTCCGCCAATATAGTCGAGCGGCGTCATCGCTTCGTCAAACGCAGCCCATCCTGCAAATGCCGAAAGCGCGGGCTGCAATAGCAGCGCCAGCCCTATGATGAGCGGGCTGAAATGCGGCAGGGCATAGGTCAAAAACCCCTGTCCCAGCACTTGGCTCGACAAGGCAAGGATGATCAGCGGCGTCCAGTTGCCGGGGAGGATTTGTTCGCCCGCTAACCATGCGACCGGCAACAGGAACAAGGCGGCCGAGCCCGAAGCCAGCGCCAAGGACGACCAGCTTTCGGTGCTTTCGCGCACCCGGATCATTGCGAGCAGATAGAAGGTATAGAACAGCCCTGCGAGCAGGCTCAGCCAGTCACCTTCAAAGTGCTCGGGCGAGATTTCAAAACTTTGCCCCATCAACAAAGCCGCACCTGCAAAGGCGAGCAGTATCGCCGCGCCCTGCATCGGCGGCGGCAATTTACGCGCAAGGAATATGCCATAAATGGCGAGCAACAAGCTGGCGCAATTGGCGAGCAAGGTCGCATTGCCCAGCTTGGTTTTGAAGATACCGATATGCCAGGCGACGATATCCACCGCAAAGAAGAATCCTGCCAGTAACACCAGCCCCAACAGCCCTTTTGGCATCGACTGGATCCGGAACCCGGCACGATAGCCAATAAAAGCAAGAAATGGCGTAGCCAGCGCCAGCCGCCAGAATCCGGTCGCAATCGGCCCGGTATCGGACAAACGAACCAGCAGCGGCCCGAACGCGATGCAGACATTGCCCGCGATCAACGCGGCAAAGACAAGTGCGGGGGCCTTTTGAAAGATTTGCTTGTCCGCCATAAACCCCCGTTGCAATTTGCAACCCGTATCCGCATGTTAAAAGGCAAGCAACGCCAATAGGGAAAGCAAGCGACCATGACCACCAGCCTTTTCGATCCGATCCAGCTCGGCGCGATCCACGCCCCCAACCGCATCCTGATGGCACCGCTCACACGCGGGCGCAGCGAAGGCGTGCATGTGCCGATCAGCGCCCTCAAGGCAGACTATTATGCGCAGCGCGCCAATGCTGGACTGATCATCGCCGAGGCCACAGGCATCAGCCAGGAAGGCTCAGGCTGGCCATCCGCGCCCGGGATCTGGTCCAACGAACAGGTAGAGGCGTGGAAGCCGGTGACCGATGCCGTGCACAAGGCCGACGGCCGCATCATCCTCCAGCTGTGGCATATGGGCCGGCTGGTGCATTCAGATTTCCTCAGTGGCGGCCAACCCGTCTCCGCCTCAGCCACGACCGCACCGGGCTTTGCCCATACCTATGAAGGCAAGAAGGAATATGTAGAGGCGCGGGCATTGCGGCTCGATGAAATCCCCCGGCTGATCGGCGATTATGTGAACGCCGCGAAAAATGCGATGGCAGCCGGCTTCGATGGCGTCCAGATCCACAGCGCCAATGGCTATTTGCTCGACCAGTTCCTGCGCGAAAATTCGAACTTCCGCGACGATAATTATGGCGGCTCGATCGAAAACCGTATCCGCCTGACCACCGAAGTCGCGCAGGCTGTATCCGACACTGTCGGCGCCGACCGCACCTCGGTCCGCCTGTCTCCCAATGGCGAAACGCAAGGTTGCGACGATAGCGACCCTGTCGGCCTGTTCACCGCTGCGGCGGCGGCATTGCAAAAGGTCGGCATCGCTTTCCTCGAACTGCGCGAGCAGAAAACTTTCGGCAATTTCGGTACCAGCGATGTCCAGCCGGTTTCGCCGGAAATCCGCAAAGTGTTCACCAACCCGCTGGTGCTCAATCAGGAATATACGCTGGAGACCGCACAGGCCGACATCGCAAGCGGCCTCGCCGACGCGATCAGCTTTGGCCGTCCATACATCTCCAACCCCGATCTGGTCGAGCGTCTGCGAAGCGGGGCCGAAATAGCGCCCGACAATTTCAAGACCTGGTATTCGCCGGGTGCCGAAGGCTATACCGACTATCCGGCGCTGGAGGCCGAAGCGGCCTGAGCCATGGGCGATAACGGCACAAAGCTGGTCGCGCTAATGCCAGCCGTCGTCTTTGTGCTGATCGCCCTTCTCGAAACCATGCGGCCGAGGCGTGCACTGCGCTTCGGCCGTTTGCGTCGCTGGACCACCAGCCTGATCCTATTTGTGTGCAACCGTGCGACTGTCTTGCTGTTGGCGTGGATTATCGCTGTTCCCGCTGCTGCTTTCTGGGCCGAAACGAAGGGCATCGGGTTGTTCAACCAGATTGCGCTTCCTTTATGGGCCGAATGGCTGAGCGCGTTCCTGCTGCTCGATTTTGCGATGTGGCTGCAACATCGGCTGACCCACAAGGTTCCGCTGCTTTGGCGTTTCCACAAGGTGCATCACGCCGATCCCGATATCGACGTCTCGACGGCTATCCGCTTCCACCCCGGTGAGATTGCATTTTCCGTATTGTGGAAGACCGGCTGGGTGCTGCTGCTTGGCTTCTCGGCGCCCATCATCATCGCGTTCGAGGCCTGGCTAGCGGCCAATGCCGCGTTCAATCATGGCAATATCGAACTGCCACGCTGGCTTGACCGGATTGTCCGGCTATGCCTTGTTACCCCCGATATGCACCTTGTCCACCACAGCGTCATTATGCGTGAGCAACAGAGCAACTACGGTTTCGCGCTGACTATCTGGGACCGCCTGTTTGGAACCTATGTGGATGAGTCGGAAAATGGCCGCCATCTGCAGTCAATCGGCTTAGCCGACATGCAGGATGCGCGACCGTCTCATGCGGGAATCAGCCTGAAATTACCGTTGACGTAACGTCAGCTACTGACACATCGGAAGGTATTGACGCGCGGCATCTAAAAGCGCAATTTTCCCGGCGAGGGAGAGGGATAATGGCATCATTTCGCAAGGTTGCATTGGGCACCGTTGCCGCTGCGGCGGTAGGCGCGGGGCTATATTTTGGCTGGGGAGCATTCAATGCGAACCGCGAAGCAAGCAAGGCCGAAGACAGCCAGGCGGCCAATGACAAGGAAGTAACCAGCGGCGTCGCGACCAAATTGCTTTGGGGAGATACCCATCTCCACACCTCCAACTCGATTGACGCCTTCGGCTTTGGCGTGAAGTTGGGGCCCGAAGAAGCGCTGCGTTTTGCTCGGGGCGAGGAAGTCAAATCCACCTGGGGGCTCAAAGCCAAGCTTGAACGCCCGCTCGATTTCCTCGTCATCGCCGACCATAGTGGCGGACTTGGCGCTACCCAGCGATTATATGAAGCGCCGCGGTTCATGATCAAGGATCCAACGCTGCTGCGTTGGCACGATCTGATGCACGAGGGCCAGAAAGGCCGCCAGAAGGCGACGATGGAACTGATCAATGCGGCCGGCGAAGGCAAGCTGGCGGGCATCCTTCCACGCGAAGAGCAAGCCAAAGGCACGATGAAAATCTGGACGAGCCATACCGGCATTGTCGAACGCTATAACGAACCGGGCAAGTTCACCGCCTTCATGGGTTTCGAATATACCCTGATGCCCAATGGCGACAATTTGCACCGCGTTGTGATCCTACGCGATGGCAAGCCGCGTGCCGACAAGGTTCGTCCCTATGACCCGCAGACCGAAGGCACCGAAACGGTCGACAAATTGTGGGACTATATGGACGCCTATGAGAAAAATACTGGCGGCAAGATGCTGGCCATCCCGCACAACAGCAATGTTTCCAATGGGCTGATGTTCGAAATGGTTCAGCCTGGCGGTGGACCGATGACCGCCGATTATGCACGTCGGCGTGCAGCCCGCGAACCTTTGGTCGAAATCACCCAGATCAAGGGGGACAGCGAAAGCCACCCCTTCCTTTCACCCAATGACGAGTTCGCCAATTTCGGCGATGCGGGTTGGGAATTGGGCAATCTGACAATGCAGCGCAAAAAGACACCCGACATGCTGGCGGGCGATTATGTGCGCGAGGCACTGAAGCGCGGATTAGCTGTCGAGGCCAAAACCGGGGTTAACCCCTACAAATTCGGCCTGATTGGTTCGACCGACAGCCACACCGCACTTGCCACATCTGACGAGGATAATTTCTTCGGCAAGCATTCGGATGGCGAACCCAATTCCGAGCGGGCTTCGCAAGCGCAGAATCTGGGCACCCGCGAAGGCCGCTTTGGTTGGCACTATCTGGCAGGTGGCTATGCAGCTGTTTGGGCGACCGCCAACACCCGTGCCGCGATCTTCGACGCGATGATGCGGCGGGAGGTTTATGCCACCACAGGTCCACGCATGCAGGTGCGCGTTTTTGGCGGCTGGGACTTCAGCGACAAGGACTGGTCGGGTGACTGGGTAAAGACTGGTTATGCGCGCGGCGTTCCTATGGGGGCGGACCTCAAAGCCGGCACCGGCAAACCAAGCTTTCTGATTTCTGCACTCAAGGACCCCGAAGGCGCCAATCTAGACCGCGTACAAGTGGTTAAGGGCTGGGTCGATGCTTCGGGCAAGCTGCAGGAGAAGGTCTTCGAGGTAAGCTGGTCATCACCCGACACACGCAAACTGGTTGGCGGCAAGCTGACCCCGGTGGGCGACACCGTTGACATCGCCAAGGCCAGCTACACCAACAGCATCGGCGCCCCCGAGCTGCGTTCGGTGTGGAGCGATCCGGAGTTCAACCCCGGCCAGCGCGCTTTTTATTATGTCCGGGTACTCGAAATTCCGACGCCGCGCTGGGTGCTGTTTGATGCGCTGCGTTTTGGAGCAAAGCTGCTTCCCGAAACCGAGCTGAAGTCGCAGGAGCGGGCCTACACCTCGCCGATCTGGTATAATCCGACGGTTTAGGGCACTTCGCTAAACATAAAACCGTAGTGCTGAGCCTGTCGAAGCACGCCTATATAGTTTGAGCAACATCTGAGAGGCGCCGTTCACCTTTGGTGGCCGATGGCACGACAGGCTCAGGGCTACGGTGCAAATAAGACCCCGTTGTTTATGCTACTCTGCAATAATCCCGGCCAGTGTCGGATCGGGATCGGCGATTCCCATCAGCCGGCGCATGGCTAGCCGCGCGAGACGCTGCATCTCGACCTTGCGCCGCGCCGCCGCCAGCGGAACGAGGGCGGCGGAGCGGACGATTTCGGCATCATAGGCATCCGCGACGATCAATCCGGTACGCTCGGGCATGAATGCCTCCCCTTCAATCGGGGAGAAATCGAATCCAGCGGGCACCGCCCAGAAGAAGCGATCGCAATAATCGAGATATTCAGGCCATTTCTGGTCGCCCAGCAGGTCGGCACGCGATACCTTTATCTCGACGACAATTACCTCGCCCTTGGCGTTGATGCCCATCAGGTCGGCGCGGCGATTGTTGCGCAAGCTGACCTCTGGCTGGACCATGATCTGGTTGCGCAGGAATAACCGACTGACGCCACGCGCCACCGCCGCCGAATCAATTTGCATGCTGATAGAGTTGCTCGCCATGCCGCATGGCTAGAACGAAGCGCGAACAAGATAAAGCCCTTTCTGCCTTGGCAGCGACCTGCTGCGCAGATAGGGAATGGGCATGAGCGACAAGACGATAGCTGAACTGGCTGCCGAACATGGCGGCTTCGATCCACGGATCGCGATCAGCTTCATGGGCAAGGCAGGCCATGGAGGGTTCCTCGGCATGGACTATGTCGGCCATGGCGAGGACTGGGTCGAACTGGCCATTGACTGGCGCGAGGATCTGGTTGGCGACCCCAATACCGGCGTGCTTGCCTCTGCTGTTGTTATCAGCCTGATGGACAATGCCACCAGCATGTCGATCTGGACCAAGCTGCAGGAATTCCGTCCGCAGGTGACGATGGACCTGCGCGTCGATTATCTCCGCCCCTCCCCCAAAGGCGCGAAAGTCTTTGGGCGCGGCTATTGCTATCATCTGTCACACAGCATCGGTTTCGTTCGCGGCGTTGCGCATAATGGCAATCTCGATGAGCCTTTGGCGCATGTCAGCGGCACCTTCATCCGCGTGGGGGATCGCCTCGGATGACAACGCCAGACCCCCGCACCGAATTGCTGCCGCCTTATGCGCGCGCGCTCGATATGACGATCATTGGGCTGCACAATGGCGCGCCATTGATCGAGATGCCCTTCGCCAACAAGGTGCAGGGGCGGCCCGGCTTCCTGCATGGTGGAGCCATTTCGGGTTTACTCGAAATGGCAGCTGTTGCGGCAATCCAGCACGCGCTGCACGAACGTGGTGACGAAGCGAGCTTTAAGCAGGTCAATGTCACAATCGATTTCATGCGCGGTGGGACGCCGCAGACGACCTATGCCGTGGGTGAAGTCACCCGTCTGGGCCGCACCATGGCCAATGTCGAGGCGCGCGCGTGGCAGGATGATCCGGCCAAGCCGATCACGATCGCCTATTTGCACTATCTGCTGAAACGGAGTTGAGGCTCAGGCCTCGCCGTGCGTTTCCACCAGCGCAGCGGTGATCGCATCTTCGGGCGATTTGCCGCCCCAGATGATGAACTGGAATACCGGATAAAAGCGTTCGCACTCGTCGAGCGCGACGTCGATGATCGTCTGCGCTTGGTCGACCCCCAACAGTCCATTTGGCGGCAACAGGCTGCCGTGCCGGAATAGCAGCATGCCGTTTGACGACCAGAGATCGAAATGGCCAATCCAGAGTTGTTCGTTGATCAGGCCCAAAGCCTTATAGACATCGTCACGCTTGTCGCTGGGAACGGTGACGTCGGGCATGACGAGCAATTGCAGCGCATTGTCTTCCTCGCGCCAGATTGCTCTTATCTGGTAGCTGGTCCAACTGCCCTTGAATTCAGCGCTGACTTCTTCGTCGCTGACCGGCTCAAAATCCCAGCCGCGCGCTTCAAAAAGCGCGGCGAGCATGTCGAGTGGCGCAGTCTCTTCGCGCTCGAACTCGGTAAAGTCTTCGTCCTGATTGCGCATCGCGGCCCTGTCGCTTGTTATGCATGGTAAATGCCCGTCGCCGGACTCGCGCGCAACCGCCGATGCACCCTAAGGTGCATTAGTCTGTGGGCCATATGTGGATAAGGGCGCTAAGCCCTTTATTTCTTGGGCGTTGCCTTAGGCTTAGGCGCTGGCTTTGCTGCCGCTTTCGGCGCCTGTTTTGGTTTACCAGAAGCGGCTTCAAGGGCAGTGACACGCGCCTTCAACTCTTCGGCCTCGGCACGCGCCGTCGCCGCCATTTGCTTAACAGCGTCGAACTCCTCGCGGCTGACAAGATCCATGCCGGCAACCCATTCGCGGGTGCGTTCGCGAAATCCAGCCTCGGCTTCGCGCCCCATGCCCGCGACCGTTCCGGCAACGCCGTTCAGGAATTTGGAAAGATCGTCGAAAATACGCTTGTCACTCTGCATGGCTCAGGCTCCGATTTCGGAAGTTGCTGCTGGCACATATAGGCGCTCTGCATCGGGGTTCAATCGGTCGATCTGGTAATTGAGGATTGCGGCAAAGCTGAGCCAGGCAAGATAAGGCACCAACAGCCATGCGGCGACGGGGCGGACACGTCCGAAGACGATGGTTGTGGCCAGTGCCGTTGCCCAAATCGCGAGCAAAAGATAGAAAGCGGCCGTCACCTGATGCTGACCAAAAAACAGCGGCGACCAATAGAGGTTTAAGGCCAACTGGACGAGGAACAGCGCTATGGCGATGCCGCGCAGCCGCGCCCCTCGTGCATTCAAGATCATTGAGAATGCGATGCCCATCAGCAGATACAGGATCGGCCAGACGACACCGAAGGCCCAGCCCGGCGGCTGCGCCTCTGGCTTCACCAGTTCGGCAAACCAGCTATTCTGCTCACCCGACCCGGAAATTGTGCCGGAGAGAAATCCGAGCAGCATGATCGTCGGGATAACGAACAAGGCCCATCGCAACAGCGACATCCGCAATTGGGAGGGAGAGGCAAGCTGGCTCATTCTATTCCCTTCGGCCTATAAGAATCGGCAAACCAAAGTCTTACGCACCACATCCAGAAACGACAAGGCCGCTCACCCAAAAGGGGAGCGGCCCGCCTGAATTTCAAATTTTTGAGGTGGTTTACGCCTTGCGCGTACCCGAAACCGGCATCGAACCAAAGGCACCTGCCTTGACTTCGCCAGTGATGCTGTCGCCATCGACGGTGGCGGTGCAGTCGAGCGTCATCGGCATCGGAACCGTCATGTCCATCTTCCAGCTCAATGTGTTACCGCTGACGCTGCCATTGGCAATGTCCATCGAACCCAGGCTGCCCTGCATTTTGCCGGTGAAGCTGTCACCACTGCTGTTGATGGTCAGAACCGATTTCTGGTCGCCCATCGGGCTTTTGACGGTTACTTCCCAATCGCCATCTACTGCTGCCATTAATCTTCTCCTTTTGATTCAAGCGTTAATTTGCATTGGTGTCAGTAGGCTTAGCAGCTTCGGATTGCATTTCAACCGGCAATCCAAGCGCCTCCAACTGCGGCCTCACCTTGGCCGCATCACCCACGACAACCCAGCTCATCTTCTCTGGATTGATCTTGGCCTTGAACTCTGCGGTCATGCTTTCGGGGGTCAAAGCGCCATATTTTCCGGCAAGCTTTTCGGCATAGTCGAATGGCCGTTTGAACAGGGCATCAGCGCGCATCTGGCCCAGAACTGCGGCGGACTGTTCATAGCTGCCCGGAAGTTCCAGGACATTGCTGACCACAGTGGTGTCGCGCTCTTCCTTGGTAATCGGCTTGCTCGACACAAAGTCGCGCGCCTGGCTCAACAACACACCCAGCGATGGGCCTGTCTGGTTGGTCTGCACCGGCGCGAAAATCAGGAATGGCACGCGGTCTTCATTGCCCCCAACTTGCGAACGGACGCCATAGGACCAGCCCTTGGTTTCGCGCAGATCCATGTTGATCCGCGAGGTAAAATCACCGCCGAAAATCTCGTTGGCACTGCGCAAGGGCAACAGGTCATCGCTGCCCTTGGCATCAAGCACCTTGCCGCCAAGGATATATGACTGGGGCGAATTGGGGCGATCGATCAGCACGATCCGCGCTTTTGCCTCGGGCATGGCGACGGCAAAATTCTTCGCCGGTGCCGCGGTCGCCTTCGGTTTCCAATTGCCGAACTGCTTGTTGAGCAGCTTGGTGATGTCCTTGAGCGAGGTATCGCCGACTACGAAGATTTCTGCCTTTGCGGGATGAATCCAGCTCTGGTGGAACGAAGCCACATCGGCACGCGTCAGAGTGCGCACGGCGGCTTCATCGCCGGTTCCCGTTTGCGGTCCACCATAGGGATGCGCTTTGCCGTAGATGAGTTCGGGCAACGCGCGCAGCGCCAGACCTTGCGGCTGGTTCTTTTCACCTGCGATCCGGGTCAATTGCTGGACGCGGACACGCTCGAGATCTTTTTCGGCAAAGGCCGGATTCTTGACCACGTCTGCCAGCAATCCAATCGATGCCGCCAAATTCGGCTTTACCGCACGCAGCGAAGCGACCGTCCGGTCCTGTGACGAAGCCACATTTATATCGGCACCCAGACGCTCTTCGGTTTCAGCGAGCTGAGTCGCGTTCAACGTCAGCGTGCCTTCCGAAAGCAAATTGCCCATGATGTTCGAAACGCCGCGCTTGTCCAACGGATCAGCTGCATAGCCGGCATCGAAGCTGACTGCGATGCGCACAGCGGGCACAGCATTACGGCGCGCGAAATGCACCTTGATGCCGTTTTTCAGCTTACCTGTTTCAACAGTCGGAAAATCGAGCGCCGGGGTTTCGCCGGGTACCGGCATTTTGCTGCGATCTGCCTTCACGCCTGCAGAGGCGTGGCCATCGCTGCCCGGCGCCATGTAGAACGCCGGAGCTGTAAGACCACCGGTGCGCGCGCCGGACCCCGACGCGACTTCCTTATAGGCCTCACGCTCGCCGGGTTCGACGCGGATTTCCAGCACCGGACGTGTGAGCCATTTCTGCATAGCGGCGGAAATCGTTTCCGGCTTCAGAGCCGCGAGCCGTTCCAGCTCTTTCTTGTAATAGTCTGCATCGCCCGTGTAGAGTTGTCCCTCGGCCAAGGCGACGGCCTTGCCGCCAAAGCCGCCAACCTGTTCAAGCCCATCGATCCGGCCCGCGGCCTCGCTCGCTGCCACACGCTGCACTTCGTCAGCTGTCGGACCTTTAGCGATAAAATCGGCCATGATGTCGTCGAGCCGCTTACCAACGGCATCCGCATCGCCTCCGGGCTTCACATCGGCTTGCACCCAGAAAAGGCTGCCATGAACAAAGGGCAAAACGAAGGAGGAAACGGCAACCGCGCTCTGTTCTTCCCGCACAAGGATATTGTCGAGGCGCGAACTGGCGAGGCCACCGAGCACCGACGCGCCGGCACGCAAGGCAGTATAATCGGGGTCCGCCAAACCGGGGACGATCCAATTGCGGTAGATGCGCGTGGCAGGAACCTTGTCTTTCAGCACAATCTTTTTGGGTGCCTCAAGCGTTGGAATCGGCGCATTCACCGGCGGCACAGTGCGGCCGCGTGCAACATCGCCAAACCATTTCTGCACCAATGGCCTGGCCTGCGCCGCATTCACGTCACCAGCGAGCACCAGAACCGAATTGTTCGGGCCATAATAGTCTTTGAACCACTGCTTGAAGTCGTCGAGCTTAGCGGCGGCAAGATCTTCAAGGCTGCCGATTGTGTTGTGGTGATAGGGGTGGCCAACCGGAAAGAGATTTTCCGACTGGGCATATTCAACCATCCCATAAGGCTGGTTATCGCCCTGACGCTTTTCGTTGGAGACGACGCCGATCTGCGTCTTCACCGACTCTTCGGTCAGGCCGCCAAGCAAGTGCCCCATCCGGTCGCTTTCTAGGAACAATGCGGATTCAAGCGCGCTGGTCGGGACGGTCTGGAAATAGTTGGTGCGATCAAGCCAGGTCGTACCGTTCAGGTCGGTCGCGCCGATCTGCTTGGTATATTGGAAATAGTCGCCCGGCGCGTTTTCGCTGCCGTTGAACATGATATGTTCGAACAGATGGGCAAAGCCAGTCTGACCCTTGGGTTCATGCTTGGATCCAACCCCGTACCAGATCGACACCGCGACGACAGGCGCCTTGCGATCTTCGTGGACAATAACAGTCAGGCCGTTGTCGAGGGTGAACTTCTCGTAAGGAATATTGACCGTTTTCACGAGGTCGGCGACGGGTGCCGGTGCGGTCTTGGCCATGGCACCGCTCGACAGGGCGATGGTTGACACAGCAAGGGCAAGGGTCAGTTTGCGGATCATGTAGTTGCTCTCCTCAGGAAAACTTGTGCGCCCTTTCAGGCAGATAATTCGGTATAGCGCGGCAAGCGGCGAATCCAATGCGGGTAAACTGCTATTCGACGAACGACCTAGTCGCAGCGATATTCATTCTTTTCCTTCGATTTTGCGCACACGCAGCTTGTCGATCTTGCGACCATCCATGTCGACGACCTCAAAGTGCCAGCCATTGTCGACAAAGCTCTCACCCTCTTCGGGTAGGTGGCGGAGGATGTGAAGCACATGCCCGGCGGCGGTCGCGTAATCGCGATCTTCGGGCAATTGGATGTCAAGCGCTTGCGCCATCGCGTCGGCAGCCATGCCCCCGTCAATCAGCAGCGACCCGTCGTCGAGCGTGACAATATTCGCTGCACTGCCTTGTTCTTGATCAGAGGCAAACTCTCCCGCTATCGCGGCAAGCAAATCATTGGGGGTAACGATGCCTTCGAAATGCCCATATTCGTCGTGCACCAACAGCATGGGCACTTCCGACTTACGCAGGATTTCGAGCGCATCCATTGCATCGAGCTGATCAGGCACAATTTCAGCCTTGCGCATCATGGCACGCAGATCAAGCGGGCGGCCTTCGATCTGGGCGGCGACAATATCGCGCGCCTGCACCACGCCGATAATGTCGTCGACGCTGTCACCCATCACCGGCAGCCGGGTGTGCGGCGAATTCAAGAGGCGGTCGCGGATCGTTTCGGCACTGGCGTCTGCTGCGATCGTGTCGACTTCGGTTCGCGGGGTCATCACTTCGCGCACCGGGCGATCGGCTAGCCGGACCACGCCCGAAATCACCTTATGCTCATGCTCTTCGATGATGCCTGCATGGGTCGCTTCGGTGAAGACGACCTTCAGTTCTTCGGTGGTCAGCGCATCGCGATTGTCGCGGTTGAGCCCGAGCAGTTTGAAAATGAGGCGGCTGGATTTGTCGAGCAACCAGACGAAAGGTGCCGCAATCCGCGCCAACCATTCCATCGGCCGCGCGACCAGCGCAGCTATGCGCTCAGGGGCGACCAACGCAAATTGCTTGGGTACCAACTCGCCGATCACCAAGGACGCAAAAGTCGTAGCCCCAATCACGAGGCCAAAGCCGATGTTCATCGACCATTTTTCGCTGAACAAACCTAACAAGGCGATGCGTTCGCCGGTCGGCCCGCCAAGGCTAGCGCCCGAATAGGCACCGGCGATGATGCCGATCAGGGTTATGCCGATCTGCACCGTAGACAGAAATCTACCTGGGTCCTTTGACAGATGAAGTGCTGCTGCAGCGCCGCTGCTGCCGCCTTCGGCCATCGCCTGCAACCGCGCGGGGCGCGACGACACAATCGCCAGTTCGGACATCGCGAATACGCCGTTGAGGGCGATCAGCGCGAGGATTATCAGCGCATCAAGCCAGGGGAATGGGTCGAGGTCCATGGTGTTGCCCTGCACATAGTGTGCGTCTGCCGCCCTTGGCAAGACCCATGGCAATGCCTATGCCCTTGCCGATGTCGACTTTGCGCCCCACCAGCCCCGCCATCGCCTTCGCTGTAGCTGCGGCGGGTATTGGGACTTTTTCGCTGATGGATGCTGCGATGAAGGATCTGTCGATCAGCGTCGGCGCCTATAATGCCGTACTGTGGCGCAATCTTGTCGGCACCCTGATTGCGGGCATATTGTTCGTCGCGACTGGTCAGGGCTGGCCGGCACGCAGCAATCTGCGCTTGCATCTGTGGCGCAGTTTCATTGTCGCGGGGATGGCAGTCAGCTTTTTCTGGGCGTTGGCGGTGTTGCCGCTGGCCGAAGCTATCGGCCTGTCGTTTATTGCGCCGGTGATCGCGCTCTATCTCGCAGCTATTTTGCTGGGCGAGAAGATCGGACGTGAGGCGATATTGGCCTCGGTCGCGGGCCTCGCGGGCGTTGGCGTGATCCTCTATGGAAAGTTCAGCGGGCATTATTCGAGCGACGCTTTGTGGGGCGCGCTGGCTGTGCTCTTTTCCGCCGTGCTGTTCGCCTATAATTTGATTCTAGCAAGACAGCAGGCACAGGCAGCGGGGCCGATCGAGATTGCCTTTTTCCAGAATTTGCTAACTGCGTCGGTATTGGCACTTGCTGCACCCTGGTTTCTGGCGCCGCTGGTGATCGCCAAGGTGCCAATGCTGCTGACCGCCGCATCGCTTGCCATATTCTCTTTGCTGCTGATGAGTTGGGCCTATGCACGGGCCGAAGCCCAGATATTGATCCCGGTTGAATATACCGCCTTTGTCTGGGCAGTGCTGTTCGGCTGGGTATTCTTTGCGGAACCGGTGACGTTGACAACCTTAATCGGCACTGCGCTGATTGTTGGCGGTAGCCTGATTGCCGCGCGTGTAAAACCTGCGATTGTTAATCATGTCGAAATGGCTTCTGCCTAAGGAAGCGGCTAGGTGCGGCAGGTTGCGCACAAGGAATAGCGGTTGAACCTGATGGAAATACTCACGGCGATAGGCCGAAAAGCCGGAAGCTGGGCGCATGAGCGCGCAGTGCAGGGCATATTGGATACGCCCCCGATTGTTGCGCAGGATGATGGCGTCATCCTGTTTTCGATGATCGGAACCGCCGTGCTGCTGCCCTATCTGGTGGCGGTCAAATCGCTGCATCACCATTTGCCGCGCGGCAAAATTGTGCTCCTCAACGACGGCACATTGACCGCTGATGACAAAGCGGTGCTGGCCAAGCATTGCGACAATCCTGAAATCATCGAAAAGCCCGACGTCGATACCGGACTGTGCCCCCGTGACAATTGCTGGGAGCGCCTGATCTCGATTCTCGATCGGCGGAGCGACCATTTTGTCATTCAGCTTGATTCAGACACCGTCACCACCGGGCCCGTTCCAGACGTCGCCGAGGCCATTGATGCCAATCGCAGTTTCACTTTGGCAGGCGGACTCGATGAGGCGCAGCACGGGTTCAAAAGTGCGCGGGAAATCTCGCAGATTTTCCACGCCAATGGACCAACCACCGACCATGTGCAGGCGCATGCCGAAGCGGCAATGAAGACGCTGCCCGATGCCGATACGCTGCGTTATATACGCGGCTGTGCGGGTTTTGCGGGCTTTGCCAAAAGCAATGATGGCCGCGCCACCGTATCCCGTTTTTCGCAGGAAATGGACAAGCGGCTGGGTAACACCTGGCGGCAATGGGGTAGCGAGCAGGTGGCGTCGAACTGGGTGGTCGCCAACGATACCGATCCGGTGCAACTGCCCTATGATCGCTATATCAACCATTGGGATGAACCGATGCCAAAAAGCCCCGCTTTAGTGCACTATATCGGCACCTATCGCTATCGCTGGGGCAATTATTCGCGGACGACCAGGGAAGCGATTGCGGCGCTGAAAGCCTAGTTTCAAATCGCTTCATCCAGAAACACCTGACCTATATTCGCTATAGGCATTGACCCCTGAACAGACTCGGTTTAATCGCACGATTAAATCAATCCAAGGAGTCCTGTCATGGCCACAGCCTATATTGTCGATGCCGTTCGTACCGCCGGTGGGCGGCGCGGTGGAAAGCTTGCCGGTGTGCACCCGGTCGATCTTGGCGCTGCCGTGTTCGATGCGATTGCCGACCGCAACCAGTTCGACACCAAAGCGATCGACGACGTCATCACCGGCTGCGTCTCGCAGGGTGGCCAGCAGACGATGGATCTGGGCCGCAACGCGGTTCTCGCATCGAAACTGCCCGACAGCATCCCCGCCGTCACCATCGACCGCCAGTGCGGATCGTCGCAGCAGGCGATGATGTTTGCAGCGCAAGCTGTGATGTCGGGCACGCAGGATATCGTGCTGGCCAGCGGCATCGAAAGCATGACGCGTGTTCCGATGGGCTCGGTTGCAACCCTGTTCATGAAGGAAGGCCTGGGCAACTATAAGTCACCCCGCCTCGAAGAGAAATTCCCCGGCATCATGTTCAGCCAGTTTGCCGGCGCGGAAATGATTGTCAAAAAGCACGGCTTCACCAAGGACGATCTCGACGCCTTCGCGCTCGCCAGCCACCAGCGTGCCAAGGCAGCGACCGAAGCTGGCCATTTCAAGAACGAAATCATCGGCATCGAAATCGAAACCCCCGAAGGCAAGGAAGTGCATCTGGTCGACGAAGGCATCCGCTTCGATGCGACGATGGAGAGCATCTCGGGTGTGAAGCTGTTGCAGGAAGGTGGCTCGATCACTGCCGCATCCAGCTCGCAGATTTGTGACGGCGCATCGGCTGCGCTCATCGTTTCCGAACAGGCTTTGAAAGATCATGGCCTGACCCCGCGCGCGCGCATCCACCATATCTCGGTGACCGCAGGCGACCCGATCATCATGCTCGAAGAGCCGCTGTTCGCAACCGAAAAGGCGCTGAAGAAAGCGGGCATCAAGATCGAGGATTTCGACGCCTATGAAGTCAACGAGGCCTTTGCGCCGGTACCGCTGGCATGGCTCAAATATCTCGGCGCGTCGCATGATCGCCTCAACGTCCATGGCGGCGCGATTGCGCTCGGCCACCCGCTCGGCGCTTCGGGCACCAAGCTGATGGCGACCCTGCTCGGTGTGCTCGATGCCAAGGGCGGCAAATATGGCCTGCAGACGATGTGCGAAGGCGGTGGCCAAGCCAACGTCACGATCATCGAGCGGCTTTGAACCTGATTCCCCTCCCCTTCGGGGGAGGGGCTAGGGG
>NZ_JBEBKL010000018.1:0-46735 GCF_040079335.1 Sphingorhabdus sp.
CCTGAAGGGGAGGGGCTTGAAACTACCTTGTCACGACCCCGCGCTGATCCGCCATCCCCATCGAAACCAGTATCGGATCTGCCGCCTGCCGTTGCTGGAAATCGGCCTTGCCCCTCAGCCCGCGCCAACCGCTGGCTATCAGCGCCTGCGCAACCGGCGCGCCCAATGTGGTGCCGGGGCCTAGCACAGCGATACGATCGGGGCAGAACTCGCGCGCGGCAACCTGCACAGCGCGCGTGAAGTCATAGGTGCGAATGATCTGCGCGCCGAGCGTGTAATCATAGATCGCCTCCGCATCGAACGCCTTTGGCGACCAGATCTTGCCAGTGCCATCAATTGCCGGAATGGCGCCGCTGCCGAAGTCCGCTAGCGGGTTCGCCGCATGCGCCAAAGGCACGATATGGTCGAGCAAGGGCGAATGGAAAGCTGAATGATAGTTGAGCTTCATCGGGAAACGGTCATCCTTGGGCAGCCGCTCCAACAGCCATTTCATGCCTGCATCATCAGCGGCAAAAACGATCATCGCACCCAGCCGGATCGAGATGTGCACCGAAAGGCCGTCTCGCGCGGCTTCGGCCAGAACGGCATCAGCTTCAGTCGCCTTGGCTGGATCAATGCCCCAGTCCTCGTCAGCCAGCGACCAGACGATCTGACCGCCCTGCCCCTTTTCGTGCATCAAACCGCCCATATTGTTGACCAGTCTGGCACCAGAATCAAAATCAACCACGCCCGCACAACTGAGCGCGAGATACCACCCCATCGAGTTTCCGGTGACTGCAACCACTTCAAACCGGTCGCGATCAATCGCGGCAAAATCGGCAAGCGCGCAGGCGTAGATTAGCAGCGAGGCGTTATCCCCGGGCATGTGCATCGACGGGCTGTATTTATCTGCGCTATCGAGTTCGGAAATCGTCGGCTGACCTAGACCAGCACGATAGGCATCGAGCCGGGCGACCGGATCGCCTCCACCAGCGTGGTAGCGCTTGAGGTATCCAAGTTCGGTGGCGTTATACGTGCCGCGCCCCGGACAAATAACGAGGATTTTTTCCTTCATACGATTGATCCCAAACCGTAGCCCTGAGCCTGTCGAAGGGCGCTTATCGGCGGGGCGTGCTTCGACAAGCTCAGCACTACGGTGCAGTAAGTCATTTGCCCACCGCCTTCAGCGCCGCCTCGATAATCGACGCTTTGCTGGGCAGCGTCAGTTCGGCTGCCGGTCCAAGCGCGATGAAGCAGTCGTCCGCGGTCAGGCGGCTTGCGTCGTTGCCCCGGCCTGCTTCTGCAAGAATGGTAACAAGCTTCTCCGAAGGGCTGCCAGCACGCCGGCATTCATCGACGACGAGAATCCTATTGGCAGAAGCCACTGCCTCTACAATGCCCGCTTCATTGAGCGGATGCAGCCAGCGCAGGTCGATGATGCGCAAATCGACGCCCTTGGCGCGCAATTCTGCCTCGGCCTGACGAGACAAATAATAACCATTGCCATAAGTGATGATGGCGAGGTCCGTGCCTTTGCCATGCACGCCCAATTCGCCAAGCGCGATCGGCTTGGCATCTGCGGGCGCGGTATAGTTCGCGGCCCAGCCGCCATCGCCTGCTTCAGCCAGATCTGTGGTGTGATAGAGCGCAATAGGCTCGACAAAGACAATCACCCGGCCATCCTCATGCGCCAGTCGCAAACATTCGCGCAGCATTCCGGGCGCATCGGCGGCGCTGCTGGGCACTGCAACGATGATACCCGGAATGTCGGTCAGCACAGCAAGGCTGTTGTCGTTGTGGAAGTGCCCGCCAAAACCTTTTTGATAAGGAAGTCCCGCAATGCGCACGACCATCGGGTTGCGATATTGCTGGTTCGAAAAGAAACTGAGCGTTGCTGCCTCACCGCGGATCTGGTCTTCGGCATTGTGCAGATAGGCGAGGAACTGGATTTCGGGGATCGGTACGAAGCCATTATGCCCCATGCCAATCGCCAACCCGAGGATCGTCTGCTCGTCGAGTAGCGTATCGAACACCCGCGCAGGTCCGAATTTGTCCTGCAACCCTTGCGTCACACCATAAACACCGCCCTTGCGCGCCACATCCTCTCCGAACAGCGACACGTTGGGATAGCGCTGCAACAGGTCCGCCAGCGTGAAGTTGATCGATTTTGCGAGCGTCACCGGCTTAGCCAGATTGCGTGCATCCTTGACGAACAGCGCGTCGCGCGAAGCCGTGTCAGGAAGCGCGGGCGAAGCCTTGCCTCCAACCGCAGGCGCAATTGGTGCCATGATCGCTTCTTTGGTTACCAGCCGCGGTTTGGTCAGCGCCTCGGCAGCAACCCGCTCGACCCGCTGGCGCATATCTTCATAGCGCCCGACAATCTCCTCACGGCTCAGCCCACCATGTTGTAGCAGGATGCGCGCGCTGTGCAGCAGCGGATCCTGCGCCTCATTGGCTTCAATCGCCTCCAACGCCGAATAGCTCGCCTCGACGTCTGCCCCGGCATGGCCCATCAGCCGCACTGTGCGCATGTGCAGGAACACCGGCTTGCGACGGCTGCGTGCATAGGTGACCGCTTCCTCGCAACCGCGTAGCGCATCGAGCATGTCGACCCCGTCGCACTGGATGTAATGCAGCGCAGGGCGGTGCGCGAAATTCGCCTCGACCCAGCCACCCGGAGTACGCACCGAAATGCCGATGCCATTATCTTCGCAGAGGAAAATCAGCGGCATGGGCAGATGTTGATAGGCAGCCCAGCAGGCCGAGTTGATCGCACCTTGCGAGGTTGAATGATTGGCCGAGGCATCGCCAAAAGAACAAAGGATAACCGCATCATGCGGCAGCGCTGCGTCTTCCAGCTTTAGTCGCTGCGCCATGCCAATGCTATGTGCCGCGCCAACTGCCTTGGGCAGATGCGAGGCGATTGTGCTCGTTTGCGGGGGAACAAAGGTCTGCGCACAGCCCAATACCTTGTGCCGGCCACCCGAAATAGGGTCCTCGGCGGAAGCGGCGAAGCTGAGCGCCATGTCATAGAGCGGCGTCAGTCCACCCGCTTGCTTCTTGCGCTGGATCAGGAAGGCGGCGTCGCGATAGTGCAGGAACGCCATGTCGGCCTGGCGCGTGGTTGCCGCCATAGCCGCCGTGCCCTCATGCCCCGAACTGCCGATCGAGTAAAATGTCTTGCCCTTCGACCGCCGCGCCCAAAGATCAAGGTGGCGCGACATGATCTGGCTGTCGAACAAATCGATCAGCTGATGCGCGGGTGGGACATGGAAATTCTGGTTGCTGCGCGATGCCGGCAAATCACCAGCGAGCACGCGCTTGGCAAAGCCTTCATCAACGATCGTCGGACGGTCAAACATAGGCAACAGCGTTTAGGCGGGTTACCCGGACCTGACAATGGTGGGGTTTGGATGCTGCAAATTTGCAACAGGCTGAAACTAATCTTAACCAGACGGTTAATAAGCTGGATTCGCGCCATTTTGCGACTAATATTACCGCGTTTCCCGATACCCCCAGGAGAATTTCCCAGTACGGAAGCCACATAAAGCCCAGACCAGAAAATGGCGGGCCATTTCGACACGCAAAAGGAGAGGTACATGCGTCGACTGAACAAGTTCGCAGCAACTGCGCTCAGCAGCACAATGCTTGCGACATTCGCAATTACACCGGCCTATGCGCAGGATGCGCAGGCAGAAGAAGAATCCTACGAAAATGAACCCATCATCGTTACGGCAACGCTGCGTGCGATGGATGTACAGGACATTCCTATAGCGGTGACTGCTGTCGCCCCTGAGGCGCTTGAACGTCAAGGTATCAACGACATTAAAACTTTGTCGGCCATCACCCCGAGCTTCAACATTCAGTCTTCGCAGACTGAAACGCAGGGCACCTCGATCAGAATCCGTGGCGTTGGTACAACCGGCAACAACACCGGCCTTGAGAGCTCGGTAGGTGTGTTCATCGACGGCGTGTATCAGTCGCGTCCCGGCGTGGCCCTTGGCGATCTTGTGGATCTCGAACGGCTTGAAGTTCTGCGCGGCCCGCAAGGTACGCTATTTGGTCGCAACACCTCTGCCGGCGCACTAAACGTTACAACCAAGCGCCCTAGCCTCTCAAAATTCGAAGGCTTTGCCAACGCTTCATATGGCAATTATGACTTCATGAACCTGCAGGCCGGCGTCAGCGTTCCAGTGGCGCAGGATGTTGCTGCCGTCCGCCTGTCGGGCACCTGGCGCAAACGCGATGGTTATCTGACGACGCCCGCTGGCGGGGAAAGCAATGATCGTGATCGCTATATGCTGCGCGGTCAGCTTTACATCGAGCCGAACGCAGATGTCAGTATCCGTATCTTGGGCGATTACAGCAAGGTAGATGAAAAATGCTGCGATGCTGTGGTCGTACGCGAAACAGAATTGCAGCCCTTCTTTGCATTCCATGGCCTAGCGAGCGACGGCGTCGACCAAACTGGTCCGTCAGCCGTGCGGAACCTGTCATCTAACTCTACCAGGTTCGAAAATGGCGCCAAGCAATGGGGTATATCGGGTGAACTTAAATGGGATATTGGCAATGCCAAACTGACCTCGATCACCGCTTATCGAGACTTCCAATCCAGTTCGACCCAAGATGACTATACCAGTCTTTCGATTTATTCGGTCGGTCCCAATGGTTCCACCATGCCAGCAGGAGGAGGATTCAAAACCGGCGACAGTATCAAGACCTTCACGCAAGAGCTTCGCCTGCAAGGGACGGCCTTTGACGACTCGCTCGACTGGCTGGTCGGCGCTTTCTATGGCAAGGAAAAAATCAAGTCGCTGGCCCACTCTTCTCTTGGTACTGATTTCCAACGTGCGGTCAGCGCTGCGAACTTTGGTAGTGTAGCTGGCGTCAATCCGTTGTTTACACTGACTGCACCCGGTAATGGAGGCACCGCAGTTAACGCTGCCGGTGCGAATGCATATAACCGCTTCGATCAGGATGCGACGACCTTTTCGGTATTCACCCACAATGTCTTCAACATCACCGACAAGCTGAGCATCACGCTTGGCGCTCGTTATGTCGATGAGAAAAAAGACGGCAGTTTCGACCAATTGTCGGCCAGCAATGCGGCATGTCAGGCCAGCGTTACCGGTGCATTAAACGGGAGCATAGCGGGGGCTCCGGCCATACCAGCCGCATTGCGTGCAGGTGTCGTCGGGCTCAATTGCTTCTTCATCGTCGCTCCGGTCGATCTGACCGCTCCGGCGGCCTTGGGCGGCGGATTGGCCAGCCGTCTGCTGTCCCTGCCGCGCGAGTGGTCGAACACGTTTAAGGATGACGAACTCACTTATACCGGCCAGGTATCCTACAAACCCGATGACGACATGATGTTGTATGCCAGCTTCAGCCATGGCTTTAAATCAGGCGGCTTCAACCTTGATCCTACCGCTGCCAACCTGATTCCGTCGCTGTCGACGGCTGCGGCACCGGTTTACAGCGATCCGCGGTTCAAATCCGAAAAGGTCGATGCCTATGAAATCGGGATGAAGGGAAGCCTCGGACGCTTAAATGTCAATGTTGCTGCATTCCAGATGGACATGAGCGACTTCCAGGTACTCGAATTCACCGGTGTGCAGTTCACCACTTTCAACGTAGCTGCAGCGCGCTCGCGTGGCGTCGAAGTGGAAGTATTCGGAAAGCTGCATGATTACATCACCGCCAATGCGTCAGCGACCTTCGTTAACGCAAAATATAGCGACAATTGCACCGATGGCGTTGCGGTGCAGAATTTGGCTTCGGTCTCGCTTCTTTGCCGCCAGCATTTGACCAATGCACCCGGTGTCGCCGGAGTGTTCGGTATAACTTATGACGGGCCGCTGAACAGCTCCGGCTGGGGATTGCTGGCCAATTTCAACATGAACTATTCGGGTAGTCGCCGCACAACCACCCAACATTGGGAACGGCGCATCAACGCCACAACCGGAGCCCGTGACATTGTCGCCAATCCGTTCGACCGGCAGGAAGATTATTTCAAGATCAATGCCCGTATCGGCTTCACCGATCCGAGCGAGCGGTTCACCTTTGAACTTTGGGGAACCAATCTGTCGAACGAGATTACCCGGGGCGTAACGGCAAACACGCCGCTTCGTGGCACCGCCGGTTCGGTTGGCGGCTCGAGCTTCCGCTCGCGTATTGCCTTCGTCGAAGAACCGCGCATGTATGGTATCACCGTCCGCACGAAGTTCTGATCGACAACCCACAACAGAAAGGGCCGGCTTCCTCATGGAGGCCGGCCCTTTTCCTTGCCTTATGGGGTGATATTAGCCGGTAACGACGGCACCGCCCGAAACCAGCGATTCAACATCCGCAGCAGCCATCCCGGCTTCGTCCAGAACAGCAGCATAATCTCCGCCGCGTGAGGCAATCGTAAAGCCGTCTGCCTGCGTCTGGCTCGACAGGCGCGGGGCGATTTGGGGGTGCAGCCATTTGCCATCCTTTACCACCGCCTGACGCTCGGCATTGGCCGGGTGTGATGCCGCCTCGACATAGTCGAGAACCGGCGTGACACAGGCGTCGGTCAGCGCGAATGTGGCTTCCCAATCATCGCGCGTCTTGGAGGCGAAGACGTCTTCCAGCATCTTGTGCTGCTGCGCCCATTTCGAATGGTCATGCTGGCCACCAAAGGCCTCCTTGTCGATCGGCAGGCGCTCCATCATCGCCGCGAAGAATTGCGGCTCAATGCAGCCGACTGCCATGAACTTGCCGTCGCTGGTCGCGTAACAGCGATAGAAAGGCGCTGCACCGTCGAGCAGGTTTGCCTCACGATCGGTACGCCACTGGCCGAGGCCTGCCATGCCGTGAACAAAACTCATCAAGCTGTGCGTGCCATCGATGATCGCGGCATCGACGATATTGCCCTTGCCGGTTGTCGCACGCTCGACAAGTGCGGCGAGGATGCCAGTGACGAGGAACATCGTACCTCCGCCGAAATCACCTACCATATTGAGCGGCGGCACCGGTGGCTGGCCCGCCTTGCCGATCGCGTTCAAAACGCCGGTCATGCTGATATAGTTGATGTCATGCCCCGCCATCTGGCTCCACGGGCCGGTCTGGCCCCAGCCGGTCATGCGGCCATAGATCAGCTTCGGATTGACGGCATGGCAGGCATCGGGGCCGACCCCCATGCGCTCGGTCACGCCGGGACGCAGCCCTTCGATCAGCACATCAGCCCCGGCAACCAGCTTGAGCAGCACGTTGACCGCTTCGGGCTTTTTGAGATCGAGCATGATCGAACGCTTGCCACGTCCATCGACGCCCTTGGGCAGCGATGGCCCTGGCCGGTCGACCACAATCACATCCGCACCCATATCTGCGAGCAACTGGCCGGTATAAGGGCCGGGGCCAATCCCAGCGAGCTCGATCACCTTGATGCCGTTCAGCGGGCCTTGACGTGCGGACATTCTCTCTCTCCGTTTAATCGCGTGATTAAACGGCCATAACCGCTCCTTCGGCTATCGACAAGCCGCCAGTTTCGGTTACCGATTCCGCCGCCCCTCGATCAGGCTGTCGACCACGCTGGGATCGGCCAAGGTTGATGTATCCCCCAGCGCGCCGAAATCATTTTCGGCAATCTTGCGCAGAATTCGGCGCATGATTTTTCCGCTGCGCGTCTTGGGCAATGCGGGGGTGAAGTGGATATGGTCGGGTGAGGCGATCGGGCCGATTTCCTGCCGCACCTGCATCCGCAGCTCGCTCTCCAGCTCGGCGCTCGGTTCCTCGCCCGCGTTCAGCGTAACATAGCAGTAAATGCCCTGCCCCTTGATCTCGTGCGGGAAGCCGACAACGGCGGCCTCGGCCACCCGGTCGTGCAGCACCAGTGCGCTTTCGACCTCGGCGGTGCCCATGCGGTGGCCGGAGACGTTGATCACATCGTCGACGCGCCCGGTGATCCACCAATAGCCATCACCATCCCGGCGGCAGCCGTCCCCTGTGAAATATTTGCCTTTATAGGTGGAGAAATAAGTCTGGATGAAACGGTCATGATCGCCATAGACGGTGCGCGCTTGCCCCGGCCAGCTGTGCGTGATGCAGAGATTACCCGAAACATCGCCGCGCGCATCGCCCTCATCCGCAAGCACCCCACCTTCGGCATCAACCAGCTGCGGCCGGATGCCGAAGAAGGGGCGGCCTGCGCTGCCGGGCTTCATGCCATGCGCGCCCGGCAGCGTTGTGATCATCGTGCCCCCAGTTTCGGTCTGCCACCAGGTATCGACGATGGGCAGTTTCCCCTCTCCAACCGTCGAATGATACCAGCGCCATGCCTCAGGGTTGATGGGCTCGCCCACCGTGCCGAGCAGGCGGATCGACTTGCGCGAGCGTGCCTTCACCGGAGCATCGCCATCACGCATCAGCGCGCGCAGCGCAGTCGGCGCGGTGTAGAAGATGTTGACCTGATGCCGGTCGACAATATCCCAGAAACGGCCATTGTCCGGATAGCTGGGGATGCCCTCAAAAATCAGGCTGGTCGCGCCATTTTGCAGCGGGCCGTAAACGACATAGCTGTGCCCGGTGACCCAGCCGATATCAGCCGAGCAGAAAAAGACCTCACCCGGCTTGTAATCGAACACATAATGAAAGGTCGCCGCCGTCCACACCGAATAGCCGCCGGTCGTATGCAGCACGCCCTTTGGTTTTCCGGTGCTGCCCGAGGTGTAGAGAATAAACAGCGGGTCTTCTGCATTCATCGGCTCGCACGGGCAATCAGCGGCAACGTCTGCGCTATATTCATGATACCAGTGATCGCGGTGCGGGGTCATGTTGCAGGGATCGCCGGTATGCTGGATAACCAGCACGCCTTCGACACCTGATACGCGTTCGAGTGCGGCATCGACATTGGCCTTTAGCGGCACATGCTTGCCGCCGCGCAGGCCGCTGACGGCACAGATCACGAAGCGGCTGGCGCAATCTTCGATACGACCAGCCAGGGCTTCGGGTGAGAAGCCGCCGAACACCACCGAATGGATTGCCCCGATGCGGGCGCAGGCGAGCATTGCGACTGCACCTTCAACCACCATCGGCATATAGATCGTCACCCGGTCACCCTTGGCCACGCCTATTTTCTTGAGCGTGTTGGCCATGCGGATCACCTCCGCCTGCAGCTCGGCATAGCTGACACGGCGCGCAGGCTTTGACGGATCGTCGGGTTCGAAAATGAAGGCAATCGCGTCGCCCTTGCCTGCGGCTACATGCCGGTCAACAGCGTTATAACAGAGGTTTAAAACGCCATCCTCATACCATTTGATCGAGACTGGATCGTAGGACCAGTTGCCCACTTTCGACGGCGCAGTGAACCAGTCGATGCGCTTGCCCTGTTCGGCCCAGAAGCTGTCAGGATCGGAAATGCTCGCGGCGTAAAGGCGATCATAATCCGCCGCGCTGCAATGCGTGCCCTTGGTTGCACTTTCGGGGACGGGGAACCAGTCCTGATGCTCGCTCACTTGCTCTCTCCAGACAATCGGCCTAACTTCACTGCCAGCATTGATGGAGTAAGTCCGGTGATTCAAGGGTAATCCCATTTTTTTCGTCATTCCCGCGAAGGCGGGAATCCAGCACCTGCCGTCGAAATATCCACGACGGGAGTTGGACCCCCGCCTTCGCGGGGGTGACGAGTAATGTGCTTGCTTTCAAATCTAACTGCAGGATTACCCATGCCCAAACTCCAAAACAAATCCGCCCTCGTGACCGGCGGCGCCCGCGGCATCGGTGAGGCGATTGCCCGATGCTTCGCCCGCGAAGGTGCTAGCGTTATCATTGCTGACATCGATGCCAAAAACGGCCAGCGCGTGGCCGACGAAATCGGTGGCAGCTTCTTCGAAATGGACGTTTCCGACGAGAACGGGTGGAGCCGCCTCGCCGCCGTCCACCCGCAGATCGACATTGTCGTCAACAATGCCGGCATCACCGGCTTTGAGAATTCGCCCGGGCCGCATGACCCGGAACATGCGAGCCTATCCGACTGGCACCGCGTACACGCGGTCAATCTTGACGGGACTTTCCTCGGCTGTCGCTATGCGATCGCGGCGATGCGGCCAACTGGCGAAGGTTCTATCATTAACATCTCGTCGCGTTCAGGCCTTGTCGGCATCCCCGGAGCAGCAGCCTATGCCTCATCAAAGGCGGCGATCCGCAACCACAGCAAATCGGTCGCGCTCTATTGCGCGCAGCAGGGCCTCAACATCCGCTGCAACTCGATCCACCCGGCAGCGATCCTGACCCCGATGTGGGAGGCCTTGATCGGTGATGGCCCCGACCGCGAGGCACGCATGGCCGCAATGGTTGCAGATACACCGATGAAGCGGTTCGGCACGGTGGAAGAAGTAGCCGCCCTGGCATTGCTGCTGGCTAGCGACGAAGCGGCCTATATGACCGGCAGCGAGCTACATCTTGATGGCGGTTTGCTGGCGGGGAGCGCAGCGTCGCCGGGAGGGTAGAAAAGCAGTTCCCCCTCCCGCAAGCGGGAGGGGGTAACTCGGATCACTCCATCCGCTTCGAGTAGCATTCCTCAAGAGCTTTTTCTTGCTTCTTCGCAGGCATGTCGCGAGCCGCAATCTTGCACTTGCCTATTTCGGTTTTTTCCTCCGCTGCCTTCATGGCCGCGTTCGAATCGAACGAAGCAGAAAGCTGGCCATCGGGCGAGAAAGTGACATCCTGCCCCAGTTGCGCCATCAATTCGCGTCCCGCAGGAAGGCGAGCGCGTTTCCCGGTAATAAAGCCTGCAAATAAACCGATTGCAATTACGCCCACACCCGTCGCGACAGTGTTACCTTCACCTTCCTGACGGAAATTGCCCGTTACGGGAATATCCTTGCCATTCAGGTTGATGCTCGTGAGCGCAAATTCCATTTTGCCTGACTTGCCGAATGCGCCTTTGCCAGTGCGCCAGGTTATTTCGGCACTCGCCGGTGTGCCGCGCGGAATCACCACAACGTCGCCTGCCTTGACGTCGTTCAAAACCGTCAGCTTGAAGATATCGCCCGCGTCATGCGTACTGCTGTTGACTTCTTCCGTCACAGCGAGCGTGATCGGAGTTCCTGCTTTCAGCACCAAATCCGGTTTCACCGCTTCTACAGGAGCGACCGGAGCCGGTTCGGCCACTGGAACAGCTTCTACCGCCGCTGCTGGAGCTTGTTCAGTCGTTTGTGCCGGTGCGATCGACGCGAGCGCAAAGATGCTTGTTGCGCACAATGCGTACGCCGAGTTTCTGATTTTCATAATTCCCCCATCTGCATGCTGGAGAACCCAGCCTGACTAGGGATAAGCAGCCCTATATTTCTGTCAATAAAGGACTATTCCAAAGCTGTGTAAATTTAGTCGACATCCTCAACCGACACAGCCTCACCCGTCACCCGCTGCGCCAGCGCCGCCGCGATGAAATCGTCTAGATCGCCATCAAGTACATCCGACGGCGTCGGGCTGGTCACGCCGGTGCGCAGGTCTTTCACCATCTGATAGGGTTGCAGGACATAGGAACGGATCTGGTGCCCCCAGCCGATTTCAGTCTTGGCCGCATATTCGCCCGATGCCACTTCTTCACGCTTGCGCAGTTCGGCCTCGTACAAACGCGCTTTCAGCATACCCATCGCGGTCGCGCGGTTTTTGTGTTGGCTGCGGTCATTCTGGCTGGCGACAACGATGCCCGACGGTTTGTGGGTGATGCGCACCGCGGAATCGGTGGTGTTGACGTGCTGTCCGCCCGCACCACTCGCGCGATAGGTGTCGATTTTCAGATCGCCCTCGTTGATCTCGATTTCGATATTGTCGTCGATCACCGGATACACCCAGACGCTGGAAAAGCTCGTGTGCCGCTTGGCCGCGCTATCATAAGGTGAAATGCGGACCAGCCTGTGCACGCCGCTTTCGGTTTTGGCATAGCCATAGGCATTCTCACCCTTGACCAGCATGGTTGCCGATTTGATCCCGGCCTGATCGCCTGCCTGATAGTCGACCATTTCGACCTTGTAGCCGCGCTTTTCGGCCCAGCGATAATACATGCGCTGGAGCATTTCGGCCCAGTCCTGACTTTCGGTGCCGCCAGCACCAGCGTGAATTTCGATAAAGGTATCATTGCCATCGGCTTCGCCCGAAAGCAGTGCCGACACCTTGTCCTTGTCCGCGCGATCTGCGAGCGCCTTGAGACTGGCAACGCCTTCGTCTGCCAGTGATTCATCGCCTTCCATTTCGGCCAATTCGATCAGTTCGACCGTGCCTTCCTTGTCGGCACCGATTTCCTTTACTGTGCCGATAGCCGCATCCAGACGTCGGCGTTCGCGCATCACTTCTTCGGCACTTTTGGGGTTATCCCACAGCTTTGGATCTTCAACGCGCGCATTCAATTCGTCGAGACGACGCAGTGCGCGATCCCAGTCGAGCGACATTTTGACAAGGTTGAGGGCAGCGTCGATCCGGTCGACCAGGGCTTGCGCATCGGCGCGCATGGGGAAACTCCAAATTCAGGCTTGGTTACAGGTTGCGGCCTTTAGCGGAAAGCGTGGGGGAGTCAAAGCGGGCCACGCACAAAATCAACCGCGCCGGGTAACCTCTTGCCACAATCCGCTTCCGCCCATCTTCGCCGTCATTCCGCCAAGCACATCCGCCCAATAGGCGTCGTTGCCGAAATCGGAGCGCCAGTCGAGCAATGGTCCGGTCAGCTTGTGCAGATCATATTCCTGCGTGAAACCGATAGCGCCATGCACCTGATGCGCGATGGAGGTTGCCTGCCCGATCGCTTTGTTGGTGCGCAATTTGGCAGAGGCAATTTCGAACAGCGCCACATCGGCATCGCCACCTGCCTTGTCGAGCGCTGCCGCCGCCGCAGCGCCCGCTACGTTTACCGCCGCTGCCTCGGTCGCAAAAATGGCCAGCACCTGCTGCACCGCCTGGAATTTGCCCAGCGGTTTGCCGAATTGCTGTCGCGTATTCACATAGTCGATGCTCATCGCCAGCGCTGCATCCATTGCACCCGCCGCCTGCGCAACGCGGATGAACGCGCCGACCGGCCGGGAAATTTCGCCGCCGACAATCAGTTCACCAACGGGAAGATGCGGGATCTTTGCGCCTGCAATACGCAAAACCGCAAACACATCGCCCCAATCGCCGCCAAAACCGCCCTCGGCTTCGGGGACAAGCAACTGGCCGAAGCCAGCCGCTTCGATGGGATCGATACCTCCAGCTGCAGCTTCGACAAAGACCGCCTCGGCAGTGTTGCATAACAGGGCGCGTTGCTCGCTCATCTCAGGCCCAGCCCCCGTGCAATAATGCCGCGAATGATTTCGCGCGTGCCGCCACGTAGCGAAAAGCTGGGTGCGGCGATCAGTAACGCACGCATCAGCCGCGCCAGATCGTCGTTGCGCGTGGAAGGGCAATCGACAAGCGCCTGCACACGTTGCGGCAGGCTTTGTTCAAAACTGTTGCCCAGATCCTTGACCATCGATGCCTCGACCATCGGGTCTTCACCAGCCGCCAGCTTGGCCGCCGTCGACAGCGACATCTGCCGCAAAGTCCATAGCTCGGCTGTCAATTCACCAATCAAACCCCTGATCTGCGGCTCCGGATCCGGCCCTGCTGCGTCGATCAGCGAGGTCATCAGCACATGGCTCGACAGATAGCGTTCGGGACCAGATCGTTCGAGCGCCAGTTCCGCCGTCGCCTGTGCCCAACCCTGCCCGCGTGTGCCGACCATCGCCCATTCGGGCAGCAGCACGTCATCGAAAAACACTTCGTTGAAATGATGGTCGCCGCCCATGTCGATAATCGGACGGATGGTGATGCCGGCGGCATCCATCGGGATCAGGAATTGCGAGAGGCCAGCATTGCGCTCGCTCCCCTCTTCGCTGCGGACCAGCGCGAGCATCACATGGCTCATATGCGCGCCCGAGGTCCAGATTTTTTGCCCCGAAATGCGCCAGCCATCAGGCGTCTGCCGCGCCGATGTGCGTACAGCCGCCAAATCGGAACCTGCGCCCGGTTCTGACAGGCCGATGCAGGTATAAATCTCTCCCTTGCAGATACCCGGTAAATAGGCTGCCTTCGCCTCCTCGCTGCCGTATCGCAGGATCAGCGGGGCCGTCTGCCGGTCGGCGATCCAGTGCGCACCCACCGGCGCTCCCGCTGCCAGCAGCTCCTCTATCACGACATAGCGTTCGAGCGGATGCCTAGCATACCCGCCCACTTCTTTGGGCAGGATCATGCCAAGGAAACCAGCCGCTCCCAATGCGCGTGAAAATTCAGGATCGCCGACCACCCAGCAATTCGGCACACCAAGCTTGGCCTGATGTTGCGCCAAAAAATCACGCACCTCACCGCGCAGACGCGCAACGTCGCCTGGAGGATCGAATGGATAGATCGTGAAACTCTGTTGCATGGTCGTTGCCATGCCAGCCAATATCCAAGTCGACAAGTGCGCATAGACGGGATTTTTGCTGTCCTGAAACTGTCGGATCAACAGCTCCGATTTCGGCATAAGTTAGCAAAATATAAACCAAAATATGCGAGTGAATGCGTGGGCAAGAAGCGTCGAAGATATCAGACGAGTTGATGCTGATCGGATTGATAAAGTGAAGAATATTCTAAGAAGCTTGACCGGAATGAGCGCACTGGATGCGGACGGCGGTGCTTCTGTGTCTGTTATCCGGTCGAACGACGCGGCAAAGCGCCTTGAACTGCTCGACGATTTCGAACAGGCCGGTATCAGCTGGCTGTGGGCGACCGATGCCGACGGCAGGCTTGTATATCTTTCCGGCAACGCCGCAGAAAGCCTGGATAAGCCCCTCGAAGAACTGCTAAGCAGGCCGCTCGTTGAAATTTTCGAAACAGACCCTGACAGCCCCGGTGGTTCGACCGCGAGGCCGCTCAATTTCCAGCTGACGGCACGCAACAAGCTGGTCGACCAGACGGTCCGGCTCACGGTCGGACGTTCTAAACATGAAGGCCGCCAAACATGGTGGTCGCTGTCCGGTCACCCGAAATTCGACAAATCCGGCAGCTTCCTTGGCTACCGCGGTAGCGCCAAAGATATTACGGTCGAATATGAGCGGCAGCTCGAAGACTCGCGACTGGCCGAGTATGATTCACTTACCGGGCTCGCAAACCGCCACCGGATGAACAAACGGCTGGAATCGATACTGGCCTCCTACAAATCGACAAACCGGTCGTGCGCGTTGATGATGCTCGATCTTGATCGGTTCAAGCAAGTCAATGACACATTCGGCCATCCGGTTGGTGACGATCTGCTGAAACAGGTCGCCAAAAGGCTATTGCGTGTTGTCGGCCATCGCGGCGAAGTCGGCCGCCTCGGCGGTGATGAATTTCAGGTGATCCTGCCCGATCTCGACGATCGCGGCAAATTGGGCGAGCTTGCGAACAAGATCATTCAGGTGGTGTCGCAACCCTATATCATCGAAGACAAACGCGCGACGATTGGCACCTCGGTGGGCATCGCCATATCCCCTTATGACGGCGTCCATAAAGACGACCTGATCCACAATTCGGATCTGGCGCTCTACGCCTCCAAAAATGGTGGGCGTGGGCAGTTTCGTTTTTACTCTGCCGACCTGAAGGATGAAGCCGAAGAGCGGCGGATCATCGAAGAAGATTTGCGCGTGGCGCTCGCCGAAGAGAATCTGGAGCTGCACTACCAGCCTATCGTGCGCACCGACGACAATATGGTCGTCGTGTTCGAAGCGCTGATGCGCTGGACCCATCCGGAGCGCGGCCCAATCGGCCCCAATGTATTCATTCCCATCGCCGAAGAATCGGATCTGATCCTGAAGCTGGGTGAATGGGCACTCAACAAGGCCTGCATGGATGCACTCGAATGGCCGGCTTCGGTTCGCGTTGCCGTCAATGTGTCCGCAGCTCAATTCACGCATAGCGAATTTGCCGATACCGTCACGGCGGCGCTTCAGGCGTCAGGGCTCGAACCCGGCCGCCTCGAACTAGAACTGACCGAAAGCGTCTTCATGGGCGACAGCGAAACGGTAGAGGAAACCTTCAGGACGCTGAAAAAGCTTGGCATCCGCCTTGCACTGGACGATTTCGGGACGGGATACTCCTCGCTCAGCTATTTGCGGTCTGCGCCTTTCGACAAGCTAAAGGTCGACCGCAGCTTCGTAGATAGTTGCACCTTGAAAGACCAGAATAGCGACAAGATCATCGCCGCCATCATCGGGCTGTCAGAGGCTTTGGGAATGGAGGTCACAGTCGAGGGCGTCGAAGCATTCGACCAGCTCGACGTCGTCAAATCCAAGGGTGCGCGATATATTCAAGGTTGGATCTATTCCAAGGCGCTGACTCAGGAAACTATTGTCGAGCGCATGAAATCGGGTGAATTCCGGATCGAACCCGACGGGCCTGACCGGCATCGCGGCGAACGACGCTCGGTCTTCCGCCGGATTGGCGTGATCCATGATGACCACCGCTATGATGCTTTGATGCGCGATCTTTCCAAGACCGGCGCACGTATCGAAGGACTGGTCGGCGTCCCTATTGGAACCGATCTGGTGCTCGACCTTGGCGGTGGTCAACTGGTCATCTGCACCGTCAATCGATCGCACGAGGCGACCTTTGCGGTCGAATTTGAAACGCCATTGGTCAGCGACGGCGCTGGCGGATTGTGCACGCGTCACCGCGCGTCACCCTATGCGCTTGCGTCAGCAGGAATGAAGATCGATACCGGGCCGAACGGGAAAAGCAGCAACGTAGTTTTGCTCAACCCGCCGACAACCAAGCCGCAGTTCATGGAAGTTGCAGTAAACAAGGCGCAAGGTGCAGGCGGGTTCTAAGACTCCGGTAAGGCGCTAGAAACTATAGGCTATTCCGGCAACTGCCAGAAACTGGTCGGCATCCCCTGCCCCACGCACGATTGGGCTGCGGGCATATTGGCCCAGCAAACGCTTATATCCGCCGAGCCCGAACAGACCCCAGCCCTTGCGCGGTTCGCCACCCAGATCATGGGTCAAGAGCAAAGTCGAACCCACGCTTTTGAAACCGCTGCCACGCGTTGCATAAGCGGGGGGCGCAACGGGTGCAGTTGGCACCGGAACGTCGAAATACGTACGTCCATAGCCACTGCCGACATAGTCAGTCGATACCCCGAGCCGCGCAAATGTGCGCTGCGAAACCGGGCTTGAAAGCGCCACTCCCGGTGTCAGGATAAAGCTGTCATGTGCGCCTGCGACATCATGCACGAAGGCCAGATCGAAAGTCAGCGACGCGGGCGGGATAAGAAATCCTTTTTTACCGATTCCGATATATCCGCCCAATTCGACAGCTGTTTCACGTGTTCCAAGCGAGGCAATGCGGGGATCATGCAAATCGCTGCGGCTGGTCCGCTCGAAACGCAGTTGGGCTACCGGGCCCAATATCAGATTGACCTTACTGTCTGCACTGTCGCGGATCAAATCGACATAGATATTCGTGCCCCGAACCTGAAAGTCGAAGCCGTCCACCTTTCCCTGAATGACGCCACCAGGTTGAAAACCATAGTCGCCGCTGCCTTCATATTCGGGCGCTATCCCGCCGCCCAGACCCAAGGTCAGGCTGTTGCGTTCGGGCGGTGGCGACCCCTGGACAGGCTGGCCCAAAGCAATGGCTGAACAGGAAATTGCGCAGAAGACCAGCAAGCCCCTGCAGGCGGTGCGCATATCAAACATCTACAACTCCAATTTATCCGCCCCGCACCGAGCGTCTATCCGAACGCATTGTTAAGTTCAGGACGGGAAATTGCCTTAGGGGCTAGACTTTAATCGCGCGATTAAACATACTCGCAACTGGAGCCCGCATAAGCGGGAAGGAGAGAGCGATATGAACATGCCCGCCAATAGCAAACCGACCGTGTGTATTATCGGTGCAGGCTGTTCCGGTTTCACCACCGCCAAAAGATTGAAAGACCACAGCATCCCGTTCGACATCTTCGAAGCGTCGGACGATATTGGCGGGACCTGGTATTACAACAATCCCAATGGCATGTCGGCCTGTTATCAGAGCCTGCATATCGACACATCGAAATGGCGGCTGGCATTTGAAGATTATCCGGTGCCCGCCGACTGGCCGGATTATCCACACCATTCGCAACTGCTCCAATATTTTCACGATTATGTCGATCATTTCGGGCTGCGCCCGCATATCCGCTTCAATACCCGCGTTGAAAAAGCAAAAAGGCGCGCAAGTGGCGGCTGGGATGTGACGCTGTCGACCGGCGAGACTAAGCATTATGATGCACTTGCGGTCGCGAACGGCCATCACTGGGCGGCGCGTATCCCTGTATATCCCGGCCATTTCGATGGCGCGCAGATCCACTCGCACCAATATCGCACGCCCTTTGAACCCGTCGACTGCATCGGCAAGCGTGTGCTCGTGGTCGGCATGGGCAATAGCGCAATGGACATATCGAGCGAGCTATCGCAGCGTCCGATGGCGGAGAAACTGTTCGTCTCCACACGGCGCGGCGTATGGATATTCCCCAAATATTATCGTGGCCAACCGCTCGATAAAAATCCGGCCCCGGCTTGGCTGCCCAAAGGCATCAAGCAATGGCTCGGCGCGCGGATGGTGAAGGGGCTGGTCGGCAAGATGAGCGACTATGGCCTGCCCGAACCTGAAATCGGCCCGTTCGAAAGCCATGGCACGGTATCGGGCGAATTCCTCGTCCGTGCAGGATCGGGCGACATCAATATGAAGCCCGCGGTCGAACGGCTCGACGGCGACGGGGTAGTGTTTACCGATGGCAGCCGCGAGAAGGTCGATATCATCGTCTGGGCGACCGGCTATGACATCAGCTTCCCCTTCTTCGATGATCCCACCTTCACCGCCGACAGCGACAACCGCCCGCCGCCCTTGTTCAAACGCATCATGCAGCCGGGCGTGCCTGATCTCTTCTATATGGGCCTCGCCCAGCCGCTGCCGACTTTGGTCAATTTCGCCGAACAGCAATCCAAACTGGTCGCCGCCTATCTGGTTGGTCAATATGCGCCGCCGCCCGAAGACGAGATGCGCCGCATCATCACGGCGGACGAGGATTATTATACCGGCCAATATTATGCGGCGCGACGGCACACCATCCAGCTCGACTTCGATCATTATTTGCGCGCTCTGGGCAAAGAGTTGGCCAAGGGTGCCAAGCGCGCGGCGGCAAAGGGCAATGCCCCGCCACTTTTGGCACAACAACTGGAGGAGGCTTGAGCCATGGCAAGCATCATTGAAAGCCGCCCGATCAATCCGTTCGAAGTCAGCGCCAACGCGCTCTACACTGAAGATACGTGGCGCGAGCCCTTTGCCAAGCTGCGCGCCGAGGTACCGATCAGCTGGCGTCCCGAAAGCCCGTTCGGACCCTATTGGTCGGTGGTGACCCACGATCTGGTGCAAGAAGTCGAACTGCGCCACGATGTCTTCAGCTCGCGTTGGGACATGGGGAATATCACCATCGCCGAAGCGGTGAATGGTGAGGGCTTCCCCAATTTCATCGCGCAGGACCAGCCGATCCATACGGCGCAGCGCAGGGTCATCGCCCCTGCTTTCAACCCGAGCCAGATCATCAAGCTCGAAAAACTGGTCAAGGAACGCACCGAAAAGCTGTTTGCCGAGCTGCCACGCGGCGAAGAGTTTGACTGGGTAGAACGCGTCTCGCTGCCGCTGACGCTTGGCATGCTGTGCATATTGTTCGACATGCCCTTTGAGGAATGGCGCGACATCAAACGCTGGTCCGATTGGGCGAGCGGCGTTTCGGAAGATAATCTCAACGAGGAATATCGCGCCGAATTTCTGGTGCAGATGGGCGAGATGCTCGCGCGGTTCGATAAAGAACTCGACGCCCGCCGTGCCCAACCGCCAACCGACGATCTGCTTAGCCGGATGGTCCATTCGGAAGCGATGGGGAATATGGAGGCGATGGAGCGGATCGCCAATATCGCGCTACTGATCGTCGGTGGCAACGATACCACGCGCAACTCGATGTCGGCATTGGTCGAGGCTTTTGACAGCTATCCGGAGCAGCTAGACGCGCTGCGTGCTGACCCGGCACAGATCCCCAATGCGGCGCAGGAAATCATCCGCTGGCAATCGCCGGTCACCCATATGCGGCGCACCGCTTTGGAGGACACCGAACTGGGTGGTCAACACATCCGGGCGGGTGAGAAAGTGGTGATGTGGTACATCTCTGCCAATCGCGACGAAAAAATCTTCCCTGATGCAGAACGTTTCGACGTGGCGCGCGAAAATGCCCGGCGACATATCGGCTTTGGCCACGGCATCCACCGCTGCGTCGGTGCGAGGCTGGCAGAGGTTCAATTGCAGGCGGTGATTGACCAGATCGTCAAACTTCCCGGACGCATCGTTCCGCAAGGCAAACCGACACGGCTCGCCAGCCCTTTCCTGCATGGTTTCACCGCAATGCCCGTCAAGATCGTGGAAGCATGAGCGCATGAGCAATTACAGCACATTGGTTGTCGAACAGGATGGCCCAATCCTTTGGGTGCGCATCAACCGGCCCGAGGCGATGAACGCCTATACCGCGACGATGGGTGCCGAACTTGCAGCCGCCTTTGACCATGCCGATGGCGAGGATTCGATCCGTGTCGTGATCCTGAGCGCCTTGGGCCGGGTTTTCTGTGCCGGGGCGGATGTTTCGGCGGGGGCCGGGGCGTTCGATACCGAAAGCGGCGAAGGCGCCAAGAATTTCGGCGGGCGTAGCGAAGGCCGCAACGCCAATTTCATCGCCGCAATCATGAACTGCCGCAAGCCATCGATTGTGGCCTTCAACGGCTCCGCGGCAGGAGTCGGCCTGACGCTCACTCTGCCCTGCGACATTCGCATTGCCGCCGATAATGCGAAGTTCGGCTGTGTCTTCACACGCCGCGGTCTTGTGCCAGAAGCGGGATCGGCCTGGTTCCTGCCGCAGATTGTAGGGCTCAGCCAGGCGCTCAAATGGTGCCTGACGGGCGCTTTAGTTCCCGCGAGCGAAGCCCTCGAAAAAGGGCTGCTTGCCGAAACCTGCCCCGCCGAACAACTCGACGCCCGGGCGCGCGATCTGGCAATGGAAATCGCCGCCAATACCTCGCCGGTGGCCATCGCGCTCACCCGCCGCTTGCTCTGGAAATACGCAACCGACGCCGACCCCTCGGGCGCGCTATCGGTCGATGCCTTGCTCAACATAGAGCTTGGGAAGGGCGGCGACGTGCATGAAGGCGTGACTGCCTTCCTCGAAAAGCGTGCCCCAGCATTTCCCAATAAAGTGTCGTCGGATATGCCCGCAACGCCGTGGTGGCCGGACGACCCGACCAGAGCCTGAGCTCATTTCAAAAGAATAAACAGCGCGACCGCGATCACCATCACCGCAAATATGGTGCGGGCTAGAGCGGTTCGCTTTTCGAGCCTTTTGGCGAGCGGAATTGCGGCCAATGTGCCGACCCCGCCACCCACAACCAGCGCCCCGAACAAAGGCCAGAGCAATTGGCCAGAGGCGGCGTAAGACAGGCTGGTCGCGCTACCAAACAAGGTCACCGATACCAGCGACGAAGCGCTGGCATTGGCGAGCGTCATACCAGTGGACGCCATCAGCCCCGGCGCGATCAAGAAGCCGCCGCCGATGCCGAAAAACCCCGCCGCCAGCCCTGCGAGCAAGCCGACCGGCGCGAGTTTGAGGACCATCGGCGGTGTCAGATGGACATTGGGGTCACCTTCGCTTTTCTTCGGGATCAGCATCGACACCGCAATCGCGATCATCGCGAAAGCGAACCACATCAGCAGCGCCTTACCATCCACCTGTTTGGCGAATTGTGCTCCTACCAGCGAACCGGCGAGACCAGCTATGCCAAAGGTGATGGCGCAAGGCCATTTGACCCGCCCAGCCCGCGCCTGTGCGGAAAGGCCAATCGCTGCGTTCACCGCCACTGCTGCGGCCGAGGTGCCGATCGCCGCATGGGTATCGATCACCCCGACCACGTAGATGAGCCACGGTGTCGCCAGTACCGATCCGCCCCCGCCGAACAGCGTCAGCAGCAAACCGATGAGCGCGCCGCCGAGGCCCGCGAGCAGAAGGGCTTCCCAGCCCATGTCAGGCGGTTTTCAGCCGGTTCCAGGGCATCAACATCAGCAACCGCGCCATACCGCAAAAGCCGGTCGCGCCAGCAAAGGTCAGCCCCGCTCCGACAAAGGCAGAGAGCCCGAACCATCCAGGGGCGACAAAAAAGCCGAGCAACACGCCGATCAACACCAGTGAACCGGCGGCAATCTGCACCTGCCGCATAATCTCAAGCGGAGCATCGGCGTTGGTTTCTACCGTCAAACCGGCTTTCTCCCAAGCATTGAGCCCGCCATCAAGGACAAAGGCATCGCCAGACACGCGCGCCGCCAAGCGGTCGCACGCGCCAGCCGTGCGCATGCCCGAACGGCAGGTGAAGATGACATCGGCGTCAGGATCGACGCTCAAATGTGCTTTTTCCCATACCGATAGCGGCTGCGATTGCGCGCCCTTGATATGGCTGCGCGCAAATTCATCGGGTTCGCGAATATCCACAAGTACAGCAAGTCCAGCGTCGAGACGCTCGCGCACCTGTTGCGGTGAAAGTTTGTGCAGAATGGCCGTCATGGCAATTTCCTCATTTCGGGCGGGCAAAAAAGCTCCGCCAGGGTTTCGATGATCCGCAACGCGCCTTGATCTGCGATACGGTAGTAAATCGTCTGGCTCTCGCGGCGAGTCGAAACCACGCCCTCCTCGCGCAGCAAAGCAAGATGCTGCGACAGTGCGGATTGCGAAAGACCGACGCGGCGCTGCAATTCGCCAACCGACAATTCCTCGTCGGCAAGCTGGCACAGCACCATCAGCCTTTTTTCATTCCCCATCAGCCGGAGCAGCGCTGCCGCGCGTCCGGCACTTTCCTCAAACAATGCGAGGTCAAAGCGAGCCAAATCGAACATAGCGCCATTATATGCATTGAAACTAATTTAGCAAGTGCTAATATAATGACAACAAGGAGACGACTCATGAACCCTCATGTTCAAGCTTTTTTCGACCCTGCTACCTTCACGGTCAGCTATGTCGTGTACGACCCCGCCACCAAAAAGGCGGCGATTGTCGACCCCGTGCTCGATTTCACCCCGCGTAACGGGCGCACCTCGAACCAATCGGCTGATGCTTTGCTGCGCTATGTCGACGAGCATGATCTGGCGCTTGTATGGCTACTCGAAACCCACGCCCATGCCGACCATTTGTCGGCTGCGCATTATCTGCACGAAAAGACTGGCGCGCCGATCGTCATCGGCTCGGAGATCACGCATGTGCAGGGTGTGTTTGGTGCGCTGTTCGAAGCCGATGACGTAAAACCTGACGGCAGCGCCTTTGGCCGCCTTGTCAGCGAAGGCGAAAGCCTGTCGCTAGGCGACCTAGAAATCGGCGTCTTGCACACACCGGGGCACACACCCGCCTGCGTCACTTATCTGATCGGCGATACGGCCTTTGTCGGCGATACTTTGTTCATGCCCGATTATGGCACCGCGCGTGCCGACTTCCCGGGTGGCGACGCGGCGACATTGTATCGCTCAATCCGGAAAATCCTTGATCTACCGCCACAGACCCGGATCTTCGTTGGCCATGATTATCTGCCAACCGGTCGAACCGACTATCACTGGGAAACCAGCGTCGCCGATCAGAAACAGGGCAACATCCATGTGCATGACGGTATCAGCGAAGCGGAGTTCGTTGCGATGCGAACCGCGCGCGACAAGACGCTCGAAGCTCCGCTACTGATCCTGCCTTCCCTGCAGGTCAACATCCGCGCTGGTGCCATGCCACCAGCGTCGCCCGGCGGGCATGTCTATCTGCGACTGCCCGTGAACGCAATTTAGGCCGGTAAATCAGCCGATTTCGATCATCTCGAAATCGGCTTTTTCCGCCCCGCAAGTCGGGCAATACCAGTCATCCGGGACGTCGGCCCAGCGCGTACCAGGGGCGATGCCATCGTCGGGCCAGCCTTCGGCCTCATCATATTCCTGTCCGCAATAGCTGCAGCGATAGCGTTTGAACGGCTCTGCCATTTCAGTTCAACGTAAAGCGGATCGGAACATGCTTCGGCCCGCAAACGAAGTTGGAAATCGTCCGTTTGGGTTCGCCCGCCAGTTCGATCGACTTCAGATGCGGGAGCAGTTCTTCCCACAATATCCGCATTTCCATGCGTGCCAGATGCTGGCCAAGGCAGACATGCGCGCCATAGCCAAAGGCGATCTGCCGGTTGGGTTCGCGGTCGAGGCGATAGTTGTACGGATCGTCGAACACCGCCTCGTCGCGGTTCGCCGACTGGTAAGCGAGCATCAGCCAGTCGCCCGCCTTGATCTGCTGGCCAGCCAGTTCGGTGTCCAGCGTCGCGCTGCGCATGAAATGCTTCACCGGCACAACCCAGCGGATAGATTCCTCGACAAAGGCGTTCACTTTTGACGGGTCGGCCTTGATTTGCTCGAGCAGATGCGGACGTTCGGCCAGCGCCCACATCGCGCCCGCCGTTGTGTTTGATGTGGTGTCATGCCCTGCGGTCGCCGCGATGATGTAATAGCCCATCAATTGGCGATGGTTGAGATATTCACCGTTGATCTTGGCGTTCGCAATCAGGCTGTTGACCTGATCGGTCGGGTTGGCGCGGAACTTTTCGGTGACTGCGCCAAAATAGGCCTCCAGATCCTCCATCGTCCGCCGCAGCCCGTCGAGCGCTTCGGCAGGGTTCACTTCCTTGCGATCGCGGTTGAGTTCGGGGTCAGCGCTGCTGAACAATTCCTGTGTCAGCTTGAGCATGAAAGGCTCATCCTCTTGCGGCACACCGAGCACGGTCATGATCACCCGCAGCGGATAGAGGAAGGCGACATCGGTCGCGAAATCGCATTCAGGGGCTTTGGCCAGCATCTCTGCAACGAAGGATTTGGCGATGGTTCGGATATCGTCTTCAAGACCGCGGATCGCCTTGGGGGTGACAGAGGGGAAAACAACCGCGCGCAAATCCTTATGCTCCTGTCCGTCGACCGAGACCAGACTGCGGATGAGATTGGGCTCTCCCCCAGTGATGAAGCGCACCATCCCGTCGCTTTCCTTCAGCGTCATGAAAGTCGATTTGTCGCCATTGTGGAAAATCTCGGGCTGTTTTTCGACCGCCATGATGTCGGCATGGCGACTGACCACCCAGAAAGGTTCCACCCCTTCGGGTTCGGCCACAGCCAGCGGCATTTCGGCCCGGATCGTGCGAAAGGCATCGTCGACCGGATCGCCCGCCGCATAGGCCTTTGAATCGACAATGGTGTGTGCGAGGTCCGATGGAATTTTCATATCTCTATCCAGTCAAATGAGGGCGTTCAGCTATATTTGAATTCAGCGCCGGTCAGGTCGGTGACCGGAATCTGGTCCTTTTCAGCCCAATAATCCTGGTTATGCCGCCACTCGGGCTTGTCGCCCCGACGGGGCAACTGATCGAGCCCGCGCATCAGATAGCCGGGGTTGAAATTGTCCGCTTCGATCCAGGGTGAAAGCGGCATGCCCTCATCCTCTGGCCGTAGCTGCACATCGACGCGCTTGGCGCCCGCCTTGTCCATATGGTTCAACAGGTTGCAGACAAAATCGCCCATCATGTCGACGCGCAAGGTCCAGCTGGCGCGAAAGTATCCCATCACCCACGCCATGTTCGGAACGCCGGTGAACATCATTCCGCGATAGGTGACGATGTCGTTCCAGTTGACCGGTTTGCCATCGACGCTGAACGGGATGTCGCCCATCACCGAAAGGCGAAAACCGGTGGCCGCAACGATGATGTCTGCCTCAATTTCCTCGCCCGAACTGGTGCGGACGCCCTTTTCGGTGAAGCGGTTGATGGTGTCGGTGACGACGGTGACCTTGCCTTCGACAGCAGCGCGGAAGACGTCGCCCTCAGGGCAGAACGCCAGCCGCTGCTGCCACACCCGATATTTGGGGGTGAAATGCGGTTCGAATTCGAAATCGGGTTTGCCGGTAAAGGCGCGGACAAGCTCTTTCAGCTCCTCGAAAACAACCTCGGGCTCGGTCTGGCAGCGCTTGGTCATCATGTCCTGATCGTGCATGATTTGCGCGCGAACGACGCGGTGGACGGTTGGTTCATCAATGCCGATCTCGCGCAGTCGATCCGCCAGTTCATTCTTGTTTTCGCTGCAGAAGAAATAGGTGGGCGAGCGTTGCAGCATCGTTACATGCCCGGCCTTCTCGGCGAAGGCTGGAACAACGGTGGCGGCAGTCGCGCCCGATCCGATCACCAATATGCGCTTGCCCGCATAGTCGGTTTTTGGGTCCCATAATTGGGCATGGACGAACATGCCCTTATAGTCGCTCAACCCTTCCCAGTCAGGGATATAGGGCTTTTCGTGGTCATAGTAGCCCTGACACATCCAGAGGAAATTGCAGGTGAAACGCTTGGTCGCGCCGGTCTTGTCGACCGCCTCTACCTTCCAGCGATTATCGGCGCTCGACCACGAACATCCAGTGATGCGGTGCCCGTATCGGATATTCGGGCCGATCCCGTTCTCCTCGATCACCTCGCCCATATATTTCAGGATTTCGTCGGCACTGGCGATGGGCGCGCCAACCCAGGGCTTGAAACGGTAGCCGAAGGTGTAAAGGTCAGAGTCGGACCGGACGCCGGGATATTTGTGCGTCTCCCAGGTTCCGCCGAACGTGTCCTTCATGTCGAGCACGACATAGCTTTTACCCGAACATTGCTGTTGCAGGTGATAGGCAGAACCGACGCCGGAAATTCCGGCACCTGCGATCAGGACGTCAAAATGTTCGGTATTCCCGGTTGCGCCAGCCGAATCGTTGCGTTCCAGTGTATCCAGCATCTTCTATCTCCTCTGCTTGGAAGAGATAATCGCTGGTCGGTTGCAACTTGCAATTGACCAAAATCAAAATGTGAAAGTTAGAGCATATATTTCATTTTAACGGTCTGCGTTGCCGAGCCGGTCAGCGCAAAGGCCGCCGAGGCAAATTTGGGCGGGCCAAAGGTGATCTTCGGGTTGCGCGAAAATCCGAAACCTTCCTTGGGAATGGCGAGCGTGGTGTCGAGCTTGCCATTGGCATTCTCGTCGTGGATCAGCGACAGCGCATAGGTGCCATCCGACAGGCCGGTGAAACTGATCGAACCCGCAGCCGACGCTCGTACCGTCCGCTTATGCGCCGCCGGGTCCTTCGAACAATCGGGAAAGGCCTTTGCATTGGCGGTCAGACAGACAAGGACATTGCCTTTCTGATTGCGCAAACCAGTGACCGAAACGGTCAGTGTCGCGTCGTCAGTTGCTTGCGCCGCGCCCTGCCCCGCCAAAATCGCCAAGGCCAAGGTCGGTGCCGCAAAGACGGTCCCAGAAACGGAAATAGAGCCCATAATTTCCCTTAAATGCATCGTGATGCTTTTGATGATGCGTCGCCGTTATCAGCCAGCGACCCAATGGTCCATGAACAAGACTGCGCGGAAACAATTCCCAGCCCATGTGGTTTGTGATGCCCATCAGCGTCATGATGAAGAGTACAAGCCCCAAAGCGCCAACATGTATCGGGATCAGGAAAACCAGCGCCGGAATGACAATCGCCCCCGTCACCGCCTCCCATGGATGAAAGCTCATTGCCGCCCAAGCGGTCGGCGGTCGGCTTTCATGATGAACGGCGTGGGCGACGCGAAACAGCCTTGGCCAGTGCATCCAGCGATGCGTCCAATAAAACCATGTGTCATGCGCAGCGAGGAAGAAAAAGACCGATAGCGGCAGATACCAAAGCGGATATTGGCCAATGTCGGTATAGATTTGCGTCCAGCCGCGGTTCTGCCAGCCCCAAGCAACAATGCCTGCTGGAACCCCGTAAATGCCTGCGGATAATAACGACCAGTAAATCTCCCGCCGCATCTGCGCGTTTAGCTTTGCATAGAGCCCGGGGTGAACCTTGCCCGTCAGCCAAGCGAAAAAGCCGCTGGTCGCCAGATAGCGGACGCCGACAATTAATGTCATCGCCAGCGCCGAGCCCAATGCCGCAATCGTCGGCGTCATTGTTCCTTCCAGGTCACATTGCCGCGATAGCGCCCAGCGGATGCGAGTCCGTTTGCGCCTTTGGCGGGCGTGAAGCGTGCGCGCTTCATGAAGGCGTTGCAGGTTGCCTTATCGAGCGCGTCCTTGCCCGAGGAAACAGTGACCGTGCAGCTTTGCGGGCGTCCATCCGCAGCGACGACCATTTCAAAACGTGTAGTACCCGAGGCCGTCACGCCACGTGGATAATCTGCGGGCGTGATGATCGATGCTGCGTTCTTGAGCGACGAAGCCAGCAGCAATGGAAGATTGGCGGTGCCAGTCGGATCGCAACTGGCACGGCCGCCAGATTCAATTCGAACCACTGCAGGCATTCTGCAAGCAAAAATGCTGAGTATCTGCAATGGCTGGAAAACGCCCGGAACCTGAGCATTCGCGGCAATTGAATGGCGCGCAAACCGATCGGCTGATGTGCAGTTGGTTGCTGCAGCGTCATCGATGCAAATCGCTACTTCGATGGGCGAGTCACAATTGTTGACCAGATTGAAACTGTCGGTCGCAGTGCGGCTATATCCGACGCATTGTTCCGCCGCGGGTTCGTCAGCCTGTGCCAAAACTTTCGCAGCGACCCACGCAGACGCCAGCAACATGAAACAGAAAAGCATAAAACGGACTTGGGTCATTGAGTGCAAATAGCAGACGCGGTCCAAGTGTCTATATCGTCGCGCAGAGATGAGCGGATGTCGTTTCCATCCTATACACGCCTTTACAATAGTGCCAAAGTTTACCTGTCGTTAAGTATAGATCACCTTGTTTACGGGTGAATATCCGAACGATTACGGGGTCGCACCATGTCCGCAATATCGGCGTCTGGTGCAATATTTTTTGGGCATCTGCTGCCGGTGTTGCGCAAGTAACATCAGGAGACTGCACATGAATACCCGTACAATCATCAAAACACTTTCGATTTCCGCCGCTGCCTTGGTTGCAGCAAATGCCAGCCCTGCTTGGGCCGATGCCACACCCGAGTGTAACACCAGCGCAGGCGCGACCGACGGCACAGAATGCGGTGCCGATGCTACCGTCACACAAGCAGGCGGCGTTGCTGTCGGCAAGAATGCGACGGCCAGCGGGCCAAGCACAACCAATCCGATTTTTGCATCTGTCGCGGTCGGCTTCAATACCGTGGCGCATGACAATGCCGTTGCCATCGGAAATTCGGCCACGGCGCGATTTAGCGGCACGGTCACCCCTGCCAATATCGGCATCAATTCGGCAGTCGCTGTCGGCGGCAATGCGGTCGCGATTGGGTCGAACACGATTGCCATCGGCACCACAGCGCGGGCTGGCACCGGTTTCACCATTAATACCCCGAACTCACCGGTGAACGCCGGTAACAACATTACCGTTGTCGGCGGACGGGCCGAAGCCAACCAGAACAACGCAACGGCAGTTGGCGCCAATTCGGAAATAACCGCCGAAGACGGTACCGCGCTTGGCACCAATACCGTGGTCAGCCAGGCAGGCGGCGTTGCCATAGGCTTGGGCGCTCAGGCCATCGGGCCGAGCGCCACGGCAACGACGTTCGCCTCGACTGCTATCGGCTTTAATGCTCTGGCGCAGGACAATGGTGTGGCGCTCGGGCAAAACGCGACGGCGCGGTTCAGCGGGACGGTAACTCCGGCGAACATCGGCATCAACGCCGCAAGCGCGTTGGGCAGCAATGCAGTGGCAGTCGGCAGCAATACCGTAGCGATCGGCTCGACCGCGCGTGCGGGCACCGGATTTACCTTCAATACGCCGAACTCTCCGGTTAACGCTGGCAGTAACCAGACTGCAGTGGGCGGTCGCGCGGAAACCAACGCCATTGGCGGCACGGCGATCGGCGCGAACAGCGAAGTGTCGGGCGACGGCGGCACAGCGCTCGGTCAGAACACACAAGTGACGGCCCTAAATGGCGTCGCGATTGGCAGCGGCGCCCAAGCCACCGCTGATAATGCGGTAGCCCTTGGCGCCGGATCGATCGCAAACCAAGCCAATACCGTGTCGGTTGGCGCTGCGGGGACTGAACGGCGGATCGTGAACGTGGCGGCGGGCGTGGATGCAACCGATGCTGTTAATGTCAGCCAGTTGAACGCGGCTGTCGGTGGGGCTTCAGCCAGCGCTGCCACGGCGCAAACTACGGCGAATACTGCGCTGGCCAATGCGGCGACAGCACAAACAGCCGCCAATGCTGCACAGACTACAGCCAATTCTGCAGTCGCGCAGAACGCCGTGCAGGATACGCAGATCGCCGCGATCCAGGTGGTGAACACGACCCAGAACAGCCGCCTCACAGCCCTGGAATCGCTCAGCCTTGGCGCGATCCCCGCGCTGCAGACACTAACGGCAACGCACACCGCCCAGATCAGCGAGCTGTTTGCGCTGACCGATCGTGATCGTCGCGATTCACGCCGCGGTTCGGCAACGGCATTGGCGCTCACGACGGCACCGATGCCATCCAATGTCGGCGGGGTAAGCTATGCGCTGAACGCAGCGACCTATCGCGGCGAACAAGCGATCGGCTTGTCCTTTGCTTATCGTGCCAACACCGATAACCCGTTCGCGGTGACCGGCGGCATTTCCTATGCCGGCGGCGATAGCATTGGTGCCCGCGTCGGCGTCGCTGGCGAATTCTGAGCTAACAGGGGAACCGGCGGGATTGCGCACGCAGTCTCGTACAATCCCGACGGGCAGGCCGGAGCGAAAGCTCCGGCCTGTATCGTTTGGATCGATCGATATCCCCGCATTATCCACGCTTTTGTGCAAAAGGCAGCTTTTGAAGCCAAAGCGGCTGCGCTAGGGCTTTTGACATGCCCTTGGCAGCCCCAACACCTATCAAATGCGATCTTGCCATTGTCGGCGGCGGCCTTGCCGGTGGGTTGATTGCGCTTGCCGTCGCGCGGCAGCGGCCCGAGCTCAAGATCGTGCTCGTTGAGCAGGAACCGCATTTTGGCGGCAACCATATCTGGAGCTTTTTCGCGAGCGACATCGCGCCCGAACATCGCTGGCTGACTGCCCCGCTCGTCACTTACGGCTGGTCGGGCTATGACGTGCACTTTCCAGAGCATAGCCGCAGCCTCGACAATATCTATTACACCATAGAATCCGAACGGCTCGATTGGCTGTTACGGCACAATCTGCCAGCCTCGTCCTTGATGACGGGGCGCACGGTAAAAGCCGTCAGCCCCCGGTTAGTCGTGCTGGATGGAGCGCAGCGGATCAATGCGGGCGGGGTGATCGATGCGCGCGGGGTCGCGGATTATCACCACCTCGACTGTGGCTGGCAGAAGTTCACCGGGCAATTGATGCAGCTTTCCGAACCGCACGATCTGACGCGCCCGATCGTAATGGACGCAACGGTCGATCAGCTCGACGGATATCGCTTCGTCTATGTCCTGCCCTTTGGCATGGACAAGGTCTTTGTCGAAGACACCTATTATAGCGACAAGCCCGATCTCGACCGCCGTGTCATGGCGCAGCGGATCGCCGCTTATACCGATGGCAAAGGCTGGCAGGTCGAACGGGTGCTGCGCGAAGAGACCGGTGTGCTGCCCGTCGTCATGGGCGGCGACCTTGAAAATTACTGGGCGAGCGGCAGCGGACGGACGGCGAAGGCTGGCGCGCGGGGCGCATTTTTCCATGCGGTTACCAGTTACTCGCTGCCCGATGCGGTGCGTAACGCTATCTATATCTCCGAACTGCCCGATTTCGACGGCGACCGTTTAAACATGCTGATGCGGCAGCGCGCACAGGAACATTGGAAGAGCGGAAATTTCTACCGCATTCTCAACCGGATGCTGTTCCGCGCGTCGGAACCCAGCGAGCGGTACAAGATCCTCGAACGCTTCTACAGGCTTAACCCCGGATTGATCGAACGCTTCTACGCCGGGCAGACGACCGGCGGCGACAAAGCGCGCATACTCTCTGGCAAGCCGCCGGTACCCATTGGCAAGGCGTTGCAGGCAATTCGGGCACGGAAGAAAAAAAGATGAAATCAGCCGTTGTCATCGGTTCGGGCTTCGGCGGACTGGCGCTCGCCATCCGCCTGCAGGCCGCCGGTATTCAGACCACCATCGTCGAAGCGCGCGATAAGCCCGGCGGGCGCGCCTATTATTGGGAACGTGACGGCTTCATTTTCGATGGCGGCCCGACGGTGATCACCGACCCACCCTGCCTAACCCAGCTGTGGGCGCTGACCGGGCATGACATGGCCGACGATGTCGAATTGATGCCGGTCATGCCCTTTTACCGGCTCAACTGGCCCGACGGCACCAATTTCGATTATTCGAATGACGACGCCAAACTGCGTTCGGAAATCGAAAAGCTGAACCCCGAAGATGTCGCGGGCTACGCTAAGTTCCTTGAATATAGCGCGGGCGTGCATGACGAAGGCTATGTCAAGCTCGGCACCAAGGCGTTTCTTGACTTTGCGTCGATGATCAAGGCGGCGCCTGCGCTCGCCAAATATCAGGCATGGCGCAGCGTCTATTCGATGGTTTCATCCTTCGTGAAGAATGAGAAGCTGCGCGAGGCGCTGTCGTTCCACACGCTTCTGGTCGGCGGCAATCCGATGAAGACCAGCGCGATCTATGCACTGATCCACAAGCTGGAAAAGGATGGTGGCGTCTGGTTCGCGAAGGGCGGCACCAACCGGCTGGTCGCGGCGATGGTCAAGCAATTCGAGCGCATCGGCGGTACGATACTGCTTGGCGACGCGGTCGAACGGATCGAGACGCAGGGCGAACGCACCACCGGCATCGTTACCCATTCGGGTTATCGTATCGAGTGCGACGCAATCGCGACCAATGGCGACATCATGCACAGCTATCGCGACCTGCTCGGCCACCACCCGCGCGGGTCGAAAGCAGCGGCGAGCCTATCGCGCAAGAAGTTCTCGCCCAGCCTGTTCGTCGTCCACTTCGGTATCAAGGGGACCTGGCCTGGCATTCCGCACCACATGATCCTGTTCGGTCCGCGATACAAAGGGCTGCTCGACGATATCTACACGACCGGTGTGTTGCCGCAGGATTTTTCGCTCTATCTGCACCACCCGACGGTCAGTGATCCGTCGATGGCACCCGAAGGCTGCTCGACTTTCTATGCGCTGGCCCCGGTCGCGCATCAGGGCAAACTGCCGATCGATTGGGAGGAAATGGGGCCGGTCTTTGAAAAACGCATCCTCGACGAGGTCGGGCGCCGCCTGATCCCCGACATCCACGACCGTATCGTCACCAAATTCCACTACACCCCCGCCGATTTTGGCACCGACCTGAACGCGCATCTGGGCAGCGCCTTCAGCCTCGAACCAATCTTGACCCAAAGCGCTTGGTTCCGCGTGCACAATCGCGATGACGTGCTTTCCAATCTTTACTTTGTCGGCGCAGGAACGCATCCGGGGGCTGGTATTCCCGGCGTGGTCGGCAGCGCCAAGGCCACGGCGGAATTGATGATCGAGGATTTGAAGCGTTGAAACGTCTTGCCGTCTATTGCGGTTCGGCCACCCCGGCTGATCCAATCTATATCGAATGCGCGCGCATGGTCGGCCGTGAACTGGCCGCGCGCGGGATCGGGTTGGTCTATGGCGGCGGTCGCCTAGGACTGATGGGCGCTGTGGCGGATGCCTGCCTTGCAGCGGGTGGCGAAGTCATTGGCGTCATCCCCGAAGCCTTGGTCGGCAGTGAGGTTGCGCACCGCGGCTGCACCGAACTGCATGTCGTCCCCGGAATGCACGAGCGCAAGCGGATGTTCACCGACCTGTCGGACGGCTTCATCACTATTCCCGGCGGCGTCGGCACGATGGACGAATTGTGGGAGGCGATCAGCTGGGCCCAGCTGGGTTATCATGAAAAACCGGTTGGACTACTGAACGTCGCGGGTTTTTACGACCGGCTGATCGAGTTCAACCAGCATATGGTGCAGGTAGGCTTTATCCGTCCGCAGCATGCGGGCATCATGATTGTCGATGAGACGATGGACGGCTTGCTTGGCAAAATGGCGAGCTATGAGCCGCACAAGAGCATCTTTCAGATGAAGGCCGAGGATCTTTAATTCCCCCTCCCGCTTGCGGGAGGGGTTATCGGAGGGCATGAAGCGGGCGTGACTGGTGAATTGACAGGCCCTCTCCCAGCCCCTCCCGCAAGCGGGAGGGGAGAACTCGTCGCCTATGCTCGCGACAGTATCGCCCGCGGGTCGAAATCCTTTGCCGCCGCCAGCAAGCTGTTCGACCGCACCACGCGCGAGCGGGTCTGGCTGCTCTATGCATGGTGCCGCAAATGCGACGACATGGCCGACGGACAGGATCATGGCGGGGCGATGGCGGACGTCGCTGATCCTTCGGCCCGACTGCAGTCGATCCGCGAACTGACTGCCCGAGCGTTGAAGGGCGAAACAACGGGCGACCCAGCCTTCGATTGCCTTGGCGTGGTCGCGCGCGAATGCGGGCTGACGCAGAAAATGGCGGACGATGTGATCGAGGGCTTCGCGCTCGACACCGCCGGTTGGCAACCACGACACGAGACCGACCTGTACCGCTATTGCTTTCATGTGGCGGGAGCCGTCGGCGTGATGATGGCGATGGTGATGGGGGTATCACCCGATGACGGCGAAACACTCGACCGCGCCTGCGATCTTGGAATGGCTTTCCAGCTCGCCAATATCGCCCGCGACATTGCCGAAGATGGCCGCGCCGGGCGTTGCTACATCCCCGATGACTGGCTCGCACAGCTCGATCTTGAACCCGGCGAACATCTGCGCCCGCACAACCGCAAGAAACTGGCGCTGATCGGCCGATGGCTGGCCGACGAAGCGGGGCAATATGAGGCCTCGGCCCGCATTGGTGCCGCACGCCTGCCCTTCCGCGCCCGCTGGGCAGTATTGTCCGCAGCGGGCATTTACGGCGATATTGCGCGCAAGGTTCGTGCGGCAGGCGAACACGCCTGGGATGGAAGAATTTTCACTTCGCGCGGTGAGAAACTGCGATGGGTCGCGAGGGCATTTGGGGATGCGATAACCAACCAACCCGCCCCCATTGATCGCGAGGGGTTGTGGACAAGAAACAAATAAACGTCGCCCCTGCGAAGGCAGGGGCAGTTGCTATGCAAGCAACGAAGCAGCCCGTTCTTTGAGCCGCTCGATCGCAGCATCATGTATCCCCGGCGCGCAGCAGATAAGCCCGAAGTCCATCGGCTCGCGTTTGTTGTAGCGAATTGGTTCGCCCGTCGCACTGGTGACCACAGCCCCCGCCTCTTCGGCAATCAGATGCGCTGCTGCGATGTCCCACTCATGCCCCCAGCGCAGCGTCGCCACCAGGTCTGCCCGGTCGCAAGCGACCATCGTCATCCGCATCGCGATACTGTTGGGCTTGTGCACCATTTCAAGGTCGCGATCGACCTTGGGCAAGGCATCGGTCGGGACGCGGGCGCCAATAAATTCGCTGCGTGTGCTGGCTAAAAGGCGCTTGCCGTTGCAGGTCGTGCCCTCTCCCTTGTGTGCGACCCAAAGCTGTTTGGTGACGGGCGCATACATTGCTGCAAACACAGCCTCGCTACCTTCGACCAAGGCGACCGACACACACCAGCCGCTCCGTCCGCGAATATAATCGCGCGTGCCATCGATCGGATCGACCAGCCACTGGCGCGACATCGACAGCCGGTCGGGATGATCCACGGTCTCTTCGGACAGCCAGCCTATATTGGGGGAGAGTCCACCCAGTCGTTCTTTCAGCAACGCATCGACCGCGAGGTCCGCCTCGCTGACCGGATTGCCCTTGCTCTTTTCCCAGACCCCGGTGGCAGGCGCCATGCCTTCGCGCCATGCGTCCAGCGCGAGGTCACCTGCCTCGCAGATCGCTTTTAGCGCCGCGTCGCGATCAGGCACTCGCCACCATCATGCCGTCGATGCGCATTGTCGGCACATTGGTCGATCGGATGAATTCGAGATCGTTGGCAGGGGTTAGCGCGCGGAACATATCCTTGAGATTTCCAGCGATAGTGAATTCGCTGACTGGGCCGACTATCTCACCCTTTTCGATCAGGAAACCTGCGGCCCCACGGCTATAATCGCCGGTGACGATATTGACGCCTTGCCCTGATAATTCATGGATATAGACGCCATAGTCGATATCCGAAATCAGTTCCGCAACCGATAGCGTGCCGCCTTCGAGATGAAGGTTGGACGGGCTGGTTCCTGGGGCACCACTGCCACCGCGACTGGCATGGCCGGTCGGTTTCAGCCCCAATTGCCGCGCAGCTGCACTTTCCATCATCCAGCCAGTCAACACGCCTTTGTCGATCACGGCGGTGCGCGCCGTAGGCAGGCCTTCGCCGTCAAAAGCGCGGCTGCCAAGGCCGCGAGGGCGCAATGGGTCGTCGATAACGCTGATCGCGCTGTCGAATAATGCTTCATCCAATGCGTCGAGCAGGAAACTGGTCTTGCGCGCAATCATGCTGCCGCCGATCGCACCCATCAGGTGCCCGACCAGCGAACCGCCGATGCGCGGGTCGAAGAGGACGGGCAAGGTACCACTCTTGATCGCGCCGGGATTGATCCGGCGCACCGCCCGCTCCCCTGCCCGTTTGCCGATTGCTTCTGCGCTGTCGAGATCGACGCGGTGGCGTGCCGAGCGCCAGTCATAGTCGCGTTCCTTGGCGTCGCCCTCGCCCGCCAGCACACTGGCCGACACGCCATAGCCGGAAGAATGGTTGGCACCGGCAAAGCCGTGGCTAGTCGCAAGCGCGAAGATCGAGCGGCCCGCACTTGCCCCGGCACCCTCACTGTTAGTCACACCCTTGACCGCGCGCGCTGCATCTTCGCAGGCCAAGGCCACTTCGCGCAGCGATTGTGGGTCCGGGTCCAGCCCGTCGTCGCTTTGCACGTCGGGGATCGCACCTTTCAGCAGCATATCCTGCGGCGCCAGCCCGGCATAGGGATCCTCAGGCGCTTCGCGCGCCATATCCAGCGCGCGCGTCACCAGCCCTTTCAGCACTTCGGGATTCATGCTTGAAGATGAGATTGTGGCCGAACGCTGGCCAAGAAACACCCGCAGGCCGATCTCCTCACCCTCCGACCGCACGACATCTTCGAGCGCCCCCAGACGCACCTGGACCTCGGTGGAGGCATCGCAGTGATAGACAGCATCGGCGGCGTCAGCGCCCGCCTTTTTGGCCTGTTCGACGAGATTTATGGCGCGGTCTAGCGCTTCATTGGGTGTCAGCATCCGACCCGCTTAGGCGCGGGTCCGATTCCGGTCAATCAGGGGATGATCCAGATGGTGGCCATCAAAGCAGTCGGCAAGCCGATTGCCGCCATCCACAAACCGATAAGGTCACGGCGGAACATGCCTTCGACGTCATCGTCGTGGCGCGCATCAATGAGCTGCCATTTCCGTTCGAGATTGCGGCAAGGCATGATGACAAGGCCGATCAATGCCACCAGCAGGAAATAAGGCCAGATCGACATGCCCGATCCCTTGATCATTGGTGAAACTTCAAAAATCAAAAGCAGTGTGTACACCACCAGAGCATAGGCGACGTGCGTGCTCATTTTTTTGCTGTGATCGATATGGTTCGCAACCTGCGAACCGAACTGGGCCTTGGATGCCATTGCACTCTCCCCTGCAAATTCTCCAAGGGAGAGACTGTCACTAAAGCTTCATTGAGTCAAAGGGGTTTACCACGCATTCAAGGCAGGCCTAACAGCTTGTGATTCTGGAGAGAAAGTCGCCATTTCGGGTTTTGCGAGACAAATTCTATCGCCGATTTCCGGTTCGACTCGTTGACGCCCGAATCGCCGCTGTCCATCGGCTGGATCAGAAAATTGTCGAAAGCCCAGCCTTCCATTGCCGAAGTGTTACTGCCTGACTGTGGCCAGACCAGCTTGAGCTCATTGCCTTGCCGCTGCACGACCTCGCTGCCTACCTTTGGGCTGATGCAGACCCAGTCGATACCGGAATGTGCCGCGATGGTGCCGTTGCTTTCGATGGCGATGGTGAAATCCTGACCATGCAGCGCATCGACCAGAGCGTCGTCGACCTGCAGCATCGGCTCGCCACCGGTCATCACGACATAGCGGTGCTCGCACCCCTCGCCCCACAAAGCGGCGACGTTGGCGGCCAGCTCGGTTGCTTCATAACGCCCCCCATTTTCGCCATCCATGCCGACAAAATCGGTGTCGCAAAACTGGCAGACTGCGCTGGAGCGATCTTCCTCGCGGCCTGTCCACAAATTGCAGCCGGCAAAGCGCAGAAACACCGCGCGCCGCCCCGCGTGCACGCCTTCACCCTGCAAGGTCAGGAAGATTTCCTTGACCGCGTAGCTCATGCGTAAGCCGTGGGATCAGGCAGCCCGGCATCTATGAAGCCCTTGGCACGCAGACGGCAGCTGTCACACTTCCCGCAGGCCTTATTGTCGGGCGTCGGATCATAGCAGGTCCAACTCATCCCGGCATCGAGGCCTAAACGGTGCGCCTCGCGTGCAATATCGGCCTTGGTCATATGTTGCAGCGGCGTGTGCACCGTGAAGCGGTCACCCTCTACGCCCGCCTTGGTGGCCAGATTCGCCATATCCTCGAACGCGCGAATGAATTCTGGGCGGCAATCGGGATAGCCCGAATAATCGAGCGCGTTGACACCGATAAACAGATCACGTGCACCCCGTGCTTCGGCTAGGCCAAGGCAAAGCGACAGGAAGATCGTGTTGCGCGCGGGAACATAGGTCACCGGGATACTGCTATCGTCAACGCCATCTTTCGGGACGTTGATGTCGGCTGTGAGCGCTGAACCACCGAAGCGGCGCAGATCGAGCGGGAGCACGATATGTTCGGCAGCGCCCAGATGCGCGGCAATGCGCGCTGCACTTTCCAGCTCGATCCGGTGGCGCTGGTTATAATCAACGGTCAAAGCGAGGATCGCATAGCCAGCTTCGCGAGCGAGCCCGGCGACAACCATCGAGTCCAGCCCGCCGGACAAAAGGACGACGGCGGATTTTTCATTGGCGGTCATGGGGAGGGGCTCTCACGCACAGGAGAGGAAAATGGCGCACCCAGAACGATTCGAACGTCCGACCCCCAGATTCGTAGTCTGGTGCTCTATCCAGCTGAGCTATGGGTGCGTGGAGGCGTGCCAATAGGCCTGCGCTCACGGATTCGCAAGCCCTATTTTGCGCTCATTTCTCCAGCAATTTGGCGTCGACCGTGCGGCACTTCGATTTACGACGGATTGCGTCGATCTGTTCAAATTCGGACGGATCGGAGAGCAAAATGCGGATCAAGGCGATACCCCGGTCATAACCAAGTTCGACCGCTTCATAGCCCGCAGGTGCCTTTTGCCCGTCACGCAGCAATGCCAATCGTGCCGCCTTGCCACCCGTGTCGCGATCACTGCGTACGGCTGCAACGTCGGTGCGAGCGTCGAAAATGCTAATCGACCAATAACGTTCGGGAACCGGTTCGACATCGACCAGCACAACACCTTGCGAGAGATCAAACACGCAGGAAGAATAGACCAGATCAGGGCTGGGCCTGACAATTGGCTGGCGGTCGGCGGTTGCCATCGGGCCAAAGGCGAAGACATTGGCTCGCCCGTTGCCATCGGCATTGCCGATCCGCTTCATCGCTGCGGACATAAGCACATAGGGTGTCGCCACCAAAGTTCCCTGCCATGCGACGGCCAAGGCAATAAGGCCGACGATGATTGGAATAAGCCAGTTGCGGGTCATGCGCATGACTCCTTCGTAATGGTCGGCAGTTTGGCTTTCGCCGGATCATTGAGCAATGAACCGCGCGGATGGTATGTGCGCAAAGTCAGATCGAAACGCGGCGTTCTTCCGGTCGGCAGCCAAACCCCGTCGACCTTTTCGGGCGCAACCGTGAACGTCCAGTGGCCCTTTTCGTCACGCACAGGCGCATTCCCGCCGACCGACCAGCGGTTGGCGGCATTTTTCACCAGCCAACCCTCGCCTTTGTAAAGCGTGATGCTCCACCAGCGCGCATCTAGTTCGCCACCGCTGACTTTATATGTGCATTTGCCATCGAGCAGAGCCCCATCGCTGTCGGTGCGGGAGATAAAATACATGGCTTCTTTGGCGGGCAAGGCGAGCAGGCCGTTGAGAGCGACCTTGGCGCGGGTCATCGCCGATGCTTTGGCCGTTCCCTGGTCTGTGTTTGCACTCCACGGACCATTTTTGACCTGCTTATCTGCATAGTCGCTGCGTACCTGCGACACAGCCAGCGCCGTACCTCCGCCAAGCCCGAGCAGAATGCAGATCGAATATCGTAACCAGGGTTTCATATTTTCCTCTCCCGAAACACTGCCTGCACAGCGCCTATTTCAACGCTGCCCGCCGTTCCTTCAGCCAATGTTTATGCGTGCTTTCCACCTCGCGCATCGCCTGAAACACGCTCATATCGATTGCGGGTCGGCCGGTTTTGCCCAACGCGTAGAGCTGGCTGTAAAACCAGTATTGGCAGGCAAAACTGTCGATGGCCCGCATGGCCTTCCAGCGCCTGAGCCACTGCAACGAAGGCGGAAACAGCGCGAGCTCATTCTCCTTGCGCGGCAGCATCTCCATCCCGCCGAGCAGCCTTTTGGCGGCGTCTGGGAAATAGCACATCGGTCGTCCGATACCGATGACATCGGCAGCACCCTGCTTCAGAGCCTGCTCCATCGCCGATCGGGTGCGGAAGCCGCCGGTGACCATCAACGGCACCTTGACTTCGCTGCGCATCGCCTTGGCAAAATCGACGAAATAGGCCTCGCGTTGCAGCGTAGACACGGCAACATTCTGCTCTTCGGGTTCTTCCATCCCTTCCATGCCGAGCAGCTTGGGCTGCTCATAAGTGCCGCCCGAAATCTCGATCAGGTCGACGCCCGCATCCTGCAGCCATTTGGCAACCTGCAGGCTGTCTTCAAAGGCAAAACCGCCCTTCTGGAAATCGGCGCTGTTGAGCTTGACCGAGATCGGAAAGCTAGGCCCAACCAGAGTGCGCACGGTGTTGACAGTGAACAGTAAGATGCGCGCTCGATTTTCGAGACTGCCACCCCAGCGATCCTCGCGCAAATTGGCGCGCGGGCTCAGGAATTGCGAAAATAGATAGCCATGCGCGGCGTGGATCTGCACGCCGGTAAATCCCGTTTCCTTGCACACCCGCGCGGCTGTTCCGAAACGGGCGATGATGTTGAGAATTTCTTCCTCGGTCAGCGCAACAGGTTGGCCGAACTGGCCACCGGGCAGGCCGAGCTTGACGGCCGAGGGTGCCTTGGGATGCGGATTGACCGCCTTTTGCGTCTGGCGCCCGGCATGGCTGATCTGCGCCCAGAAATGATTGCCGTTGCGCGTTGCGGCCGCTGCCCAATGCGAAAGCGCGCGTTTCGCCTCATCATCAGGCTCGCGGTCGATGATAACATTGCCGGGCCGCTCGAGATGGTCGGCATCGATATGGATATTGCCCGACAGCAGCATCCCTGCACCACCCTCGCTCCATGCCAGATAGAGCCGGTCGAGTTCGCCCGTCGCACGCCCATATATGTCGGCCAGCCCCTCGGTCATCGCTGCCTTGGAAATGCGGTTGGGCAATATCGCACCACAGGGCAGCGTCAAAGGTTCGGCGAGCGGTGATGCCATGCTTTAATTTACTCGCCTGCCTTGGATGTCGGTTCAGCGGTCGGTGCGGCTCCAGGCTTCTCCGCCGCAGCCTTTTCATCCGCCTTGGGCTTAGCAGCAGCCGACGCTGCACTCGCCTCGACCGGCGCCTGTTCGGTCACTTCGTCGGTCGGGATCATCTCATCGCTGATCGAGCCTTCGACGCTGTCGATATCGTCCATGCGGGTTTCGGTGACCTTGCTGTCGGCATCATTGCCGCCACAGGCCGAAAGCGCGGGAATGGTAAGTGCCAGTAAGATCAGGGTGCGACGCATATCATCCTCTCGGTTTAAACAATCACCGTAGCCCTGAGCCTGTCGAAGCGCGCTTTTCTGCAGGGCGTGCTTCGACAGGCGCAGCACTACGGTTTTGGTCGAAGTTGTTGGTTAACTCGCAAGAGCCGCCGGCTTTTGCAAGCGCGTTCTGGAATTCGGGCAATGTCGCCTCCAGGGCGGCATCGAAATCGTCGAGGCTGGCGGTGATTCCAAGCTCGGCCAGGCTGGTGACCGGATATTCGGCAATTCCGCAGGGCACGATTCCTCCGAAATGCGACAGGTCGGGCGCGACATTGACGGCAAAGCCATGCGCGGTGACCCATCGGCGTACGCGCACGCCGATGGCGCCGATTTTTGCTTCCTGCCCTGATCTCGTATCGCACCAGATGCCGATACGCCCTTCGGCCCGCCGCGCCTCTACCCCGAACCGGGCGAGCGCATTAATCACCCAGCCCTCGATCGCGTGAACATAGCACCGCACATCCTTGCAGCGTTTGGCAAGGTCGAGCATGACATAGCCCACGCGCTGCCCCGGCCCATGATAGGTGTAACGCCCGCCGCGCCCGGTATCGTAAACCGGGAATTGCTGGCTGAGGAGTTCCGCAGGATCCGCGCTGGTACCGCCGGTATAGAGCGGCGGATGTTCGAGCAGCCAGACCAGTTCGCGCGCGCTGCCCTCGTGGACAGCCGCCTGCCGTGCCTCCATCCGGGCGAGCGCTTCCGGGTAGGGCACATGCCCTTCCGAAACGTCCCAGTCTATATCGCCTATGGCTTTCATGGCGTGGCCTTAGAGCAAGCTAAGAAATTATTTAATCCCTTTCGTCACCCCCGCGAAGGCGGGGGCCCAACCCCTGCCGTATAAACTTGGAAGGCGGGGGTTGGATTTCCGCCTTCGCGGGAATGACGAAGAAGTGGAAATGTGAATTTCTTGCCAGCCCCGTACCTTGCCTCTAACCCCCGAAAACAACCGGAGGAACCATGAACCGCAAACTCGATTATTCCAGCGTCTGGAAAGACACGCAGGCGCAACTGAACGCGCATCGCGAAGGCGTGGGGGCGATTTCGGGGCTGTTTCTGTTTGTCCCCGACTGGGTGTCGCGACTGTTTGCCGGGCAACCCGATCTCGAGGGCGCATCGACCCCCGCCGAAATATTGGGGGTGTTTCAGGTCTATTATGCCGACAATTGGCTGACCCTTTTGCCGACTGGATTGCTCAGCTTTTTCGGTGCAGTCGCGATCTATGTGCTGCTGACGCGCAAGGATCTGGCGACAATCGGTTCGGCGCTGGGCAAGGCTTTGGCGTTGTTGCCCTTTTACTTCATCGTCCAGCTTGCAGGTGGATTGATCACGCTCGCCGGGCTTTTGGCGCTCCTCCTGCCGGGTATGTATCTCGCCGGTCGTTTGACGCCGTTGGGCGCCGTGGTCGTTGCCGAGACCGAGCGCGGATTTTCCGGCACCATATCCCGTGCATGGGATTTGACCCGCGGCAATGGATGGTCGATCTTTTTCCTGACGCTGGTGGTTGCTCTGGTCGCCAGCTTGACGGCAATGATCATCGGCCTGTTTGTAGGCCTTGCCTGCCGTTTGCTCGCCGGTGCAGAAGGCGTGCCCTTCATTGAATCAGGCGTCGATGCCGCATTGGGTGCGGTGATCGCGACCTTGATGGTTTCCCTCTCGGTCGCGATCTACCGGAATTTGGCGGACGACTAATTCCTCCCCATCGACTTGCGATGGTGAGGATATTCACAGTCCCAGCGAAAGCCTAGCGAACAGCGTATAGCCCATCGGGTTCTCGCCATATGCTGCATCGAGCGCATCGGGCTTGGCAAAGGCCGAAACCGTACCGCCCAGCGCAAGGTTGAACTGCTCACCCAGCGGTAAGCGATAAGCATAGCCGGCCTGGAACTTGCTCACACGGAACGGAATGTCGTGCAGCGGATCGGTGTGTTCTGGGAACAGCTCGTCATTCTTCACATTTTCGAAGCGGCCGAAGATGGTGTGATGATCGTCAATGTTCCAGTTGGCCTCGGCCAACCATGCGGTCAGCGTTTCGCCCGGCTTGCGGTCCTTCGCGCTGAACGCGAGCATTGCCGACAAGCCGCTGCCATTGGCATAATGGACCGAGGCCGTGGTGCGCTGCTCATCTTCGCCTGGGTGAAGCGATTCCGGCTGCTTCAACCGCCCGGTTGACGCCTGCACGGCCCAGTTGGGGGTCGGGTTCCATGTTGCCCGCACAGACCAGCTGTCGAAGCGCGGCTTTTCGATGTCCCAGCGATCCTCGTCTGGCTCCTGCCCGGTAAAGATCGACCCCTCGATCTGGAACTGGCGCGTGGCATAGCCCCCGGTGGCAACGCCATAGGTGATATGGCCGCTGTCGAACCAATGGTGCGTGATCGGCGCTTCCGGATTGTAGCGGGCAGAGCCACGGTGCATGAACGCGCTCGGGCCGAGTGCAGGTTCGCCGACTGGGCCGCCATAAAGGAAGACGCTGCTGTCTGTGCCGACATTGATGTCGACCCGCGCAGCCAGTTCCATGAACAGATCGTGCGGATGCTGGCGATCGACCAATGCCTCACCGCCGGCCGTCTCACCGGAGGCAAACAGGTTGGGATAGCCGCGATTTTTCATCAGCGGTTCAAGGCTGAACATCGATTTCAGCTGCACCTTGCCCCAGCCGGTTTCCTTTTCGGCATTGAGCATCGCCATCGACTGGACATAGGCCTTGTCATCGCCGCGCGGGCCGCTCTGGTCGGTGTAAACACCCCAGGCATAGCCGTGCGCCATAACCATCCAGTTGTCGCCTGCGTCGATGTGGAGGCCGGAATGGCCGCCACCCTCTGCCGCGGGAAGGCGTGACGTGCCGGAGCCTTCTGCAGCTCGGCATAGCTTTACATCCCAGATTGCCTCGCTGTCATGTCCATGATCGATCACTCTGCAGCCTGACCAATATTTGGATTCAGCGGGGTGCTTCGAACCATTGGCGTCACTATGATCCATCTGCGAATGGTCATGCTCCTGCGCTTCAGCAGCGCTAGGCAACAGAATGGCAGAACTCAAAACGAAAGCAACAAACTGTCTCATTCGCGTAACATAGGCTGCGCTTCAGTGATTGTCACTCTTCCCGGCATTGGCCGCCATGCCTTTGGACATGCTGGCAAAGGCGGAAACCATGCTGTCGACAAAATCCGGATCGCCGGGGATTGTTTCCTTCGCCGCCTGCTGCATCGCCAGCACCCATTGCGTCGCGACCGCAAAATTCATGCCGTCGAGCGCGCGGTGGGCGGACATGATGCAGGCGCCAGGCCGCTTTTCGAACCAGTCGCGTGGGCCACCCATCCATGCCATCAGGAAATCGGTCAGCGATTCGCGCATCGGCGTAAGGTCAGGCGCGTGCATCGCGCGTAGTTCGGAGAAATCGGGTTCGCTTTCCATCAGGTCGTAAAAGCGGTTCACCATGCGCGCGATCGGTTCGCGCCCGCCAATGCGGTCGAACGGCAATTGCGGTTTGGATTTGGGGTCTGCTTCGCTCATGCTGTCGCCCTAACGGCTATCAGTCGATCAAGTCCTTGAGCGAAATCAAACGTTGAAGCGGAACAGCATGATGTCGCCGTCCTTCACGTCATATTCCTTGCCTTCGGAGCGCCACTTGCCCGCTTCCTTGGCCCCGGCTTCGCCATTATACTGGACGTAATCGTCATAGGCCATGGTTTCGGCGCGGATGAAGCCTTTCTCGAAATCGCTGTGGATCACGCCGGCTGCCTGCGGGGCTTTGGCACCTTTGAACACCGTCCACGCGCGGGCTTCCTTGGGGCCAACGGTGAAGAAGGTGATGAGGTGGAGCAGCTCATAACCCGCCCGGATAACCCGCGCCAAACCGGTTTCGTGCAGCCCGAGGTCGGACAGGAACACTTCGCGGTCTTCGGCGGGCATGGTCGAAATCTCTGCCTCAATCGCGGCGGAGACGACCACCGCCTCCGCACCTTCGGCTTTGGCCTTTTCGAACACCTTGGCGGATAGGGCATTGCCTTCTGCCGCAGATGCTTCCTCGACATTGCAAACATAGAGGACGGGCTTCGAAGTCAGCAACTGCGCCTGTTGGAAGATACGCGTTTCTTCCGGATCATTCGGGATTAACAGCCGTGCGGGCTTGCCATCGCGCAGCAGATCGAGCGCGCGACCCAGCACAGCCGCAGCGACCTTCGCCTCCTTGTCGCCGCCGGTCGCCTTTTTCTGGAAGGCGGGCACACGCTTTTCGAGCGATTCAAGGTCAGAAAGCATCAGTTCGGTCTCGACGGTATCGGCGTCGGAAATCGGATCGATCTTGTTGTCGACATGCTGGATGTCGTCATTTTCGAAACAGCGCAGCACATGCACGATCGCATCGACCTCGCGGATATTGGCGAGGAACTGGTTGCCCAAACCTTCACCCTTGGAGGCACCGCGCACAAGGCCGGCAATGTCGACAAAGCTCAGCTGCGTTTCGATAATCTTCTGGCTGCCACCAATTTTAGCAATCACATGCAACCGCGGATCGGGTACCGCGACCGCGCCGACATTGGGCTCGATCGTGCAAAACGGATAGTTAGCCGCCTGCGCCGCCTGCGTCTCGGTCAGCGCGTTGAACAGGGTGGACTTGCCCACATTGGGCAGCCCGACAATACCGCATTTGAAACCCATAATATCCTCGTTGGGAATGAATTGCGGGCGCCTTAGCGGGAGTGGGCGCGAAAGGCCAGAGCTGCGTAAGCCCCTCCCCTTCAGGGG
>NZ_JBEBKL010000019.1:0-46273 GCF_040079335.1 Sphingorhabdus sp.
ACCCGCACCCGCCCCCACGGCCCTGTAATCGCCAGCGTCATTGTCGGCCACATCAGGTTGACGAAGAAGGTTGAGCCGTCGGGTGAGAAACAGGCCCCGGCGAATTCGGTTTGCACGCGGCTTTTGGCAAAGACATAGGCTTTGCCTGACGGCGTGATGCCGCGCAGGTGGTTGTCGACGATGTTGGTATATTGGTCTTCGCAGACCATCAGGTGCCCGGTCGGCATCACGCAAAGATTGTCGCCATAATTATAGGCGGCTGCATCGGCGGATTCGTAGAACAGATCGAGCTGGTCTGCCGCGCCGCCAGTGCCGGGGCGCAAGCGGTAGATCTGGCCACATTTGGCGGCTCCGCCATCGGTGCAGGCAAAATACAGCTCATCCTTGCCCCACCAGATGCCCTCACCGCGCGCGAACAGGGTCGCGCCTTTCGCCGCACCGCGTTTACGCAAATCATCATCGGGCGCTTCGGGATTATCGAGCGGGATCCAGCGCGGGGCATAGGCCTTTCCACGCGCGACGGCGGCCTCGCTCCAGTTGCGGCTGTCGCCGATGCCATCAAGCGCCAGCGCCTCGAGCCGACCGCCCTTCGCAAGATCACCCTTGGCATCGGGCAAAAAGCGATAGAGCAGGCTGTCGTCGCGATCTTCGGTCAGATAGACGATGCCGGTGCGCGGATCGACGCAGGCGGCTTCATGGTTGAAACGGCCCATCGCCTTCAATGGAACCGGTGCGACCAGCCCCATATGGCTCGACGGTACCTCGAAGATATAGCCATGATCCTTGCCGACAGTATCGCCAGCGCGCGTCACATTTTCCTCACAGGTGAGCCAGCTGCCCCAGGGCGTGATGCCGCCCGCGCAGTTGCGGATAGTGCCCGACAGGCTGAGCCACTGCTTTTCGACCTTCTGCGATTTCAGATCGTAGATCAGGGTCGTCGTTCCCCCTGGCAAGGGCATGCCGTCCTTGCCGCGATCATAGGCGGCGAAATCATCCGCCACCTTGCCGGTGAACGGACCAAAACGGCCATCGCGGATGTTGAGTTCATGGTTGCGAACCAGCGCAACCTTGCCCTTGCCCGCGGCAAAAGCGCCCATGCCGTCGCCTGCGCTCGGCACCAGATAGCCGTCGTCCATGATATTCCCGAAGCGCGAAATGACGCGGTAGGAAAAGCCCTTGGGCAGGTCGATCAGGTTGTTCGGATCGCGGATCAAAGCGCCATAGCCCGGAACCTCGCTGCGCGCCGCGGGCGGGATTTGCGCACAGGCGCGCTCGGCTATCCCGGCGAAGGCGAGGCTTCCGAGACCGAAATTGAAGTTGCGGCGGCTGATTTGCATTTGGAATCCCTCTGGCTTTTGCGAATGTTTGCCGTTGAACCGCAAAGATGACAAGACGGTTGCGATGTAAAGCTAGGTGGTGCGTGACCTGTAGTTTCGACTACTTTCCTCCCCAAAACCTCGTCACCCCCGCGCAGGCGGGGGTCCAACTCCCGTGGTGTAAATTTAAACGGCAGGAGTTGGATTCCCGCCTTCGCGGGAATGACGAAGCAAGTATGAGGGTAAGCGAAGATTCCAAGACCTGCTTTCTATGGGAGAGGGATAACTTGGCACAAAAGCTATTGCTTGTTAGAGGCCCGCCGCATGACTGAAATCACAAAACCTGTCCGCACCCGTGTTGCCCCCTCGCCCACCGGCGACCCGCATGTCGGCACCGCCTATATCGCGCTGATCAACTATTGCTTTGCCAAAAAGCATGGTGGGCAGTTTTTGCTGCGGATTGAGGATACCGATCAGGTGCGCTCGACCCGCGAATCCGAAGAGAAGATCCTCGATTCGCTGCGCTGGCTCGGCCTCAGCTGGGATGAAGGCCCCGATGTCGGCGGCCCGCATGGCCCCTATCGCCAGTCTGAACGCAGCGCGATCTATACCGAGCATTGCAACCGGCTCTTGAACGATGGCCATGCCTTCAAATGCTATTGCACGCCCGAAGAGCTTGCCAGTATGCGCGCGCAGCAGATGGCGGCGAAGCAGCCGCCCAAATATGACGGTCGCTGCGCCAAGTTGACTCAGGCCGAATGTGCCGAGCGCGATGCCAAGGGCATGAGCCATGTCGTGCGCATGATGGTGCCAAGCGAAGGCGTGTGTGTGGTGCAGGATACGCTGCGTGGGCCGATCGAGTTCGAATATTCGGTGGTCGATATGCAGGTGCTGATGAAGTCGGACGGCCTGCCGACCTATCACCTCGCCAATGTCGTTGACGATCACCTGATGGGGATCACCCATGTGATGCGCGGCGAGGAGTGGATTTCCTCCGCGCCCAAGCATCTGTTGCTGTATCAATATTTCGGTTGGGAGCCGCCAGTGCTGACGCATTTGCCGTTGCTGCGCAACGCCGACCGGTCGAAATTGTCGAAGCGCAAGAACCCGACGAGCATTTTATACTACCAACGCGCTGGATATCTGCCGGCGGCGATGCTTAACTTCTTGGGATTGTTCATTAAATCTTCCGGTGAGGAGGATGAGAAGACCAGTATGCGCGATCTGATAGAGGGCTTTGACATAGGTCATATTTCTCTGGGTGGCCCGGTGTTCGATACTTCGAAACTCGATTGGCTCAATGGCCGCTACATGCGCGAAGAGCTGACCACCTCGCAATTCCTCGAAGAAGTGCGCAAATGGGCGCTCAACGACGAATATCTGACCCCGATCGCAGAAATGGCACAGAGCCGGATCGTCAAACTCGGCGATCTGGGCGCGCTCGTTGCCCCCTTCTTCATGAACCGCATCGAAGGCATGACAGCCGAAAAACTGCGCGACGGCGTTAAGATCGAAGCCGACCAGCAACGCGCGGCCTATACCCTCGCACTGCAGCAATTCGACGCTATGATTGAATGGAACAAGGAAGGCGTCGACGCCGCGCTTCGCAAGACAGCGGCGGTACTCGAGATCAAGCTGAAGGACATGATCCGCGCCTTCTATCTCGCTGTCCTCGGTAGCCCGCAAGGTGTCCCGCTGTTCGATGCCATCACCCATCTCGGCCGCGACATCCTCCGCGAACGCCTCCGTCATTCGATGGAGTTGCTAGGACCGGCGACAAAGAAGGAGACTGAGGCTTGGACTGCTGCGCTGGCGAGGGCTGAAGCTTCGGAATGATGTAAAAGAGGCAAGAGAGGGAGAGGGGGCAGCGTTTCTATGCAAGGCAAGCAAGATATCGAAGCATTGATCCAGCTCACTTTTGATATCGGCATGACCATCCATCAGGATGTCGGCCCCGGATTGATCGAATCGGTCTATGAACGGGTACTAGCGGACCGTTTGCAGCAATTGGGGGTAAAAGTGGATCGGCAGAAGCCGGTCCACGTAGATATCTATGGCAAACGCTATGATGACGCTTTTCGCTACGATCTATTGCTTGACGAAATTCTACTCGTAGAAATCAAATCAATAGAGAAGCTCGGGCCGATCCACAGCAAGCAAGTCCTTACTTACATCCGTCTAATGAACCTTCGCTATGGCCTCCTGCTCAATTTTGGCAGTGAAGTTTTTCGTCAAGGAATGCGCCGTATCGTCAATGATCGACATGGCTGAAAAGCGCCGTCACCTCTTCCCCTCTTGCCTCTTTCACAAATGGAAAGGGCGTTAGGCCATGCCTGGAATCCAATTACACGAAAGTTGGAAGGCGCCATTGCTTCCTGAGTTCGACGCCGAATATATGACGCAGTTGCGCTCGTTCCTCGTCGCCGAAAAGGCTGCCGGAAAGCACATCTACCCCAAAGGCGGCGAGTGGTTCCGGGCAATGGACCTGACACCGCTCGACAAAGTCCGTGTAGTGATATTGGGGCAGGATCCCTATCATGGCCCGGGGCAAGCGCATGGGCTGTGCTTCAGCGTAAAGCCCGGCGTTCCACCACCGCCAAGTCTGGTGAACATTTACAAGGAACTGCAGTCGGACCTCGGTATCGAACGCCCGCGCCACGGATTTCTTGAGCATTGGGCGCAGCAGGGTGTGCTCTTGCTCAACAGCGTGCTCACCGTCGAAATGGCCAAGGCCGCCTCACATCAGGGCAAGGGTTGGGAGCGCTTCACCGATGCCGTCATCCGGCTGGTTAATGCCAAAGAGCAGCCGGTCGTGTTCCTTCTATGGGGTGCCTATGCCCAGAAGAAAGCAGCCTTTGTCGATGCGTCAAAGCATCTGGTGCTAAAGGCCGCACATCCCTCACCCTTGTCGGCGCACAACGGCTTTCTTGGGTGTCGGCATTTTTCGAAGTGCAACGTGTTTCTCGAAAGCAAAGGCCTGCCGCCGATTGACTGGGCGCTACCGGAAGTCTGACGACTACCCCTTATACATCCCATCGACGCGATCTTTGTAGCGTTCGCGGATCATATGGCGTCGTATCTTCATGCTGGGCGTCATTTCGCCATTTTCGATAGTGAAAGGTTCATCAGCAAATTCGAACTGGCGGACCTTTTCAGTCACTGACAGGTCCTTGTTCACCCGGTCAACTGCAGCCCGCACCGCCGCCCGAAACTGGGGATTATCCTGCAATTCGGAGAAGTCGTAACGCATTCCTTGCCCGCGTGCCCAATCGAGCGCCCATTCGGGATCGGGTACGATCAGGCCGACGATATACGGCCGTTTGTCGCCTGAAACCATTGCCTGCAGGATTTCGGGCTGCAGCGTCAGCATGCCTTCCACCTTTTGCGGCGCGACGTTGTCGCCCTTGTCGTTGACGATGATGTCTTTCTTTCGGTCGGTTATCTTGATCCGGCCCTTTTCATCGAAATGGCCAATATCGCCCGTATGCAGCCAGCCATCCTTGATGACCCGCGCCGTTTCGGCATCGTTGTTCCAATAGCCGAGCATTACTAGCTCGCCGCGCACAAGGATTTCGCCATCGTCGGCCATTTTGACTTCTACGCCTTTCAACGGCGCGCCGACCGTGTCCATCTTGATCCCGGTCTTGGGCCGATTGCAGCTGACTACCGGACCGCTTTCGGTCTGGCCATAGCCTTGCAGCAGCGTGATACCCAGCGACTGGAAAAACACGCCGATGTCTGGATTGAGCGGAGCGCCACCCGATACCATCGCCTTCATCCGTCCGCCAAACCGTGCCCTGATCTTGGGCTTCAATGTGCGAGATAGAATCGCGCGCATCGGCGCATCGCGCAGGCGCTTCTTGCCGCCATAGTCGCGCTCGCCAATGGTAAGCGCCTTGTCGAGCAGATAGCTTGGCACCTTGCCCTGTTTTTCGACCTGCTTGATCATGCGCGCGCGGAGCACTTCGAACAGACGCGGGACAACGACCATGATCGTCGGCTGGGTTTCCTCGATATTGCTCGCCAGCTTTTCGAGACCCTCCGCATAATAGATTTCCGCGCCGACCCCGATGGGCAGGAACTGCCCGCCTGAATGCTCATAAGCATGGCTCAAGGGCAAGAAGGATAGGAATCGTTCGTTATCAAGCCCGAAATCTTCACGAAGTACCTGCGCTGCACCATCGACATTGCAGATGATCGAGCCATGGTGCAGCATCACTCCACGCGGAGCACCACCTGTGCCGCTGGTGTAGATGATACATGCGAGTTCGCGCCTGCCGACATGTGCCATTTCTTCGGTTAGTGCCTTCACATCGGCATCATTGCCCTGCACCAGATCCGTCCAGTCATGATGCTTTTGCTGCCCGCGCTGGGTGACCTTGAGCGGCTCCATGCCGATCACAAATTCACATTCGGACGACCGCACCACGGCAGACATCAGATGCTGGGCAAGTTTGGCCGTAGAAACTATCACCGCCCGCGACTGGCTGTTGTCCAATATATGCTGGTGATCGCGTTCAGTATTGGTGGTGTAGGTTGGCACGGTAACGCAACCCGCCGCCATGATAGCAAGGTCGGCGATGCACCATTCGGGCCGGTTTTCAGAAACGAGCATCACCCGATCGCCTTTTTTGAGGCCCATCGCCCTCAGGCTTTTGGCAAGGCCTGCAACGCGGCGCGCTGTTTCGGCCCAGCTGATCGTGCGCCATTCGTCGCCATGTTTGAAGCCTAGAAACGGCCGGTCGCCGCGCAATGCCGCGCGCGACAGGAACATGCTCACCAGATTGGGAACGGTTTCAAAATCGTTGAAATTGTCTGCCACCAAAAACTCTCCCGGGGTGGTCCAATTGCGGACTCATTCGACTTTCAAACGCTAGCGCCGCCGGTTGCACTAGGCAAGGCCGGGTCAGCCTACGCTGGCTGCGGGTGCACCATCTTTCGCCCTGTCGCCGTCGATCAATTCTTGCTTGCCTTTAGCATCGACAGAAACCGCAGTGCCCTCGCTGCGTGGATCAGCGGCACCGGTCCATTTGCCATCAACCAATTGTACACCGTTAACCTTCGATCCCAGATCGGCAGGTTTCACCTGCTGGCCGAAAGCTGCAATCATATCGAGGGCATTGGCCAGCGCTGTATTTTCCTCGACCAACAACGACCCGCCGCCAAAATAGATGTTCGGCAATGCAATCGCTTCTTTCAGGGGCAGGCCAAAGTCGAGCACACCGACGAGCGTCTTGGTGACGTGCATGATGATACGCTTGCCGCCGGCAGACCCGAGCGCGAGTACCGGTTTGCCATCACGATCGAAAACAATCGTCGGGGCCATCGACGACAATGGCCGCTTCCCGCCTTCCACCCGGTTGGCAACGGGCGCGCCATCCTTTTCAGGGGCGAAGGTGAAGTCGGTGAGTTCGTTGTTGAGAAAGAAACCACCTGCAATCAGTTGGCTGCCAAACGGCCCCTCAATGGTCGAAGTCATATTGGCGATGCTGCCCTTTGCATCGACCGCCGAGAAATGCGTCGTCCCGGCCACTTCGCCCGAAATCGCCGCTGTACGGGGCATCGCGCCGGGAGGACTGCCTGCGGGATAGTCTGTACGCGCCTTCGCCGGATCGATCAACGCGGAGCGTTCAGCCAGATAGGCCTTGTCGATCAGGCCGGATACCGGAACCTGCACGAACGACGCGTCACCCAGATATTTTTCGCGATCAGCATAAGCCAGCTGCATCGCCTGCCCGATCAGATACCAGCTCTTCGGGTCGTCCTTGCCCATAGCCTTCATGTCGAAACGCTCAAGCGAGCCGAGTATCTGCAACACCGTGGTCGCACCCGAAGAGGGCGGGGCCATGCCGCACACCACATAAACGCGGTATGGCGCGCAGACGGCATTTTGCTCAACCGCCTTATAGGCAGCAAGATCAGCAAGCGTCATATCTCCCGGCGCAACCGGGCTTTTGGTCACACTGTCGACGATGCTGTTGGCAATCGCGCCAGTGTAAAAGGCATTGGGGCCCTTCTTCGCGATCAGCTTCAAGGTTTTCGCCAACGCGGGATTGCGCAACGTCATGCCTGCCTTGGCGGGTTTGCCGTTGACCCAATATATGGACTTTGCAGTTTCAAACTGGGGCCAAAGCCGCTCGATCATCAACAACCGGGAATCGAGCGTCTGGTTGACCACGAAGCCCTTATCGGCGAGCCGGATCGCCGGTTTGAAAATCTCGGCCCATTTGAGCTTGCCCCATTTGCGATGCGCCTCTGCCATCAGGCTGATATTGCCCGGCACACCCACCGATTTACCGCCCGGAAAAGCCTGCAGGAAGGGCAGCGGTTTACCCTCGGCATCGGTAAAGCGCTGAGGTGTAGCGGCAGCAGGGGCAGTTTCGCGGCCGTTGATAGTGCTGATCGTCGCACCCTTGGCATCGTAGTGCACCAGAAAACCGCCACCACCGATTCCGCTGGATTGCGGTTCAACCACCGTTAGCGCGAGCATCATCGCCATCGCCGCATCGGAAGCCGATCCACCTTTAGCCAGAATTTCGGCTCCAGCGGCAGTCGCCCGGGGGTCGGCAGAGGTGGCTATGCCCTTCGATTGGGCAGCGAGTGGTGATGCGGCAAATGCAAACAGTGCGACTAGAAACAGGCTGAGTTTTTTCATAGGACTATTCCGTAACGGTGCTTATGCGCGAGGCAAAGCCTCAATCGACATCGACGCCGATTGCCTGTGTAATATTGTCAAACCCGTCGCGCTGCAGCAGCTGGGCGAGCCCCATGTTGATCCGCCGCGCCAGGAACGGCCCTTCATAGACCAGTGCACTATAAAGCTGCACGAGGGAAGCGCCTGCCCTTATGCGCGCATAGGCATCTTCCGCAGAGGCTATTCCTCCCACACCAATCAACGGGACCTGACCTGCGGTTGCCTTGCGAAAGTCGATCAGGCGCTGCTGCGCCAATGCCGTGAGCGGAGCGCCCGACAGGCCGCCCGCTTCACCGGCATGGCGCGATTTTAGCGGAGGGCGGGTAATCGTGGTGTTGCTTACGATCAACGCATCGATGCCACGGTCAATCAAAACAGCTGCGATATCGTCAATATCGGCAGGCTCCAGATCGGGGGCCACTTTCAGGAACAAGGGCGGTCCGGCGGGCGATGCCTCGCGAACACGCAGCAGCAAATCGTCGAGCGCAGCCTTGTCCTGCAATGCTCTCAAACCAGGTGTATTCGGCGAACTGATGTTGACGGTCACATAATCGGCCAGTGGTGCGAGCCGCTGCATAGCCAAAACATAATCCGCAATCCGGTCTTCGCTGTCCTTATTGGCGCCGATGTTGATGCCGAGAGGTCCATATCGCCGCTCGCGCGAAACGGCGGCGATGCGGCCAGCGGCGGCTTCCATCCCGTCGTTATTGAAACCCATGCGGTTGATGACCGCGCGATCTTCGACCAATCGAAACAAGCGTGGATGCGGATTGCCTGATTGCGGGCGCGGGGTGACCGTGCCGATTTCGACAAAGCCGAAACCCAAAGCCGGGGCCTTGGCAAAAATCTCTGCATTTTTGTCATAGCCCGGGGCCAACCCGACAGGCGAAGGAAAATGCAGACCGGCAAGTTCGGAAGCTAGCGCGGCGAGGGGCTTCTTTCGCCCGGAATATGGGAGGGCACGCAGTGCAGCCAGCGAGAGGCCGTGTGCCGACTCGGCGTCAAAACCGAACAAAAAGGGACGGAGCAGTTGGTAAGTCACCGATTCGCTATGGCAGCGGCAAACGTAAACTTGCAATCGTTATAACGTCTTGTTTTGAAGCACCGAGGGCGATGATTGGCCGTAAATGTCAAATGTAAACTGCGACGATGACGATTCCGTGCAAGAAACTGTCACTTAGTTGGTGCATACAGTGTTTGCGACCCGAAGGGCTCGATGTCGAAAGACGAGAGTTCTTGACCTATTGAGGCCTGCCCTTGCGGCAGGCCTTTTTTTTGTCGTAACTTTCCCTATCATGCGGCCATAGGGAGCCCCGGTCGCAAAATGATCAATGTGCAATATCAAGCGCCGACAGAGCAGCTTCAACAACTCGTGTCCTCCCTATATCGCTTCGACTATAGCGGCGATGCGCTGCACGAAGTGGAACGCGCCGATCGTGCCCAGTTCCGCATCATGCTGTCGGGCCACGGCTCCTATCGCTTTTCGGATGGTGTTGAATATCCGACCTATCCGGTAACGGTTATCGGCCCCACCACCCGCCCGTTCGAGGCAATCGCGTCCGAGCCGGTCAGCATATTTGGCTGGGGCATGTTACCTGCGGGTTGGGCAGTCCTGATGGGCGCCGAAGCGGAAAACTGGATTGACAAGGCGTTCGATGCGCGCCGTGTGTTCGGCGACACCATCATGGAATTGCGTGAAGAGCTGATTGCGCTTGCCGAGCCAGCCGCCCAATTTGCGCTGGGCGATGCGGCTGCCGCCGAAATCTATCGCAAGCTCGACGGGGCGCCATTCGAGTTCACGGCGATGGTCGATCGCTGGCTGGTCGACGATAGTGACCCTGATGTCGACGTACTCATTACCGAATCCGGGCTATCACCTCGGCAATTGGAGCGAATGACCAACCGCTATTACGGCATGCCTCCTAAAAAGCTGGCACGGAAATACCGGGCGCTGCGGGCTGCCAACCGGATCGCACATGGCGACAGCCTTGATGACACCGACCTTGGCCTCGCATTTTACGACCAGTCGCACCTTACCCGGGAAGTGAAGCAATTCACCGGGCTCACTCCGGGGCAATTACGCGCAGGAAAATCGGAACTTACAAAAGCGACGATGATGGGACGGAGCGCACTTGGCGACAAAGTCAGTCCGTTGATTTCGGAGAGCTAGATTCGTTCGCTTTCTCGCGTTGCGCACCATTATCCTGTGCCTTGCGTCGTCGCAAATTGGCACGCAATGCTTCTGCAAGACGTTGCTCACGCGAAGGGGTTTGGGGCTTTGTCATAAATTCCCGATGCCAAAGCTGATCGAAGCGCGCAAGCGGCTTGACAAGCGTCGCGCCGCTAAGCATAGGGCCGCCTCTTCCGGCGCTGCTGTAGCTCAGTGGTAGAGCACTCCCTTGGTAAGGGAGAGGCCGCGAGTTCAATCCTCGCCAGCAGCACCACTAATTTTTCCTGTCTAAAATCAAGGCGAATAGAGCAGATGTCCGCCATCGACGATGATGTCGCTGCCGGTCATGAAACGCGACGCATCTGACGCCAGCAAGAGCAGCACACCGTCCAGATCGGGGAAATCGCCAAAGCGGCGCATCGCAATCCGCTTGCGCATCGCTTCACCCGCTTCGGAAGCCAGAAATTCGCGATTGAGATCGGTCGCGAAATAACCCGGCGAGATCGAGTTCACCCGGATATTGTAGCGCGCCAGCTCCTGCGCCAGTTGCCGCGTCATGTGCAGAACGCCCGCCTTAGATACGCTGTAAGGTGCAGCGCCCTTCATCCCTTGGTGCCCGGTGATCGACGCTATGTTGATGATTGATCCGCCCTGCCCCCGTTCGCGCATCTGCCTGGCGGCGGCCGTCGCGACTTGCCAGACGCCCTTCAGGTTGATGTCCATGACATAGTCATAATCGCCCTCGGTGAGATCCATGACCGAGCCGGATTTCTCCACCCCGGCATTATTGACGATGATGTCGAGCGGACCTGCTTCGGAAATTGCCTGTTCGACACTTGCATGATCCGAAACGTCAACGGTAACGGCTAAGGCCTTTCCACCCGCTTTCTGTATTTCGGCAACCAACGCCTCCAAAGGTTCCCGCCGGCGCGCAGCTACCACCACTTGGGCGCCACTAGAGGCGAGTACACGCGCGAAATGTGCGCCGAAGCCTTCGCTTGATGCGCCCGTAACCAGCGCCCGTTTGCCCGTTAAGTCTGCCGTGAGTTGCATTTTGCCCGTCATCCCTTGATATGTAGTTCAAAGTATTGATCGAATAGCATTAGATTAAGTTCAAGCCCCAATAGGAGAGGCGCATTGTCCGACCGTCCAAATCGATTGGCCGAATTGCGCGAAGAGGTCAGCAATTTTTTCGCGACCGACTATCCTCAATCGGTCCGCGAAAAAATCGCGAGCGGGCAGCGGCTGAAAAAATCCGATCAGATATTGTCGCAACAGGCGCTGAACGCCAAGGGTTGGCTGGGCGTCGGATGGCCCAAAGAGGATGGCGGCACAGGCTGGTCGGCGGTTGAACGTTATATTTTCGATCAGGAACTCGACCTTGCCGGTGCCGCGCCGATCATTCCGATGTCGGTGATCTATATAGGTCCGATACTTTGCGCCTTTGGAACCGAAGAGCAAAAGGCCCGCTGGTTGACTGGCATCCTCGAATCGCGCGATTTCTGGGCGCAGGGCTATACGGAACCTGAATCGGGGTCTGACCTTGCCAGCCTACGACTGTCTGCGGTGCGCGATGGTGATGACTATGTCATCAATGGTGCCAAAATCTGGACCTCGGGCGCGCATTGGGCGAACTGGATCTTCTGCCTCGCACGCACATCGAAAGAGGCGCGCAAGCAGGACGGCATTTCGATGATCTGCGTACCGATGGATCTGCCTGGTGTTACAGTGCACCCGATTCCGCTGATCGACGGTTCTGCCGAGCTCAACCGCGTCGAGTTTGACAATGTCCGTGTCTCTGCCGAATTTCGCATCGGTGATGAGGGCAAGGGCTGGCATTATGCCAATGTCCTGCTGAAGAATGAGCGGCTGTCCTATGCGCATATTGGCGCGAAGCGGCGCGATATAGAGCGGTTGCGCGCCCGCTTGGCACAATGGCGCGAGTGCGGTGAAAAGGCAGCGTTGGTCCATAAGCTGGCGGGTATCGAGGCCAAACTCGATGTCATCGAATCTGCAATTTTGCGCGTGCTCGGCACCGACATGGAGATGGCAACCGCGGCCTTCCTGAAAATCGCCTGCACCGAGTGCGCGCAGGCAATCTCTGCGTTGGCAGTCGACATAGCCGGGCCGGGCCGCGCGCCGATGCCAGACCATGCACAGGCCGATTGGGCCAAGGTCGCACCGCTGGTTCCACCCGCCTGCGCCATTGCCCCGCAATCCTATTTCTTCGAACGCGCACAGACCATCTATGGCGGCTCGACCGAAATTCAGAAGAACATATTATGGAGGGCCATAAGTGGCTGACAATCTTTCCCAACGCGCACTCGAAATTGGCGCGAATGTTGAGCGTTTCGTCCGCGACGTCGTGATCCCTTACGAAAAGGATCCGCGCCGCGACCATCATGGCGCGCCGCTTGACGCACTGGTCTATGAGATGCGGGACAAGGCACGCGCGGCTGGTGTGTTGACGCCGCATGTCTTGGCCGATGGTTCGCATCTGACCCAGCTTGAAACCGCCTTTGTTCTGCAAAAATCCGGCTTGTCGCCGCTCGGTCCGCTTGCGGTCAACACCATGGCCCCTGACGAGGGCAATATGTACCTGATCGGCCATGTCGGCAGTCCGGAGATGAAGCAGCGCTTTCTGAAGCCGCTGGTCGAAGGTCGCGCACGATCGGCCTTTTTCATGACCGAACCGGCAGCAGAAAACGGCGCAGGCTCCGACCCGTCGATGATGAAAACAACCTGCAAGCTCGAAGGCAATCACTGGGTCATCAATGGCCGCAAGGCGTTCATTACTGGGGCCGAAGGCGCGACCGTCGGCATTGTTATGGCGAAGGCCGATGAAGGGGCCTGCATGTTTCTGGTCGATCTGCCCGACCCTGCCATCCGCATCGAACATGTGCCCAACACCATCGACAATTCGATGCCCGGCGGACATGCAACGGTGATTATCGACAATCTGCGCGTCCCTGCCGACCAGATGCTCGGCGTAGCCGGCGAAGGCTTCAAATATGCCCAAATCCGTCTCTCGCCCGCAAGGCTGTCGCATTGTATGCGCTGGCACGGCTGCTGCGAACGGGCGCATGAAATCGCCTCAGACTATGCCAACCGCCGTGAGGCATTCGGAAAGCCACTGATCGACCATGAAGGCGTCGGCTTCATGCTGGCCGAAAATCTCATCGATCTGAAGCAGGCGCAGTTGATGATCGATTGGTGCGCCTCGGTGCTCGACACCGGCTCACTGGGAACAGTCGAAAGCTCTATGACCAAGGTCGCGGTGTCCGAAGCGTTGATGCGTATCGCCGACCGCTGCGTTCAGGTGATGGGCGGCACCGGGGTGACCGACCAGACCATTGTCGAACAAATCTTCCGCGAAGTCCGCGCCTTTCGCATCTATGACGGCCCGACCGAGGTGCACAAATGGAGCCTCGCCAAAAAGATTAGACGCGACTGGAAAGCTGCACAGGCCTGAGCAATCCGTCCTGCCTAAACCTGCTTCCCGACCAATTTGATGGCAGATTGCAGCACAGAAACCGGTTGCAACCATTGGTAAACAATGGGACAAATACTGACTGACAGGGCTGCGATGGTGGCCAGCCCTTTTGGACGGGAAGGGGCGCTGAGAATTGACCGCTAACGACCCGGAAAACGCCGATCCCGGCGCAAAATCAGCATCCGTTTTCTTCAGCTACGCCCGTGCGGATCAGGCCAAAGCCAAACAAATCATCGGCCTGATCGAAGCCGCTGGTTTTTCTGTCTGGTGGGATGGACTGCTGGGAGGTGGAGACCGCTTCTCACGCACAACCGCGGATGCGCTTGAAAGGGCGCAAGCCGTTGTCGTGTTGTGGTCTAAAAACTCCATCGAGTCACACTGGGTCCATGACGAGGCGACGCGGGGAAGAGACCGGCGGGTTTTGGTTCCACTTTCGCTCGACGGCGCGCTTCCTCCATTGGGTTTTGGGCAATTCCAGGCGATTGATCTTTCGCACTCCAAACTGAGCGCGAAAGACACCGAAGTGCAACGCATGCTGCAGGCGGTAGGCGCGATGCACGGCGCGAGGCCGCAGGAGGCCATCCCCCGTTCGGCTCCCCGACAGCCGTTGCTCAATCGCCGCAATGCGGTGATTGGCGCCGGAGCAGCGACTGCCCTATTGGCGGCGGGTTTTGCTTCCTATCGATCAGGTTTGTTCGGCGGGAATGCCGCAAATGCGAACCGCGTCGCCATCTTGCCGTTCGACAATATCAGCGGAAATCCGGCTTTTGGCTATCTCGCGGATGGATTGTCGACCGAGATCCGATCTACCCTGTCGCAAAACGGGGCTTTGCAGGTGGTTGGCCAAGCATCTTCCGAAGCGTTCGATCGCGGCAAGGAAGACATTGTGGCATTCGCACGGAAGTTGCGCGCAGCGCTTCTCATCGACGGCGCCGTCAGGGTGGCTAATGGCGTTATACGTGTGACGATCGACCTTATCGACGGTAAGACCGGCGTAAACCGTCCATCACGCACTTTTGAAAAGCCACTCGACGATGTCCTTGCGGTGCAGCGGGAAATCGCCGGGGCGATCGCTGCGGAACTTGCAACCGAATTGGGCAGCGGCGGCGCTGTTGTTGGCGGGACATCGAATGTCGTCGCTTACGATCGTTATCTGCGCGGCAAGGACCTTTATGCCCATGCAAGCAACGAAGCTGAAGAACGTGAAGCGGTAACTCGGTTCGAGGCCGCTATTTCGGCGGACCCCGATTTTGCAGCTGCGCATGCTGGCCGAGCCCGCGCGCTGGCTTCGGTGGCCGGCCAATATGGCAGCGCGGCCGAGATAAAGCTCTATTATGATACCGCGATTTCATCGGCCAGACGTGCGGTCGAGCTGGCACCGCGTCTGGCGGATGCACATTCAGCCTTGGCGTTGATCCTGTTTCAAGGCGTTCTCGACATAAAAGCGGCGCGCGCACCATTCGATCTATCTTATAAGCTCGGCGAAGGGGAGGCTCCGGTACTCGCCCGTTTCGCAGTCTATTGTGCCGCGACCGGTCGGGACAGTGAGGCGATGACGGCGATCAGCCGCTCGGTGCTGCTCGACCCGCTCAACGCATTGATCCACCGCATTTTGGGGACGGTACATTTTGCGGCGCGACGCTATGCGGAGTCGATCGCCGCCGTCCGTGAAACCATCAGGATCAGCCCCGAACTGACCGACACCCGTTCGCGGATCGGCATGGCGCTCCTTGCGCAAAACAAGAACCGCGAGGCGCTCGGCGAGTTCGAGGCCGACAGCCACAAATGGTCGAAGCTCGCCGGTGTCGCCATTGCCCAGCACCGCTTGGGAAATACCGCCGCCGCCAAAGCGGCCTATGACGAACTGGTCAACGACACCGAGACGGTATCTTTATACCAACAGGGCCAGATACTTGCGCAATGGGGCAAGACTGCAGAAGCAGTGCTGGCGCTCTCAAAAGCACGTGAGCTACGCGATGGCGGCATGACGGCGGTCGGCTATGATCCGATGCTCGACCCGCTGCGCAAACTGCCCGATTTTATTCGGTTGCTTAAGGCGATGGGGTTCGGGTAAATTAAACTCCCATTTCAACAGGGGAGAGAGACCATGCGTAAATTGATAATTGCATCGACCATTGTCGCGTCGAGCATGATTTTGGCGGCTTGCCAACCAGCTGCTGAAGAAGAAACGATGGCAACCGAAGAAGCAGCCGCACCTGCTGATGCGGCCGCTGCACCCGCCGATGCCGCTGCGGCGCCGGCCGCTGATACTGCCAAGGAAGGTGAAGCTGCTGCTGACGACGCAGCCGCTGCCGCTCCCGCTGCTGCGGGTGAACAAACGGGTGCCGTAAAGGTAGGTCCGAGCAACTAAATGACTTCGGGGCGGTGCTAACGCACCGCCCCGCCCGTCTCCTTGTTTATCCATTGGTAAAAGTTGGAGACAAAAGTGAACACGGTGGGCACGCCATCGGGCGAACAGGATGTACCGCCTCCGCTGACAATACCCACCAGCTCTCGCGATTTGTTGATCAACGGCCCACCGCTATCATTGGTGCAGGTTTTCCGGACAGGCGATACGGCGCAAACCACCCGTTGATCAATCAATGCGGCGAGTTGCTTCCTGCAATCGGTACGATTCTGAATCGTTAGCGGAACTTGCAACAACAGGGAGTTCGTACGTCCAGCATTGCTTATTTTACCCCAGCCAAATGCCGTTACTCCATAGCCATGTGCAGGATCTTGCCTGCGATAAAGGCCTATTGGCCGCACTTGTGAAACCGGCGGTGCCTTATTCGGATCGATCTGAATTTTTATTAACGCAATGTCATTTGTCCGAAGTCCATTTCCGCTCGGCGGTGAAGCATGGATTTTGACATCGATTATGTCATAGGTCCATGCTCCGGACTTTGAGATATCTTCCTGACCCAGCCTGATTCTGTGCCCTGACTCTTTCATCGATTTATCAACGCAATGTGCCGCAGTTAACACCCATTGTCGATGAATCAGCGCGCCTCCACAGACATGCTGCAAGGCCCACAATTTTTCCCCTTTGGCGAGATATTTAGCATATACGGGCGCATTCCCCGGATAGAAAATCTGGGCTTGCCAGGGCGCCTCGGCATCGTTGACCGTGTGGCCGCCAAACGAACCACGTGTAGGACCTGCCGATTGCTCGGCATCAGATGCGTCGAAATATACAGCTTCGACGTCGGGAATACCGGTGGGTTCGCGAATAAGCTCCTCCCCGCGTTCACTGCTGTCCGACTCTTCTTCAGGATCACTGCTGTCGGTCAGATCAGATTCGAGCCAGGAGGATTCGGGCGACTCTGCCGAGAGATACTCAACTCCGACATTTGGGGGGAGCGGTTGCTCTTCTTCTTGTTGGTCAACCTCTTGCTGGTCTGCTTGAATATCCCCATCGGCTTGTGCGAATGCACCGCTACTGGTCGCCAGCACTATAATCGAAAAAAAAATGGACCGCCAAGACATGGGCTCTCTCCAGGTTCTGTCTGCCGAATTGTGGCGATAAGGCACCCAAAAAAAGGACGAGTCAATGTCGCCTTACTGTCGACCGTGGCTCGCTTTTAAACCGGAACGGTTATGCGTTTGCCTGCAAACACCGATTGCCAGTTTTCGATTTCGTCCACCACAATATCGTCAATGGCATGGGCAAGACCAGAAACGCGTGCATAGGTGATCTCTCTGTCCGGCGCCGACCGCAAAAAGCCGATCCGCGTTGCTATATCGTCGAGCTTTTCAGCCGTGATTTCCGATATCGCGGCAAAGCGTTCAAAATCTCCGAAATAATGTACACCCGCAAACGCTCCACCCATTGTCGGAAACAAAACTCCCAGAAAGGTGAAAAGCTTGGCGACCGAATGCGGCAAGCCCGCCGGAAGCCAGGCAGTTACCGCGCCAATCTCGATCAACAGATACACCGCCACAGATATTACAGCAAACAGGAACAATATTTCGGACAAGCGGTCCAGATTGTGTTGCGCACGCTTTAGCCGGGCGGCCTTGATGCGGTGATAATCGCGCTGCGGGCAAACATGATGATCGCACATCAGCGCCAGGGCACCTTTTAGAAAGGTCGACGTTATCCTGATCTGCGGCAAACCGATGTTTCGCAACGCGTGCCGCGCATACCATTCGGGCCAGTTTCCTCCTGATCCGCGCGGCCATCGCCCGATAGGGCGTGCTGCACCCAGCAACAGCAGGATGGGCGCATGGCGGAAATATTCGGCGACGCGCCGGATTTCGAACCAGCGCTCATGCCAACGCTTGCGTTTGCCCGTAAAGAAGATGCCAATGATGGCAAAAAGCAACACGAATTCAAAGGCAGCGAACCACCATTTCTGTTCAATGCTGGCAAAGGGCAGATAGGCGATCCCACCGACGATCGCGAAGGCAGAGAGGAAAAAGCTGGCGACCATGCTGCCGCGATAGGCATCAGACAGCCAGGTCGAAACGCCGTCGGCCCAGGCAAAAGGACGCATCACTTCGTCTGCAATACGCGGGGGCATGGCAGGATCAATGCCGTCCAGCTTGGCCGCCGCAGCCAGCATCTCTGCTCCACTACCCGCGGCAATGGCGTCAGGCTTCTCATAATGCTGGGTCAGGTTTCGCAGTGGCCGGTTCCGTGGCTCGCCGAACATGGCCTCGATACGGCGGTAGGCATGGAGCAAAGGATTGCTTTTGTCCCGCCATTTTTCATGCCGGCTGACGCCCTTCCAGCCATCCCCGGAAGGACAAAGGGCAACATGTATCAACGCCGATATGCCTGACTTATCTCTTGCTGCAGACGCCCTACCGGTAAGTGCAGCCAGTTGCTCCTTTGCTTGCAGCAGGTGCCAGCCTTGCGGGTCTCGGGCGTCGATCCAGATGACTGGGACACCTTGCTCAAGAGCAGCCTCTATCGTGTGCCTTGTGCCGCCAATCGACCCGTGCGTTACGCCGTCCCAAATCCCGATGACGATATCAGATTGCTCAATCATCACCCGCGCCGCCATTGCCGCACGATCCGAGCAAAGCGCAAAAAATGCCTGCTCGGCGGCGCCATCGCTGGTGTCGGTGAGGTGGGTTGCGAACAGAGCCTCTACGACATCGTCCTGTTCGGCGAGTTCGAATGCACTGACCTCATATTCAGTCGAACGGATTTCGGCAGCGCGGTCGGAGGTCATCGGATCAATCGGGTCCTGCCCGTTCAACAATGCGCGCATATCATCCAGACTTGTCGGCTGCGCATTGACGGCCAGATTGAGCGCCCGACCGAAAGGGAGCGGCGCGATCACCGGCCAACCAGTGGCGGTTGCGGATTTGACGGCCATCAAGTCCGCACCATAGGCGAGCAATGAATGCAGCCGAACCAGCGGGCGCGCTTTGTCTGAGGTTTGGGCCATTTTGACAGCTGTTTGATCGAGAAACGCTATCAGTTCAGTAAGGCTGCGGGCAATCGCTGCACTGTTTGCGGAAAAAACCGGGTGCCTAGTGCGATGGCCGGTAATGCCGATATCAAGCGAGACTTTTGGCGCAATCAAGCCTGAATTGTCGGCATCGTCTCGTAGCATTCGCTGTCCCTGCCCCTCTGACAATTCGTTTGAAAGACTAAAGCGAGAGATTGGCTAGTTCAAGCTCTCTGAATCCTCTGCTGTCGTTCCACCGTCGCTGTTTTGCGGAATGGAGCTTTTGAAAGACGATCGGTGGAAACCCTAGCTTAACAGCCCTGCAAGTTTACTTTCGACAAACGTCGCAAGATGACTTTTAATTACGCAAACATCCCGCTACCGCGAATCAAATTTCACCAGATTCGGACGACAAGGGTACGCCATGGGATTTCCTCCGGCACAGGGACTGTATGACCCACGTAATGAGCATGACGCCTGCGGCGTCGGCTTCATCGCGAATATAAAGGGAACCAAAACGCATTCGACCATCGAGCGCGGCCTGCAGATTCTCGTCAATCTTGACCATCGTGGTGCGGTGGGCGCCGATCCGTTGCTGGGCGATGGCGCTGGCATATTGATCCAGATTCCTGATGCACTCTACCGTGACTGGGCCAAGGGCGCAGGTGTCACCCTGCCGCCGCCGGGTGATTATGCCGTTGTCATGTGCTTCCTGCCGCAAAATGAAGCGGCGCGCGAATTCGGTATCGCAAATTTTGAGAGCTTCATCGTCAAGGAAGGCCAGACAATCCTTTGCTGGCGCGATGTGCCAACGACGCTGGATGGCCTTGGCAAGGCGGTGATCGAGCAGATGCCGGTGATCCGTCAGCTATTCATCGGGCGTGGCGAGAATTGTGCCGACGAAGCAGCGTTTGAACGCAAACTTCTAGCGATCCGCAAGCAGGCACAAAATCCGTTGGCGGCGCTTGAAGAAAAGCATGGACTGCCCGGTCTTTCGAGCTTCTACATCCCGTCGATGTCGACGCGCACGGTGGTCTATAAGGGGTTGCTGCTCGCGGGCCAGGTCGGCAGCTTCTATGACGATCTGCGCAACCCGCTGTGCCAATCTGCTCTCGCACTGGTCCACCAACGATTTTCGACCAACACTTTCCCCAGCTGGAAACTCGCGCACCCCTATCGCTTGGTGGCACATAATGGCGAAATCAACACGGTTCGCGGCAATGTGAACTGGATGAATGCGCGCCGCCGCACGATGGAATCGGACCTGATGGGGCCAGATCTCGACAAGATGTGGCCGATCATCCCGCACGGCCAGTCGGACACGGCGTGCCTAGACAATGCGCTCGAACTGCTGCTCGCTGGTGGATATTCGCTATCGCATGCGGTGATGATGCTGATCCCAGAGGCATGGGCCGGCAATCCGATGATGGATGCCAACCGCCGCGCCTTCTATGAATATCATGCAGCGCTGATGGAGCCATGGGATGGCCCGGCCGCCGTCGCCTTCACCGATGGCCGCCAGATCGGCGCCACACTCGACCGCAACGGCCTGCGTCCTGCCCGATTCTGTGTGACTGACGACGACCATGTCATCATGGCGTCGGAAAGCGGTGTACTGCCGATCAAGGAAGACAATATCGTCCGCAAATGGCGGCTCCAGCCGGGCAAGATGCTGCTCATCGATATGGAGCAGGGCCGCATCATCGAGGATGAGGAAATCAAAGCAGAGCTGGCGACGGCAGAGCCTTATGCCAAATGGCTCGAAGCCGCGCAGTATAAGCTGAAAGACCTCGACGATGTCGAAGTCGCCGAAGCGCCGCTGGTCAACGATCACGCCGCCTTGCTCGATCGCCAGCAGGCCTTTGGCTATACGCAAGAGGATATCAGCAAATTCCTTGAGCCGATGGCTGCCAATGGCGACGACCCGCTGGGCTCGATGGGTACCGACACTCCGATAGCTGTGCTGTCGAACAAGTCGCGGCTGCTCTACGATTATTTCAAGCAGAATTTCGCGCAGGTCACCAACCCGCCGATCGATCCGATCCGCGAAGAGCTAGTAATGAGCCTCGTCTCGATGATCGGCCCGCGACCCAATCTGCTCGGCCATGATGCGGGCACGCACAAGCGGCTTGAGGTTGACCAGCCAATCCTGACCAATGCCGATCTCGCCAAGATCCGTTCGGTCGAACATGCGCTCGATGCCGCGTTCCGCGCCGAAACCGTCGATATGACCTGGGATGCGGCGAGCGGCGCCGCGGGCCTTGAAATGGCGATCAAGGAAATGTGCTGGGCCGCCACGGAAGCGGTGTTGCAGGACAAGAATATCCTCATTCTTTCCGACCGCGCCCAAGGGCCCGACCGGATTGCCATGCCCGCCTTGCTGGCAACGGCTGCCGTCCACCACCACCTCGTCCGTCAAGGCCTGCGTATGCAGACTGGCCTTGTGGTCGAGACCGGCGAAGCGCGCGAAGTGCACCATTTCTGCGTGCTCGCGGGCTATGGGGCCGAAGCGATCAACCCCTATGTCGCCTTTGAAACGCTCGAGGAAATCCGCGTGCGTCAGGGCCTCTCGCTATCGACTTACGAGGTTCAGAAAAACTATATCAAGGCGGTGGGCAAGGGTGTGCTCAAGGTCATGTCCAAGATGGGCATTTCGACTTACCAATCTTACTGCGGTGCGCAGATTTTCGACGCAGTCGGCCTGTCGTCTGCATTTGTCGGTAACTATTTCACCGGCACCGCAACCACGATCGAAGGCGTCGGCTTGGCGCAGGTCGCAGAAGAAACCGTCCGTCGCCATGCCGCAGCCTATGGCGACAATCCTATCTACAAAAACATGCTCGATGTCGGCGGCATCTATGGCTATCGCATCCGGGGTGAGGACCATGCCTGGACGCCAGCCAATGTCGGCCAGCTGCAGCATGCCGTGCGCGGCAACGATCCCAAAAATTATGCCGAGTTCGCCAAGTCGATCAACGAACAGAGCGAACGCCTGCTGACCATCCGCGGGCTGATGGAGCTGAAACCAGCGGAAAAGCCGATCGACATCAGCGAGGTTGAACCCGCATCCGAAATCGTCAAGCGCTTCGCCACCGGCGCGATGAGCTATGGCTCGATTTCGTGGGAGGCGCATACCACGCTTGCCGTGGCGATGAACCGCATTGGCGGCAAATCAAACACCGGCGAAGGCGGCGAAGACCCGAAGCGGTTCAAGACGCTGCCCAATGGCGATTCGATGCGCTCGGCGATCAAGCAGGTCGCCTCCGGCCGCTTTGGCGTGACCGCGGAATATCTGGTCAATGCCGACGATATCCAGATCAAGATGGCGCAGGGTGCAAAGCCCGGAGAAGGCGGCCAGCTGCCCGGCGACAAGGTCGACAAGACCATCGGCGCAACCCGCCATTCGACTCCGGGTGTCGGCCTCATCTCGCCCCCGCCGCATCACGACATCTATTCGATTGAGGATCTGGCGCAGCTGATCCACGACCTGAAAAACGTCAACACCGGTGCGCGGATTTCGGTGAAACTCGTCTCCGAAGTCGGCGTTGGCACGGTTGCCGCTGGTGTTTCAAAGGCGCGTGCGGACCATGTCACGATTTCGGGTTATGAGGGCGGCACCGGCGCATCGCCGCTGACCTCGCTGACCCATGCGGGTTCACCTTGGGAAATCGGCCTCGCCGAAACCCAGCAAACACTGCTGCTCAACAATTTGCGCAGCCGCATTGCGGTGCAGGTTGACGGCGGGCTTCGCACCGGACGCGACGTGGCCATTGGCGCGTTGCTGGGTGCGGACGAGTTCGGCTTTGCCACTGCACCGCTGATCGCGGCGGGCTGCATCATGATGCGCAAATGCCATCTGAATACCTGCCCTGTGGGTGTGGCAACGCAAGACCCAGTTCTGCGCGCGCGCTTCACCGGCCAGCCTGAGCATGTTATCAATTACTTCTTCTTCGTCGCCGAAGAATTGCGCGCGATCATGGCCGAAATGGGCTTTCGCACGCTTGAGGAAATGGTCGGCCGCGTCGACCGCATCGACATGAAGAAGGCGATCCATCACTGGAAGGCGCAGGGCATTGATCTGTCGCGCCTGCTGCATGTCGTCGACACCAAGGGCCTGCCGCTGCACCACACGGAAACGCAGGATCACGGGCTTGACAAGGCGCTCGATCAGGATCTGATCGCTGCTGCCGCCCCCGCTTTGGAAAAGGGCGAAGCCGTCCGGATCGAACGGGAGGTGAGGAGCCTCAACCGCACCGTCGGCGCGATGCTTTCGGGTGAGGTGGCCAAGAAATATGGTCATGCGGGCTTGCCCGAAAACACCATTCAGATCGCCTTCACCGGCGTTGCGGGGCAGAGCTTTGGCGCGTTCCTCGCGCATGGCATCACGCTCGAACTCACTGGCGATGCCAATGACTATGTCGGCAAGGGCCTGTCGGGCGGTCGCGTGATCGTGAAGCAACCGGCACATGTGAAGCGCGAGCCGACCGAGAATATCATTGTCGGCAACACCGTGCTTTATGGTGCGATCGCAGGCGAGGCCTATTTCAGCGGCGTGGCTGGCGAACGCTTTGCCGTTCGCAATTCGGGCGCGCTCGCGGTGGTCGAAGGCACGGGCGATCATGGCTGTGAATATATGACCGGCGGCGTTGTCGCTGTGCTCGGCAAGACCGGGCGCAACTTTGCCGCGGGCATGTCAGGCGGCGTCGCCTATGTCTATGACGAGGATGGCCGCTTCCGCGAACGCTGCAACATGGCGATGGTCGATGTCGAGGCAATCGAGCCCGATGGTCCCGAGGCTGAAAACAGCACAGGCGCACCGGCGCAGCGCGCATCGAGCGTAACCGACTTCGGCATGGGCGATATGCTTTACCATTCAGCAGAACGCCTGCGCATCCTGCTCGAACGCCACCATCTCTACACCGGCAGCAAGCGCGCTCGCGCTATTCTTGACGACTGGCCGAACGCACTTGGCAAATTCGTCAAGATCATGCCGAAGGATTACAAACGCGCGCTGAAGCAGCTCGAGGCCGAACGCCTTTCCGCTGCCCATGTCGCGGCTGAATAAGATTACGGAGCAATAAAGTGGGCAAGGCAACAGGCTTTCTCGAACTCGACCGGCAAGACCGGAGCTATTCAGACGCCGAGGAGCGGTTGAAGCACTACAAGGAATTTGTCGTGCCGCTGCCCGAGGAGAAGCTGAAGGCACAGGCGTCACGCTGCATGAATTGCGGTATCCCCTATTGCCACAATGGCTGCCCGGTGAACAACATCATCCCGGACTGGAACCATCTGGTCTATGAAGGCGACTGGCAGAATGCATTGGAAGTGCTGCACAGCACCAACAACTTCCCCGAATTCACAGGCCGTATCTGCCCCGCCCCGTGCGAGGCAAGCTGCACGCTCAACATTGATGACGCACCTGTCACGATCAAGTCGATCGAATGCGCCATAGTCGATCGCGGATGGCAGGAAGGCTGGATCCAGCCGCAAATTCCAGCGCGCAAAACGGGTAAGTCGGTGGCTGTGGTCGGCGCTGGCCCAGCAGGCATGGCCTGTGCGCAGCAACTGGCGCGCGCCGGGCACAGCGTGACCCTGTTCGAAAAGAACGACCGGATGGGCGGTCTGCTCCGCTACGGCATCCCCGACTTCAAGATGGAGAAGGACCTGATCAACCGACGCCTGATGCAAATGCAGGCCGAAGGTGTGGTGCTCAAAGAATCGACCGAAATCGGTGTGCATGTCTCGATGGAGTCTCTTCGCGAGAATTTCGACGCTGTGGTGATGTCCGGCGGCGCCGAAGAAGCGCGCCAGCTAAACATTCCGGGTGCCGAAATGGCAGGCGTGCGCCTCGCGATGGAATTTCTGACCCAGCAGAACAAGCGCAATGCAGGTGACGACGAAACCCGCGCGGCGCCGCGTGGTTCGATTGTCGCAACCGGCAAGCATGTTATCGTCATCGGCGGCGGCGACACCGGCTCCGACTGTGTCGGCACCTCCAACCGTCAGGGTGCCGCTTCGGTGACACAGATCGAAATCATGCCCAAGCCGCCCGTGCGTGAGGACAAGGCTATGGTCTGGCCCGATTGGCCGCTCAAGCTGCGCACCTCGTCCAGCCATGAAGAGGGCTGCGACCGCGATTGGGCGATCAATGCCAAGCGCGTGATTGGCGAAAACGGGCAGGTCACCGGGCTCGAATGCATCCGCCTCGACTGGTCGGACGGTCGGATGGAAGAGGTTGCCGGAAGCGAGTTTGTCATCAAAGCCGACCTGATTTTCCTCGCGATGGGCTTCACCGGCCCGCGCAAGGCCGGAATGGTCGACCAGTCCGAAGTCGCATTGGATGCCCGCGGCAATGTTGCTGCCAACATCAGCGACTATATGACCAGCCAGGAAGGTGTGTTCGCCTGTGGTGACATGCGGCGCGGCCAGAGCCTTGTCGTCTGGGCGATCCGGGAAGGACGGCAATGCGCACGATCGGTCGATTTGCACCTGATGGGCGCATCCGAGCTACCGCAATAGATATTAGCTGTCTGGGAAGCATTTAAACTGCTTCCCATTTGCGGCAGGCTAATTCGCTCTCTTGACGGCAGGTTCGTTTTCGCGTTGGGCGACGGCATGCGCTTCTTTTCCGACAACGCTGCCCCCGTGCATCCAAAGATCATGCAGGCCATAGCCGATGCAAACATCGTCGATACGGCCTATGACGGCGACGCTTTAAGCCATCGGCTGGATATAGCATTTTCTGAACTGTTCGAACGCGATGTGGCCGTGTTGTGGGTTTCAACCGGCACAGCCGCCAACTGCCTCGCGCTCGCGTCAATGGTGCAGCCGCATCAGGGCATCATCTGCCACCGCGAAGCGCATATCGAAGTCGACGAATGCGGCGCGCCTGGATTTTACACCGGCGGCGCCAAATTAATGCTGGTGGATGGCGACGGCGCGAAGATTTCGCCGCAAACCGTCTGCGACCTTCTTTCGACCATCCGGCCCGATGTGCATCAGGTGCAGGCTGCAGCGGTTTCCATGACCAACGCGACCGAATATGGGCTGGTTTACCGGCCTGAAGAAGTCGCGGCACTTGGCGCCTTATGCGCCGAACGCAAGCTGGGTCTGCACATGGATGGCGCGCGGTTCGGCAATGCGGTTGCGACACTTGGCTGCACACCTGCAGACGTGACGTGGCGCGCCGGGGTTGATGTCCTCAGCTTTGGGTTCGCCAAAAATGGTGGAATGAATGCCGAGGCTTTGGTCTATTTCGATCCGGCGCTTGCTGATGCAGCGCGCTATCGTCGCAAGCGCGCAGGGCATTTGCTATCCAAGGGGCGGTTTCTGGCGGCGCAGCTACTTGCGTTCCTGAAAGCCGATTTGTGGCTCGATAACGCCAAGGCCGCAAATGCCGCTGCACAAATCATCGCCGGGGCCGCGCCCGAAAGGTTGCTCTATCCGGTTGAAGCCAATGAAATATTCGTTCGACTGTCTGCGGCTGAGGCGGCTACGCTTCGGTCGCAAGGCTTCGACTTTTACGATTGGGGCGACGGTGCTGCGCGCCTTGTAACCAGCTGGCATCACCGTGAAGAGGATATTGCACCACTCGCCAAAGCTATCGCGACGCTGTGACCCCTTCCCCACCCTCTGCCACAGCCGCTGAACCCGGCTTGCTTAACCCGCGCATTGCAATCCCTTTCCTGGTCGTCTCGCTGATCTGGGGTTCAACGTGGCTCGTCATCCGTGACCAGTTGGGCACGGTGCCCGCAAGCTGGTCGGTCAGTTACCGCTTTGCCGTGGCGGCGGCGGGAATGTTCATGCTGTCTGCAATCATGCGCCAATCGCTGCGCATCGACGGCACCGGTCTCAAGTGGACCTTATTGCTCGGCGTGATGCAGTTCACGCTGAATTTCAACTTCGTCTATGCGGCGGAGCATCACATCACATCAGGGCTGGTCGCCGTTATCTTCGCATTGCTGATCATTCCCAATGCCTTGCTCGGCAAATGGTGGCTCGGTCGCCAGTTTAGCCGTAACTTCGTCATCGGTTCCATCATCGCTACCGCCGGTGTCGCCTTGCTGATGGCGCAGGAATATCGTGCCGCACCGGTTGGCGGGCATGAAGTGCTACTAGGGACCGCGCTGACGCTGGTGAGTGTCATATGCGCCTCGGTCTCCAACGTGATGCAGGTGGCTCCCTCGGTCAGCCGCTATCCTACAACGACGATCCTTGCCTGGTCGATGTTGTGGGGTGCGCTCGCCAATGCAGCCTGGTCCTTCATCTACCACGGTCCGCCGGCAATAGAGATGCGTGCTGGCTATCTGGGCGGGGTGCTGTATCTGGGCATCATCGGCTCGGTGGTCACCTTCCCGCTCTATTTCGACCTCATCCGCAAGATTGGCCCCGGCAAAGCCGCCTATACCAGCGTGCTCATCCCCGTTGTCGCGATGCTGCTATCGACGTTTTTCGAAGGCTATGACTGGTCGGCGCTGGCTGCTGGAGGCGCCATATTGGCCACGCTGGGCCTCGTCGTAGCAATGCGTTCGCGTTAGACTCGCCAAGCGGCAAAAGCGGCGTTAGTCTCCTCTTTGGAGAGGAGAAAATCATGGAGCAGCTAAGCGGGCAGGACGCAAGTTTCGTCTATCTCGATACCCCCAATACACCGATGCACATCGGATCAGTGGGGATTTATGATCCGTCGACAGCACCGGGGGGCTTTGTCCGTTTCAAGGACATTTTAGCGCATGTCGAAAGCCGTTTGGACAAGGCGCGCAGTTTCCGCCAGAAACTCGTCCGCGTTCCCTTCGATCTCGACCATCCCTACTGGATCGACGACCCCAATTTCGACCTCGAATATCATGTCCGCCACATCGCCCTGCCCCACCCCGGCGACTGGCGGCAATTGTGCATTCAGGTCGCGCGCCTCCATGCGCGCGGAATGGACCTTTCCAAACCGCTGTGGGAATTCAACATTGTAGAGGGCCTCGACAATATCGAGGGCTTGCCCAAGGGCTGTTTCGCTCTGGTGGCGAAGGTGCACCATGCGGCGATCGACGGTATGTCGGGGGTCGAATTGTCCGCCGCCGTGCACGACATCGAACCTGTACCTGTGGACCGTTCCGCCAAACCGAAATGGAAGGGCGAGAACGAGCCTGCCGTCACCGAAATGCTGATGCGCACATGGATGAATTCGGTCACCCAACCGGTGCGCTTTGCCAAGACTCTGGCTCAGACCGTGCCCGGCGCAGCGCGGCTCATTCGCGAGGTCGCAGGCGGCGACGTATCGCTGAAGGGCGCAAAAATGGCGCCGCAGACCATTCTCAACGGCAAGGTCAGCCCGCACCGTGTGTGGGACAGCACTGTCCTGCCGCTGGCAGGGATAAGGTCGATCAAGGACCGGATCGAGGGCGCAACCGTCAACGATGTTATCCTGACCATTATTGGCGGTGGCCTGCGCAAATATCTGCAGCAACGCAAAGCCCTGCCCAAGGACAGCCTGACTGCGATGGCGCCTATTTCGGTGCGCGCAGAGGGCGAAAAGGAGGCGCTGGGCAATCTGGTCTCGGCGATGCTGGTGCAACTCGGCACGCATATCGAAGACCCGATGGAACGGCTGGCCTTTGTTCGCAAGGAAGCGCTCAACTCGAAGGCGATGACCAATGCGGTCGGGGCGCGGACGTTGACCGAATATAGCCAGTTCATCCCCTCCGGCCTCGCCGGACTGGGGGCTCGACTTTACTCGCGACTGGGCGTTTCGAACCTGCATTCGCCGGTGTTCAATGTGGTCGCAACCAATGTGCCGGGTCCGCGTGTCCCGTTATACTTTGCTGGTGCCAAGATGGTCCGGATGATGGGCACGGGGCCGATTTTCGACGGCATGGGCATGATCAATGCGATCTACAGCTATGGGCCAGACATCGCGATTTCCTTCACCAGCGACCGCGAAATGATCCCCGATCCGGCTAATTATGCCGCAGCGTTGAACGAGGCCTATGAGGAGTTGCTGGGCGCGACGCCCAAGGCTGCACCGAAGGCAGAAACAGCTGTGAAGCCTGAGGCTAAGGCAGCACCAGCAAAAAAGGCAGTGGTGAAGCCAGTAAAGGCCAAAACGGCAACGAAAAAGCAGACAGTGAAAAAGACTTTAGCAAAGGCGGCAAAGCCGGTTGCCAAACCAAAAGCCAAGACCAAAAAGTGAAAAGGCCCGGGTGTTCCCCCGGTCCACGTTCACGTTAAGTCTTAGAAATCAATGCCCTGAAGAGGGGTAGATCAGGCTTTTCACGCCACCACGTTCGAACGGCTTCCATTCACCCTCGGGCAAAGCCAGCCGGTCGGCAATCGCCCACAGCACCGTCGGGTTGACGCCAAGTCCGCAATGGCTGCCCTTGACCTCGATATTGTCGGTTTGTGGTGCCTTGGGTTCACGGCTGTTTTGCCATGCAACCACGCCGTCCTGGCGCGAGAAAATCGCAGTGGAAGGCACTGGCGGCACTTCATGGCTTTCTGCCAGTTGCGCCTGTACGTCGGGATCCTCGATATTGTGCCCGGTCAGCAACTGATAGGCGCGCCAAGCATTGGTTGATTTGGGGCTGCCGACAATGGGCGAACCCAGCGAAATAACCTGCCGCACCATATCCGGACGACGGCGCGAAAGCTGGCGAGACAGCGTTCCGCCCAGCGACCAGCCTACGAGCGTGACCTTGCGACCGGTTTCGGCAAAAATCTGCTCAAGCCGCGCAATCAGATGCTCGCCATCATGGCCAATGGCGCGGGGCCCCAAATTGCGGCCCAGTTCCCAATGGAAAACATTATAGCCCAGCTTGTCGAGATAGGCCTGAAGCGGCCGCATCGAAAATTCGGTTGCCATGAAGCCGGGCAGCAACAGCACCGGATGGCCGTCGCCCTTGGGGGCCTGCATCAGGATAGGGCTTGCCCAGGGCATCGAGCCCAATTCGGCCATTGCGCGAGGCAATTCGGTCAATGCGAGAAACAGCGAGGGACGCGACACGTCTTCAATAGCGGCAGTTGCCAATAGCACTCTCCTGCGAATATTTGCCGGTTCTAAGCCGGATTTTGGAAGAGGCTGTCCTAAGCAGGAGTCGCCGTCAATCGACTTTTTGCCCAAAACTGTGGAACAGCGCAGTAAGCCCTTGTTTATAATCCCGATATTGCGGACCCCACCCCAACACTCTTTTGGCTTTTCGGTTCGAAATCCGTCGATTTTCGGCATAAAAGGCCGCGGCCATTGGCGAAAGCTGCGCCTGTTCCAGGGACAGCATCAGTGGTGTCGCAGTTCCCAATAGCAAGCTCGCAAACTCGATGACGGCATTCTGGCTGCACGGAAAATCGTCTGACAGATTGTAGATCCCCAATGGCCCGAAAAAGCTTGCCATCAACCCGGACACAATATCGTCGACATGGACACGGCTGAATATCTGGTCGGGCAAATCAATGCGGTGTGCCTTGCCTTCGCGCACCCTTTCCAGCGCGGAGCGTCCAGGGCCGTAGATGCCAGGAAGCCGGAAAATGCGCACATCATCGCGAAGTTGCTGCCATTCCAAATCGGCGGCTGCGCGCGCGCTGCGCCTGCCAGACCCGACCGACGCGCTTTCGTCGACCCATGCGCCTTGCGTGTCGCCATAGACGCCCGTTGAGGAGAGGTAGCCGATCCATTGGGCAGACGCGGCTGCGATAGCTTCTCCATAGCGTTCGAGCACAGGATCGCCCCCGTCGCGCGACGGCGGCACAGAAGATAAAATGTGCGTCGCCTCAGACAGAGCGCTGAGAATGGCGACATCATCGTTGAAGGCAATCGATGCGGATGATGCTTTCCGGCTGGTGCCAACCACCTCCCAGCCGTCGCTGCGCAATTGCACAGCCAAGCGGCTCGCCGTATAACCCATTCCGAAAATGAATAACTTGCTCACATTCTTAGCTCTTCGTCATTCTCGCGAAGGCGGGAATCCATCACTTGAGCCCACGGTTTAAACCTTGCGACGCTGGAGTAAACCTATCCGATCGGAGATGGATTCCCGCCTTCGCGGGAATGACGAGTGTTGATTAAGTCTGCATGGCCTGCGAATAGAATCAAATGGTGAGCGGTCCCAAGGACATTATCGAAGTTTTGGGCAGCAAACTGCTGGGCAACATTCCGCATGGCTTTCTGGGGCGACGCGGAGGCGTTTCAGTGGGCATCCACGCAGGCCTGAATGTCGGACTGGGATCGGATGATGACCGCGCGGCCGTGCTCGAAAATCGCCGACGCGCTGCTGAGGCTATATTGTCCAGCGCCGAGCTGGTCACTGTCCACCAAATCCATTCGCCCGATGTTGTGACCGTGACCGAAGCGGTATCCTTGGATGCGCGCCCGCAGGCTGATGCGATGGTCACTGATAGGCCGGGCCTTTTGCTCGGCATATTGACCGCAGACTGCGTGCCTGTGTTGTTTGCCGACCATAAGGCTGGCATCATCGGCGCTGCCCATGCCGGTTGGAAGGGTGCGATTTCAGGCATCACCGACAATACTTTGGTCGCGATGGAGGCGTTGGGCGCGGATCGTAGTCGCATCGCTTGCGCAATCGGCCCCTGCATCGCGCAAAAAAGCTATGAGGTCGACGATGGCTTCTACCGCCGCTTTGTCGAGCAAGCCGACGAACATGAGCGCTTCTTTGGCAGCGGGAAACCGGGTCATTGGCAGTTTGATATTGAGGGCTATGTCGCCGCTCGATTGGCGGTGGCAGGTATAACCAAAGTCGAATGTCTAGGTGAAGACACCTATTCGCAGCCGGATCGCTTTTTCAGCTATCGCCGCAGCTGCCATCGGGACGAGCCAGGTTATGGGCGCGAAATTTCATTGATCGGATTGGCAACATGATCCCGTATCTCCAACATCTCGTCACCCCCGCGAAGGCGGGGGTCCAACCCCGGAGGCGCGAACTTAAACGGCAGGCGTTGGATTCCCGCCTTCGCGGGAATGACGAAGGTGAGTGGAAATGATGACAAGACGAGCTGGGTTTTGGGGCGGTATCGCCATTTTCCTGCTCATGCTGCTGGTTGGTCCGCCTGCGTCAATGGGCGCGCCCGCCTGGCATGTTGCCGCCCTCACCTTGCTGATGGCGATCTGGTGGATGACCGAGGCCTTCCCCCTGACTGTAACGGCCCTGCTGCCGTTTCTGGCTCTGCCCCTGATGGGCATCTTGAGTGCGGGGGATGTCGCGAAGGAATATTATTCGCCGATATTGTTTCTGATATTGGGCGGTGCCTTCATAGCCCTCACCATTGAGCGAACCGGGATGCACCGGCGGATAGCGCTGTGGATTTTGGGCTTTGCCGGTCAAAGCCGATTTGGATTGTTGCTGGCTTTTATGGCAGCGACCGCGTTTATCTCGATGTGGATTTCCAACACTTCAACCTCGCTGATCATGATGCCCATCGCGCTTGCGGTGCTTGGTGCGGGAGGGATAGCCGACGACGAAACCGATGGGATGGCGGGTGCGCTGGTGCTGGGCGTTGCCTTCGCCGCTTCGCTCGGCGGCCTCGGGACATTGGTAGGGTCGCCGACCAACCCGATTGCTGTTGGTCTGATCGAAAAACAGGTTGGAATGAACATCAGCTTTGCTGACTGGATGTCTTTCGGCGTGCCGATCCTTCTGGTCGCAGTTCCTGTTACTGCTCTGATTCTGGCAAAGGTGCAAAGGATAGAAGCAACGGCCTTTGATCCAAAGGCGGCCCGTAATGCGATCGGCGCCCAAGGGCCTTGGACTGGCGCAGAGAAGCGACTGCTGCCGATCATCCTGTTGGCGATCGCGCTCTGGCTGGCGCAACCGCAACTTGAAGCGCTACTACCAAAGGGATCGGTTACTGACGGCACCATCGCCATAGCCTGCTCGTTGCTGCTGTTCCTTGTTCCAGACGGCAGTGGTCGTCCGCTGCTCAACTGGAAAGAAGCCGACCGTGCGCCCTGGGGGGTGATCATGATGTTCGGCGGGGGTTTGGCGCTGGCGGCAGGGATCAGCGAATCCGGACTGGCCGATTGGCTGGGCGAAGCGCTGAAACCGCTGGCGGGCGTGCATCCCCTGATTATCGCAGCGGCTGTCACTGCGCTGGTCATCCTGATCACCGAATTTGCGAGCAATGTCGCCACCGCCAGCGGCGTGATGCCGGTGATTGCCGGGTTGGTCGCAGCAACCGGTGCCGATCCCTGGCTACTCGCCATGTGCGCCTCTATCGCCGCAAGCTGGGGCTTCATGATGCCTTCGGGAACGGGCCCCAATGCGATAGCTTGGGCAACCGGCCATGTTGCGTTGCCGCGTATGTTGCGGGCTGGCGTGCTCATCGATCTGTTCGGGGTTCCGCTGATCGTCGGTGTCGTCTGGTTTATCGCGACTTTTCACTAAGGGCGCGTAATTTAGTTTCAATTGAAACAAATATTGCTAAAGCCGGCGTCAAGGAGATTGACGTATGACCGATGCCACCACGCCCCGTCGCAAGGGCAAATCGCCGATCAAGAAAATCGGCGGACGCACCCTCAAACCTTCAACGCTGATGATGGGGCATGGCTACGATCCCGTGCTTTCCGAAGGTGCGCTCAAGCCGCCAATCTTCCTCACCTCAACATTTGCCTTCGAAAATGCAGCCGCAGGCAAGCGCTTCTTCGAACACATCACCGGAAAGCGCAAAGGACCGGCTGACGGCCTTGTCTACTCGCGATTCAACGGACCCAATCAGGAAATCCTCGAAGACCGGCTGGCCGTCTGGGATTGCGCTGACGATGCGCTGGTTTTTTCGAGCGGCATGTCGGCGATCGCCACTCTTCTGCTCGCACTGGTCAACCAGAATGACGTGATTGTCCATTCGGGCCCGCTCTACGCGGCAACCGAGACGCTGATTGCCCGCATCCTGTCCCGCTTTGGCGTTTCCTTTGTCGATTTTCCTGCTGGCGCTAGCCGCAAGGAAATCGACAAGATACTCGCTAGCGCGCAGAAGATGGCAAAGAAAAAGGGCGGCAAGGTCGCGCTGGTCTATCTTGAAAGCCCGGCCAATCCGACCAATGCGCTGGTCGATGTCGAGGCCGTACGCGCCGCACGCGATGCCGCTTTCACCGGCGATCAGAAACCCGCCATCGCCATCGACAACACCTTCCTCGGTCCGTTGTGGCAACAACCGATCAAACAGGGCGCCGAATTGGTCGTCTATAGCCTCACCAAATATGCCGGCGGCCATTCGGACCTCGTCGCAGGCGGCGTTTGCGGAGAGCAGGCATTGATCGACGCGATCCGCCCGATGCGCAACACGATCGGGACAATCTGTGATCCCAACACCGCATGGATGCTGCTGCGCAGCCTCGAAACGCTCGAACTGCGCATGACGCGCGCCGGGGAAAATGCGGCCAAGGTCTGCGCGTTCCTGAAGACGCATCCCAAGGTGGTTGGCCTTGGTTATCTCGGCATGATCGAAGACAAGGCGCAGCAGGACATCTACACTCGTCACTGCACGGGGGCAGGTTCAACCTTTTCGGTCTTCATCAAGGGTGGGGAGAAGGAAAGCTTCCGCTTCCTCGACGCGCTGAAGATCGCTAAACTTGCGGTCAGCCTAGGCGGCACTGAAACGCTTGCCAGCCACCCGGCGGCGATGACCCACCTTTCGGTTCCCGAAGAGCGCAAAAAGGCGCTGGGTATCACCAACAATCTGGTGCGCATTTCTATCGGTATCGAAGACCCGGACGACCTGATCGCCGATTTCAAGCAGGCCCTCGATCAGGTTTGAGGCTCAAGTACGGGGATCGCCGTCGCGCCAATCCAATATCTGCCAGCCATTTTCCCGTGCCAGCCGCTCCAGCGGCGGGTGCGGGTTGGTCGCGAAGGCTTCATCGGCGAAGTTGAGCAACGGCGCATCGGAAACATGGTCCGAATAGGCGCGGATATGGCAGTGATCCCGGTCCAAGCCCTCTGCCGCCATCCATGCCTTGATCCGATCGAGCTTGGCAGTGTCGTAGCAATTATGACCGTCAATCCGTGCGAGCACATGGCCACTGTCGTTGGTCGCCAACTCGGTCGCTATCACATCGTCGAAGCCCAGCCTTGACGCAATCGCATCGACATAGAGGCGGTAGGATGCGGTGGCGATCACATGCCGATAGCCCTCCGCTTTCTCCGCATCGATCCGCCACTTGGCTTCCTGATAGACATTTTTGCCAAGGACTAGGTCAGCATGGCGCTCCAGATGCCTTGCAAACTGCGCGCGAGGGACTTTTCGACCAATCAACAGGCTCTGCGAAAACTGTTTGAGTTGGCTGCGATCCCAAAATTTGAACCAATAGAGCAGCAGACCAAAGGGCAACGCTGGTAGCAGCAACAGCCGCCACGGCGCCTTGTTCCACGCCATATGCATCAGGAACCCGTTATAGGTGGCCCGACGGGTCACCGTCTTGTCCATGTCGTAAATCGCAATGCGGATCTTGGTTTCGCTGCCCATCGACACCAGCATAAGGCGCGTTCCGAATTTGCAAAGCCTTGACGCTTGTTAAGCGGCGAAGAATGCGCCAATCATGGCTGCATGGCGCAGGCTGCTGATTTTACTGAAGAGCAACTGCCCGAAGGCGGAACCATCCTCCGCCTCGGTGGAACGCTTGCTATTTCGCAAATCGGCGAACTGGACGAGCGCTTGCGGGTGTCGAGCGCTGAAGTCCGACAAATCGACCTGTCGCAAATCGACCATATCGATACCGTAGGCGCCTGGCTCGTCTATCGAACCGCGCGCGACCGTGGCGCACAGATTATCGGGGCGGATTCCGATGCCCAGCGGCTGATTGCGGCGGTAAGCGGATCGGACGATATTGAAGTCGAAACGCCGAGGCTATCTCCGGCACTGCGGGTCTTACATGAAGTCGGCGAGGCAGTGGTCGAGATCGCCCGCATGTTTGTCGAATTTGTCGGGTTCATCGGCCAGTGCGTAAAAGGGTTCTTCAACCTTATCATTCACCCGCGCCGCTTTCGGATGCATTCGGTTATCCAGCATTTTGATATGGTCGGCGTTCGAGCGCTGGGAATCATCGGATTGATGAGCTTTCTGATCGGAATCGTTATCGCTCAACAGGGCGCCGTGCAGTTGAGGCAGTTCGGTGCCGAAATCTGGACGGTCAATCTGATCGGTCGCTTGACGATGCGCGAATTGGGCGTGTTGATGACTGCGATCATGGTCGCCGGTCGCTCCGGCTCCGCCTTTGCAGCGCAAATCGGCACGATGAAAATTACCGAAGAAATTGATGCGATGCGGACGATCGGCGTTGTCCCGGTCGAAGCGCTCGTCATCCCGCGCATTCTCGCCACCGTCATCATGATGCCGTTGCTTGGGATATATGCCTCGCTGGTTGCGATAATTGGCGGCGGATTATTTTGCTGGATAACGCTCGATATACCGCCAACCACATTCGTTCAGCGTATCCGCGAGGTCACACCGCTCACCGATTTTTATGTGGGTATGGTGAAGGCTCCAGTGTTCGGCGCAATCATCGCGCTGGCTGGCTGCTTCCAGGGCATGCGCGTGCATGGCAATGCAGAGCAGGTAGGCCTCAAAACCACCGCAGCCGTCGTGCAGGCGATTTTCCTCGTGATCGTCCTAGATGCCTTTTTCGCGGTATTCTTCACCGAGATTGGCTGGAATTGATGGTCGAAGCATCGCCCATCATTTCGGTTCGCGGATTGCGCAATGCCTTTGGGGATCAGGTGATCCATGATCACCTTGATCTGGATGTTCGCCCCGGCGAAATCCTTGGAGTGGTCGGCGGTTCGGGCACCGGAAAATCCGTACTGATGCGTTCAATAATCGGCTTACAGGAACCTGTCGAAGGCGAAGTCGAGGTGTTCGGCACCTCGATGCGCGGCAAGGAAGAGGACGAAGCGTTTGAGGTGCGCAAACGCTGGGGCGTGATGTTTCAGGGCGGAGCCTTGTTCTCGACGCTGACTGTTGCTGAGAATGTGCAGGTACCGCTTCGTGAGTTTTATCCGCATTTCGACATGAAACTGCTCGACGAGATCGCACGATACAAAATCCACCTGAGTGGATTGCCACCCGAAGCCGCACATAAATATCCGTCCGAACTCTCCGGAGGGATGAGAAAGCGTGCCGGTCTAGCTCGCTCGCTGGCGATGGACCCGGAATTGCTGTTTCTTGATGAGCCCACGGCCGGACTCGATCCCATCGGAGCCTCCAAATTCGATGAACTGACCAAAAGCCTGCAGGAAACGCTCGACCTGACCGTATTCCTCATCACCCACGATCTCGATACGCTTTATGCAATTTGTGACCGTGTAGCAGTGATTGCCGACAGGAAAGTCATCGCAATCGGCGAGATCGACGAACTGCTGGCGACGGACCATCCCTGGATCCACGAATATTTCTCCGGCCCGCGTGGTAGGGCGGCGCGACTTGGCCATGAACGGCAGAGCTGAAAATGGGAATTAGCATGGACAAGCAATTGCCGGGGAGGCCATAAGGCACGCAATGGAAACCAAATCCCATTATGTCCTCGTCGGCACGGTCACATTGATCCTGCTAGCCATATTGGCTGGCTTCACTATTTGGTTGTCGCGTTTCGGCGACGGAACCAAAGCCGAATATGATATTTTCTTCCAGCAATCGGTCAGCGGCATCGCCAAAGGTTCAGCCGTAACGTTTGCAGGCGTTCCGGTCGGGCAAATCAAGGACATCAAATTGTGGCGCCCCGATCCGGACTTTGTACGCGTGCGTATAGCCATTGATGCAGACACAGCCATCCTGCAGGGGACGACCGCAACCATCAGCGGTGTGGGCTTCACCGGCGTGTCTGAAATCCAGCTTGATGGCGCCATCAAGGGCGCCCCCCCGATCCGCTGCCCTTCAGCGAATCCCAAAAGCGAATGCCCGGCCGGACGACCCGTTATCCCCACCAAACCCGGGGCGTTGGGCGAAATATTGAATAGCGCGCCTTTATTGGTCGAGCGGCTCTCGACGCTGACCGAACGCCTGAATACCGTGCTTTCCGACAAGAACCAGCAATCGATCCAGCAGATTCTCGATAATGTCGAAAGCCTGTCTGGATCGCTCGCCGGACAAGCGCCGGATCTGCGTGCAGCCATTCAGGAATCGCGCAGCACACTCGCCAAAGCCGGGGCTGCGGCGGAACAGCTGACTGCGCTTTCGACCAGCGCCAATGCCCTGCTCGATAGTGAAGGGAAGCCGATGCTGACCGAACTGCGCAAGACACTGCGTTCGGCCAATGGCAGCCTCACTGCGCTGGAAACCACGCTCAATAGCGCAAATCCCGCCATGGAAACCCTAAACACCCAGACGCTGCCCGAAATCAATCAGCTGGCACGCGATCTGCGCAGGCTCTCTTCGTCGCTGCAGTCGGTAACTGAGCGGCTTGATCAGCAAGGTGTTGGCGGTCTGGTTTCGGCACCAAAGCTTCCCGACTACGAGCCGGGCAGGAGCAAATGATGATTGAACCTCTATCAATCCGCCAGATCAAGACCATGTCGGCTCTGTTAGTGGCCGCTCTTGCCTTGCCCTCTTGTGTCAGCCTGAGTGGAAAGGCGCCGACGTCGATGCTGACGTTGTCTGCCAATTCGACGGTGACTGCCGGTGCGAGCTACACTGGTCTGGCGAAGGATGCCATGGTCGTTCTCGTACCCGAAGTGCCGCGAAAGCTCGATACCAATCGTGTTCCAGTGCAAATCAACATCGGGAACATCGCCTATTTGAAGGATAGCGTCTGGACAGACAAACCGGCTATCCTGATGCGACAGCTTCTCGCCGAAACTCTCGCCGCGAAAAACGGTACGCTGATTCTCAGCGAAGTGGAAACGGCGGGAAAAGCGGAGAACTATCTTTCAGGGCAACTGGTCGAGTTCGGCGTCGATGAAAGTGGTATGGAAGCCGTGGCTATTTTTGATGCAGTCCGCATTCGCAAAGGGCAACCCGTGGAAAAACGGCGTTTTGATGCTCGAAATGATTTAACCAAAATCGAACCAGAAGAGGTAGGCGAAGCTCTCAACGTGGTTGCGAACAAGATAGCAGAAGACGTCGCCACTTGGCTAAGCGCGCCCTAAATAATCAACCTAGGCTTTGATTGACCGCAAAGCCTTCCGGATCCGGCCATTCAGCGTGGGAAATGGCCAATATCTTGAAAAGGCTGCCCATTCCGGTCGCTTCGACCAGTCGATCACGCCCGGCAGCCAGTTCGTCCGCCTGTTCCGGTCGGCTGGCCGACAAGGCCTGGGTCCGAGCGTCGATTCCGAGGGCTTTTAGCCAGCTCCCTTGCTCCACCGGACCGCTGACGCGCAAATCGCGCATACGTGCCAGATTGGCGAGTTCGACAAAATTCACATGGGCCGTCAGATCATGCATGCCCGGATTTTCAAATGGATCTGCATATTCATGCGCCCGAACCGCCTGCAAAGTGCTGCCAATCCCGGGAAGCGTATATCCATAATCGGCAATCAGCATCGCTCCGCCATTCGCTGCAATGCGGCCAGCCAGTTCATACATGATCGAACTTGCAGCAGGGCAAGTTTCATAAATGCTTGGGCTTGGAGCATTTCGGAATTCCGACGGAACAATCTCATCCATCGCGGTCATCCCGGGCGTTGCCATGAATTTGGTACCGCGGTCGCGAACAACGACACGCTCGCGCCAGCCCGAATGCGTCGACACCAGTTGTCGAACGGGCAAAGCATCGAAAAACTCGTTCGCTACAATCAACAGTGGTGCATCGTAAGGGATGTCGTCGACGGTATCCAGAAACGTGGCATTGGCTACGGCCTGTGCCTGCATTTCTCTCAGCGCTTCGCTGGTCTCAACGAATAAAACTTCTGGCGCAAAATTGAACTGTTGCATCGATCGCATGGCATCCGCCGCCAACGTACCACGCCCCGGGCCAAGTTCGACATATTTGCAGTCTTCGGGGCACCCGGCCCGCATCCAAATATCTGTCAGCCAAAGACCAATCAATTCGCCAAACATCTGGCTAATTTCGGGCGCGGTTATGAAATCGCCATTGACGCCTAGCGGATCACCCTTTGCATAATAGGCCTGATTGGCCGCCTGCATGAAATCCGCAACGCTTATAGATCCAGACGCCTCAATCTGCTTGGCAAGCCGCGCGGCGAGGTTCGCGTTGTTAGGCGACACTACCCGCTCCGGCTACCGGTTCGACGCGCTGCCGGCGCCCTTTGGCCGTCAAAACAAGATACAGCCCCACCAGCAGCATCGGAATCGTCAGCCATTGGCCCATACTCAAGCCGGTCTGTTCGACAACATGCTGTAAATGGGCATCAGGTTCGCGAACGAATTCGATGCAAAAACGGGCCGCACCGTAAATCAGCGCCGCTGTGCCGAAAAGGAAGCCCGGCTTGTATCGCGCATCGGTCTTGAAAAAGAGAGGCCACAAAATCGCTGCCATCAACAGCCCTTCGGCACCCGCCTCGTAAAGCTGGCTTGGATGGCGAGGCAAATCGCCGCCATTGGGGAAGATGATTGCCCATTTGACGTCGGTTACCCGACCCCACAATTCACTATTGGCGAAGTTTGCAAGGCGCACGAGAAACAGTCCGAAGGGTATGCAACAGGCGATATAATCACACATGCGCAGGAACGAGAGGCCGTGCTTGCGGGCCATCAGCCAGATCGCAAAGATCGTACCCAGCGCTCCGCCATGCAGTGACATCCCGCCTTCCCACAGCTTGAAGACTTCAAGTGGCGTCGCCAGCATGCCCGGCTGGTAGAATAGAATATATCCAATGCGGCCGCCCAATATGATACCAAGCGTCGCGTACAAAATCATGTCATCGGCATGTTCGCGCGACATTGGGGAACCGGGCTTTCGGATCAATTTGGTCAGCAGCCAGTAACCCAACAGAATCCCGAACAGATAGCCCAGAGAATACCAGCGCAATTCGAAAATGCCGAGGTCCAGAGCCACCGGCCCAACCCCCAGATCGGTAAATTTCAGATAGTCGCCTGCAGCTGCGGCGGCCGTTGCAATAAACAAGTCGCATCCCCTCTTGGATTTGCGGACCTATATAGCCAAAAGGGGCACATAAAAAAGAACAAAGGAGAGATTCGCCATGCCGACTGCACTAGATCTGGCAATTGACAACACCGTTGCCCGTTTGATGGAAAATGGCGGGCCATTGTCAGTGACACATGTCGAGAAATATGGCGTGCAAATCCCGATGATCGCGCAGGCTCCCGCAAACCTGCGCGACTATTTCGACATGTTCTGCGCGCTTAACGCCGACAAGGAATTTCTGGTCGACGGCGATCTCAGATTCACTTTTGCAGAATGCCACGCAGCGGCTCGCGCGCTGGCGGGTGGGTTGAGCGAAGGATATGGACTTCGGGTCGGTGATCGTGTCGGCATAGCAGCACGCAACTCTGCCAACTGGATCATCGCCTATATGGCTATCCTGATGGCAGGCGGCGTCGCAACGTTGCTCAATGGCTGGTGGCAGGGCAGCGAGCTGGCCGAGGGCATCCGCATGGTCGGATGCAAATATGTGCTTGCCGATGCTCAGCGCGCTGCAAGACTACAGGGCGAAGATGTTGGCAAAGCCAATCTACTGATTTTCGAACATGACTGCGTTCCGCTTGAAGGGCTGAAAGTCCTGCTCGCGAAAGGTGGAAATGCTGAAACGGCTTTGCCGCCTATCGCTCCCCTTGATCCGGCAACAATCCTTTATACCTCAGGTTCAACTGGCCAGTCGAAGGGCGCTTGGTCCGACCACCGCGGCGTGGTGCAAGGCGCGATGAGCTATGTGGGCCAAACATTAGTGTTTTTCGAGATATTGGCATCAACAGGCGAAGCGCCGACGATGCAGCCAGCAACCTTGCTCAACGTGCCATTGTTCCATGTCACCGCAGCCGTTCCGGTATTGCTGCAAAGTTTCGTTATCGGTCGCAAACTTGTGATGATGCCTAAATGGGATGCAGAGCATGCCATGCAGCTGATTGAAAAGGAAAAGATCACCTATTTCGTTGGCGTACCGTTAATGAGCATCGAGATTGCAACGCATCCCAATCGGCTGAAATATGATTTGACGTCGTGCACCGCCTTTGCCGCAGGTGGAGCCCCCCGCCCGGTCGAGCATGTGAAGCGCATCAAGCAGGAAATGGAATGGGGCTTCCCGCTTTTGGGCTATGGCCTCACCGAAACCAACGGTGTTGGCTGCGGCAATTTCACCGACAATTATCTGGCAAAACCTTCAAGCACCGGGCCAGCGACCAAGCCCTTGGTCGATTTGGCGATCCTTGATGACGATGGAAACAAGATGCCCCAAGGCGAGCGAGGAGAAGTCTGCATTCGCTCGATCGCTAATTTCAACGGATATTGGGAGAATGAAGAGGCAACCCAGGCTGCGTTCACATCCGACGGTTACTTCCGCACCGGCGACATTGGCTATCTCGACGAGGATGGCTATCTGTTCATCGTTGACCGGAAGAAGGACATCATCATTCGCGGCGGTGAGAATATCAGTTGCCCCGAGGTTGAAGCCGCAGCTTATGAACATGATGCAGTCGCCGAATTGTCGGTCTTTGGCATTGCCGATGACCGCTTTGGCGAAGTTCCGGGACTGGTATATTTCACCAAAGAAGGAAGCGAGCTTTCGCCCGACGAACTGAAGAGCTTCCTCCAGGCCAAGCTGGCGCCATTCAAGGTGCCTGTTCACTTTTGGCGCGTGCATGAGCCGCTTCCACGGCTTGGCACCCAGAAGATCGACCGGGTTACATTGCGTCGGGAATATAATGCAAAGGTCAAGGAACTCGAAGATTAGAGCTTTCTCCTCTACCCCGCTTCTTTTAAGCGCCATCATATGACGGAAAATGGGCTCGGCCGAAGGCGCCAACGCGACATCATTGATCGCAATGCGGTGGCGGATGAAATTTCTGCCGTTCTCGCCGACAGTTCGGTCAGCGAGCAGCGCAGCAAGGCACTTGCAATCTTGCAGACCGCCTTGCGCGAAGGACGCGAGGAAATCTCCCGGCGCTTGATCGCTATGCCGTCGACGGGGCGCAGCAGCGCCACCGATCAAGCCTTTCTGATCGACCAGATTATCCGCGTTGCCTATGATTTTGTCACGACCTCGCTGTTTCCGGTCGCCAACCGTTCTGCAGCCGAAAAAATCGCGGTAGTCGCGGTCGGCGGATATGGTCGTGGGGAGATGGCACCGCACAGCGACGTCGATATCGCCTTCATCACACCCTATAAACGCACCGGCTGGACCGAGCAGGTCGTCGAGGCAATGCTCTACTTCCTATGGGATTTAGGGCTGAAGGTCGGACAATCTAGCCGTTCGATCGACGAGACCATCAAGATGGCGCTCGAAGACCTAACGATCCGAACTGCCCTTCTCGAGGGCCGGTTTGTTTGGGGGGATCGCGAGGTATATGAGGAGGCCTCGATACGCTTCTGGAACGAAGTGGCCGCAAAAACCGGGGCTGACTTTGTCGCACAAAAAATGATCGAACGCGATGAGCGCCACAAACGCATGGGAGACAGCCGGTATGTTGTCGAACCCAATGTCAAAGACGGAAAAGGCGGCCTGCGCGATTTGCACACGCTCTATTGGATCGGCAAATATGTACACCGGGTAAGGTCACCTTCAGATCTGGTCGAAGTGGGGCTGCTGACCCGCGAAGAATATCGGAAATTTGAAAAAGCCGAGAATTTCCTCTGGGCTGTGCGCTGCCACATGCACGACATTTCGGGACGCGCAGAAGACAGGCTGACATTTGATCTGCAGCGCGAAGTTGCCGAACGGATGCGTTTTTCGCCGCGCCCTGGTCGTTCTGCCGTTGAGCGGTTCATGCAGCTTTATTTTTTGAATGCAAAAACGGTTGGTGATCTGACCGGTCTGTTTCTGGCACATCTGGACGAGGCTCTCGGTAAAAAGGGCCGCCGGTTCCTTCCGAGCTTCTCACGCAAACCGCGCAAACTCCACGGTTTCATACTGGATCGTGGTCGGTTGGCGCTGCCCACCGATGATTTTTTCCAGACCGATCCGGTTCGTCTAATCGAAATCTTCCACCTTGCCGATTTATACGCGCTCGAAATCCATCCACTCGCGATGCGGGCTGCGCGGCGCGATGCGCGACTGATCGATCAGAAAATCAGGCGCGACGATCGAGCGAACCAGCTGTTTCTCGACACCTTGTGTTCGCCCCGAAACCCCGAAGCCGTACTGCGATGGATGAATGAAGCGACGGTTTTTGGCCGCTTCATCCCCGATTTCGGACGGGTCGTCGCACAAATGCAGTTCGACATGTACCACCACTATACCGTCGATGAACATTCGATCCGCGCTATCGGCCTGCTCGCAGAAATCGAGCGTGGAGACCTTAAGGAAGACCATCCGCTATCTACTGCGATCGTCCGTCAGATTGTCAGTCGAAGGGTCTTGTTCGTGGCCGTGCTGCTGCACGATATCGCGAAAGGGAGAGGCGGAGATCACAGCGTTCTCGGAGCAGAAGTCGCATTCCATCTGTGCCCGCGCCTTGGGCTTAACGAGGCTGAAACCGAAACCGTCGCCTGGCTTGTCCGCCATCATTTGCTGATGTCAGCGACAGCATTCAAACGTGATCTGTCCGACTTCAAAACAATATTGGACTTTGCGCAGACGGTAACCTCAGCGGAGAGGTTGCGGCTTTTGCTGGTCTTGACCGTGGTCGACATTCGCGCGGTTGGGCCTGGTGTTTGGAATAGCTGGAAGCGTCAGCTATTGTCCGACCTTTTCGAGGCGACCGAAGAGGTGCTTCGGCTTGGGCACAAGCAAAAAGGTCGCGAAGAACGGATCGCAAGCAAGAAAGACGCATTACAAAATACGCTCAACATCGCGCCTGACAAGTTCAAGCGGCTCTCGAAACGGATGCCTGAGGCGTACTGGATCGCCGAACCCGATGACATTATCGAACGCAACATCCGGCTATTGCAGGCAAACGATCTTGAACCGCTGGCGATCGATGCCTGTTATTATCCGGACCGCGGAGCGACACTGATTACAGTGCTGGCCGCCGACCATCCCGGCCTTTTCTACCGCATTGCTGGCGCCATTCATCTTGCTGGCGGAAGCATCATCGATGCGCGGATTCACACGAGCACCGATGGTTTGGCCGTCGACAACTTTCTGGTTCAGGATCCTTGGGGTAGGCCCTTCCAGGAACATGATCAAATCGAACGCCTGAAACATTCGATCGGCGATGCCTTGGCAAACAAAAGCAAATTGTCGCCCAAGTTGATGGCCAAGCCTGTAGCTTTGCGACGCGCAGAAGCCTTCAAGATTGCACCGTCGGTGCTGGTGGACAACAAAGCGTCCAACCGATACACCGTGATTGAGGTGAATGCGGCTGATCGCCCCGCTTTGCTCAACAATCTGGCGCTAGCGCTATTTCAATCAAAAGTGACGCTGCACAGCGCGCACATCGCGACTTACGGCGAACGCGCCGTCGATACCTTCTATGTCACTGACCTGTTCGGCGGCAAGATCGAGAACAAGGCGCGGCTGAAGGCGCTCGAATCCCGCTTGCTGGAAGCCGCCACCGGCACCGGCCACGATCTCAAGGCGGTCGCCTGACACTTTTGCAGTGCACACGCAATTCTCGGACTTCCGGATAACGCACGCGAGAAGCACCATTGCGTGGTGCGTTGGGCCACACTGGCCTTTGGTTTTTCCAATCTGTCCGTGCCGCACCAATGTTGTCGGCATGAGCAACAATCAAAAAATACAAAAAAAAAGGGCCAGCGGTTAGGCTGGCCCTTTTTCCTATTCGCTTATTGCGAAGTGATTACATGCCCGAACCCGGACCGTAGCTCACTTCAACACGACGGTTCTGCGCTTCGCGCACACCATCAGCCGTCTGAACCAGCGGAGCTGTTTCACCGAAGGCTTCGGTAGCGATCACGCCGCCCGGTACACCCTTTGATTCGAGGTACGAACGAACAGTGTCGTTACGACGCTGCGAGAGACCGACGTTGTAGCTTGCTGCACCCGACTTGTCGGCGTGGCCGGCAAGCATGACGCGTGCATTGCCGCAATTTGCATACTGGGCAACCGCGTTGTCGAGGGTCGAGGCTGCGTCAGGACGCAGGTTCGATTTATCCCAATCGAAGAACACGATGTAGGGACCCGAGTTGCAAACCGGACGCGGCGGCGGCGGCGGGGCAACTGGCTCCGGCTCCGG
>NZ_JBEBKL010000020.1:0-45709 GCF_040079335.1 Sphingorhabdus sp.
TCATCGGGCTGATCGTTCTCTACATCATCGGCTTTATATCGATCCGCCGACTGATTGATCTTAAGGTTTGAAATGCTAGCTAACTTTGCCCTTTCGACATCTATGCGGATCGCCCTGCTGGTGCTGATCTTCCTTTTCGTAGTCGTCATTGTCATGCTTGCTTCGAACTACCTCCTAAACCGCTCGGCGGTGCGTGGAAGGCTTGACGAGCTCGGTTCGGGAAATCTAGGTACAAGCCAAGGTGCCAGTCTGCGACGCGATCGGATTGCGGTTGGCTGGGCAAAACTGACCGACCGAATCGAAAAAGCAGGTATTTCGCTCGTTGACTCCCAAGGAGACAAGTTGCGGGCACAACTTATGGCCGCGGGATATACCTCTCCGACTGCACCAAAGTTGTTCACCCTTATCCGGATGATCACGCTTTTCCTGCTGCCGGGGTTACTTCTGCTCTATATTTTTGTGAGCGGAATCGAAGTCTCAGCGTTGAAGCTCTATATTTTTGGCGTCCTGCTGGCCGTGTTCGGGCTTTACGTTCCCAATCTCTTTATCTCTGCAAAAGCAGATCGCCGCCGCGAGGCCATGATCAACGGCTTTCCAGACAGTCTGGACCTTACGCTGGTTTGCGTCGAAGCTGGACTCGGTATGGAATCGGCATTTGATCGTGTCGGCCGGGAAATGGTCCACTCGCATCCTTTGATAGCCGAACTCTTGTCGATGGTGACGTTGGAGCTTCGCGCAGGCGCTTCTCGTGAACAGGCATTGCGCAAAATGGCTGACCGCTCTCAAGTCGACGAGATCAAATCTTTCGCGACACTCCTGATTCAGTCCGACAAGCTTGGTTCCAGCATCGGTGAAACACTCAGGGTCTATGCCAATGAAATGCGCGAGAAGCGTCGGTTAAGAGCGGAAGAAAAAGCACATCGACTACCCGTTCTGCTTTCAATCCCATTGGTCGCCTGCATGCTACCAGTGATGATTGGTGTGCTTATGCTTCCAGCATTTATCAGGGTTATCCGGCAAGTTGCGCCAGCTATGGCGGGAGGATGAATATGAAAAATCACCGGCTTGAAATCGCATATTCCGTCGCTGCTTTCGCAATGCTGGGTGGATGCTCTGCCTTCCAGCCGCAGGCGAGACTTGAAATTCGCAGCGTGGAGACGGCACACAGAAGTTCGGATGCAACCGATCCGGTCGCCGAAGGCCGCGGCCTTCTCGCGCTCGGGCAAAATGCGAATGCGATCTCCGCGTTTCGCTCCGCCTTGCGCGAAGATCCTAACAGCGGCGACGCATATAACGGACTAGCCATCGCCTATGACCGGATCGGTCGACAGGATCTTGCCCAGCGCTATTTTGAGCTCGCCGTTTCGGCAAGCCCCGATGATATGCGATATCGCGGCAATCTGGCCCGTTTGTTCGAACGCACCGGCCAGCCCAAATTAGCCTTGGGGTTGGTCGACGCAGCCTCACCCCGAAACGATACAGCCCAAATGCCGGAGCATATAATTCCTGTTGCGGTCACTCCGACACAAAGTCCTCAATTTGTATCGGCCATTGCTGCAGTGGAACCGTCGGTTCATGTGATCGCTGCTCCGATCAATTTGCCGACTCTGGCGGATTTGGAAATCGAAGGCGCGATTGCCGAACAGCACGGAACGAAGACTGATAAAACAGATACTACCGTTCGGCTGGCAGGCTTAACCAGCAAGCCTGCAATCATTCCGGCAGTTTATCGGCCGAATGCGGCTTTGACCATTAATTCGGCGGCCATTGAAACACGCAACTTGCCGAAGCCGGGACCGCAGCGCAGTCCCCATCTGCCGTCCGAGCGACAGCCGGCCGATCTGCCGCGACAGGCCGTCATGCCTGTCCAGCGCGAAGGAATCCGCCTCGAACGTGTTTCGCTTGGCGAAGTGCGTTTGGTGACCCGGCTCTCGACGCCCAAACTTGCAAACGAGACCACCAATTTCGCCAGTTTCGGCGTGCGTCTTGCTACCTGGCTTCCAGGTGCAATCGCAGTCGAACGGCAAGGACACGAAGTTCGTTTGGCCGAAAGCCCGAATTTGAAAGGCGCGATTGCACGCGCGCAGATCGAAACAGCCATAGATGATGTCACACAGGAAGTTGAGGAAATAGCGAAACTGCAGACATTCACATATGCGTTCTTCCACGATGAGGGTGTGGAAGAGGTTACACTGGCCACATTATGAGCTTTACGATGCGTCGCTGCATCGGATTTCTGATTGCCCTGTCGCAATTTCCTTCCTTGGTTGCGGCAGATGACGACCGCCTGGATCTGCCAACAGCAGAGAGCCACCTCACCCAGATAGAGTTGGCAGTTTCTGCAGGGCGCGTGACCCAGGCCGGATCAATGCTGCAATGGCTTGAGGGACGGATGCCAGATGAGTTGCAGGCACGCCGATCCCTGCTGTTGGCCGAGTTGCACATGGCAAAGGGCGAAAGCGCGGCCGCTGCGGATGCTCTCGCCGATGTCGCTGCAGAAACTTCTGATCAATGCCGCTATGCCGGCATCGCTGGCTGGCTGGCCTATGGGCATCGCGATTGGAACCAAGCCATTTCAATGCTGGCAAAATCGGTCGAGGCCTGCCCGGACGATCCTGGTCGCTGGAATCTTCTTGGCCTGGCTTTGATCCAAAAGAATGAAACCACCGCCGCATTGGAGGCATTTGATCAGGCATTGACCGTCGCACCCGACAACCCATCGCTTTTGAACAATCGGGCACTGGCCTATGCCTATTCGGGCAAAACAAGCGCCGCGCTGGCTGATCTGGAACGGGCGGTATCGATGGGCAATGATACGGGCATAATAGCAAATCTTTCGATGATGCGCGCCAATGCCGGTTTGGACGCGCCGCTGGAACCCTTGCAAGATCCCCAAACACAAAGTGCCATTCTGGCAAAAGCGGGCGATGGTGCCCGCGCGGCAGATCGGCATGACGTCGCTCGCGCCTATTATGCTCAAGCATTGTTGCAGAGCGAGCGGTTTGACAAAGAGCTGTGGGCTAGGGCAACCTTACAATCTGCAGGACCCGAAATTATATCTGAGGATAGGACAATAACACCATGATTGAAAACGGCATTCTGGCAGCGGCCGCTTTCGTGCTACTTGGTGCGGCCTATTCGGATCTGAAACAGTTCAAAATCCCCAATCTCATGCCCGCCCTGCTTCTGGCGCTTTACGGCTGTTATGTCGCCATCGTCGGCCTGTCCGCATTCAGTTGGTGGCACGCAGCGCATTTTGCCATTGCCTTGATTGTCGGGATGGCGCTGTTTGCGATGAAGTGGTTTGGCGGCGGGGATGCAAAACTATATGCCGCCGTCGCCTTATGGTTCCCATTGCAGAAAGGGCCTTTTCTGCTGTTTTATGTCGGGATGGCTGGTCTCGTTCTGGCAATTATGTTCATGCTTACCCGCAGGTTCACAAAGGGAGCAGACGGAAAAAAACGCACCGACCGGCGCATCCCTTATGGTGTCGCGATAGCGGTTGGAGCGATCGCCTGCTGGCTGTTGCAAGCCCCTGGACAGCCGACGAAGATGAATGTCGGGGATTTGGACAATCGCGGCCTGCCCTCGCTGTAAAAGCTCATTTTCAGGCCAAACTCAAATGCACCCACAGCACATCCTCGCCTTTCATTGGCGGAAGTGACAGGCCTGATTTCGCCAGCCAGCCACCATATTGGGTGATAGTCGGCTGCCGCTCTGTTTCGATAGTGTAAAGGCGATCATCCAGAAGCATCGGGAGACGCAGTTGAGGTGCAAAGCGCAAGGTTTGCGGCGAGATCCGAATAATCTGGATCATCAGATCAGAGGGATCGCCAAAGGCCAGCCAGCTTATTCCATCGGCCCCCTCGCCGCGCCAGCACCGGCCATTGTGAACGAGGTCGCGACTTTGCTTATAGGCGGTTATGCCCGCCGATAGACGCGCCAGATCCTTCTCGCCCAATTTCCTCAGATCGAGTTCAATCCCGTAATGCCCCGCCCGTGCCACGCCGGACCGGAACCGCATCGATTGGCTGCGCCCTGTGCTGTGCGCGGGCGAAGCGCCGACATGTGAACCCATCAATTCGGGTGGCATGAATTGCAGATAGCCCCGCTGGATCGACACACGCGACACGGCATCGATATTGTCGCTGGTCCAGAAACGATGGGTGTGTGCGGCAATTCCGGCATCGATGCGCCCACCGCCGCCTGCACAGGCCTCTATCTCCACATCGGGAAAGGCCGCTCGAAAGCGCTGGAACAGAGCATAGGCGCCCAACACTTGCGAGCGGTAGCGTGGGCTGTTTCCGGCATGCGCCAGATCGCGATTATGGTCCCATTTCAGATAGGATATGGGAAGCGCCCGCAGGAGCGCCGAAATCTGCTCGAACAGATAATCGCGCACATCTTGCCTGCCCATGTCGAGCACAAGCTGGTTGCGCGCCGCAAGCAGGGGCCGCCCCGCAATCTGCATGGCCCAGTCCGGATGGGCGCGGAACAATTCGCTTTCAGGATTGACCATTTCCGGTTCTACCCAAAGCCCGAATTCCATACCCAGCCCGACAACATGCGATGCCAGAGGTTCCAACCCGTCCGGATATTTATCAGCATCGGGCCACCAATCGCCGAGCGAGCTGCTGTCATCGTTCCGGCCTTGAAACCAGCCATCGTCGAGCACAAAGCGCTCGACGCCGATGGCCGCGGCGGCAGCGGCGAGTTCCTTCAACGCATCAAGATCATGGTCGAAGTAAAAACCCTCCCATGTGTTGAGATGAACCGGGCGCGGCTTCATCCGGCCACCCGGCCAGCCGATGTGCTTGCGGATTGCGCGGTGGAATGCCCAGGCAACGCCATTGGCCCCTTCCCCGCTGCAGGTCGCCAGTAGTTCGGGCGTCGAGATTGTCTCGCCACTGCCAAGCCGCACTTCGCCCGGGGCAAGCCATTCGCCCATCTGCCAGTGCCAGCGCCCGTCATCAAGCCATTCGATTTGCTGAACATGATTGCCCGACCAGGCCAGTTGCGCGCCATAGGCCACACCCCCGGCGCATTCGACAACAGCCCCGGGAAAGCAATCATGCGAGGTCAGCCCACGGCGGTTCTCGCGCCGCCATAGCGACCGCGACAGCCGGTCCTCGATCGGCACGAACTCGCCATTGTGTCGGCCACCATAGGACCGCACCATTTGAGCATCATCGGGCAATGGGATATTGCCTGCCGCCAGCCACTGAACATCAAGCGGCGCATCGCCATCGTTTCGCAAAGATGTCGATAGCGTCAAAACGTCGGTTTCAGGATCCAAAACCGCGCGGATCGAAATGGTGAGCGCCGCAATTTCGTCCGTAAGGTGGAAGACCACGCCATTGCTGACAGGTTCGACGGCGCAGCTGGTAATGGCGTGGGCCCAATCACCGCCGTTTCGGTGCGCCAGCAACGCCGTTTGCCCGAACCATCCCAAACCAACGCCGGGGAAAACCGATAGAGGCTGGTCGAAATGCAGCGAGAAACTGGGCTCTGGTCGCGTATCCCGCAATTGTCCGGCGGGCATAGCATCCTCCGCCAGCCGGGGCCCCCAATAGCGCCACAATGGTGCCTCGTCAGGACGAGTTTCCCAAATCGCGGTGCAGCCTACGCTGTCTAGCCTGATATAGTCGGTCATGATGCGCATTCATGCGCCGCAAAGTGTGAATCTGCAAGACCGCTGACAATCGATTGCACGGCGTTTGGAGATTTAATCGTATGTCACGGAGGACAATTCTCGCAGGTGACGAATTTCATGGAGGAAAGTGGTGCCTCGGGGCGGATTCGAACCACCGACACGCGGATTTTCAATCCGCTGCTCTACCAACTGAGCTACCGAGGCATCTAACGGCGCAGCCACATGCACACCGCGATTTGGAGCGCCGCCTATAGGCAGGGCAGCGGGCGCTTGTCCAGCCCCAAAATCAAACCTCTTCGGGGAAATCGGGGTCTGCCGGTGGGCCTTTCATCCGATAGCCTTCCCCCAGCCACTGCAGCAGATCGCGATCCTTGCAGCCCTTGCTGCAAAAGGGTTTATGCTCCGGCACCTCGGGCTTTCCGCATAGCGGACATTTGGCGGTTTTAGCTTTGGCTGACATGCACATGGCCATAGCCGCTGACCGACGAGTCGGGAACCAGTTCGATTGCGGCGCCCAATTGTTTTTGCAGCGCCGCAACTTCGTCGGGCCAGCTGCGCAGCAAGTCGATAATTGCAGGATTGGCAACTAATTGCCTTTGGCCATGGCCTTTCGAATGCGCCGCTTCACGCAACAGGGCGATTGCGCGGCTTTCGAGCGAAAGACGCTCGGGCGTAATTCCGCAAAGAACTTCCGGGATCGAAGGGCCGGGACGCGGGCGAACGATCTGCGCAAAACCAAAGCCGTTTATGGCGGTCCGCTCATGGGGTCCAAGTGCCTTGCAAGCCTCGGCTAGGGCCGAATCGACCGAGAGACGGGTGCTTCTATCCGGCATCGCAAGGAAATCAATTCCCACTTGCCCACCAATGTCGAGCAATCGCAACAGGCGGGGTATCTCGCTGGCAGCCGCCAGATTGAGAGCTACGGCATCGCCACCGCCATCAATATCGATCATCGTCATCGCACGGGTGCGCTCAATCGAAATCTGGCCATTTTCGAACGCGAATTCACCGGAAACCGAAATCTGCTCCAGTTCATCAAAGTCGACCGCGTCAAAGGCAGCCGGCTCGATCGTTACCGCGATTTCGGCGTCGCCCAACATCTCGCGGAGCGAGGCAAGTGCTATCTGATCAGAAACAATTATGGTTTCGGCACCCGATGCTTGCACCATTGCAGATGGGAGTGAAGTTCTATGCGCATCCAGATCGGCAATCGCGATGTCTTGACGGGGCTTGCAGATAGCGCGTTTCCAGCGGCCGGGCTCCGCTATGGGTGGGCGACTAATTTCGACCACAAGACGCGTGCCTTCGGGCAGCATTGGTGCAGGTTCGAGAAATGCTTCACCATCTTCGGCAAACCGAACCAGTGCCTTTCGCAGACCTAAATTTTCGACAATGCGCGCAACCCGGATGTCACCCGAAAAAGTTGACGCGAAGGTGCCGACAGTCCGCAAGATACGAAACTCCGCGGGTTGGCCATTTTCGATCAACGCCAATCGATGCTCGCCGGGATTAACCTCCCAGAGCAGATGCGACTTCATTCGACCGGATAGCCTGACGCGTTTAGCAAGGCGCGCGTTTCGTAAAGCGGCAGACCGACGACGCCGGAATGGCTGCCTGCCATCCAGTCGATCAGCGCCTCTGCCCTGCCCTGAATGGCGTAGCCACCTGCTTTGCCGAGGCCTTCGCCGCTGGCAATATAGGCTTCCAGTTCGGCCGGGCCCAGCCGTTTGAAACGGACGATGCTGTCACTGACGCGGCTGCGCGCGCGACCTTCGGCATCGATCACGCACACCGCGCTCAAGACATGATGGCGCCGCCCGCTGAGCAGTTGCAGGAAACCGCGCTGCATGTCCGCATCGGCGGCCTGCGGCAAGATTCGACGACCGACGGCCACGGTGGTGTCGCCTGCCACCACAATTTCGTCAACCTCGCGCGATACCGCATGCGCCTTTTCCACCGCCATACGCAGCGCATAGACGCGCGCCGGCTCGCCTTTGCGCGGCGTTTCGTCGATGTCGGGGGACGCGATCCGGTCCGGAACCACGCCGATGCGGGCAAGCAGTTCGCGGCGACGGGGGGATGAGGATGCAAGGACTAGCCGCAAGGGCCGCTATCCTTCACTTGAAGCGATACGTGATCCGGCCTTTGGTCAGATCATAAGGGGTCATTTCGCAGAGTACCTCGTCACCAACCAGCACACGGATGCGATTTTTGCGCATCTTGCCGGCGGTGTGGCCAAGGATTTCGTGGCCATTTTCCAGTTCCACACGGAACATCGCGTTGGGCAGCAATTCGCGCACCGTTCCGCGCATTTCGATCAGTTCTTCTTTTGCCATTCGGCCCCTGTGAAGTTTCTGTAGTTCAACTTGGGAGCGCCCTTAGGCCTTTTGTCACAAAAAGGGAAGAGCATGCGGCTTCAATCGGTTCGTCGAAGATTACGGGCTTTTTGCCTGATAGCTGCGACAAATTGTGACATCTATGGGCTGTATCTGCGACAAGCTATCGCGATAAAGGCCACCGAAACCAAGAATATAACGGAACCCATAATGCCCTCTCCCCGCATTTCCCCGATTTCTTCCAGTCTGGTTGCGCTTGCCGCAGCTGTGGCAACGCCAGCAATGGCCAATGCGGTCGGCGAGGAAGCACTGGAAGCCTCCGAAAACCAGGCCCCGGTCGTCGATACCGAAGCTGCAGATGACGAGACAGCAACGCCCGACATCATTGTAACGGCAACACGGTTGCCCGGGTCGATCGATACCGACGCGCCACCCATCGATGAACTGTCCGAAGGTGACATTGCCGCTATTGGGGCTTCGTCGATCAGCGACCTGCTGGCCGCTGTTGCACCGCAGGCCGGTTCGGGACGCGGGCGCGGTGGTGGCGGTCCTCCTGTCATCCTGTTGAACGGACAGCGCGTATCGAGCTTCCGCGAGTTACGCGACCTCCCCCCCGAAGCGATCCGCCAAGTCCAGATATTCCCCGAAGAAGTTGCGCTGAAATATGGCTTCCGTCCCGACCAGCGCGTCGTCAACTTCATCCTGAAACCCGATTTCGCATCGTTTAATGTCGAATATGATTTCAAATTGCCCGAGAAAGGCGGCCTCACCACCAAGGAGTTCGAAGCCACCTTCACCCGCATCGGCGAGAATAACCGACTCAACATCGACACGCAGTTCGAAAGCAGTAGCCGGTTAACCGAGGACGAACGCGCGATCATCCCGAGCAATGCATCTGCGCCTTTTGCGTTGGCAGGCAATATCACGGGCAACGGTGTTGGCGGAGAAATCGATCCGACTTTGAGTGCGCTTGCAGGACAAATCGTAACCGTAGCGGCTATTCCATCGAACCCTACACTGGCCGGCTTTGCAGGCACCGCCAATTTAGCCGCATCGGGTGACTTGGGCTCCTTCCGGACGCTGCAGCCCAGTTCACAGCGTTTTTCAACCAATGCGACATGGAGCAAGGTGCTTGGCCCCCAGACCAATTTGTCGATCAACGGGCGTTTTGAAATGCAGGACCAGCAGAGCCTGCTCGGCCTGCCCTTTGCCAGCCTAGCCGTTCCAGCGACAAACCCCTTCTCGCCATTTGCAACAGATGTCACGCTCAACCGCTATTTCGCCGATCCGCGGCCTTTGACCCGCGATGTAAAAACGCAAACCGCACAAGGCGGCGTTTCGTTCAACACTCTGCTCGCTGACTGGCGGCTGGCCCTCACTGGGGACTATACCCTAGTCGACACCGAAACCGTTACCCAGACCAATGGCGATTATGCCGATCTGCGTGCAGGCATAGCGGCGGGGACAGTCAATCCCTTTGCGCCGGATTTGGGCAGAAATCTGCTCTTTGTCGCGCCCGACACTGCCGACAGCACGACAGGGACGCTGTCGCTGCGCAGCACCTTTTCGGGCACGCTGTTTGAGCTTCCCTCAGGCGACGTGCAGATGACGATCCGCAATGGCTATGACCGCCAGACGATCGACAGCAGCGCCTATCGACGTGGCGTGGATTCCGTCGTTGGACTCAATCGCGACAATATCAATAGCGCCTTCAACGTCGAAATTCCACTGGTTGACCGCGGAGTGGGTGCGCTGGGCGCGATCGGCGATTTTTCGATCAACGGTAATATGGGCTTTACCGACCTGTCGGATTTCGGCACGCTGATCGAATATGGCGCTGGCCTGCGTTGGTCGCCAATCGAGGGGCTGTCGCTTTCAGCATCTATCATCGGAGACGAGAACGCCCCCGGCCTTGGCCAGTTGGGCAACCCGACGATCGTGACGCCCAATGTCGCCTATTATGACTTCGCGCGCGGCGAGAGCCGGTTTATCGATCTTGTGACCGGCGGCAATCCAGCTTTGCTCGCCGAAAACCGCAAGGATTTGAAAATCGGCCTCGACTGGGCCCCGAAGTTCATCGAAGGTTTCAGCCTGCAGGTCGAATATTTCAAGAATAAGAGCGAGAATACGACCTCTTCCTTTCCGCTGCTGACGCCCGAAATCGAATCCGCTTTCCCCGGCCGCGTGACCCGCGATGCCAACGGGCAACTGATCCGGCTTGACCAGCGACCGGTAAACTTCGCCGAAGAACGCTCCGAACGCATTCGTTGGGGCTTCAACATGTCTGGCCCCATCGGCAAACAACCGCAACGCGGGCCAGGTGTCGGTGCGCCAGGCGGTGGCGGGCGCGGTTCCGGCGCAGGCGGCCCCGGTCGCGGACGCGGCCCCATGGGCATGATGCCCGGTGGTGGCCCGCCGAGCCGCTGGCAGATTGCGCTGTACCACACCTATCGCCTGCAAGACGAAATCCTGATCGCTCCCGGCGTGCCGGTGCTCGACTTGCTCGACGGTTCCGCAACCAGCAGTCTTGGTGGGTCACCACGGCACGAACTATCGCTCAACGGCGGCGTTTTTCATAAGGGCATGGGGCTGCGTTTCGAAGGCAGTTATCGCGGTGCAACCCGCGCCGATGGCAGCGGACTTCCCGGAAGCAGCGATCTCTATTTCAGTGACCAGTTCAGCCTAAACAGCTTCCTGTTCATCAGCCTCGACCAGCGCGGCAACCTGACCAAGAAGCTACCCTTCCTGAAAGGCAGCCGCATCGCGTTCCGCGTCGAAAATCTGCTCAACGACTATATCAAGGTTCGCGACAATACAGGCGCAACACCACTCAGCTATCAGCGTGGCTTCCTTGATCCGCAGGGCCGGGTGTTCGAACTCAGCTTCCGTAAGCGGTTCTAGCCAGACCCTTTCAGCTTGCGAATGACCCGCCAAGCATAGGCTTTGGCCATATTCTGTGCAGGGTAGCGGCCCGGCGCGCGCGGGCGCATGCCCGATTTGCGCAGGATGCTGTTGAAGGCGCGGGCATCTGCCTCGGCATAGCTCCAGTCGCTGCGCCAGGTGATCGACAGCGAGATAGATGGCTCTGGCCCGACCTTCACATGGTGCGGTGCCATCACAGGAACGAAGACGGCCTCGCCGGGTTGGAGTTGCCAGTCGGTTGCCCCTGCTGCCAGTTCATCACGCCAGACAAGGTTTCGATGTCCACCGGTGTGATAGCCTTCATGCGTTTCGTCAGGCGCATAGACGGGGTTGCCAGCCGGGAACTGCGTCATTGTCTTACTGCCCTTCAATTGCAGCAGGATGTTGTGCTCGGGATCGAAATGATAGGGCGTGACGGCATCGGGCGAAGACACAAAAATGAACCCTTGCGGCATCAGCATCGCCCCAGTCTTTGCCTCGATTACCGGCTTCAACTCACCAAGCAGTTCAAGCAGCAAAGTGCTATATACCGGTACCTGCTCGATATTTTTGAGCACCGCCCAACTGCGGCATGTATCGACATTGCGGATCGTATCGCCGATAGACAGACCATTGGCGATATCCGAATTCGGATCGACGCCCGTGGGCAGGTCGCCTTTATTATATTCGATCGACGCTACAGGCAGGCTCTCACTGAGCTTCGCCAGTGCTTCGAGTGTCAGCAGCGGATGATCGCGCAGATTATGCCGCAAACGGTGCGGTGTTTCGGGATAGTTGCGCGCAAATTCCGCGCGGATATCTTCATTGAAAATCTGGGTCATGACGACATCTCATTGTCTTTATGTATTTTTCCTGCATTGATCTGACGCAATCGGCCTTTCGCCTTTTCCGCAGCCAGCAAAAGGGCAAAACCTGCACGGCGGACCGGCCCGCCAATCGCAACCGAATATCGGCCAATCGCTCTGCGGCCAGACCAGATGCTGTCGATCATCGGATGATCCTGCGCCGCACAGCTATCGCACCATTCGATATTATCACGTTCGAGCAACGCCAAATTGTGAAGCTGCAGCAAGACTCCGGGCGAGAAACGCGCATAATCCTCGTCAAACGCGGTCTTGAAAGAGAATGCCCCCGGCGGTGTCAGGAAGTTGACCAGCATGGCGATAGCGCGCCCATTGAGACGCAGCGCGAGCAGTTCGAGCTTACCCTCATTGGCAGCACCGTGGAGCGCGCCACGAAACAGATTGCGGGTGCTATCGGCACAGTCGAGCGCAGAGCCATTGGCCCCTTTCCAGCCGCGCCGTTCAAGGGCGAGAAATTCGTCGATCCAACCGTCGATCTCCTCGCTGCCATCGGTGCGCTGAAAATCCAATTGCCCCAGTTCAGCCAGCCGGTTCTGCTGCCGCCGTAACTCCTTACGCTTCTTGCCTCGTAACGTAGCCTCAAGATAGGCTTCAGGTGAAAGACCATGTTCAAGCAGCGCCCGTTCTTCGCGGTGGAACAAGGCAAAACGGCGGCGTTGCTCCCGACATATCTCTTCCAAAGCCTTCGCTACAGTGCCGTCGAGTGCAAATCCTTTGAAGTGTGCGAACAGAGAACCGCAATTCTCTATATCAAAAAGGGATAGCAACGCTGTCCAAAATTGTCGTTCTTTGGTCCGTGCTACTAGTGAGGTTCCAAGAAAGGCATTGTGGTTTAGCCAGTTGTGCACGGTGCGCACTGGCAGTCCAGCATATCGGGTTTCGCAATGCAAAGGCATCAAGCCGATCATTTCGTCGGTGTGCCATATCGTGGCCAGATATATGTGATTATTTTTGTCTAAAGCGTCCAACGCGGCACAGAGGTACCACCGTTCGACAAAAGCATTTGGTTCGGTCGCCTCGGCAGCAAGCATGTCCCATTGGGCACAGTAAACTGGATCAGCAACAGCTTGCCTCCAAGCACACATTTCGGCGCGCAGAACATCTTGCGGCGCATGTGCAGTTTGCGCCGCAAGATGTTGTTCACTGGCATCTGCAGAAAAAGATGCGCCAAAAACGGTCATCAATCGAAATTTCCTTATTGCCATTTGGTGATAGCAACAAAAAACGAAAATTGTTCTAACGCGACCGATTAGGCGAAACGGCTTTGCCCCCTACTTTGTGGCAACGGTAATAGGAGGAGCCTTGTCCCCGTCGGCTTCTATGTAAGCAGGATTGTGCTTCATCAGCCACTTCTCCGCTGCCTCCAGCCATTCGATATGGACGTCATCATAGGGCAAATTGTGCGTATTTTTGGGTTGTTCCAGATATTCGAAATCCTGCCCCTGCTTTTTTCCGGCAGATTTCAATGCACGAACCAATATCCGCGCCTGACCGACAGGCACGCGTTGATCGCGTTCGCCATGCACGATCATGATCGGCGACCATTTTCCTTTTGCATTCCGGGCTGGCGACACCTCTGAAAGTTCGGCAGCGCCCTTTGCAAGATAGTTGGCGCCGAAAGTCCCGAGATAGTCGACATCATAGGCACGCATTTCAGGCAGATCATAAACACCGGCGCCAGCGATCGTGCAGCGCCAGCGATCAGGATCGCGTTGCGCGGCGCGTGCTGACGCATAACCGCCATAAGACCAGCCCATCATGCATGCGCGTTTGGGATCAACGACCCCCTCGCGCGCCAGATAATCGATCGCATCATTGAGATCATCCTGCATCCGCAGTCCAAAACCGTTTGCACGGCCTTTGCTAATCCATTCTTTGCCGTAACCGCCCGATCCACGATAGTTGGGCTGCACGACGACATAGCCGAGTTCCGCAATAGCCTGCGCCCAACTGTCAAAGCTAGCGTCATCTCTCGGGCCGAACGGACCTCCATGGGTAATCATGACTACGGGCAGGTTTTTCTTGCCGAGACGGTGACGCGGCAGGGTCAACACCGCCTCTATCGATTCGCCATCACTCGCCGGATAGCGCACCATCTTTACCGGATTGAGTTGTGCATTGCGCAGGGTATCGTCCGCATAGCCAAGACGACGGAAATCTCCGGTTTTTATATCGTAGAGATGATAGGTCCATCGCTGCTCGGGCTTCGCCAAAGCGACAATCAGTCGATCATAGCTCTTGTCATAAGATCCAATAACCGCATTTCCAGGACCATAATCTTCATCCAGAATCTTCTGGATTTCAGCCAGCTTGGGGTCGAAATATTTCACTCTGAACCGATCGCTTGTGTAGCTTACGCCTGCCAAGCGATTATTGTGATAGTCGGGAATCAAGGCCGAAACGTCATAGCCATCGACCGAAAATAATGGAGCGCCAACCGGTTCCATGGTTTTCATGTTCAGTTTATAGACTTTCTGAAAGCCGTCACGATTGCTGGTTGCCAACGCCATATTCGGTTCGTCGAGGAAAATTTCCGGATAGGATTCCGCTGAGGTGAATGTTGGGTCAGCTTTGTTGTAAACGGTCTCCAGATGACCGTTGCTGCCCGACCGATACATTATGCGAACTTTGCCGGTATCACGATCATTGCCCACCGAGGCTCTGATCACACCCTTTCCATCGGCAATCCACGAATCCACTTCTGGATTGGGTTGCATAACAGTATCAAATTTGCCGGTTCGAACCGCTACGTTAATGACTTCAGGCTTGAAACGGCGCTCACCATTTCGGAACGCACCGCGCTGCAGCAATATGGTTTCATTCTCATGGTCGACATGGAGTATGTTTGACCCGTTGGCGGTGGTTCCCTCCCACGCGAGAGGAGTGAGCTTTTTGGTTTCGAGATCATAAGCGATTAGCCGAGTCAGATCGGCGCGATTGCCAAAGAATGTCTCACGCGAGACAAGCGTCATAAGAACCGTTCGATTGCCTACCCAGCGCCAGTTAGCGACAGTACGGTCACCCACTTCACGAAATTCTTCGGTCTGCAGGAAAAAGTCTGGGGGCGAACCCGGCTTGTTCAGATCAATAATACCCAGAAAATCGACGCCCTTGCGGCCCATTTGTGTTACGATCTTCGTTCCGTCGGGAGACAGTCGGGGCGACTGCATGAAGGGTCGACGTCCAAAAACTTCAGTCGCTACACGCCCTTGCTCGACACGCTCGGCAACTCCGCTCGATTCCTGTGCGACGGCAGGGACGACCAACGCAGCATATACCAATGCTGGAACAGCGACGAGCAAATTGGCAAATTTCAGATCCATTCTTGAGAACTCCCCCAAAGCGATATTACTTTTGCAATAGTATCGCCTTGCATTTTTGAAGCAAGCAGCGGTCGTCACCCGTTTCCAAAATTCGACCAACAACAATCGATGATTGGTTAAACTCGATGGAATTCCAAAGAAAAACCCCGCCGGATCGCTCCGGCGGGGTCAATTTTTTACATATGAAGGATCAGATCAGACGGCGCCGTGCGCGAGTGCTGCGAGCAGCAGCAATGCGACGATGTTGGTGATCTTGATCATCGGGTTCACCGCTGGGCCCGCAGTGTCCTTGTACGGATCGCCCACGGTGTCGCCGGTCACGGCAGCCTTATGGGCTTCCGATCCCTTGCCGCCATGGTGGCCGTCTTCGATATATTTCTTGGCATTATCCCATGCGCCACCACCCGAGGTCATCGAGATGGCAACGAACAGACCGCCCACAATCACACCGAGCAGGAGCGCGCCGAGAGCAGCAAAGCCCTCTGCCTGGCCTGCAACCGCCGTGATGATGAAATAGACCGCAATCGGTGCCAGCACAGGCAACAGCGACGGGATGATCATTTCCTTGATCGCCGCCTTGGTCACCAGGTCAACCGTACGAGCATAGTTCGGTTTAGACTTGAAGGTCATGATGCCCGGATCGTTTGCGAACTGGTCGCGTACGTCCTTCACCACTTCGCCAGCCGCACGGCCCACAGCGGTCATGCCCATCGCACCGAAGAGGTACGGGAGGAGCGCGCCGAGCAGAAGCCCGACGATGACATAGGGATTTTCGAGGCTGAAATTAACCGTCAGGTTCGGGAAGAACTCGCGAAGGTCGGTGGTGTAGCATGCGAACAGCACGAGCGCTGCAAGCCCCGCCGAACCGATGGCATAGCCTTTGGTCACGGCCTTGGTAGTGTTACCCACGGCGTCGAGTAGGTCGGTCTTTTCACGGACGCTATCGTCCAGACCTGCCATTTCGGCAATACCGCCCGCATTGTCCGTCACCGGACCATATGCGTCGAGCGCCACGACCATACCCGCCAGTGCGAGCATCGCGGTTGCCGCAAAGGCAATCCCGATAACGCCAGCCAGCTGATAAGCAATGATGATGCCAGCGCAGATCACGATCGTCGGCATCGCGGTCGATTCAAGGCTGATAGCCAGACCCTGGATGACGTTGGTGCCGTGGCCGGTTTCCGAAGCCTTGGCGATCGACCGAACAGGTCGATAGTTGGTGCCGGTGTAATATTCGGTGATCCAGATGATAAGGCCGGTGATGATCAGGCCGAGCAGCGAGCAATAGAACAGGGTGCGACCGGTGAAACCGCCCACATCCGTTTCCATGCCACCCATGGCATAGCTGATTGAGAACCAGATCGCCGGAACCGAAAGCACGGCAGTGACAAGGAAGCCCTTGTACATCGCGCCCATGACATTGGTGCCACCGCCCAGACGGACGAAATAGGTGCCAATGATCGAGGTTACGACGCACACGCCGCCGATGAGGAGCGGAAGGCTCATCAGGTTCAGGAACAGCGCGCTGTCGGTTACGCCCTTCACCAGAAGCGCGATGAGGACCATCGTTGCACCAACGGTGACGACATAGGTTTCGAATAAGTCAGCTGCCATACCGGCGCAGTCGCCGACATTGTCACCGACGTTGTCGGCGATAACCGCCGGGTTGCGTGGATCGTCTTCGGGAATGCCGGCTTCGACCTTGCCGACAAGGTCGGCGCCGACGTCAGCGGCCTTGGTGAAGATACCACCGCCGAGACGCGCGAAGATCGAGATCAACGATGCGCCAAAGGCCAAAGCAACCAGCGCGTCGACAACTTCGCGGCTGTTGGGCGCGAGCATCGATACGTCGGTCAGATACCAGAAGAACACGGCAATCGCGAGCAAGGCGAGACCAGCGACGAGCATGCCGGTGATTGCACCAGCACGGAAGGCCATGGTCAGGCCAGCCTGAAGGCCGGTCTGTGCGGCAGCAGCCGTTCGCACATTCGAGCGCACCGAGATGTTCATCCCGATATAGCCTGCCACACCCGACAATACGGCGCCGATGACGAAGCCGATGGTCGGGATGACGCCCAGGAACGCAGCAACCAGCACAGCAACAACCACGCCAACAATGGCAATGGTGCGATACTGGCGACCCAGATAGGCTTGTGCGCCTTCCTGAATGGCGGCTGCGATTTCCTGCATTTTCTCATTGCCTGCCGAGGCGCTGAGCACCTGGCGGCTGGTGACGAAGCCGTAGACTATGGCCAAGCCACCGCAAATAATTGCGATTAATGTCAAAGACATGGAGATTCCTTCCCCCTAAATTCCCACTTTTTTTGCGACCGCGCCCGAGAGGACAAGGGCGCAAGCCGCGCTGCTATGCTGTGGATTAAAGGCTTAGGCAACCCTTAAAAGCCGCAGGAATCAGCCAAATGAGTCAATGGTGTTGATAACCGAGCGAGGGGGGCAGTGGTATGGGCAGGTCGGCCTCAAACAGCGCGATTCCCGAACCGACTATCACACGGCCGATAGCGGTTGCCGGAACGGGCAAAGTGATGCCCGAAGGTGCCGTGAAAAGCAGTTGGTAGTCGTCACCCCACGAGGTCGCCTGCAAGCGGCTATCTAGGCTGTCGCCGCGCATCGCGCGATAGGCGGCGCTGAGCGGGATCGCATCGATGTTGATCCGGATTTCAACCTTGCTTGCGGCGGCCATGCGTTCGGCATCGAGCAGCAGGCCATCGGAAACGTCCATCATCGCGGTCACGATGGCGGCCAGCGCTTGTCCCTCGCTTAACCTCGCCACAGGCCGGTGATAGGCAGAGGTCAGTTCGTCAACACCTTCCAACCCGGCTTCAGCAAGCTCGAAACCCGCCAGTGCATCTCCAAGCGTGCCGGTGACATAAAGCACATCCTCTGCCCGTGCGCCGCTCCGCGACGGCACTGGTAAATGTGTAGCAGCACCGACGGCAGTCAATCCCACCGCCCTTTTGTCACCCTTGTTTGAAACCGTATCGCCGCCCAGCAGCGGAACCTCATAGTGTGCCAACGCACGTTGCAACCCCTCGGCAAAGCGCTTGTCCCAGTTGCTGACTCCCAGCATGAACCCCAGCAGCACACCCAATGGTCGCGCACCTTTGGCTGCAAGGTCGGAAAGGTTCACTGACACCAGTTTCCATGCGACATCTGCAGGGTCGGCTTTGGGCAACCAATGCACATCCTCCGCCATCATGTCGTGGGTAAGAATTAGGGTTTCGCTGCCGAGATCGATAACGGCCGTATCGTCCATCAATCCGCGCGCCGCGGGGTCACGCGCTATTGCGCGCATCATTTCGATGAAGGCGGATTCAGCGGTCAGGCCCGCTTTTCCTTTGCCACGGCATCGAGCAAGCCATTGACGAACTTGGCGTCTTTCTTGTCAAAAAAGGCATGCGCCACGTCGACATATTCGTCGATCACCGCCCCGGTCGGCACATCTGCGCGCGCAAGCAATTCATAGGCGCCGGCACGAAGCACTTGCAGCATCGTCTTGTCGAGGCGCCCAATCTTCCATTGCTCACCCAGCTTGGCTTCGATCAAGGCGTCAATCTCTTCGCGCCGAGCATCAACACCTGCAACCAGATCATCAAAAAAGTCGATATCGGCTTCGGCATATTGCGCATCTTCGATTTCGGCACCCAGACGGTGGGCGTGAAATTCGGACAGCAGACGGGCGATCCCGATCGACTCCATGTCCATCTGGTAAAGCGCCTGCACGGCGGCGAGCCGCGCGGCGGCGCGGGCTTTGGAACGGGGTTTGCTCATAATCTCTTTCTCACGCTTTCGGCATGCGCGGGCAGGCCCTCGGCTTCGGCCAAGGCCAGAGCCGCCGGGCCAATCGCCTTCAGCGCCTTTTTGTCGAGCGCGATGAAGCTGGTGCGCTTCATAAAATCGAGCACCGACAGCCCTGACGAAAAGCGGGCACGGCGTCCGGTTGGCAGCACATGGTTCGGGCCAGCGACATAATCGCCAATCGCTTCAGGCGTCATGCGGCCAAGGAAAACCGAACCGGCATGGCGAACCAGATCGAACAGCTTTTCAGCGCGCTTGTCGTCGACAGCCAGTTCCAGATGCTCGGCTGCCAGCCGGTTGACCAGCGGCATGGCTGTTTCAAGCTTATGGACGACAACGATCGCGCCATTGGTCTGCCAGCTTTCGGATGCAACCTTTGTTGTTGCGAGCTGCGCGAGTTGCATGTCGACTTGCGCAGCCACTCTGTCTGCAAATTCGGCATCGTCGGTGAACAGGATCGACTGGCTGGTCGGATCATGCTCGGCCTGACTTAGCAGGTCTGCGGCGATCCATTCGGGCTTGTTTTTGCCATCTGCAACGACAACAATCTCGGACGGGCCGGCGACCATGTCGATACCGACCACACCATAAAGCTGGCGCTTTGCTTCCGCCACCCAAGCGTTGCCGGGGCCGGTGATCACATCAACCGGCGATATGCGGTCGGTACCATAAGCGAGCGCGGCAATCGCCTGCGCGCCGCCCAGTCGCCATATTTCATCGACCCCTGCCAGATAGGCGGCAGCCATGACGGTCTGATTGACCTCACCCTGCGGCGTCGGTGTGACCATCACAAGACGTTCGACGCCCGCAACCTTTGCCGGAATGGCGTTCATCAACACCGAGGATGGATAGGCCGCGCGACCGCCGGGCACATAAACGCCAGCAGCATCAACCGCGCTCCAGCGCGCACCCAGCCGCACACCTTCCTTGTCGCGATAGTCCCGATCCTTGGGCAGTTGCGCCTTGTGATAGGCCTTGATGCGCTGCGCCGCGAGTTTCAGCGCATCGCGCAGTTCCGGCGCCAGTGCCTGATAGGCGGCCTTGCATTCCTCCGCCGTAATCAGCCAGCCCTGCTCGCTCAGGCTGAAACCGTCAAAGCGCTCAGTCAGCTCCAGAAGGGCGACATCGCCGCGCGCGCGGACATCGCGGATCGTCTGCTCGACGATAGCCGAAACATCGGCCTCGGCCTCGCGCCGACCACTCACCAGCTTGTCAAACTGGCGGTCGAAATCCGGCTGACTGATCGAAAGCCTAAGCACCGACTGCCGCCCGGAATTTTTCGACCAGAGCTGCGACCCGTTCGTCGGTCTTGAAAGCAGCCCGGTTGGCGACAAGGCGCGCCGAGACATCGGCAATCTTTTCCACCTCCACCAACCCGTTTTCCTTGAGCGTTTTGCCCGACGACACAAGGTCGACAATGCGGCTTGAAAGGCCCAGCAGGGGCGCGATTTCCATCGCTCCGTTCAGCTTCACACATTCCGCCTGCACCCCGCGCGCGGCGAAGTGTTTGCGTGTCAGATTGGGGTATTTGGTCGCGACGCGGACGTGGCTCCAGCTACGCGGATCGTCGGTTGCTGCCAGTTCGGCAGGCTCTGCGACAGAGATGCGGCAATGGCCAATGTCGAGGTCGACCGGGGCGTAAAGCTCCGAATAGTCGAACTCGTCGATCACGTCCGAACCCACGATGCCCGCCTGCGCGGCACCATGCGCGACGAAGGTCGCAACGTCGAAGGCGCGCACACGGATGATCCGCACGCCCGAGTCGTTGGTGTCGAACATCAGCGCACGGCTCTCCTTATCGAAGAAGGCCGCTTCGGGTTCGATTCCGGCAGCCTGCATCAACGGCAAAGCTTCGTCGAGAATTCGTCCCTTGGGGATGGCAAAGATGATTGGCGCAGTCATTGTCGGCGCGCTTTACTTGTGCGATGCAGCAAGGGCAAGGAGTAGTGCATGTCCGAAGCGATACGAAATGCCTTTCGTCAGCAGGCCGCCGGATGCCGCGCGATGCACTCGCCGCTGACGGCAGATGTTCTCGATACATTGGCGATAATACTCGACCACAATAGTCGCACCGGGGCGCGAATAGTGGATTGGCCCGGCGACCCGATGGCAGACGCGCTGAAACTACGGATTGCCGGGGGATTGCACGCCTTGGCGCGGTCAGGTCAGGACGCTGAGTTGACGGCTTTGTATATAACCGGAGCGAGCGATTTTGACGCCGTGCTGAAGCGTGTTTTGGTCGAATGGGACGACTGGCTCTACCCGTGGCTCGACAGCCCTCCGCAAACCAACGAGGTCGGACGCAGCGCCGCCCTGATGGCTGGATTGATGGTCGCGGCAAAGCGACTCGCCATGCCTATCGAACTGCTCGAACTGGGATCGAGTGCCGGTCTCAATCTCAACCTCGACCGCTTCTACTACAATCTGGGGGGACTGAAGGCAGGACCGAGCGACGCAGCAGTACGCATTATGCCAGATTGGAAGGGCGATGCGCCCGACGGCAAATGGCCGCAAATCAATGCTCGAAACGGTGTAGACCAAAACCCGCTCGATGTCCGCGATGAAGCTATCGCTGCCCGGTTGCTCGCTTATTGCTGGCCCGACCAGCACGAGCGGTTGGCGCGGCTGGAGGCGGCGATTGCGACTGCGCGAGCGCATCCTCCGGCTGTCGAAGCAGGCGATGCCGCAGACTGGATCGAACGCAAACTGGCGGAACCTCAATCCGAGGGCATCGTGCGCATCGTCATGCACAGCGTGTTCTGGCAATATATGCCTGCCCACGCCCAAGTCCGGACCGAGGCGGCTATTCTGAAAGCAGCTGAAGCGGCGACCGAGGATCGCCCCCTCGGCTGGCTGTCATTCGAGCCCGATCCGCCCGCCATTTCGCCGATGCAATTGCAGCTGAGGCTGTGGCCCTCGGGTGACGAGCTGCATCTGGCCGCCTGTCACCCGCACGGCGCGTCGATCAGCTGGTTCGGCCGAACCGGTTAAACAACGGCCCCATCCAGGGGGCCCAGCGTTGCCAGCCACCGTGCAGCGAAAACCATTCCCATATGGCGGTAAAGAGCAGCACTGCAGTTGCAGACACGCCCACGGTCAGCGGTTGCCAATGCCCCAGCCAGCCACCTACGCCGACGACGGCCAGAGCGAATAGCCCGAGAAAGTGCGAAAAGGGCGGAATGCGCGCGCCTGACGTCACCCATTTGAACATCTGGTTGCCGAACAGAAACAGCATAGGTCCGCCAATAGCCACGATAATGAAGGACAGGTCGCTATGGCCGACAGGATGCGCGAGCATCTTCTCGTCTGCTACAGCAGTCACCACGACGCCAGCCACGATCGGAATGTGCAGATAGGTGTAGGCCGTCCGCGCAAGCAGACCGACATTCTCGCTTTCGGCAATCAGCTGCGAACCCCGTTTCGCGCCGATATCGAAATATATCCACCACATGGTGGCGATTCCGATAAAGCTGGCGATAAACGCTATCCATGTCGGCGTAGTTCGTTGCAGATCGGCAAAGGTCGCCCCGGTAAGCAACACCGCCTCGCCCAGCGCAATGATCATGAACAGTGCGCAGCGTTCGGCCATATGCGCGCCCGAAATGTCCCAATCGCTCGGTTTGGAGCGGCCATATCCGGGTGTAGGGAACAAGGTGTAGGGACCGGCATATTCAACAGCCAGGGCAGCGACCCAGAACAGCAGGCGCATGGTCGGTTCGCTAAGCGCACCCGCGATCCAGAGTGGCAGCGAAAGCAGAAACCAGAATGCTATCCGGATGAAGTTGCGTCTCCGTCCGTCATTCACGCCTGCCGATGCCCAGACCATGTAAAGCGTGCGGAATAGCTGCATGAAAACATAGGATAAGGCAAAGAGCAGGCCATTGGCTTCAAATGCTTCCGGAATGGCCGCAGACAGCGCCAGACCCGATGTCATCAATATGATCAGCATCAGCCGCACATGCGCGCGTTCGGGATCCAGCCAGTTGGTGACCCAGCTCGTATAGATCCACACCCACCAGACCGCGAGCAACAGCACCAGCGTTTCCAACGCCCCTAACGGTGTCAGGTGCGCCAGCAAACGGTGCGATAATTGGGTGATCGCAAAGACAAAAACGAGGTCGAAAAACAGCTCGATATAGGTGACAGGGCTGTGGTTATGCGCGTCGCGCGTGCGAAACAGATGCGGGCGTGGCTTGCTCATAGAGGCAGGTCTTACGCCAAAAATTTCTCCAATGCAGCAATCACCGCGTCGGGCTTTTCCCAAGTTACAAAATGGCCGCAATTAGCCACGCGTTCGATGTGGATATTGGGGACCAGTTCCTCGATGCCTTCGATATTGGACGGCGACAGCGCCTTGTCTTCCATCGCCCAGACCAGCAATGTGGGGATGTTCAGTTTGGGAAAGGCACCTGCTGCCCATTTAGGCACGTCCGCTGCTGCACCTATCAACGGAACCGTAATGTTTGAAGCGCGGTACCAGTTCAACATCGCAACCGCAGCGTCGCGATCTTCCCAGCCTGCTAGCAGTTCGCCATATTCATAGGCATCCATCGCCTCCGGTTTCTGCCAGCCCCAGACCCGTTGCAGCAACGGCAGCAACCCGCCCTTGGCAATGATCGCATCACTCGCTGAATCACGAAAAAAGCGGATATATTGTGCCGATGCCCGCTGGATGGGATCGTTGACTATGGCTCGTTGGTAAATGCAAGGATGCGGCGCATTGGCGATCATAGCCCGCGTCACGCGCCCAGCCCATTGCGGGCTCAATCCTCCTGCTTGGCCATTGAGCGCGACACTCCAGGCTATCGCACCGCCCCAGTCATGCCCGGCGATCGTGAAATTCTCGACATCGAGAGCATCTGCCAGCGCAAAAACATCAGCGGTCAATTGATCGGCAGTGTAAGCGTTGACGTCCGTCGGCTTGGAGGAACCACGATATCCACGCTGATCCGGCGCGATACAATAATAGTTTTCGGAGAGCGCAAGTAACTGATGCCGCCAGGTGCGATGAGATTCAGGGAATCCGTGCAGAAAAATTATCGGTTGATTTGATGGATCGCCAATTACGCAGCAATCGAGTTCCACATCTGTCGAAAGATATATGCGCCTTAAAGACGATTTCAGCACAATATTCTCCGCGACCCAGACCTACAAAGAATTGTATTAACAGGAAAAAGCGAAGCGTATTGTATAAATTTGTCAAATCTCGCTGCGCGTCAGCGGAATTTCGGGGATCGGGATCGATTCTATTTCATCGCCCGGAACTTTTGGAAAGCGACCGGCCTTCCAATCATCTTTCGCCTGATTGATCCGGTCGCGCGAAGAACTGACAAAATTCCACCAGACATGGCGCGGTGTCTTGAAGGCTTCACCGCCCAGCAGCATCACGTGCGCATCGCTTCCGGCGCGCAATGTCATCGGTACACCCGGCTGCAGGATATAGAGGCTGTGCGTTTCCAGCGGTTGCCCATCAAGGCTGGCTTCACCCATTGCGACAAGGACCGCGCGTTCGTCGGCTTGCGCGTCGATCAGCAAGGCGGCCCCTGCGTTCATTGCAATGTCCGCATAGATGGTTTCGGCATGCTGGGTGGTGGGCGCGGTCGCACCCCACAAACTGCCCATGATGATCCGCGCGGTCACTCCTTCGCCGTCGATCTGCGGCAATTGATCGGCTGCGACATGTTCAAAGGCTGGATCGATCTCTTCCTTGCCATCGGGCAGTGCAAGCCATGTCTGCATGCCCGAAATTGGCGAGCCGCTGGCGCGCTCGGCTGCAGGTGTGCGTTCCGAATGCACGATGCCCCTGCCCGCCGTCATCAGGTTGAGCGCCCCCGGCCGGATTGTCGCATAAGTGCCCAGACTGTCGCGATGGTCGATCGCGCCTTCGAATAAATAGGTCACTGTCGCCAAATTGATATGCGGATGCGGGCGGACGTCCATGCCCTGCCCGATATCGAAATGCGCAGGGCCGAACTGGTCAACGAAGATGAACGGCCCCACCATGATCCGCGCCTTGCTGGGCAGGGTCCGGCGAACCTTGAACATGCCCAGATCGTGCGAGGTCGGGGTGACTACCAGCATAACTACTCCCCGGGTGCCTGCGCCTTGATCGCCAGCGCATGCACGCGCTCACCCGGCAGATCGCCGAGCGCTTTGTTCACCATCCGCTGCCGCAACACGCGGTTGACCCCTGCAAAGGCGGCGCTTTCGATTTCGACGGTGAAGTGGCTTTCACCCGAGCCATCGTCGCCGCTATGGCCGCGATGCTTGCCGCTGTCGTTGATCACAGCAAGATATGTCGGGGAGAAGGCTGCGCTGAGCAACGCTTCCATTTCTGTTTGGATAGGCCCTTTTGTCATGGCTTCCCTCTTCCCATATCGCGTGTCTTTGGCCAAGGGGAAAGCATGTCTGCACCGCGCAATCCAGACCGATTCCATGGCCGTATGCGCGGGTCGCAGCAGGTGTGCCAGCACCCGCGCTGCCAGCATCCGGGCGAATTCCGGGCGCCGAACCCCTATGGCCGCCCTCCGGGTCCCAACGGTCCCGGCGACTATCTGTATTTCTGTCTCGATCATGTCCGCGAATTCAATGCAGGCTATGACTGGTTCGAAGGGCTGACTGCGGAAGAGATTGCGGCTGCGCAAAGTCCGCTAAACGTCTGGCCGAGCGAAACACGGGCGTTCAAGGCGAGTGGTGGTGCCGATTCGCCACCCCGCTGGGCCGATTTCCACGACCCGCTGGATGCCATTTCGGCGCGCTTCAAAAAGCGGATGGAAGCCGCAACACCGCAACCCCGAAGCGACGGCAAATTCCTATCCAGCGAAGATCGCAGCGCCCTAAAGACGCTAGGGCTTGGCCAAGATGCCGACCGCAAGGCGGTGCGCTCGGCTTACTCGCTGCTTGTCCGCAAATATCATCCCGACAAAAATGGTGGTGACCGCACCCACGAAAAGGCTTTGCAAGACGTGATTGCCGCTTATACGCACCTCAAAACCGCGCCAGCCTTTATCTGACGAGCTAGACCATGACCGACATACCGAACATCCAGCCTGACAGCCGGGCAACCACTATCCTCGATGCACCCGACACCCAGGTGAATGTGCGCGAGATGTTTGGCATCGACGTCGATATGGAATGCCCCGCATTCAGCGAAGCCGACGAGCGCGTGCCCGACATGGACGACAGCTATGTCTTCGACCCGGACACCACGCTCGCGATCCTCGCAGGCTTTGCCTATAACCGCCGCGTGATGGTGCAGGGCTATCACGGCACCGGTAAGTCGACCCATATCGAACAGGTCGCCGCCCGCCTCAAATGGCCGTGTATCCGGATCAACCTCGACGCACATATCAGCCGTATCGACCTGATCGGCCGCGATGCCATCGTGCTGCGCGACGGCGTGCAGGTGACCGAATTCCGCGAAGGCCTGTTGCCCTGGGCTTTGCAGACGCCGACCGCGCTCGTGTTCGATGAATATGATGCCGGTCGCCCCGACGTGATGTTCGTGATCCAGCGCGTGCTCGAAACCGAGGGTAAGCTGACGCTGCTCGACCAGAACCGAGTCATCCGCCCCAACCCCTGGTTCCGCCTGTTTGCGACCGCCAATACGGTGGGCCTTGGCGACACCAGCGGGCTGTATCATGGCACACAGCAGATCAACCAGGGCCAGATGGACCGCTGGAACATCGTCGTGGGCCTCAACTATCTGCCTGCACAGGTCGAGAGCGAGATCGTCCTCGCCAAGGCCGGGGGCGATGCCGCGCAGATTGCCAATATGGTCAAGGTCGCCGACCTGACCCGTCAGGGCTTTATCAACGGCGATATCTCGACCGTGATGAGCCCGCGTACGGTGATCACCTGGGCGCAGAATGCCGCCATCTTCAAGGATGTCGGCTTCGCTTTCCGCCTGTCGTTCCTTAACAAGTGCGACGACGCGGAACGGGCGCTGGTGGCCGAATATTACCAGCGGGTTTTCGGCAAGGACTTACCGGAAAGTGTAGCAGCGAAAGCGGGATAATATGACACTCGACATAGAGACGATCCGTTCAAAATATGCGGAAGAACGCGACAAGCGCGTTCGTGCAGATGGCAATGATCAATATGTCGAGATTGCGGGCAGGTTCGCCCATTATAAAGAAGACCCCTATATTCCGGTACAACCGCGCGAGCCGGTTACCGACCATGTGACCTTTGCCTTTATCGGCGGTGGCTTTGCCGGGCTGGTGACAGCCGCCAAGCTCAAGGAAGCTGGCGTCGAGGATGTCCGCATCGTCGAAAAGGGCGGCGATTTTGGCGGCACCTGGTATTGGAACCGCTATCCGGGCGCGCAATGCGATACTGCTTCGATGATCTATATGCCGCTGCTCGAAGAGACGGGGCATATGCCGTCGGAACGCTATGCCCACGCCCCTGAGATCCTCTCGCACTGCCAGCGCATTGGCAACACATTCGGGCTGTATGATAACGCCCTGCTCCACACCGAAGTCACCGCGCTTGAATGGGATGACGCCCATGCGCGCTGGGTAATCCGCACCAATCGCGGCGATGCCTTTACCGCGCAATTTGTTGGCCTCGGCACCGGGCCACTGCACGTTGCAAAGCTGCCCGGCATTGCAGGCATCGAGAATTTCAAAGGGCACAGCTTCCACACCAGCCGGTGGGACTATGGCTATACCGGCGGCAGCCCCGAAGGCGCGCCGATGACCAAGCTGGCCGACAAACGCGTCGCTATCATCGGAACGGGTGCAACATCGGTGCAGGCGGTTCCGCATCTGTCGCGCGATGCGAAGGAACTCTTCGTTTTCCAGCGCACCCCATCGTCGGTCGATGCGCGCAACAACGGGCCGATCGACCCCGACTGGTTTGACCAGATTTCGGAACCCGGCTGGCAATATAAATGGCTCGAAAATTTCGCCGCGCATTTCTCCGGCATCGGCATTCCGGAAGTCGATCTGGTCGCCGACGGCTGGACCGACATGTCGCGCCGGATGCGCGCCAAAATGGTCGATCTGCCGCCGGAGCAACTGAATCCGGAAGGCATCTTGGCTGCCTTCGAGGAAACCGATCACCAGAAAATGGAAGAAATCCGCGCGCGGGCGGAAGCGATCGTCAACGACAAGGAAACGGCGGAAAAGCTGAAGGCATGGTACCGCCAGCTTTGCAAGCGCCCATGCTTCCACGACGCCTATCTGCAGTCATTCAACAATCCGAACACCCATTTGATCGATACCGATGGCAAGGGCGTTGAACGGATTACCGAAAACGGTCTTGTGGTCGGCGGCAAGGAATATGAGGTCGATTGCATCATCTATGCGTCGGGCTTTGAAGTCGGCACCAGCTATCAGCGGCGCTCGGGCTTTGACACCATCGGCAAGGACGGCGTGAAGCTATCCGACTATTGGGCAGAGGGCATGCGCAGCCTGCACGGCATCCATGTTCATGGATTCCCCAACATGTTCATCGTCCATCCGGCGCAGGGCGCGAACCTGATTTCGAACGTGCCGCACAATCTGGTCGATTCCGCCAAGACGATCTCGACGATTGTCAGCCACACCCTGCAATCCGGCCACCGAACCAACGAAGTGACCAAGCAGGCGGAGGATGACTGGCTCGCCTTGTTGTCGACCGGCATGGGGCTGATCATCGGCGGCACCGATTGCACCCCCGGCTATTACAACAATGAAGGCCAAGGCTGGGAAGGAACCCCTGCTGCGCTGGGCACCGGCTATCCCGCAGGCGCGGTCGCCTATTTCAACTATATTGATGGCTGGCGCAATTCCGGCAAGTTTGAGGGTCTGGCTTTCGCCTAAAGACCTGAGCCAACGGCTCAGGTCTTGTGCGTCTCAATCTCCGTCCTGATGCCCCGCCGCTTCGCTGGCGCCCGCAGATCCGCTGCCACCGCCCTGCCCCGCTTCCCACCAATAGGCAGGCCGTTTGCGGTTGCCGGTGATTTCCTCGTTCAGCGTTGCCGCGTCGTAGAGGCGACCGTTGATGATCACCTTGGCGATCTTTTCGGAGTTGCGGATATCGGCGGTGGGATCGGCATCTAACACCACCAGGTCAGCCAGCTTGCCCGCCTCGAGCGATCCCACATCCTTGTCATAGCCAAGCGAGCGCGCGGATTCGATGGTGCCTGCACGCAGCGCTTCCACCGGCGTCATGCCGCCACGCACGAAGGACCAAAGTTCCCAATGCGCGGCGATGCCGGGTTCCTGCCCATGCGCGCCAATCGACACTGGCACACCTAGCCGCGCCAGCTTGGCCGCTTCACGCGCGCTTTCATCGTCGACATAATTGTCTTCGGGCGCAATGGTTCGGCGGGCATTATTTGCAATCAGCACCGATTCCGGGACATGCTTTTGCAGCAAGGGCTGCTTCCACACATCAGTATGCGCACGCCAATAGGGGTCGGCTGCGGGGCCGCCATAGGTCACGACCAATGTCGGCGTGTAACCCACTTTTGAGCGCGAGAAGAATTGCTGCACATCCTGATAAAAGGTTTCGACAGGGACATTATGTTCGACAGTCGTGTTGCCATCGGCAATCAGTGTCATGTCGAGCCCGAAGAGCGAACCACCCTCGGCGACCGAGCGCATATTCTCCTCAATCGCTGCCGCCACAACCTGCTGGCGCTGGTCACGACGGGGCTGATTGTAATTTTTGATGCTGTGCGCGCCTTGCGCCTTCAGGCGGCGGATATGCGCCAACGCGTCGGCCTTGCTATCGATCTGCGCATAGACATGCGGGTTCTTTGCGCCATAGACGATCTCGCCGGTCGAAAAGCTGCGCGGGCCGATTATCTTGCCCGCACGCACCATTTCCAGAGCCGGGAACACCAGCGCCGAACGGCTCGACGGATCATGCCGGGTTGTAACGCCCAGCGCGAGATTGACCGTTTCGGCCCAGTTCACTTGGGGGGTAAATTCGTCGACACCATAGGGCCCATGCGCATGCGCGTCGATCAGGCCGGGGATGATCGTCTTGCCGCTGACGTCGACGGTTGGCGTACCGGCCGGGATCGTCGTCGAGGCCAGATCGCCGACTAGGGCAATCCGGTTGCCTTCGATCAGGACCACCCCATTTTCGATGATGCCGCCATCGGCACCCGCCATCGTCACCACCCGCGCTCCTACCAGCGCCACGCGACCGCTTGGCTTATCGGCATTGACGCGCATGGAGAGCGATACGCCGGTTTTCGGCGGTTCGAACTTCACCGGCTTCGCATCCTTGGCGAGCGGCGCATTGGCGAATAGCGCGCTGCGATCGGCGCTGAACAATGTCGGCCCGAGCGACCAGTGCAGCTTCGCGCCACCCGTCGACCAGTGGATCCAATCCGCGCCATCGCCGCTGGCTTTGGTCACCGGCATCGGCCCGCCATTGGGCGAAGCCGTGACCGCCTGTGTTCCCGGCATCAACGGCATCACGAAAGCCTGATAATTTTGCCGGAAAGCGAAATGGGTGCCGTCGGGTGACACGCTATAGGCATTGACCATTTCCCCCTCGGCATGGGTGCGCTTTGCTTCACCGTTCAGGTCGGAGCTGACGAGTTTCGCGCCCTTTCCATCGCTGGTGGTGAAGAAAACCCGGTCGCTCGATGCGCCAAAATGCGGTGCTTCCCCGTCGCGCGAAATGCGCGTAGCCGCGCCGCCGCTTGCGGGCACGCGATATATGCCCGGCTCGGCGGAGGCGCGAGGGTTTACAAGGCCTCCTCCGCTGCCCTTTTCAAAGACAATCGTCTTGCCATCGGGCGCGAAGCGCGGGCGGGCATAATGGCCGGTCGCCTTGGTTATCGCGCGGCTGGTGCCGCCACTGGCCGCCACGCTGTGGATGGCGCCCAGTTCCGCATCGGTCCAGCGGACAAAGGCTATGCTTTTGCCGTCTGGCGACCATGCAGGATAGGCCTCCATTGCCGCATTATCGTTGGTCAGACGGCGGGGTTCGCCGCCAGCCATAGGTTTGACCCACAATTTGCCCAGCGTTTCGAACAGCACCTTGCTGCCATCGGGCGAAACTACGGCTCCGCGCGGGATTTTGGTTTCAAAGCTGTCGGGCGCAACAGCGACTGGCGGACGCGGCGGGTCGATCACACCACGGCTATCCTCAATCCGGAAGGGGATGATTTCGCTCGCCCCACTGCCGATATTCAGTTTGCGCAGCTTCCCGCCCGCCCAAAACACAAGCGCCGAACTATCAGGCGTCCACGCCATATTCGGATAAACGCCGGTCACCGCCCAGGTTTCCTGCACATCCTGATCGAGCGTGTCGAATATCTTGCGGTCCGTGCCTGCCTCCAGATCGCGCAGATAGAGCTTTGACCGTGTTTTTTCGCGCCGCACATAGGCCAGCTTCTTGCCATCGGGCGAAGGTGTGGGACGCACCGCACCACCTTCCCCGCCGACAACAGTTTCGGTCTCGCCGGTTTCTATGGTGTAGCGTTCGATCGCGAACAGTTGATTGTTCGAATCCTGCGCATATTCGAAAATCGGCCCGGGCGTCGTGTTGCGTGTATAATAGATATGTTTGCCGCCGGGCGCGAAAATCGGTTCGCCCAATTCCTTCTGGTGGGTTTCATTGGGCTTCTTGACCAGCGGCACACCGGCGCCACCCGAAACATGGTAGAGCCACACTTCGCCCGTGCCCAATGAACGCTGCGTCGTGAAGTGCTTTTTCGCCGCGATGAACTGGCCATCGGGGCTCCAACTGGCCTGATTCAGCAGGCGGAAATCTTCCTTGGTCAACTGGCGCTTGTCCGAGCCATCGGCATTCATCACCCAGATATTGTCGCCACCGCCACGATCCGATGTGAAGGACACCCGTTTGCCATCGGGCGAGAAGCGCGGTTGCGTTTCATAGGCCAGCCCTTCGGCAATACGCGTCGGCGTGCCACCTGCAATCGGCATCGTATAAATGTCACCCAGCATGTCGAACGCGACCGTCCGCCCATCGGGGCTGATATCGACATTCATCCATGTGCCCTCGTCGACCGAAATCGGGATTTCACGGATCGTCAACCCGGGGGGTGCCGAAACATCCCACTTCGCCTCTTCCTTCTTGTCCTGCGCATAAGACGGCGTCGACAAAATTCCCCACGTTGCGGCTAGTGCCAAAGCCGAACGTGAAACCGAAGCGAGATGCATTTTCATGAAAGGTCCTCCTGTTGACCGCTATTGGGTGCGCCGTGGAGCAAGTCAATGCGCTGCAAAAGTTCGTTTCGACGAACGACGCACTCGCCCCGTCTCACCTCACCCCCGGCCATTCATCTGCCAGCAATGTGTAAAATGCAGTCACCAAAAGCAACAGGAAGGGATTCGCTGTTTCGGGGGCAGTGGAGGTCGCAAATGTCGGGAGTTTTTCGCGAAGGGCATAATAAGCCCCGCCCGCGGCGCAGGGAGCCGCTCAAAATTGGTCCAAGTCCAAATCCCTGGAAGAAGCGAGCCGCACTGGGCATTCCGCTGCTTTTTCTAGCGCTTGTTTCAATGTTAGTCGCAACGCGCGGCACAACCGCAGATGAGGTCGATCTGGCCAGCACATTCAGTTCTTCGGGGGGCTAACCGAAGACGCGGTCTGCCTGCGCCACGGCATCCGATGCGCGCAAGGCAGACAAGATGCGCATCAGGTGAGGAAGGTCGTGCACTTCGAGGTCAACCTCGAAGGTGTGAAAGCTCGCGTCGCGCGATGTCATCCGCAGATTGATGATGTTCGCTTTGTGAAAGCCGAAAATTCCGGCCATTTCCGCCAACATGCCGGGGCGGTTGTGGATGATCACGCGCAGCCGAGCCGAACCACCGTCACTGCCCTGCCCCCAGCTCAGGTCGAGCCAATCGCCTTCGGTATCGCCACTCAGCCGCTCGCAATGGATTGTATGGACTTCGACCGGTCGGCCTTCCCGGCGCAGCCCGACGATACGATCGCCCGGAACAGGGTGGCAGCATTCACCCAATTCGAACGAAACGCCCGGCGTCAGCCCGCGAATTGAAATGGCGCGTTCTTGCGTAGGCCAGTCTTTTTCGTCTTCTCCGGGATCGAAGCCCGGTACCAGCGCCTCCATCACACGGCGGTCGCTCAGCTTGCCCGAACCGATGGCCAGCATCAGTTCTTCTTCATTGTCGAGCTGCACGCGGCCCAATGCCGCTTTGATGGCTTTTGCGCCGATCTTTCCGGGTAGTCTCGAACAGATATCCTCGAACAACTGCCGTCCGAGCTGGATAAGTTCATCGCGTTCCCGATGCCGCACATGGCGGCGGATCGCCGCGCGCGCCTTGCCGGTTGCAACAAAGTTCAGCCAAGCAGGCTCGGGCTGGTGCGCCTTGCTCGAAAGGATTTCGACCATATCGCCATTGTTGAGCAGAGTGCGCAGCGGCACATGCCGCCCGTTAACTTTGGCCCCAACAGCGCGGTCACCAAGGTCGGTGTGCACCGCATAGGCAAAATCGACCGGGGTTGAACCCTTGGGCAACTGATGCAGCGCGCCCTTGGGCGTAAATGCAAAGATGCGATCCTGATACATCGCCATCCGCGTGTTTTCGAGCAGCTCTTCGGGGTCCTGGCTGGTTTCCAGAATCTCGATCAGGTCGCGCAGCCACCCTGCCTGCCCGTCAGGGGCATCATCCTGTTTGTAGGCCCAGTGCGCGGCGAGGCCATATTCGGCGGCGCGATGCATTTCCTGACTACGGATCTGCACCTCGACCCGCATATTCTGCGCGAACATGATCGTGGTGTGGATCGAACGATAGCCGTTGCGTTTGGGTGTCGAAATGAAGTCCTTGAAACGCCCGGGCACCATCTGCCAGCGACGATGCAGGGCACCGAGAGCCCGGTAACAGCTTTCGGTATCGTCAACGATGACGCGAAATGCATTTATGTCGCTCAGCTGCTCAAACGCGACATGGCGTTCCTGCATCTTCTTCCAGATCGAAAAAGGATGCTTCTCGCGACCCGAAACCCGTGCCTTCAGCCCGACACGCTCCATCGAGTTGGCGATCGACTGGCTGATTTCCTCAATCAGCTTGTCACCATTTTCGCGGATTTGCGCCAGTCGCGTCGTTATTGTCTGAAAGGCTTCGGGTTCCAGCTGCTCGAATGCCAGCAGCTGCATCTCGTGCATATATTCATACATGCCGATCCGCTCGGCGAGCGGAGCATAGATGTCCATCGTCTCCTTGGCGATGCGGCGGCGCTTTTCGGGACTCTTAATGAAATGCAGCGTCCGCATATTGTGCAGCCGGTCGGCCAGCTTGACCAGCAGCACGCGGATATCATCCGAAATCGCGAGCAGGAATTTGCGCAAATTTTCTGCCGCCCGCTCGTCCTCGGTCTGCGCCTCGATCTTGGATAGCTTGGTGACGCCATCGACCAGCCGAGCAACTTCGGGCCCAAAACGATTTTCGATGTCCTCAATCGAAGTGAGCGTATCTTCGACAGTATCGTGGAGCAGCGCGGTGATGATGGTGTCTTCATCCATCTTCAGTTCGGTCATCAGTCCGGCGACCTCTACCGGATGGCTGAAATAGGGATCGCCGCTGGCGCGTTTTTGAGTGCCATGCATCTGGACGGTAAAGACATAGGCGCGGTTGAGCCGATCTTCATCAACCTCCGGGTCATAAGCGCGAACCCGCTCCACCAGTTCATATTGCCGCATCATTACAGCCAAAATGTGCTTTTTGCGCTGCGATGCAACAGGAAAGTGGCTGCGGCCCAAGAAACTTGCCGAACACGATGCTCCGACACCGCCGATCTGAAACAATGTGCGGTCAGTTCAGCGATATACCGCCGCTGTTGCGACGGGTTACCGGAAAGAATTTGCAAAAGGATCCCCCTTCATTATCGTCTGGCACCAGAGGGGAGAGGCATCATGCAACAAATGACTTTCGGCAGCCACTTTAATCGCCTTGCCAGCGCGCTTGCACTTGCGTCCGCATTCTGTGTTGCGGCACCTTCTGCCGCACAGGACGGCCAGAGCGGCACGATATCCGTTTCCTACGCTCCGGGGATCAATGATGCTTCGGATGAGCTGGCCTCAATTCTCCGCGATGCCGCTGTTTTTGAGGATCTTGCGGGCGGTATCAGTGAGACCATCCACTTACCAGCGGATATGCTGGTGGAATTTCGAAACTGCGAAACAGCCAATGCTTTTTATGATCCCAAATCCCAGCAAATCGTGATGTGCTATGAACTTATGGGCATGCTCGCGCAGAACGCCGCCGCAACCGGGAAAAATGATGAAGAAGTCGGTCAGGACATGATGTTCGCCAGCATTTTCTTCTTCTATCACGAAATGGGCCACGCACTCGTTCATCAGCTCGATTTGCCCATTACCGGCAAGGAAGAGGATGCCGTCGACGATATGGCCGCCCTGCTGCTGCTTGAGAATAACGAAGACGGCAGCGGCGGGGTGATGATCGCCTCGGTGGTGCAGCAATTTGGCGAACTTGCGACAAATATGGAGGATATGGATTCCCTGCCATTCTGGGGTCAGCACTCATTGGATGCGCAACGCATGTATCATCTGATCTGCATGATCTATGGCAGCAATACCGAAGCCTATGCCGGTTTGGTCGGCGATGACGTCTTACCGAAAGAGAGGGCAGACGTCTGCCCCCATGAATATAAGCAGCGCGCGCGCAATTGGCAGCGGCTTATGGAAAACCATCTGAAACCGGAGCCGGAGGCGGAGCCTACCTAGGGCGTTTTCGAAGACGGATAGCTATCGGTCAGACGTCGGCGGCGATACTCAAACTGAACCGTCGACCGCCATTGTTGATGAAAAAGCCGTTTCCGCCCGCAGCCCAACCGTAAGTGTTGAGCACATTGTCGACATTGAAGCGCGCCAATACGGGTACTGTCCCCACCGTTGCACGATAACGTGCGCCCAAGCTGCCTACCCATCGCGCCGGAATGAAGAGCGTATTCTGCACATTGGCTGGCCGGTCGCTTGTGCGCTCGAAACGCCCAGTGAACGTCAACGCCTTGTGCCAAGGGAAAGTCCAGTTGGCGTTGGCAATGGTGTGCAAGCGGAAGCCTCCGACGGGTCGACTTCCGATCAGGCCTGCACGCACCTCTTCCCCGCTGATCCGCGCGTCGAGATAGACTGTGCCAGCAACGACACGCAGGCCAGGGGCGATCTCTCCAGAAATCGAAAGCTCCGCGCCTTTGTGCCTGATTTCACCCAGCTCGCGGAACCGCGACGCTGCATCCAGATTGAAATAAGGTTTGCGGACATCGAACAGCCCCGCAATCATTGATACATTAGGGCTGATATTCCAGCGTATCCCTAAATCCTTTTGGTCGGTGCGGATCGCGGGCGGTGCTTCGTTGCGATTGATGGCGTTGGCGGGAGCGACATCGCTTTCCTCAAGTCCTCGCGTATAGCCACCATATAGTGCGATACCGCTCGACAGATAAACGGCGGCATTGAAGCTGAACAGCCACGGATTATCCTTGGTTTCGGGCAATTCGCCTGCCGGTGTGGTTACCAATTTCGAATAGCTCACTTTTTGCACACCGGCGCTCAGTTCACCGATTTCATGCCATCGAAGCTCATAGCCAAGTCCGACATTCGTTTGTTCAACCTTGTCGAAGGTTTTTGCCCCAAATATGGAAGCTGGTTCAGGCCGGAAATCTTCAACACCGGTAACACTGGCTCCCAAATCGATCAGTGCCGACCCGCCATAAGCCCGGCTTAACGAACGCCCGCGCATCGAAGCGATAATCGTGTGACGGCGGCTGTCTTCGACAAATGCACGCGAAACCCGGATTTCGCCCGACGTGGAGCGACTATAATCGTCACGATCCGCGACGACGATGCGTTGGCCGACATTGCCATTGGCATCTGCATCGAATAATAAATCGGCGTGGGTTTTGGCAAGATCACTGTTTGACCGGAAAAGCCCGGTCGCAATGTCGAAACCGCCTGACTTTGCGCGCGATACAACGCCAAAGGTTTCCAGACGCCCCGCATTTTCCGCCCATTTCTGCCCAAAATAGGTGGAGCGCTTGTATTTCTTGGGTAAAAAATCGCCACTCGTAAAGATAAGCGGCTGCACATCTTCGTCGCTGACATCGATGCGCCCCCAAAAGGGTTGGATTGAAATATTCTTATGCGGTTTGAAGAGCAGCGACGCACCATAACCCTCGTAATTGGGCGAACTTCCAAAGGTCGAACCGTCTTTGGAAATGGCTATTCCAGCGGTAGCGCCTAATCGGTCTCCATCGATGGGGATCTGCACATCAAGTTCGGCGGAGCGCCCCCCGAATGGGCCATAGGTCAATGCGGCGGACGCGATAAATTCGCCGCCCGGCTTGCGGAGCGAATAGTCAGCAATTCCGGTCGGCGCGGGAAAAGGATAGCCTTGAGCCGAAATACCAACGCGCATGGTCGCGCCATCAAGCAGGCGATCGGTAACGGCCGCGCGCTGGTCAAAATACAGTCCTTCGATGCGTAAATTTCCGGCTGCTTCGGGGGAAAAGCCTCGCACTAGGCCCGGATTGTAAAGCCCGATCTGCTCATCTCCGACGGATTTTCCAAAGGCATCTTCAGCGCTGGTGACCGCATTATCATCGGTCCGCTGGGCAATAGCAGGAGTTGTCAGAAATGCGCCGAGTACGGCGAGCGAAATTGTCCGGTTTCCCCTAGTCATATCCAGCGATTGGCAGAATTTGTGAAAAGCAGCATTGATCGGTCGACTAACTGCATTCCTGCTCGACCAATCAACATCGAAACAGGACGAAAGCGACTAACAACAAAAAGCGCCGGCCGCGCAAGCTGCACAAGGGGGAGAGGAGGCAGCGAGCGCAATCCGGCGCAGTTTGTTTCGGCCTTTGGATCAGGTGAAGGGGTGGCCTGTCACCTGATCGCGGTGTGTGAGAGCGGCCGAATTTCTCTCATATTCGTCAGGATCAATCCTTTGCGAGGACGACCTTTTTCTTGGCATTGCAGGTGGCGATGTCGTCTGCTTCGAGAAGACGATCGCCAGCCTTGAAGCTGGTCACTTCGCCGAATTCCTTGGCAACGCTGGCGCACACATTGCGTGGAGCCGAGCTTGCAAGCGGTGCGCGGCAGCTGGTGCCTTCGCACTGGAATACTACGCCGCGAACAACAGCCTTGGAGCTGACAGCAGGCTGTGCCAGTTCAACGGTGTAGAAACGACCGGCGTTGGCATGTGCCTGCGGGGCTGCGAAAAGGAGAACTGCGCTGGTTGCGACAGCGCCGACGAGCGCGCCGAAGCGCGAAGAAGTTTGGGAGAGGTTCATGTCTTCAATCCTTTATCTGGACCTTGTTTGTCAAACCCGACCATCCCATATCGGGCTTGGCCTGGATTTGAGCCCCTGGAAAACCAGTTGCGAATCGCCATCTATTCCACTAGGTTTTAAGTTGCAACTGAAAACTGATATTCGGCTGGCAAATTTTCGCAGGCACATTAGGACAGATCCATGGGGAAATTGAGAGAGCCTTTAAGCGATATCGACAATTGCGGCCTGCCCGCCGCACTCGAAGCGATTGGCGAACGATGGTCGTTCATGATCCTGCGCGCGGCCTTTAACGGCGTCCGCCATTTCGAAGAGTTCCTGACCGAGATCGGCATTGCGCGAAACATCCTTGCCAACCGCCTCACCCGCCTGACCGAGGCTGGCATCCTGCACCGAAGCCCCTGCCCCGATGATCGCCGTCGCGTCGAATATCGGCTGACCGCCAAGGGCCTCGATTTTCTGACGACGATGATCGCGCTGCGCCAATGGGGTGAGCGCTGGGCGACGGGCATACCTTCAAATCCGGTCTTGTGCGATGCCCGCGACCATAAGCCAATCCTGCCGGTAACGCTTCGCGGCCATGACGACCGCATATTGTCGCATATGGACCTGTGCTGGATCGATGCCTCTGAAGTGAAATCCGGGGGGCGATCATCGTCGTCGGACGAGCCGGCAAACGTCCGCCAATTGGGTTCGGGCTGACACCGAATCCGCCTGTTGCATCGCAACATTGAAATTTTATTGCGAATCTGTTATACACATTCGCAAGCACTAGATTCCCGCCCCGACAATGGCGGTCAGAAAAGAGAGTTTCAGACGACAGGCACCGGCATTGCGGCAGAGGCAGCACGACTGATTTTGCCCGCCCAAGATGCCCAATATACAATCCAGAAAGGGTCCATTTGATGGCGACTTCCGCTATATCTTTCGACGTTGGCGACTATGTTGTTTATCCCAAGCATGGCGTCGGCCGGGTTATCGAACTGCAGAACCAGGAAATCGCTGGTATGCAACTCGAACTCTATGTTCTGCGCTTCGAGAAAGAAAAAATGACGCTGCGCGTTCCGGTCAACAAGGCCGAGAGCGTTGGCATGCGCAAGCTTTCTTCGGACAAGACGCTCAAGGAAGCCATGGAAACTCTGAAGGGCAAGCCCAAGGTTAAGCGCACCATGTGGTCACGCCGTGCACAGGAATATGAAGCCAAGATCAATTCGGGCGACCTTGTGTCGATCGCTGAAGTGACCCGCGATCTGTTCCGCCCGGACGACCAGCCCGAGCAGAGCTATTCCGAACGCCAGATTTTCGAAGCGGCATCGAGCCGCCTCGCCCGCGAACTCGCGGCGATGGAAAAGACCGACGAACCGGCAGCGCTCAAGAAGATCCTCGACGTGCTCAAAGTGTCCGCACCGCAATGGTACGAAAAGGCCGAATAAGCCTCCATTCCAAACGCATCAAAGGCTCCCTGCTTGGGAGCCTTTTTTTGTTTGTGCCTCGCTCGACTGGCCATCCTGCCGTTTGACCGGAGCGATCGCAAAATGCATAAGGCCCGCTACTTGCCGCATATTGCGGCCTGACAGGTGCAAGGAAACCGCATGCAGCGCCCCATAGGCCCAGCCATATTGGCAATCGGCATATCGTTGATGCTATCGCAAACGCCTTACTCAGCCCGTGCCGCGACCAAATCCTTTCTGGTCGGCAGTTTTGACGAATTGATCGTCGAAGGCGATATCATCGTCAAGCTCGACAATATGAAGGCGCCGTCGGCCAAAGCCAGCGGCGATCACAGTCTGGTCGAGGCGTTGAAAATCGAACGCAACGGATTGACCATAAAGATCCGCGTTCAGGATTATGAGGGCACCACCCAGAAAGCAAAGATCGGCGCGCCGCTGGTTGTCACTCTGGGAGGGCGCGGCGTCCGCAAGGTGAGCGTCGACGGCAGCGCCCAGCTGGACATCAACCAGATCCGGGCGCCCGGAATGGTGGTTGCGCTCAAAATGTCAGGCGCAGGGCAAATTAATGTCGGCAAGATCGAAAGCGACCGCGTCGAGGTGAATCTCGCAGGCACAGGCGGTATAAATATTGCGTCGGGCAAAATCCGAGCGGCACGCCTTTCGGTGAGCGGTAGTGGCAAAATGGATGCTTCAAAAATGCCGCTGATGCAGGCAGTTCTCTTCCAGCAAGGCAATGCGACAACGCATCTGCTGATCAACGAGAAGGTCGAGATATCAAACAGCGGATCGGGAACAATCCAGATCGACGGCAGCGCGACCTGCTTTGTGCGCCAGCCCGGTTCGGCCAAAATCGTCTGCGGGAAAACGGCGCAATGATTGGCTCACAATGGATTTTGGCATCATCGGTCGCCATAATGCTTGCAAGCTGCAGCGGTCTGGCAACGGGCGGCAGCAGTGCAGCCGAAGCCAAAGGCTGCGCAGCCGGTGCGACGCTTGATCCAAGCGAAGCAGGGTTGGAGCAAACCCGGCTCTGCATAAAAAGCGGCGCCAAGACCCACGCCTTCACCGTCGAAATCGCCCGCAGTTCGCAGCAACAGGCCAAGGGCATGATGTTCCGCACCGAACTCGCCGACAACAAGGGCATGGTGTTCCTCTTTAACGAGCCACGCATGGCGAGCTTCTGGATGAAAAACACCGTTATCCCGCTCGACATCATTTTCATCCGGGCTGACGGGAAAATCGAAAATATTGCCGCCAATGCGGTTCCTTATTCGACCGACCCCGTCGAATCGACTGCGGCGGTCACCGCCGTACTCGAACTGCGCGGCGGCCTGTCTGCGGAGCTGGGCATCAAGCCTGGCGACACTGTCCGCTGGACGGCCAAGTAAACGCCTTTTTGATTGCAAGGCCGGGCACTTCCGCCTAATCGGCGGCGCATGGGAATCTTGGCTAAAATCTTCACCTGGTGGGACGGCGCTACCGTCGGCACGGCCTTTTACAGCGCGCGCAAGGGCGTGCTTGTGGGTGAAGACGATCAGGGCAATCGCTATTATCGCTCGAAAGACGGTGCACGCCGCTGGGTCATCTACAATGGCGCCAATGATGCAAGCCGGGTCGCTCCCGATTGGCATGGCTGGCTACACGGAACATTCGAAGGCGAACCCGACAGCTATTTGCCGCCCAAGCGCAATTTCGAACTGCCGCAGTCGGCAAATCCCACTGGCAGCGATGCTGCTTATAGGCCGCAGGGCGCGCTTGAACGTGGCGGGCATCGCGCGGCGGCGACCGGCGACTATGAGGCATGGAGCCCCGACGCGGCATGAGCCGGTTATTTCCTGCGCTGCTTATCTCTGCTGCTTTAACCCTGTCAGGTTGCAACAGTGGAGAGCCGCAGGCCGAACCCAAAGCCAAAGCAAAAACCACTGCCAGCGCCGATAAACCGGTCGCGGTGGAGGGAGTGCAAATCGGCACACCGATGGCCGAACGGGTGGCCGTCATCGGCCTGTTGAACAAGCGCAACGGCCAGACCCGCGACTTTGAAGTAAAGCCCGGCGAATCCGTTCGCTTTGGCAAAGTCGTTATCCGGGTGCGTGCTTGCGAGAAGACGGCGCCTTGGGAAACTTATCAGGATCAGGGTGCTTTTGTGCAACTGATCGTACGTCAACGCCCCGCAGGCACCAACGATGCCGAACGCTGGGCTCAGGTGTTTTCAGGCTGGCTGTTCAAGGAAAATCCGGCGGCCAATATCGTCCAACATCCGATTTATGACGTCTGGGTCAAGGAATGCAGGATGAGCTTCCCCGGCGAAGAAACGCCCGTCGAGGAGCCTAAAGACGAATCTGCCAGTAACCGGTCAAGCGCGCCCCAGTCTGCCCCTGCGGACAAGGCACCAGCGGCGGCACCCCCTGCCCCTGCAGACGATGAAGCGACCAGCGGCGAAGGCGAAGCCACCGTCGAAACCTGAGATCGCAGGTCAGCCAACGCGACCTCCAGCAGATCAAGATAGTGCTTCTGGCTGATTTCAATCGCCCCCAGCGACTGCAGATGTTCAGTTATAAACTGGCAATCCAGCAGCTCAAAACCACCCAGCTTCATCCGCGCAACCAGCCAAGCCATCGCCACTTTGGACGCGTCGGTCGCGCGTGAGAACATGCTTTCGCCGAAAAAAGCCCTCCCCATCGCCAGCCCGTAGAGCCCACCGACCATCCGACCCTCCACCCAGCATTCGACGCTATGCGCCAGCCCTAAATGGTGGAGCCGCAAAAATGCGTCTTCGATTTCGGAATTGATCCAGGTTTCCTGCCTGCCTTCGGTGCTTTCCGCACATAGGCGGATCACGCCGGCAAAGCCCCTGTCACACGTCACAACAAAACGGTCCTGCCGGATGGTTTTGGCGAGCGATTTCGAGACATGAAAGCCGTCAAGCGGCAGGATGGCGCGATGCTTTGGCTCAACCCAGAAAGATTCCTTATCCTCACGCGAATCCGCCATGGGGAAAATGCCGTGGGCATAGGCGCTCAAAAGCAGGTCGATATCGATCGGCACATGCCCACCCTATCAATATTTGCGCCGAATGCCAGTTTCGGCTAAGGGCGCGAAAGAACCCCGGCCAGCCCGAACTCACCGAGTCCCGCTGGCACCGGGGTAATTTGTTTTTTACGGGATATGCCGATGACACGCCGCCGCAAAATCTATGAAGGCAAGGCCAAGATTCTATACGAGGGCCCCGAACCCGGCACGCTGATCCAATATTTCAAGGATGATGCGACCGCGTTCAACGCCCAGAAAAAGGGCACGATCAGCGGCAAGGGCGTGATCAACAATCGCGTGTCCGAGCATGTCTTCACCCGCCTTGCCCATATCGGCATCCCGACGCACTTCATCCGCCGCCTCAATATGCGCGAGCAATTGATCCGGCAGGTAGAAATCGTTCCTATCGAAGTGATCGTACGCAACGTCGCCGCTGGCACCTTGTCAAAGCGTTTGGGCATCGAAGAAGGCACCCCCCTGCCGCACACATTGCTCGAATATTGCTACAAAGATGACAGCCTTGGCGATCCGCTGGTCGCCGAAGAGCATATCGCCTGTTTCGGCTGGGCGAGCCAGGAAGAGATGCAGGACATCTCGTCAATGGCGATCCGCATCAACGATTTCATGAGCGGCATGTTCGCGGCGATCGGCATCCGCCTGATCGACTTCAAACTCGAATTTGGCCGTCTTTATGATGGCGATTTCAGCCGCATCATCCTTGCCGACGAAATCAGCCCTGACGGCTGCCGTCTGTGGGATATCGAAACCGGCGAAAAGCTCGACAAGGACCGTTTCCGCCGCGATCTGGGCGGCGAAGCCGAAGCCTATCAGGAAGTGGCCCGTCGCCTTGGCCTGATGCCCGAGGAAGGCGAAGGCGCAGTCCTAGATATGGTCACCCACCGCCTGCGAAAGGGCAAATGATTTCGACCAATGGCGATTGCCATTGGCGGAAAATCGGCGATAAACGGCGTATGGGGAAATCCTTTGCCGTCATAGCCTTGGCGTTGCTTTCGGGCACGCTGTTCGTCGCAACACCTGTTTCGGCAGTGCCTGCCCCGCCATCGGGTGCGACGCGAACCGCGCCATGGAACAGCGAGTCCACCGAACTCGAAGCCGACAGCCGCATCATATATGGCCGCCTGCCCAACGGCCTGCGCTATGCCATCCGCCGCAATGAACGCCCCGAAAATCAGGTGCTGGTGCGGCTCGCGTTCGAATTCGGCTCGGCTGCCGAAGCCGACGACGAACAGGGCCTAGCGCATTTCATCGAGCATATGGCGTTCAACGGATCGACCAATGTGCCCGAGGGCGAAATGGTCCGTATACTCGAAAGGCTCGGCCTCTCCTTTGGCGCAGACACCAATGCGTCGACCGGTTTTGTCCGCACCCAATATAAGCTCGATCTGCCCAAAGCCGATCCAGCGCTGATCGAACGCGCGCTATTCCTGATGCGCGAAACGGCGAGTGAAGTGACATTCGACCCGGACGCGGTCGACCGTGAACGCGGCGTGGTGATCGCCGAAATGCGCGACCGCGAAAATTTCGGTTTCCAGCGCAACCGCGCAGCGAGCGAATTGCTTTATCCCGACAGCTATTTTTCCACGCGCTACCCGATTGGCAAGCTGGAAGTGCTGCAGTCCGCCAGTGCCGACAAAATGAAAGCGCTGTATCGCAAATATTATGTTCCCGATCGCGCACGTCTGGTAATCGTCGGGCCGGTTGATCCGAAGGCGGTCGAACGCGAGATCATACGTAAATTTTCCAGCTGGCAGGGCTCGGGAGCCGCCTTGGGAAAAATCGACCGTTGCGGTTTCGACAATGATCGCCCTGCCAAAGCCGCCTTTTTCAATCATCCCGAGGTCAATGAAGCACTCAACATTGAACAGATTGTGGCAGACAAAAAACGCGCTGACACATTCGAACGCGCGTTACTTGACTTGAAAATGGGTATGGCAGCGGCGATAGTTTCCGACCGGATTTCGCGCAAAAGCCGCAACGAAGATATACCGTTGCTCAGCAGCGGCCTTAGCTTCGCCGCTGGTTTTTGTGATCAGCATGCGCGCATCGGGATGACAATATCGGGCAAGGACGGCAGCTGGGACACAGTGCTGCCCATTGTCGAACAGATGGTTCGGCAGGCGGTCGAACATGGTTTTTCGGAGCAGGAAATAGCCGAACAGATCAAACGCTATGATGCCGCGTTCGATAATGCAGTCAAAAGCGAACCGACCAGCGTGAGCAGCAGCTTTGCCAATGAATTGACCAACCTCGACGAGGATATTGTGACCAGCGCCGACTACCGGCTGCTTTTGTGGAAACAACTACGCCCGTTCATGACCAAGCAGGCCATCAGCCAGGAATTTGCCAACTGGTACGGGCGCCTTGATCGCCCGCGCATTTTCCTGTCGAGCAAGAAAGCCGACGCGGCGACGCCTGAAGCCCTGTTGGCGGCCTTTGCCGAAAGCCGGAAACAGCCGGTCGCTGCTCCAGCCGAGCGAACCGCATTGGAATGGGGCTATTCCGATTTTGGCCCGCGTGGCGCGGTGGCCGAGGGCGAAAGAATAGCCGACCTCGATATTCGCACCATCCGCTTCGCAAACAATGTCCGGCTCAACATCAAGCGCACCGATTTCGAGAAAGACAGGGTCCGCTGGACGCTGCGGATAGATGGCGGCAAGCTGTCGATGCCACACTCCGACCAGCCATTGGGCATGTTTATGGACAGTGCTTTCGCCAGCGGCGGGCTTGGCAAATATGACATCGACGATCTGCGCGTAGTGCTCGCGGGTACGACCGCCAGCCCCGGTTTCCTGTCTGCGCCAACCTATTTCGGGGGTGCTGGAGCAGTCGTTGCCAAAGATCTTGAGCGGCAGATGCAATTGCTCACCGCCTATGTGACCGATCCGGGCTATCGCGAAAACGCCGTCCGCCTGTTCCGCAGGCCCCTACCTGAATTTTATGCAAGGCTCGATGCGACGCCGGGATCGGCTCTGGCATTTGGTCAGGCACGCATCATGAACGGGGATGATCCACGCTTCGTGCTGCCGCCGCTGGAAGCCCTGCTTTCCGC
>NZ_JBEBKL010000021.1:0-43911 GCF_040079335.1 Sphingorhabdus sp.
CCCCAACCCCTCCCCTAGAGGGGAGGGGCTAGTTGAACATCTGCTCGAAGAAGTCGGCCTCCCCCGTGATTTCGCAGCCCGCACGCCAGCTTCGTTGTCGGGGGGGCAAGCGCAGCGCGTGGCGATTGCTAGGGCACTGTCTGCCAACCCCGAAATGCTACTGCTCGACGAGGCGACCTCTGCGCTTGACCCGCTGGTTGCCGATGGTGTGGTTGCGTTGTTCGCCCGGTTGCAGCGCGAACGCGGCCTCTCGTTGCTGTTCATCACCCATGACCTCGCCCTCGCCCGGCGGGTCGCGCACCGGATCGCGGTGATGGAGGCAGGGCGGATAGTCGAATGCGCGTCGCGAGTGGAATTGTTCGCCAACCCGCAGGCAGTGGCGACCAAAAGGCTGATTGCGGCAAGCGGTTAATTTTGCGGTCGCTGCTGCGCTTTTCCAGCCAACGTTTTGAGTTGGCCGACTTGCAGCACCACCCATGTGTCGCTTTCCTTAACACGCATTCTGCCAGCCTCACCGCTCAGGGGTTCGGAACATTCAACAACGGTAACGGAACGCAGATATTCTGAATCCGCGCGAGCTACCTCCAGATGCTGTTCATATGGACTGCCTGACAATTCTGAGGCCAGTGCTGCAATCGCTTCACGCCCCTCTTGAAAATCGGGTCGACCTTCGTCAACCGTGGCTGGACATAGCGGATCAAGACTGTCGTAAATGTTTATCGCTATGCTCCGGAACTTTGCAGCATTGGCGACATTGATCCACTTCGGGACCTCCGATTTTTCGGAGCCAGTTGCCGTCAGCTTTGTCAAATCTGCATTTGCTTGTTCCAACCATCGCTTATGGTGCTCAAAGTTGAGTTCGGAATCCAGGATACCGTCGAATCCGCAGTTCCAATTGGCACCATCGGCAATTTCATAGTCGATTGTCTGTTTCGCCAACGCAAAATCAGTTCCCGCAATCGTACCACTTGCCTGTTTCTCGTATTTAGCAAACGTTGCTATCATTGGCTGCAATGCAACGCGACGCATTTGCGTCAAATCTGACCGTTCACAGGGATAGGTAGATAGTTGGTAAGCATCGTATGCCGTTCGTCTCAATTTTGGATTTAGTTTATTCACCTCCGAGCTGCACGACGCCATTAAACCGAGCATCGCCAGCACGATGATCGCAATTCTCATGTTCTTGATCCAACATTCTGAAATCCCCGTTCCAGATCAGCCTTCAGATCCCCGACATCTTCCAGCCCGATTTGCAAGCGGATAACCGTACCGTCGCAATGCCAAGGCACCGCGCTGCGATATTTCTCCGGCCTTTTCGGCACGGCCAGACTTTCAAAGCCGCCCCAGCTATAGCCGATACCGAACAGTTCAAGCGTATCGACGAATTTGGCGGCCTTGTCCCGATCGCCCTTCAGGACAAACGAAAACAGCCCCGACGATCCGGTAAAGTCGCGCTTCCAGATTTCATGGCCCGGGCAGGAAGGCAGGGCAGGATGCAACACGGTTGCCACTTCGGGTCGCTCGGCCAGCCAATGCGCGATGTCGAGCGCCGCTGCCTCATGCGCTTTCAGCCGTACCGCCATCGTGCGTAACCCACGCGCCGCGAGATAGGCATCGTCGGGGGACAACACTTGCCCTAGCGTTTGCGCGGTCGAACGCAGCGCCTGCCAGTGGCGTTTGGTGGTGGTGACGGACCCCGCCATCACATCGCTATGGCCAACGACATATTTGGTCGCGGCAAGGATGGTCATGTCGACGCCTTTGTCGAGTGCGGTGAAAAAATAAGGCGTGGCCCAGGTGTTATCGAGCAAAGTGACGATCTCGCGCTTGCCCTTGTGCGCCTTGGCGGCTGCGCAGATGGCGGGGATGTCGGACACCTCGAAGGTCAGGCTGCCCGGGCTTTCCATCAGGATCGCACGGGTGCGTTCGCAGAACAGCTGTGAAATACCTGCCCCAATCAGTGGATCGAAGAAACGTGTTTCAACGCCCCAGCGCTTGAGAAAACCCTGCGCAAAACTGCGGCTGGGATCATAGGCATTGTCGCTCATCAGCAACACATCGCCCGGTTGCAACACCGACAGTAGCGCCCCGGCTATGGCTGCAACGCCCGAAGGGTAAAGCATCGTGCCATGCGCGCCAGGTTCGAGTTCGGTCAGCGCTTCCGAAAGCGACCATTGGGTGGGGGCGCCGCGGCGCCCATAGAAGAAACGGCCGTCTTCATTGGTCTTGTCGCCTTCATCGAGTGCTGCGACATCGTCATAGAGATGCGTGCTCGCGCGCCAGACGGGGGGATTAACCGCCGCCCCGGTCAGCGCCTTGCGGCGACCACCGGTGATGATCTTGGTATCGGGTTTCTGCGGATGCTTGGGTTCGGCCATGCCCGTTCGATAGCCGCTAAGCCCCTGCGCTGTCGAGTGCGGCGCCGTCAACGGCGCGACAATAGAGATGCCAGGTCGCATGGCCCAGCACCGGCAGCACTACGAACAGGCCCAGAAAGGCGGGCAACATTGCGAGGAACGAACCGATAGCGATGAACGCCGCCCAGCCCACCATCACCGCCTTGTTCGACCGGATCGTGCCAAGGCTGACGATTATCGCGGTGATAAAATCGACATCCTTGTCGCACAGCATCGGCAGGCTCATCACCGTGATTGCGTAAAGCGCGAATGCGAACAGCGCTCCTACCAAACTGCCGACCAGCAACATCGCGATGGCGAGGGGCTGTAGGAGCATTTCGATATTCTCTGCGCCAATCCCCGATTCGGCCATGAAGATCGCGAAAATGCCATGCGCCAATATCATCCAGAAACTGAAGGCGACGAAGACGATTCCGGCGACCATCAGCACCTGATCATCGCCGCGCCCGCGTAGCGCCCAGATGATCGAACGCCAGTCGACGGGAAGCCCCGCTTGCCACCTGCGGCTGACTTCGTAAAGCCCGACAGCGGCGAAAGGCGCGATGATCGGAAAACCGGCGATCAGCGGGATCGACCATGCGCCTTCGCCGAGCTTGACCAGGCCATAGACCAGCACCGCCCCGCCAATCGCGTAGAAGGCGGCGAAGAACAGCCCGAACGCCGGATAGGCCCTAAAATCGTGCCAGCCAGCAGCTAGGGCAGCACGGAGATCGGCAAATGTCAGATTGTTGGCGACCGTATAGGGCGCAATGGGGGTTTGGCCGGTTGCAGCCATGATGTTCTCTCCCTGTCCATCTTCCCCATAGGTAAGATGCAACGATTCGCGCTTGGCATCAAGCGCTTAACATCAGGGCTGTTTCGATTGGCGGAGCGGCTCAGGCCGCGCCGGTTTCCTTGGGCGTGTCAGGGTCGAGGCCCCATTCGCTCCAGCTGCCGTCATACAATGCCACGTCTTTCTTGCCGGTAAGACGGGCACCGAACAAGACCACGGCGGCGGTCATGCCCGACCCGCAGGTCGTGATCATCTGCTTGTCGAGATCGACCCCTGCTTCGGCAAAGGCGGCTTCCAATGGGGCACCCTGTTTCCAAGTGCCATCGGCGTTAAACAGGTTGGAATAAGGCAGGTTGCGGCTGCCCGGGATGTGGCCCGATGCCATATCAGCGCGCGGTTCAGTTTCTTCGCCGGTGAAACGACCAGCACCGCGGGCATCGACGACCACGGCATCCTTGCTGTGCAGATTGGCGAGCATATCGGCCTTGGTCTTGACGCCGCTATCGTCTTTCCAAACGGTGAAATGGCGGTGGCGCAAAGACGGCTTACCATTTTCGAGCGGGCGCCCTTCTGCCTTCCATTTGGCAAGGCCGCCATCGAGGATGGCGACATCGTGCGCGCCGAACAGCGTCAGCATCCACCAGGCACGGGTCGCCGATTTGAACACGCTGTCATCATAGACGACGATGCGGCTGCCATCACCAAGGCCCAGCGATTGCATGCGGCTGGCAAATTTTTCAGGCGGGGGCAGCATGTTGGGCAGGCTCGAATTGCTGTCGGCGATTTCGGCAAGGTCCATGAAGACCGCGCCGGGAATATGGCCGCCTTCATATTCGGCAGCGGCATTACGCCCCGCATCGGGCATGTGCCAGGTGGCATCAACAATGCGCAAATCCGAAGCGCCCAATTCTTTCGCCAGCCACTCGGTGCTTACCAGTAAATCCATTTTGCCCGTTCCCTTTTCGTCCGACTTTGTCCGCTTGAAGCGATTCTTGTGCAGTGCACGATATGCCGCTTTTCCGGGCTAGTCGAGCGCTAAGAGCCGGAATTTCACGCAAATAGCGGGCGGGCAGATACACCAGTGAAGCGTTTGGGGCCCCGATCAATGGGCAGTGGCTTCATGCGCAGGGTTGTTCCGTCACCTTCTCGACCGATCAGCTGTGATAATCGCACCTCTACCGGCGCACCCTCAATCTGACCGACAAGATTGATCAGGATAATCGGCGCAACAAATTCGCGCTCGGTCCAGCGGAAGGTGGAAAGCTCGGTTCGGAGCTGACGGATTTCGATCACCGCGTCGATCCGTTCTCCAGCAGCGAGCGGCCCCAATGATTGCAGCGCGCCATCCCCTTTTGCTTCATGGAACGCGGCAATCGCTTCTTGCTGGCCATTTTGGGCGGAGATCATGTGCGAACGCATCAGCAAATTATCGATAGGCAATTGCCCCCGGTTGATGATCGTTAGCTTACCGGTCACCGAGAGACTCGCGATGCTGAGTTGGGCCGCTTCGGGCTTGAACTCGGCAAAAATCTGCTCCGGACCGGGGGGTGTTGCGAGCTTGGTCGGTGCGTTTGGCGGCAACGGCGTGGAAGCAAGAGGCTTTGGTTTGTCTAGTCGGGCTGGTGGCGAAGGCTGCTGTAAAGGAATCGCAACTTCGCGTGGCCGTCTGGCCCGATTTTTCCGCCGACGGAATAGCAGGGCAGCTGCTACCAGCGCGCATAGCGCAGCGATTGCTGCGCCCAACCAGACAATTTTGAGGGGCGCAGCCTTCTCTTCGATCGGAGTAGCCGCCTGTGCGTTGTCGCTGCCCGCAATTTCGGGTGGAATGACAGGATCGGTAGATACCGTCGGCGCATCTCCTGTAACGGGTTCTGCCGCTACGGACGGCGTGACCTCGGACGGCGGTGTTTCGTTCTGGCGCGGCGCGGCGCTGCGGTCGGTCGGTCTGGGTTGGGCCTGAGTTGGCGCATTCCGCTCACTGACTGCTGGGCGTGTCGCAGGCGCCGATGTCGTAGGAGCCACTTCGGGCGAAGGCTGTGGCGGGTTTTGCTCGGGTGCCGGACGGGGCGAAGGAGTATCGAGCCGGAAGTCGCGCAACTCGGGTGGGGTCGACGTGCCGATATTCGGACTGCCACCCGTATCCTGGGCGAACAGCATTGCGGGTGCAAGCAATGCCGCTGCGCCTGCAATCACCCGTCCCTGCAAACTTTTTGTCATTGCCTTCCTTCAGTTGGCTGGCGGCTGAATGCCAAATGAATAGTGCATGGGAATGACATAGGCCGTGCAACGCGCTAGACAAGCCGCATGACTGAAAAACCGAATCCCAAATTTCTGGGGCAAGCCAGCGCGCTGCCAAACTCACCCGAACAAGCCGAACTGGACTATGTGCCAAACCCGCGCGCGGGCACATTATATCTTGTGCGCTTCGCAGCGCCTGAATTCACATCGCTTTGCCCGGTGACGGGGCAGCCTGATTTCGCGCATCTCGTGATCGATTATGCGCCTGACGCGACGATCGTCGAATCCAAATCCCTGAAACTTTTCTTGGGCGCGTTTCGCAACCATGCCGCCTTCCACGAGGATTGCACCGTCGGCATCGGCCAGCGGCTGTTTGATGAAATGAAGCCTAAATGGCTGCGTATCGGTGGATATTGGTATCCGCGCGGCGGCATCCCGATCGACGTTTTCTGGCAGTCAGGCGCGCCGCCCGAAGGCCTTTGGCTGCCCGAACAGGGCGTGGCGCCTTATCGTGGCAGGGGCTGATTTTACCAGTTTTGTAATATCAGGTTCATCGCGACTGTGGTCATGTCCTCGCAACAGAACAGGAGAAAATACCATGAACCGTCGTTCCAAAATTACGATCGCGCTGTTGATTTCAGCAATGTCGGTAACCGCCTGCACGACCAACCCTGAAACCGGCGAAAAGCGCATATCCAAAACCGCCATCGGCGGCATTGGTGGGGCTCTGGGTGGCTATCTGCTGGGCGACCTGATCGGCGGAAAGCGCGACCGGACCGAAAAGATCCTCGGCGCGGGCATCGGCGCGGTCGCGGGCGCTGGCGTCGGCTATTATATGGACCAGCAGGAAAAGAAGCTCCGCGAACAGACTGCCGGGACTGGCGTCGAAGTCGTCCGTGATGGCGATCAGCTGGTGCTCGATATGCCTTCTGAAGTCACCTTTGCTTTTGGCAGCGCCAACCTCTCGCCCGAATTTCGAGCCACGCTCGACAAGGTTGGCGCGACATTGGTGGAATATGAAAAAACCTATGTCGATGTGATGGGCCACACCGACTCGGTTGGCTCGGACGCGTTCAATCAGACCCTGTCGGAACAGCGTGCAGCTACCGTCGCAAGCTATCTGACCGGACGCGGGGTTCAAAGCGCCCGTCTTGCCACCAAGGGCTACGGCGAAAGCCAGCCCAAGGCTAGCAACACCACCGAAGAAGGCCGCGCCGAAAACCGCCGTGTTGAAATTCGGCTGGTTCCGGTGACCGCGAGCTAAACTGGCAGTCCTTGTAGCAATTTGGGCAGATTGCCCGACTCGCCGCGCGCTTCGGCCATGAAGAAGTTTTTGATCGGCTTCATGCGCTGAACCGCGGCGAGGCCGACGCGGCGGGCGGCCGAAGCCGTTTTGCCGGGGATGCCGAACAGCTTGTTGAGCGTGTCGGTCGCCATCATCACCGTCTGGACGTCAAGGCTGCGCCAGCGGGTGTAGCGGTCGAGGATTTGGGCATCACCCGGATCGAGCCCCAGCCGCATCCCTTCGACCACCACCTGCGCCAGCGCCGCCACATCGCGCAGGCCAAGGTTGAGTCCTTGCCCCGCAATCGGGTGCATCCCGTGCGCGGCATCGCCAACCAGCACCATGCGTGTGTCGGTGATGCGGTTGGCGTGCTGGAAATTGAGCGGATACCCCATGACCGGCGCATTCATCTGGATTTCGCCGAGCAGCCCGCCCATTGCCTTTTCAATCTCATGCGCCATCCCGCGCGCTGACAGTTTCTTGTAAACAGGTGCTTCGGCACGGGGAACCGACCAGACAATGGCGGAACGATGCTTGCCAGCTTCGTCATCGCGCATCGGAAGGATCGCAAATGGGCCGGTCGGATAGAAAATCTCGTAAGCAACCTGATTGTGCGGCTTCTCGTGGAAAATTGCCGTTACCATCGCCTCATGGGCGTAGTCCCATTCGGTGAGGCGAATTCCTGCGGCATCGCGCGACACGCTTTTCCGCCCTTCGGCGACCACCAGCAGCGATCCGGTGAGTATATCGCCATTTTTCAGCTCGACGCGGACGCCCGCATCATCGGCTTTGGAGGAAGCAATCTCGGCAGGCATATGCAGATGGATTTCGGGCCGCGCCTGGGCGGCCTCATATAACGCCCGCCGGATCAGCTGGTTTTCGAACATCTGCCCCAGATAGCCATCGCCTTCGTCTGGTACGAAATCGAGCGAGCCGGGTTTCAAGCCATCGCTGACCCATATCTGTTCGATCGGACAGCCCTTGCCTTCCAATGCCGGACCGAGACCGATTGCCTCTAGCAATTTCATGCTCGAACTCGATATCGCGGACACGCGACCATCGAAATGCGGGGCAAGCATCGCGGCCTGATCGGCGCGGTCGATAACGTGGCAGCTGACACCGTGCACCGCGAAAGCGAGTGCCTGGGCAAGGCCATTGAGCCCGCCTCCGATGATCACTACGTCGGCAAATTCGTTCTTTGACATGGGGATTCGCTTAGGCCGGTTTTCAGGGGCTGAAAAGGTAGGAAAAACTGCGGACTCTTGACGGCGAGTCCCGCCTCCGCGAAAAGGCGTGCATTCACTCTAACAGGCGTCGCAAACAACTTATGGCATCGCGTTCCCCCAAATCCCAGACCGCCAATTGGCGGCAGATGATGCGCCAGTCGCTGTTGCGCAGCGGTGCGCTGATCGGGGCGGGCGTGGTCGGTCTGTTCGCGCTCTTTTATGCGATTTCCTTTCTTAGTTATTCGTCCGGCGACAATGCATTCAACAGTTCGGCCGCAGGCGTGAGTGGAAACTGGATGGGGCGGCCTGGCGCCTATTTAGCAGATGCATCTTGGTTTACATTCGGGATTCCCGGTATTCTGCTCGTCGCAATTTTTTTGGTATTCGCCCGCCGCCTTTGGCGTGATGTACCCCAACCTCGCTGGAAGAGGCAGATTCTACTCTGTCTTATCGGCATGCTACTCGTGGGTTTTGGTCTACAGCACATGCTTCCTGACAGCGGATTTGATCGGCCGGCCGGGGTAGGTGGTGCACTGGCCCTACTTCTCGATCGGGGTTTCTCGGGGATTGTAACGAATATCGATGGAAACTGGAGTAAATTGGTCAGTTGGATTACCATTTTAGCTTCGGTACTAGGGGGACTTGGCATCGTCCTTCGCTCGTTGGAGCTGGAACGGCCGCTGTTCACGATCCCATCGATCCAGATGCCATCGCTCGGTGGTTCGTCCGAACGAATTGCCGCTGACCCATCGGCGCCACAACGCGAGCCCGAATTTGTAGCTGATCCGGTTCCGCGCAAGCCCGTCGAACGCGAACCACGCCGGGCCCCAGAAATTGCAGAACGGCAAACGGCTCCCAAGAAAGCCAGCTTTGCATCCGGCGCCAAGCAGGGCGACTTTTTCGGCAACTACACGTTGCCTTCGCTCGACTTGCTCGACACCCCGCCGCCCTCGACAGCGCCCAAGCTCGACAAGGCGGCGCTCGAATCGAATGCGCGGCTGCTCGAATCGGTGCTCGATGATTTCAAGGTGCAGGGCGAAATCGTCGCTGTAAGGCCCGGCCCCGTCGTCACCATGTACGAACTGGAACCCGCCCCCGGCGTCCGTGCGCAGCGCGTCGTGCAATTGGCCGAGGATATCGCGCGCAACATGTCGGCGCTCTCTGCGCGCGTCTCGACCGTGCCGGGGCGCACAGTCATCGGCATCGAACTGCCCAACCACAACCGCGAGGCGGTGGTGCTGCACGAAATGATCGCCTCAACCGCCTTTGCCGACCAGAAGGGGCAGCTGCCGATCATCCTCGGCAAGAATATTTCGGGCGATCCGGTGGTGGCTGATCTGCAGCCGATGCCGCATTTGCTTGTTGCGGGCACCACCGGTTCAGGCAAGTCGGTTGGACTCAACTGCATGATCTTGTCGCTGCTCTACCGGCTGACGCCCGACCAGTGCCGGATGATCATGATCGATCCCAAGATGCTCGAACTCAGCATCTATGACGATATCCCACATTTGCTCGCACCTGTTGTGACTGAGCCTGCCAAGGCGATCCGCGCGCTCAAATGGGCAGTTGAGCAGATGGAAGACCGTTATCGGATGATGTCGTCGGTTGGCGTGCGGAACCTGCAGGGCTTCAACGAGAAGATCCTTGCCGCCAAGGCCAAAGGACAGCCCTTGGGGCATAAGATCCAGGTCGGCTATGATCCGATGACCGGGCTGCCGCAATATGAAGAGCAGCAGCATGATTACCAGCCGCTGCCGCAGATCGTGGTGATCGTCGACGAGTTGGCTGACCTGATGATGACTGCGGGCAAGGAAGTCGAATTCCTTATCCAGCGCCTCGCGCAAAAGGCGCGTGCGGCGGGCATCCATCTGATTATGGCGACGCAGCGCCCTTCGGTCGACGTGATCACCGGCGTGATCAAGGCCAACCTGCCGACGCGCATCAGTTTCCACGTCACGTCGAAAATCGACAGCCGCACCATATTGGGCGAACAAGGCGCCGAACAGCTGCTCGGCAAGGGTGACATGCTCTACATGGCAGGCGGACGAGGGCTGACGCGTATCCACGGGCCGTTTGTTTCGGACGAGGAAGTCCGCAAGGTTGCCGAGCATTGGCGCGGGCAGGGCGAGCCCGATTATATCCAGTCGGTCACGGAAGAACCCGAAGACGGCGGCTTTGCGCTTGATGGACTGGGTGACGATGACAGCCCTGAAGATGCGATGTACCGCAAGGCTTGCCAGATCGTTTTCGAAAGCCAAAAGGCATCCACCAGCTGGATCCAGCGCCAGCTGCGTATTGGCTACAACAGCGCCGCCCGCCTTATTGATAGGATGGAAGAGGATGGCTTTGTGACAGCCCCCAACCATATCGGCCGTCGCGAAGTGTTGCGTGACCGCAATGGTGAACCGATCTAGCGCCCCGGTTTGATATTCAGAATCGGTTCAATGCGCTGCCAGTATCTGCGTTGGCAAAAGCCAAGGAAAACACATGACCTATATATTCTCCCGATTTTTGCTCGTTCCCGCGATTATGGTGTCGGCGGCCAGTGCACCTGCGCAGCAATCGAATGATCTTAGCCAAGTGGTCAGCCATATGCAGGCAGTGACGACGATGAACGCGACTTTCACCCAGACCGATCGAAACGGGCAGAGCCTCACCGGTAAGCTGTTGCTAAAGCGCCCCGGCCACGTTCGGTTTGAATATCAGAAAGGTGTGCCCCTGCTGATCGTCGCCGATGGCAAGGCGCTGACCATGGTCGATTATGAGGTGAAGCAGGTGCAGCGTTGGCCGATCCGGAACAGCCCGCTCGCAGCCCTTCTCGATCCCGGCAAGGATCTGGCGCGGTTTGGCAAGCGTGTCGACACATCCAACCCCAACGTCATCAGCGTCGAGGTGCGCGATCCCAAGCGCCCTGAATATGGCACGATGACAATGATCTTTGTGAAGCAGGCCGGTGCCCCCGGCGGGCTGACGTTCAACGGCTGGGTCGCGCTCGATTCGAAAAATAACCGGACAACGGTGCGACTCGCCAATATCAAATTCAACCAACCGGTTGCGCAATCCAACTTCAGTTGGCGTGACCCACGGCCGCGTCGCAAGAGCTGAGCGAACTCATCGGTGAGTTGAGCCGACAAGCCGACCAGCCGATAGTCTGAACAGGGCTGTTCATCTTACCGACAGGAAAATCACCCTAGATTGAGGACATCGAAGGACAGGCGGCTACGCGGTTTTCCCCCTGTTGCCCGTGGCGCTAAAGTCTTCCTTCGGTTTCAGCGTGACGAACGCAAGCTCGGCCCTCATCCCAAATGCCCCCGGGATGAGGGCTTTGCTTTCTCCCGCTCTGACGCGGTGTTGAAATACAACACGCTGTTCAGACGCTCGGCGCAGCAGGCGAACGCTATGCCGCAGACCTTGCTGTGCCCCATTGCCCAACGCCATGCGAAGCTGCACGCTGGCATAAGAAGAGGGAGTGCAGCAATGGTCGCAAAAAACTCGGTCTGGATGAAGCGCGCAGCGATATTGGCACTTACGGTCGCGGTTGCGGGATGTGCTTCGAAGCAGACGCGGCATGCAAGCCCTCTCGCAGCAACGTCACGACCGGCAGCTGCCGACACCGAGGCCATATGGCATTTGCGCTCCGGCTTGAACGTTGCCGCGCTCAATTGTCGTGGACGGGGCCGGGCTCATGTGGCCCCTGCATATAACCGGATGCTGGGCCGTCACCGACAGATACTATCCAGCGCCTATGCGTTTGAACTTAACCGCCACGGCCAACGCGCCCTCGACGGACATCTCACCCAGATATATAATCGTTTTGCCAATCAGCGTTCGCTAGATCGCTTCTGTTCAACCGCGTCGACGATTGTTGGCGAAGCGAATGCGCTGGCTTCTGCCGAGCTCTCTCGTTCTGCGCCGCGGCTTTTGCGCGACCTGGAACGCAGTTTGAAATAACCGATCGCCAAAACAGCTGGGGCTAAATTTGCGCATTTACGCACGCGGGCCCGCCATTCCCTGCTTGCTCCGTAGCGCCCCCGTCCCTAAGCAACCGCCATGGCAACCACTCTTCGTATCGCTTCCTGGAACATCAACTCCGTCCGCGCCCGCATCGACATTGTCGAGCGTTTCCTGCGCGACGAAGCGCCTGACATATTGTGTCTTCAGGAAACCAAGGTTGCTGATCCGCAGTTTCCCGAAGGGCCGTTCCGCCAGCTCGGTTACAACCATATCGTCATCAACGGGCAACCGATGCACCACGGCGTTGCGATTATCAGCAAGGTATCGCTGGCGAACAAGCAGGTGCATGACTGGCAAGCCAATGGCGAAGCGCGGCATGTCGGCGTAGAGATCGCAAACGGCGTGCGCCTCGAGAATGTCTATGTGCCAGCAGGCGGCGATATTCCGGATAGAGAGCAAAACACCAAATTTGGGCAGAAGCTCGATTTTCTCGCGCGGATGACCGAATGGTCGGGCGCAGTCTCGGTCCCAACGATCCTGACCGGAGACTTCAACGTTGCTCCGCTCGAAACCGATGTCTGGAGCCACAAGCAGCTGGTCAATGTCGTCAGCCACACGGCTATCGAAATTGCAGCGCTCGGTGGACTGCAGGCGGCTGGCAATTGGATCGATCTGGCGCGTGAGTTCGTGCCGCCCGAGAAGAAGCTCTTCACCTGGTGGAGCTACCGCGCACAGGATTGGGAAACCTCTGACCGTGGCCGTCGCCTAGACCATATGTGGGTGACCCCCGATCTGAAAGAAAAGGCGCACGCACATGTCGTGCACAAACCTTGCCGTGGCTGGGGCAAGCCTTCGGACCATGTACCGATCGTGACGGAATTCCGTCTTTGAGCGATGCTGCCGCCAAGCGCGCGGCTCGGGCGATTGACGCGCTGCGGCGCGGCTGGCCGGTGCGCGTGGGCGAATTGACGCTGGTGGCGATAGAAACAGGGGCAGCGGCAGAATTGTTTGAAAGCGGTCGGATAAAAGGCATATTGCTGTCATCTGCACGCGCGGCGACGCTCAAACTGGCCAACCAATTTGCAGCTGCCGACACGCAATTGCCGGTTCTGATTGCGCCACCTTCCGATCTGAATGCTTCGCTCTCGCTTGCGATTGCCGATCCTTCGCTCGACTTGCGTTTTCCGTATAAAGGGCCCTTTGTGGCGTTGACAATCGAGCAACCCGATGCGGCAAAAGCCGCTATGGAGCTTGTCCGTGAGGCAGGGTTATTGCCCGCTTTTCTGTTGGTCGAGGCGGATGCAGATGCAGATTTTGCCCCTTCCGATCTTGCAGCCTTCCAGAAAGCCGACAATCTGCGCATCGCCGCTCGGGCGCGTTTGCCGGTTTCGGCGGCAGAAGATGCGGAGTTGGTTGCCTATCGCTCGGTCGCCGATGCAGCCGACCATGTGGCTCTCGTGGTTGGCCAGCGCGATGGCAGCCCGCCCGTTATCCGCCTGCACAGCGAATGCCTGACCGGTGATGTGCTCGGTAGCCTTAAATGCGATTGCGGCCCGCAGCTGCATGAGGCGCTGCACCAGATTGCCGACGCGCAATGGGGCGTGCTGCTCTATCTGCGGCAGGAAGGACGCGGGATCGGTCTGGTCAACAAACTGCGCGCTTATGCGCTGCAGGATCAGGGCTTCGATACGGTCGATGCCAATATCCGGTTGGGCTTTGCCGTTGACGCGCGCGATTTTTCGGTGGCGGCGCAGATGCTGCGGTTGCTCTCGATTGGAGAGGTGCGTCTGCTCACCAACAACCCGGAAAAAGTCGCCGGGCTGGAGGCGGAAGGCATCAAGGTTGTCGAACGCCTGCCACTCAAGATCGCCGCCAACCCGCACAATGCGCATTATCTCGCCACCAAGCGCGACCGCACCGGCCACAAGCTTTAAACGATCAGTTCTTCCAGCATCCGGCGAGAAACGATACGCAAGCCGTTCTCCTGCCGAAGGACGATACCGCGGCGCACCAGTGTCGCCAGCGCCCGCGATGCCGTCTCTCGGGTCGTATGAACGCTCAAAGCCAGCGCAGCGACAACTGGCGCCGGCTCGATGTTCCCATTGCCATCCGACAGTTGCAGCAAGGCACGATAAAATCTCCCGGTGGCGCTGAGTCCAATGCGCGCTGCCATGCGGTCAAGTACCAGATCGAGCTGTCGCGCGAGCAGATTGGCGATGCCGTTGGCGATCTCGGCATGCTCGCCAGCCAATGCTTTAAGCCGCGGCGTTGCAATGGTCAGCAACCGTGTTTGGCCGACCGCCGCTATATTGGCGCGGAAAACCGATTCATCGGGATAGGCGCCGAAAATTTCGCCGGGCCCGTGGCGTGCCAATTGTACTTGCTGGCCGTCGACACAGAATAATTCGGCAACGACAGCCCCTTCGACGACCAGCAACAGGTGGGCCGAGCGGTCACCGCCAATGGCCAGAATAGCGCGGTGGGCCACCGAACGGCTGGTCATTTCAGCGGCCAAAATGCGGGCGCAGGCTTCGGTGCAACCGAAGCAACCCTGAATGACGGCGATGTCGTCGCGGGTCATGTGCGCTGTCATCCAGCCATCCGTCCGCTACCCGCCGCTTTTCGTGAGTTTCGCAAGACAGATATCAATCGAGCCGGCAGGGGTGGCGATCTCCCCCAATGATTCAACCCGTCCAACTGCTCCACTCGCGAGCAGCGCTAGGGCGGCGCTTCGGCTGGCAACCAGCATTCCGGCTTCGCCATGCGCCAGCAAGGTGCGCACCCTTTGGTGCTCATCAAGACGGCAATCGAGCGCGGCAATTTGGTCTCCTGCCTTCGCCAGCACTTCCAGCGCTTCGTCCAGATCCGGATAAGTTTCGGGCGGCGCGCCGTCGATCGCCACGTCAAAGACCAGTTCGCCTTTCGGCAGCGGTGCAGACGGTAAGCCTGCATTGCCTTCGATCTCTACAAGATGAATTTCGCGGCCTGACTTGAGCCAGAGGTCTCCCAATACCGGGCGACCGGCGGGTTCGATTCGCAATGCCACAGCCCGGGTTTCCAATTGCCGTGCGAGCTCGGCCACCATGCCCATTGCATGATATTCGGCGAGCATCACACCCGCGGCGCTGGTACCTTTGTTGGAACCGCAGACCGCCACCGAATTTGCGTTGTCCAACAAGGCGCCAAAGCGCTGCTCCCAGTCGGCACCAAAAGGCGCAACCGATGAGAGGTGGAAGTCGGATGGATCCGAAGGAAGTGCGACATTCAGTTCAGCGCCCGATGCGACCAAGTATTCCGCGGCAATAATATCGGCACCTGCTGCCAGCGCACCAAAGGCAAAACCGGGAGCGATGGCCTCAATCGTCGCCTGAATCGCCTTGGCGGCGGTCTGATCGTCCGGCGCGATACCGAGAATGCCACTATAGTGCAGAACTGCCGGGGGCCGAAACCGGTCCAGCCATGCGACATCGGCATTGGTCTGAGCCGCGATCAGTGCGAACTGGCGTAATGTTGCGGCGCGGTCTTCCCATGCCGTCGGCGCCTGTTCTACTGCGTTCTGAAAGCTCTTCGCCGCATCGGCTTGTCGCCCGAGCAGCAACAGCGCCTCTGCCCGGGTTGCTTCGCACCAATAGGGCGTTTCACCCTTGTCCGCGCCACTTTCGATCAGGTTTAGAACCTTGCTTGCCAGCAGTTCGGATCGTACGCGGTCTCCGGCGAACAGCGCCATAGCCGACGCGTTTATGAGCGGATAGCTGTCCTGACGGAGCGCCGCTGCTTGCTCATAAGCATTCCGCGCCAGATCGAACATTGTGGTTCGTTCGTGCGCCACCGTTTGTCTGGCTCGATCCTTTAGCAAGCGGCCTTTGAGGGTCAGAGCATCGAAATCGCCATCCACCCGATCCAGCCCTGCGGCGACGAATATATCCCATGCCTGCGACGTCGCGCCGCTGCGCGCGAGCGAGAGGATCCTGGCATATTCGCCGCCGGTTTCGGGCATCAGGGCTTCTTGATCCCGTTCGTGCCATCCGGATCGATAACCAAATATATACAGTCTTCGGGGCTATTCACGTTCCAATTCATCCGGACGTGGATGTTCATCGAAAAATCGACCCGCTTGGATTCAGGTTGCAAGTCCGCCGTGACAGCGTCAGGTATTTTTGAGCCATTTCCATATGCGTACCAATTTTCCACGGTCAACAGTTCTATGCCGTCCTGTATAACAATTCGATCATTCCAGAAGCTGTTGTTCCGCGGTAGTTTTTTCAATTTGTCTTTGTTACCATCTTTGGCCTTATAACCCGACATCACGATCAAATTGACCGGATCAAATTGGACATCGCCCGGATCGTTATCGAGGTAAAAATAGAGTCGCGTTTGCGCTGAAAATCCAAATTTTCGAAAACTGTTGGCATATCCCAAATCAGCTTGGGACCAATTTAGATGCTCTCTGAATTTTGACACTGCCCTCTTTTGACTCGCAGCGTCGTCCGCACCTTCATTTGCAATGAATATGGATTTTACAACCAGCTTTGCGTTTTCAAAGTGAAGATAAACTAGGAAATCGAATTGCGGTTCAAAGTTCCATTTATACTTTGCCGGTCGCTCTTTGGCATTGGCAATATCCGGCACCTCATCGTTTCCATCTCCTGGTCCAAATGTTCCTACATTCCCAAACTGAACCGGATCTTTGTCGGCTTTTGAACAAGCCGACAAGGCGATCGTTGCACCTGCAGCGCCCAAGATATTCCTGCGATTAATGTCAGTCATTTCCGTTATTCCCCCTTCAATTGCCATCCTGCCTTTTGATTGCGTCGAAAGCTGTAGTGCGCTGGCGGAGTCCCGAACCAAACTGCGCCTCGACCTGTCGTGCCAGTTCGGCTGACTGTGCAGCCCGGCGGCGCCAATTGCGGCCTTGCTTGCGATCGATTTCACCGTGGTAATAGGCCAGCCGGAGCCGTTCGATCCGTAGTCCTGGATTGTCATCCGCCCGCTTGATGGCTGCGTCGATCCGCGTGATTGCAGGTGTCAGCACTGCTTCTGCAGCGCGAATATCGCCTTGCTCCAGATACAAGCTGATCAAGCCGATAGCTGGCAAATTGGCACGTTCGATATACTCGATGTTGAGCGGATCGCGCGCGATCAATTGCTCAACGGTAGCCGCCTCGGCATGGCGTTGTGCAACGGCTTTGGGCAGCTTGCCCTGCACTTCGAATATGTCCGCCATCCAGCCCTGCCGGTTGGCCAATGCCAGGATGGTTTTTGGATTTCTGGGGTCGCTTCGTGCAGCTTTTTCCATAAGCGCGAGCGATTTTACGCAGTCGGGTTCCGCCTTTGCAGCGTCGCTGCTCTGGTCGAACTCCAGTTCGCACAGATTCCCATGGGCATATCCCATTTCCTCGAAACTGCGTGCCGTGTTTGGCTGAAGTCTGGCCAGTGCACGCGCTTCGTTCAAATAGTTGTTCCAATATTTTCGTGCGGCATCAAAGCTGTCTTGATGGACGGCGATCCGGCCTAACCAATAGACGCTTTGGGCGTTGGCGAAGCGATGCTCCGCGTTGTCCGGATCGGCTTTGACGAGGTCAGAGGTGATCGCATTTGCCATATTCAGTCGACGCGAAGCGGCGGCAAAATCGCCGCGCTTGATGTCGATTTCGCCTACTGCATGCAGGATGCGGGCCCGGCGGTTCAGGCTGTCTGCCGTCAGAGAGCCGCTGGTCTGATCGTCATAATATCGCAACGCGCGGGCATTGACGTCGTCCATCACGTCCAATCGGCCGACGCCATCAAGCTTGCTGCCGAGATCGGTAATCAGATATTCGACCAGCCCTTCGGCCTCGGCCCGCTGGCGCGCCGCTTCGTTTCGCGCAGAGATGGCAAGCGTCGTCATTACACCCATGGCTAGCATCGCAGCAAGTGCGCCTGCCGTGATCCACATCACGCGGCGCATTTTGCGTTGGGCGTCGCGTTGGACTAATGTGTCCAATGGAACTGCGGCTATCCCGGCGACAATCTTGAGGAAACCGAGTGACCATCCGTCGGCTTCCGGCCGCAGGTCGGCGGCGAGGGGTTCCAGACCGCCCTCGGTTAATACCGGAGGAAAAGCTTCGCCGGGTTCGCCCCGCACCAATGCTGCAAGAACTGGCCTGTCCGGGTGCAATTTCCGAAACAGTTCGATTTCCTGTGACACCCAGTGCGACGACCGCGCATCGGGGGAGCAGATAACGATCAGGGCCTCTGCGGCGGCAAGGGCATCGCGAATGGCATCAGTAAGGCTGGGGGCAGCGGCCAGATCCTCGCGATCACGAAAGATACGGCCAATGTCGGCTGACTGCTCTGGATGCAAAGCGGCGACATGCCGGGGAAGGCGATATTGTTCTAGCTTGCGCTGTAGTTTCGCGGCGATTGCTGCATCGGCATGGCTGTAGCTGATAAAGGCAGCAAAGCGCTGTGCTGCGCCGTTTCCCGACTGTATCCCGCCCCTAGTCATCGCATCGACCCCCTGCGAATCTCGTAGCAAAGTTACACGATATTAGAGCAAGTTAAATCGCTTTTCGATTCACCGCGCAGAGGGCCAAAGTTGCGGCCTTGTTTGGAGCGAATTGCAGGCCGCTCAGCCTGCTTTGGCCAGACCCTGGCTCTCAACCAGTTCCTGCAGTTCGCCAGCTTCATACATTTCCATCATGATGTCGCTGCCGCCAAGGAATTCGCCCTTTACGTAAAGCTGCGGGATGGTCGGCCAGTCGGAATATTCCTTGATGCCCTGACGGATTTCCTGATCCTGCAGCACGTCGACGCTGGCAAATTCGACATTGAGGTGATCGAGGACCGCAATCGCCCGGCTCGAAAAGCCACATTGCGGAAACAAGGGCGAACCCTTCATGAACAGGACGACGTCGTTGTTCTTGACCAGTTCATCGATACGTTCGTGCGCTGACATAAACTTCACTCCAACTTTCACCGAAGCCCTGAGCCTGTCGAAGGGCGCTTCTCGGTGAGGCGTGCTTCGACAGGCTCAGCACTACGGTTAAACTCAAATTACTCCGGCACAGCCGTGGTCAGCTGCAGTGCGTGCAGCACCCCGCCCATCCGGCCACCCAAAGCATTATAAACCGCCTGATGCTGCTTCACGCGCGGCATCCCGCGGAAAGTTTCGCTGACGACGCGTGCGGCATAATGGTCCCCGTCGCCGCGCAGGTCGGTGATTTCAACCGTCGCATCGGGAAGCGCAGCCTTGATCATGTCTTGTATGTCGTCAGCCGCCATTGGCATGGGATAGCCCTTTATGCCTCTTCGATGAACTGGCGGCGGGCCTCGACCAGCTTGGTGTCGAGTGCGGCGCGTATTTCGGTATCGCTGGTTTCGACGCCGGCCGAGGTCAGGTCGCCGAGAAGCTTGCGGATGACATCTTCGTCACCGGCTTCTTCAAAATCAGCCTGCACCACCGAGGTTGCATAGGCCCCTGACTCTTCAGGGGTCAGCCCCATTTTCTCGGCAGCCCACAGGCCAACAAGCTTGTTGCGCCGCGCTGTTACCTTGAACTGGAATTCCTCGTCGCGGGCGAATTTATTTTCAAAGGCGTGTTCGCGATCATCAAAAGTGGTCATGCTCGAATCCTTCGGCGCTACAGACTTAAAATAGTCACGCGGCCCCTGCCAAACAAGGGCCGCGGCTGCAAGGATTAGATGGTGACGACCAGCTTGCCGACCGCCTCGCGGTTGCCGAGCTTGGCGATGGCCTCGCCACCGCGTTCGAGCGGGAAGGTTTCCGACACGCGCGGCTTGATCTTGCCTGCCTTATAGAGATCAAACAGCTCCATGATGTTGGCGCGGTTCTTCTCGGGTTCGCGCGCGGTATAGGCGCCCCAGAACACGCCGCAAACGTCACAGCTTTTGAGCAGCGTCAGGTTGAGCGGCAGCTTGGCGATACCGGCCGGGAAGCCGACGACTAGGAAGCGGCCTTCCCAGGCGATTGAGCGCACTGCGGGTTCGGAATAATCGCCGCCAACGGTGTCATAGACGATGTCAAAGCCATTGGGGCCAGCCGCTGCCTTGAACATTTCGGCCACAGCCTTCGACTGATCCTTGTCGAACGGCTGATATGGATAGACGACGACATCATCGGCCCCAGCCTCGCGCGCAACCTGCGCCTTGGCTTCGCTCGACACGCCTGCGACCACGCGCCCGCCATAGGCTTTGGCCAGCTCGATGGCTGAAATGCCAATGCCGCCTGCACCACCGAGCACGAGGACGCTTTCGCCCAACTTCATTCGGCCTCGGTCCTTCAGCGCGTGCGCGCTGGTGCCATAAGTCATCAGCAACGAGGCCCCTTCTTCGAACGACATTTCGTCGGGCATCTTGTAGAGATTGTGTGTGCCCAGCACGATTTTTTCCGAAAGTCCGCCATTGCCGCAACCTGCGAGCACGCGGTCGCCAACTGCAAAGCCGGTCACGCCTTCGCCGATCGAATCGACCAGACCCGCAATCTCGCCACCGGGGGCGAAAGGCCGGGGTGGTTTGAACTGGTAGCGGTCTTCAATAATCAGCGTGTCAGGGAAGTTGATCGAGCATGCCTTCACGGCAACCACAACCTGCCCCTTGCCAGCGACCGGATCGGGCAAATCACCCAGCACAAGGGTTTCAGGGCCGCCGGTGGCGGTCGATAACAGCGCTTTCATTTCTCTCTCCTCAAATCATCTGGGGCGTGAGCCACGGTTTTTCGGTGTTCAATCTGGATTCATATGCCGAAATCGCGTCGCTGTTGGCGAGTGTCAGGCCGATTTCGTCGAGGCCGCCCATCAGGCAATGCTTGCGGAACGCATCGATTTCAAAGGTGAAGCGGTCCTGAAAGGGTGTGGTCACGACCTGGTTTTCCAGATCGATATGGATCGGATCGGTTCGGGCAACTTCCATCAACCGGTCGACCGCTTCCTGCGGCAGGACAACCGTCAGCAAGCCGTTCTTGAAGGCGTTGCCTGAGAATATGTCCGAGAAGCTCGGCGCAATCACCGCCTGGATGCCCATGTCGGCGAGTGCCCATGCGGCATGTTCGCGGCTCGATCCGCAACCAAAATTGTCGCCAGCGATCAATATGGGGGAACCTTCATATTCGGCACTGTCGAAGAGATTGCCCGGCTCCTTGCGCAACGCCTCAAACGCGCCCTTTCCCAGCCCCGAACGGCTGATCGTCTTCAGCCATGCAGCGGGGATGATGACGTCAGTGTCAACATTTTTGAGGCCGAAAGGATAGGCCTTTCCGGAGATAGTGGAGACGGGGTTCATTCGGAATCAGTCCGTTTCAGTCTTGAGGTTATATTCAGATCGACGTTCGGTTCTGACCTCAAGTCTATTTTTTGCGCTTTGGCAAGAAGCGCTGCCATAATGATGGCTTCACGCGCTGCGGCAAGGCCTGGCCGGTGGCATCCAGCAGATATTTGGCGAGCAGCAAGGCCTGATTGTGCGTCATCAGGAAGTGATGGCTGTCGATCTGGTGATCGTCGAGCGCCTGTTTTGAGACCGTGCTTTGAATGCGCAGGTCGATTGACGAGCCGAGACCATTGTGCGTCCAGCCCACCACTACAGCGCGATGTTCTGCGGGGTCGGTTGGCTCCACCTTTTTCTTGGCCGGACGTCTTGCCATCAATCGCCTCCTGAAGCCATTTTACATTCCGCAGCAAGCTATGCGAGTCAATATGCCCAAAGGAAGATGTGCCGCAGCGGGACTTAGCCTATCAACTCCCGCACATCGGTGAGCCTGCCCGTCACCGCCGCCGCCGCCGCCATCGCTGGCGAAACGAGATGCGTCCGGGCACCTGGGCCTTGGCGTCCGACAAAATTGCGGTTGCTGGTGGAGGCACAGCGTTCCCCCGCAGGCACCTTGTCGGGGTTCATGCCGAGGCAGGCCGAGCAGCCCGGTTCGCGCCATTCCAACCCTGCTTCGATGAAGATACGGTCGAGACCCTCGGCCTCGGCCTGGCGCTTTACTAGGCCAGAGCCGGGGACGACGATGGCCCATTTAATGTTGGCGGCTTTCTTGCGGCCCTTGAGCACGGCGGCTGCAGCGCGCAGGTCTTCGATGCGGCTGTTGGTACAGCTGCCGATGAAGATATTCTGCACCTCGACTTGGGCGAGCGGGGTGCCGGGCTCCAATCCCATATAGGCAAGGCTCTTGGCGGCTGCTTCCTGCTTCGACGGATCGGCAAAGCTCATCGGATCAGGAACGCTGCCGGTGATGGGAACAACATCTTCGGGACTGGTGCCCCAGGTGACGCTCGGCGCAATGCCGGCGGCGTCTAAGACGACGACCTTGTCGTATGCCGCGCCCGGATCGGTCGTGAGGGTGCGCCAATAGGCGACGGCTGCGTCCCAGTCGGCACCCTTGGGGGCCATCGGACGATCCTTTAGATAAGCGAAGGTCTTTTCATCGGGCGCACACAGTCCGGCGCGCGCGCCATGTTCGATTGCCATGTTGCTGACCGTCAGGCGGCCTTCGATGCTGAGATTGCGGATAGCACTTCCGGTATATTCGATGACATAGCCGGTCCCGCCTGCTGCACCCAGCACACCGGTGATGTGGAGTACGATATCCTTGGCAGTAACGCCCGGACCCACCTCGCCCTCGACGCGGACTTCCATCGATTTGGATTGCTTGAGCTGCAGCGTCTGCGTTGCCAACACATGCTCGACCTCGCTGGTGCCGATGCCAAAGGCAAGCGCGCCGAGTCCGCCGTGGCAGGCGGTGTGGCTGTCGCCGCAGACGATGGTTGTGCCGGGCAGCGAAAAGCCCTGTTCGGGGCCAACGACATGGACAATGCCCTGTTCCACATCGGCATCGCCGATATAGCGAATGCCAAAGGCAGGGGCGTTGGCCTCGAGCGCTGCCAGCTGCTGCGCGCTTTCGGGGTCGGATATGGGGATGCGATGCCCGCTTGCGTCGCGGCGCGCTGTGGTCGGCAAATTATGGTCGGGCACCGCGAGCGTCAGGTCGGGCCGACGCACGCTGCGACCGGCGGTGCGCAGCCCTTCAAAGGCTTGCGGGCTGGTCACTTCATGCACCAGATGGCGGTCGATGAAGATCAGGCAAGTGGCATCGTCGCGGGCAGACACGACATGCGCGTCCCAGATCTTTTGGTAGAGCGTGCGGGGCTGATTCATATGCTTGGGCTAAAGGCACAGCACACCGCGCTTGGCAAGCAAGGATATTTTATCGGCGTTGTGGAAAATGTAATCATCGGTCGCTATATTGCGATTCAATATGAACACACTTTCGCACCTCTTCCCCATAAAGATCCTGCCCGAAGACATCGATTTCATGGGGCATGTGAACAACAGCCGTTATCTCAACTGGGTGCAGGAGGCGGTGCTCGAACATTGGCGCAACCTCGCCCCGCCCGAGGCAGTCGCACAGCGCGCATGGGTCGCGCTCAAGCATGAGATTACCTATCGCAAGCCCGCTTTCCTTGAGGATGTCGTGGTTGCCAATGTGGTGCTCGAAAGCGTCCAAGGCGCTCGCGCCTTTTACGAAACGGTGATTAAGCGCGGCGAAGAAGTGCTCGCCGAAGTGAAATCGAGCTGGTGCTGCATCGACGCCGAAACGCTGCGTCCTGCGCGGATTGGTGCGGATGTTGCCGCCTATTTCTTTCCGAAGGCGGATTAAGCCGCTATAGTGACACCATGTCGCTGATTGCCATCATTCTAATTGTCTTCGCTACCTTCTTCGCGATGGAGTTTGTCGCGTGGAGCAGCCACAAATATATCATGCATGGTTGGGGCTGGGGATGGCACCGTGACCATCATGAGCCGCATGACAATGCCCTTGAAAAGAACGATCTTTACGGTTTGGTTGGTGCAGCGATGAGCATTTCGATGTTCGCTATCGGCAGTCCGATGGTCATGGGCGCGGCGGCCTGGGAGCCGGGCACATGGATCGGGCTTGGCATCCTCTTCTACGGCATCGTCTATACGTTGATCCATGACGGGCTGATCCACCAACGCTATTTCCGCTGGGTGCCCAAGCGCGGCTATGCCAAGCGGTTGGTGCAGGCGCACAAGTTGCACCATGCGACGGTCGGCAAGGAAGGTGGGGTCAGTTTTGGCTTTGTCGTTGCCCGCGATCCGGTGGTGCTCAAGCAGGAACTCAAGGTCCAGCGCGAGGCAGGGATCGCCGTGGTACGCGAGGCTTTGGGCTAGGCCTCCGGCCGCCGCCAGAGCCATGTGCCGCAGACCAGCCCGACTGCTGCTGGGAGTAGCGACCAGGGCGGGGTCAGCGTCAATCCGCCAATCAAAGCACTGGCCAGAAATGCGCTCGTGGCCGACCATTTGGCCCGCCTACTGACCACACCCTTTTCGCGCCATGCCACCAGATGGTGGCCGTAGCGGGGGTGGTTCATAAGTTTCGCTTCAAGCGCCGGGCTGCTGCGGGCGAAGCAGAAAGCGGCGAGAATCATGAAGGGCACGGTGGGCAGGATTGGCAGGAAAATCCCTACCGTTCCGAGGCCAACCGAAGCCCATCCGGCTGCAAGATAGAGCCGCCGGGCAATCACGCCTGATGGATTGCCTTGGTCACATAATAGCTTTCCATACCCTCGGGCCCGCCTTCGCTGCCAAAGCCGGATTCCTTGACGCCGCCGAATGGCATATCGGGCATTGAAATCGCGGCGGTATTGATGCCGACCATGCCTGCTTCGATCAGGTCGCCCGCCATATTCGCCTGACGACCATTTTCGGTGTGGACGAACGAGGCAAGGCCAAAGGGCAGGCGGTTGGCCTGTTCGATGGCATCGTCGAACTTTGCGAATGGCCGGATCAGCGCGACCGGGCCAAAGGGCTCGTTGGTCATGATGTCGGCTTCGAGCGGAACATCGGACAGCACCGTCGGGCGGAAGAAATAGCCGTCGCCATTGTCGGCGTTGCCCCCGGTGCCGACGCGCGCGCCCTTGGCGATAGCATCCTGCACCAAGGCACCAATCGCCGGCGGACGGCGCGCATTGGCGAGCGGGCCCATGATCGTGTCAGCATCAAGGCCATTGCCAACCTTCACCCTGGCCGTGCGTTCGTTGAACCCGGCGACGAAGCGATCGTAAATCCCCTCCTGCACATAAAAGCGCGTCGGCGAGATGCAGACCTGCCCCGCATTGCGGAATTTCTGCGTGACGACGATGTCTAATGTCTTTTCAAGGTTGCAATCGTCGAACACCAGCACCGGCGCGTGCCCGCCTAACTCCATAGTCACGCGTTTGACGCCGTCGGCGGCGAGCTTCATCAGATGCTTGCCCACGGGAATCGAGCCAGTGAAGCTCAATTTGCGGATTACGGGTGACCCAAGCAGCTGACGGCTGACCATATCGGGCACGCCAAAGACAAGCTGTGCGACGCCTGCGGGGATACCCGCATCGGCGATACAGCGCATGATTTCGCTGGTTGAGCCCGGCGTCTCTTCGGCTGGCTTGGCGATCACCGAGCAACCTGTGGCCAGTGCCGCCGCAACCTTTTTCGACATCAACGACACGGGGAAATTCCACGGTGTCAGCGACGCGACCGGACCGATAGGCTGTTTGAGCACCATTGCGCGCTGGCCTGCGGGGCGGAGTGCGATGCGGCCATAGCTACGCTTGGCTTCCTCGGCGCAATATTCGAAGACCGCGGCGCAAGAGAGCGTCTCGGTGCGCGCCTCAGCCAGCGGCTTTCCCTGCTCCATCGTCAGGAGGGTGGCAATATGCTCCGCTCGCTCACGGATCAGAGCCGCAGCCTTGTGCAGCACCGCCGCGCGGGCGTTAACGTCGGTTGCGCGCCATAGGGCAAAGCCTTTGGCAGATGCTGCTAGCGCCTCGTCCAGATCGGCGGCGGTTGCCAGTGGCAGCTCGGCGAGGACTTCGCCGGTTGCCGGATTGAGCACCTGATGCACATCGCGGCCCTCGCCCGAGCGCCAGCTGCCATCAATGTAAAGGGCAAGATTCGCCTGATATTCGCGTGTCATGGATTTCCTGCGACAATGTTTTCGATTGCCCTCCATCTAGGCGCTTCAATTTCGCTTGGAAAGTCCAGTCGCTTTAACCTGTGCTTTACCGCAACTGGTTAATCCTGCGGTTTAATGGGCAAACCATATTTGATAGCCAAGATTCGATTCCAGGCCGCACGGCTCTGGCGTTGGTTTGCGCCATCGGTTCCGCGCTCAATTCTCGCGCCGCTGCATGCCGCGCAGCTTGATAATGTCCGCACCCAGGTGCCAATGCTGCTCGCGGTAGCTGCGCTCAACACCTGCATCGTTATGGCGGTATGCTGGAGCAATGGCCTGCCGTTTAGCAATTATGCCTGGATGTCCGGCCTCATTCTCTATTGTTGCGCACGAATGACCGTGTGGAAACGGTTGCTGCAAAAGCCGATCCCGCTGGCAAAGGTGCCGATCATTATCAAGGCGAATGTCGGGCTGTCGGTCGGCATGATGGGATTTCTGGGCATCACAGCCTCGATCACCTATATCGCCGGAACTTTCGCCTACGACACGCTAATACCGGTCTCGCTGGCCTTTGGCGCGACCGCGATTGCCCATTGCCTCTATACGCTTCGGCCTGCGGCGATCGGCGTCCTCGTCATTGGCATCACGCCGGTGGCGCTGTCGATGATCTTTGCAGGTGACTTCAACGCCAAAATGCTGGGTATTTCGATGCTGAGCGTAGAGGCGCTGATGATCCGCTTTGTCGCCGCGCAATATGACCGGTTGATCGAAGGGTTGTTCCTCGAACAGCAGATCCGTGAACTGGCCGACACTGACCCGCTGACCAGTCTTCCCAACCGCCGTGCCATCATGGCGTCAATCGAGGCGGAGCTCGAATGCGAGAGCGAACAGAAGCCGAGTTTCGGTATCGCGCTGCTCGATCTTGATGGCTTCAAGCAAGTGAATGACAGCCTCGGCCATCATGCCGGTGATCTGATGCTGCTCGGTGTCGGCGGGCGTCTCGCCGATGCAGCCGAAAAAGATGACAGTGTGGGTAGGCTGGGCGGAGACGAGTTCATCGTACTTTTCCGCAATGTGGAGAACAAAGCCGAATTGTCTGCCCGCACCACAGCGATGCTGGCGGCTTTGTGCCGCCCCATCGATCTTGACGGCAGTCGCCTTCCTGTTGCCGCGAGTCTCGGATATGCGCTTTATCCGGAGGATGGCCAAACGGTTCGCGAAGTCATGCACGTTGCCGATGCCGCACTCTATGCCGAAAAACGGGCAAGCAAGGCGCAGACGCAAACCGTAGCGTCAAGCAGACAAAGCGCCGCCTGAGCCACAGAATCGGGCTTCCCAAATGCACTTCCTGCTGCCAGCTTGGGTGGCGAGAGAGCATGGGAGAGACGATTATGGCGGAAATGGTAACCATCACTGACGGGCTGCGCTTTCCCGAAGGGCCGGTTGTGATGCCCGATGGCAGCATCATCCTGACCGAAATCGAGCAGGGTAAAATCACGCGGGTCAAGCCCGATGGAAGCAAGGAAACCGTGGCCACCACAGGCGGGGGCCCCAATGGCCTCGCACTCGGCCCCGATGGCAAGCTCTATTGCTGCAACAATGGCGGCTTCGAATATGCCGAAGCCAATGGCTATCTGGCCCCGCATGGCATTGCCAATGACTACTCAGGCGGGCGGATCGAGCGGATCGACATCGCCACTGGCGCAGTCGAAATTCTCTACAAGTCGGGCGATCATGGCTGTGTGCTGCGCGGGCCAAATGACATCGTTTTTGACGAACATGGCGGCTTCTGGTTCACCGACCACGGCAAAGTCGACTATGCCAAAAGGTGCCATGACATTGTCGGCATCTTTTATGCAAAAACCGATGGCAGCCATCTGGAGGAAGTCATCTTCCCGTCGAACAACCCCAATGGCGTCGGTCTCGCACCCGATGGCAGCGCGCTGTATGCGGCGGAAACATACACATGCCGTTTGATGAAGTTCAACATCACCGCCCCCGGCAAAGTCGCGCCCGATGCCGGCCCGGGAGGCCCCGGCATCCCGATTTACCGACCCGCAGGCTATAAATTCTTTGACAGCCTTGCGATGGAAGCGAATGGCAATATCTGCGTCGCGACCATCGGCGAATGCGGGGTCAGCGTGATCTCCCCCGAAGGGGAGCTGGTCGAATTTGTCGCGACCGACGATATCTTCACCACCAACATTGCCTTTGGCGGCGAGGATATGAAGGACGCCTATATTACGCTGTCCGGCAGCGGGCGGCTGGTGAAGACGCGCTGGAACCGGCCGGGCCTCAAGCTGAACTATTGAAGGAAAGCCCATGTCGCGCCTGCATATTGAAGCCCATGTCATCGACCGGATCGGTTGGCTGCGCGCCTCGATATTGGGTGCGAATGACGGGATAGTCTCGACCGCCAGCTTGATTGCCGGGGTCGCGGCGGCGGGGGCTGCGCAATCAAGCATATTGGTCACCGGCATCGCGGGGCTGGTCGCGGGTGCGATGTCGATGGCCGCAGGCGAATATGTTTCGGTCAGTTCGCAAGGCGATGCCGAAAAGGCCGATATTGCGCGCGAGACCAAGGAGCTGGAGACCCAGCCCGAATTCGAACGCGAAGAGCTGATCGGCATTTATGAAAAGCGCGGTCTAGATCGCGATCTCGCGGAAAAGGTTGCCGACAAGCTGATGGCAGGCAATGCGCTCGAAGCGCATTTGCGCGACGAACTGGGGTTGACCAGTGAGATGTCGGCGCGACCAATACAGGCGGCGCTCGCTTCGGCTACGGCATTTGCAGCCGGGGCCGCACTGCCACTGGCACTGGTGCCCCTGTTCCCTGGCCCTTCGCTCACATGGATTGTTTCGGGCGCGTCGCTGCTCTTCCTTGCCATATTGGGCGTAGTCGGCGCAAAAGCGGGTGGCGCGCCGATTGGCAAGGGCGTGCTTCGGGTGACTTTCTGGGGCGCCGTAGCGATGGCAGCGACAGCGGCAATCGGCTCGCTGTTCGGCACAACGGTAGGATAGATTATGAGCAATGCAGCATGGGCGATCGATATCGATCGCGACGACGTCAGCAAGACCGAAGTCGTAACTGCCGATACTGCAGTCGGCCCCGGCGAGATATTGGTGCATGTTGATAGCTATGCGATGACAGCGAATAACGTCACCTATGCAGTGTTCGGTAAGCCCGCTGGCTTGTTTGGCAATGAGCAGGGTTATTGGGATTTCTTCGCCGAACGCGGCGTTCCGGGGCGGCTGCCTGTCTGGGGCTTTGCGACAGTGCTGGTCAGCGACATTGAAGGCGTAGCTCCCGGCGATCGCTATTATGGCTATTATCCGATGGCGAGCCATGCGGTGCTGATGCCGGGCCACATCGGCGCAGGTAGTTTCGTCGATATAACGCCGCGCCGCTCCACCCTGCCGCCAATCTATAACCAGTATCAGCGGATCGAAGCGATCCCCGACTACAAGCCCGAACATCATGATTATTGGCCGGTCTTCCGCCCGTTGTTCCTGACCGGCTGGCTTATTGCCGACCAGTTTGAAGATGAAGGCGACTATGGGGCCAAGCAGTTGCTGATCGCCAGCGCGTCGAGTAAAACCGCGATCGGTCTGGCCCATGCGATGAAACAGCGCAGCGAACGCCCGCGCACCATCGGCCTAACCAGCAAGGGCAACGCAGTCGGGCTGGCCGCGCTTGGTATCTACGATCAGGTGGTCGCCTATGACGACATCGCTACCCTCGATGCATCGGTGCCGTCGGCTTTGGTCGATATGGCAGGCAGCGGCGATGTAACGCGTGCTGTCCACAACCATTTCGCCGATGCCCTCAAATATTCGATGATCGTCGGCAAATCGCATTGGGATGCAGCCCCCGAAATGGGGGAATTGCCGGGGCCAGCACGCGAAGGCTTTTTCGCCCCCGGCCGCAGCCAGAAACGCATCGCTGACTGGGGTGCGCGCGGCTTTGGCGAACGGATCGGTGCGGCATGGCTGGGGTTCATGGAAGTCGCCCCCTCCATCGCCACTATCGACAAACGCAGCGGCAGCGAGGGGGCCCTCGATGCCTATTATGAAGTATTGAGCGGCGCTGCCGACCCCAAGACAGGAATCATCGTTACCCCATGAAATTTTCCCATGTGATTTTCGATTTCGGTGGGGTGATTACCTCGTCTCCTTTTGAAGCATTCAACCGGCTGGAGGCTCAGCGGGGCCTACCGCAGGATTTCGTCCGCAGCGTCAATGCGATCAACCGGGATGACAATGCCTGGGCCAAGTTCGAACGGGCGGAAATCAATGCAGACGGCTTCGATTCGCTGTTTGCGGCAGAGGCAGAGGCGATGGGCCATGCGCTCGATGGGGCATCGGTAATTGCGTGCCTCGCAGGCGATGTACGACCCTATATGGTGAACGCGCTCGACCGGTTGAAGGTGGAAGGTTTTGGCATCGGCTGCATTACCAACAATGTGAAGGCCGGTCGCGGTGCCGCGATGGCGCGCAGCGAAGACAAGGCGTTGCAGGTTGAAGCCATCATGGCGCGCTTCGACCATGTGATCGAAAGTTCGAAGGCAGGGGTGCGCAAGCCGGACCAGCGGATTTACCAGATGATGTGCGAGGCTTTGTCAGTCTCGCCCGGTACCTGCATCTATCTCGACGATCTGGGCATCAACTGCAAGCCTGCTGCCACCTTAGGCATGCATGCCATAAAGGTAACCAGTGGCGAACAGGCGCTCGCCGATCTGGAGTCGGCGGTAGGTTTGGCGCTCCGCTGAAAGCGCAGCGAGAGCCGAAATCCCAGCCTATTAGCGGGGCTTCGGATTGGCTCGCCGGACACCATCACCTTCGCCAGCACGCGGGCCTAAAAGGGGCGGGAGTTGCTCGGGATGCAGTCTCGCACCGCATTTGCTGAGCAGAGCTCCGATAGGTTCGCTCTGACTGCCATCGGAAAAATCGAGATAGGCGATCCAGAACGCCGAATTGCAAAACCTTCCCGACATGGTCAGGTTCATGATCGAACTGCCCGGCCGGGGATCTCCGGCAAAAGGCAGGCCTTGCGCATAAGTATCGGGGGTGAAACGACCAGTTAATATCAAGGTCCGCCTTTCCGGATCGGGCTGTATATCGCTCAGATCGAATCCACGTAGCGCGAGACGCATTGGTCGTTTGCCTTCAGGATTGGGCATGTCGATCTGGAATTTATCGCCCGCCAACGCGTCAAGCGTGCACGGCCGGATGACGTAGCGCGAAGTTGTTGGAATATCGCGTCCATCAGCACGTATCACCATCCCTCTCGTTTCACTGCAATTACGGCGGTCTGGAAGCCAACTGTCAGGCGAACCGGCAGAAGCGGGGTTGGGGACGATTGGCGCAGTAGGTACGGCCAAGGTTGGCTGCATCGCTGCCGTGATTCCGGAACGGCTGCCCGAAAAGCTCTCTATCGGTCCTGTGCGGGTGCGGCCATCGGGATACCGGCACTGCCATTGGCGGGTTCCGGTGAAGCTGTTTTCCGCAGCATTGAATGTGACGTCGAAAATCCCGTAATCATAGCTGTCATCAGCAGCGGTATACAGTGTTGGCCGAGAACCAAGGCACATGCTGCCATGCGGCTTGTGGTCACGGCTGGTCATGACCCAATAATTGCCTTTCCAGCGCAAATTTCGAAACTCGCCCTCCATCACCACAGCGGCGCGTGGCGCTATGTCGACACGTGGGCCTGCGCCGTTGCGCCAGTTCTCGCGCGGATAGGACGGTGAATCGGGAACATAAATGCGCAGATCACCCGTGTCGGTAACCCAGTTTGAATCGCGTCCCACTTGGGCTCTTGCGGCTGACGGCGGGAACAGAGCGGTTGCGAGACCTGCGGTGGCAAAAAGCACCAGATAAAGAATCGTCCGGTACATCGTCATCGCGCATCCTCCTGAGCATCACTTCTAACTTAGGTTACATGGCTACCCGGAAGGAGGGTGACGAACCATCCCATGAACTGGGGATGATGGGCGGCCCGCGATAAGCTTGACGCTTGGTTGACTGATCGATGTCACATCTTCGGCGTGATTTCGCCGACCCTGCGGAAATCCTCGATACTGCCGGGCCCGCATTCCATATAGACTACGCCATTGCCTGCATGGATCGCGCCGGTGCCGTCGCGGACAGAGATCGCCCAGAAATCATGGCGGCAGACTGATCCGGGCGGGATGACCTCGGTTGTGTCACCGCTGCGCCAAAACTTCAGTCCGCGGACTTCCTGGAACACTTCTCTTTCAGTCGGATGGCGGGGCAAAATCGTGTTGCTTGAAATCGCGCGCGCCACGGCTTCGCGGTCATCAGACAGCGGTGTGAAAATCACCCGGTCGACTGCTTTGGGCATGTCTTTCAGTAACCGCATGCGGAGCGGACGCAATATGGGCAGTGTGCAGGGCTCAATCGCAGCGACCGCATTGCGCGACACGGCGTTGCACGGGCCGTCATAGGGGAAGGAAGGCACCGGAACGGTGCGGCTGCCGGGCGCCACGCTATATTCGGTTGGCACCCAGTGGCCCGTGAACTCGGCCGCCCCGTCATTGGCCAGATCGGGATAGGCGGCTTCGCGGCAGTAGACAACGTCGCCCCGAAAGGTTTTGCCCTCGCTGGTAAAACCGATGCGGATGCTACCCCAATGATAGCTGTCTGGTGGTGTAATCGTGTGGGGAACGCGGGTCATCCGCGTGCTGCATTTTTGCGCGCGGTTGAGCGTGCGCGGCACATTTCCGTTGCGATCCTGCACCGCGACCCAGCGGCCAACAAATACCCAAGATGCCGGGGTTGATCCTTCAACCCGTTCGAAATAGCCCCAGATGATATGTCCGTCGCCAAAGGTGAATTGGCCGTTCAGTCCGGACCGGCTGCGATCGCCCCGTTCATAGGAAAAGGTGGCGGGCCCCCAGCTGGTGTCGTAGCTGCCACGCTCGGGCGCGAACCTGCCAGGGATGGGATCTGCCCAAAGCGCGGCTGCAACCCCTGCCGTCGCAAGCAGCAGCAGATAGAGGATAGTCCGGTAAACGGTCATAAAGGAGCCTCCTGCACAGCGCGCCACGTCTAACTTCGGTTTCACAATCTATCCGCATGGGGTGCAGCCGACCATCCCATGAACTGGGGATAGTGACCGGCCATGCGCGGCGATAATTATAGCGCTTGGGCAATCCCGGATTTTGGCCGGGAGTGGTGCTGATGCAACGAGGAGACAGGTCATGTTGTCGAGAATGGGAATAGCTGGAAGCCTGTTGCTTCTGATAATCGGGGCTTTCGCCTGGTCTGCCACAGGTAAGGATGAGGCCCCCGAATTTGCGACCGCCCCGTGCACCGACAGCGAAGGTGCCAGCACCGGATTCTTCTGTCAGCCGCTGTCCGCCAAAGGCAAGCTCGTCAAAGCGTGCGACGATAAGAAGCCCAAGGATCTGGCCACATGCCAATCACAGGGCGCGCGCGCCTATTGCAGCAGGCGGGGCTATTCGCAGGTGTTGTCTTATGCCGCCGACGCAAAGGGCAATCTTGCCGAACTGGTGTGTTCGCGCCAGACGGTGACTTCGGTCGCGGCCGCCGCACCCGTTGAGGAATGGCAGCCGATGCACAATGTCAACATCATGGGCTATGACCACCGCGAATTTGCCGTCGCCAACGCCAATGACTGGCAAAGCTGCAAGCGTGGCTGCGATGCCGATGGCAGCTGTCAGGCCTGGACTTTGGTGCCCGAACGCAAAATGTGCTATCTTAAATGGGATGGCCGGGCCGAGCTGCTGCAATCGAACAATTGCTGCATCACCGGCGTGAAAGGCATGGCCAGCGCCGGACCGGTCGCCAGCCAGAAGAAAGTCCGCACCCCCGAAGAACTGCGCCGTCTGGGCCAGCGCACAATGGGCGCAGCCGAAGATGAAGTCGGCCGCCGCGCCGAAGATGCGGTGCGTCGCGGTATCGGCGACATCATCAACTGAAGACAAGCATCTGACGCTAGGGTTTTGGGGCGCCAGTCCCTTGCACAATGCCGACCGAACGGTTAGGTGGCTGGGTCTCTCCCAACCCCAACCGTAAGGTCGGTAATCCCATGAAAAAACTCTACTCTGATGCAAAGGCCGCACTCGATGGTCTGTTGCGCAATGATATGCTTATCGCCAGTGGAGGTTTCGGCCTGTGCGGCATTCCTGAACGCTTCCTAGAAGCAATCATGGACAGCGGCGTCACCGGCCTGACCTTCGCCTCGAACAATGCCGGTATCGACAATGAAGGCATTGGCAAGCTGCTGCGCACCAAGCAGGTCAAGAAGATGATCGCTTCTTATGTTGGCGAGAATAAGGAGTTTGAGCGCCAGTTCCTGTCGGGTGAGCTTGAGGTTGAATTCAGCCCGCAAGGCACGCTTGCCGAGCGTATGCGCGCAGGCGGTGCGGGCATTCCCGGTTTCTATACCAAGACCGGCGTTGGCACACAGGTGGCCGAAGGCAAGGAAGTGAAGGTGTTTGACGGCGAGGAATATATCCTTGAACGCGGCATCTTTGCCGATCTGAGCCTGGTCAAGGCTTGGAAAGCGGACGAAAGCGGCAATGTCGTGTTCCGCAAGACCGCGCGCAATTTCAACGTACCCGCCGCCACCTGCGGCAAGGTCTGTGTCGTTGAGGTTGAAGAAGTGGTGCCGGTGGGCAGCCTTGATCCCGATGCGATCCATTTGCCCGGCGTCTATGTGCAGCGGATGATCATCGGCAGCCCCTATGACAAGAAGATCGAGTTCCGCACAGTTCGCGAAAGGGAGGCCGCATAATGACAACCCATGATGGCCTCACCAAAGGATGGACCCGCGACCAGATGGCGGCGCGTGCGGCGAAGGAACTGCAGGATGGTTATTATGTGAACCTTGGCATCGGCATCCCGACGCTGGTCGCGAACCACATCCCCGACGGGATGGACGTGACGCTGCAGTCCGAAAACGGCATGCTCGGCATCGGACCTTTCCCTTATTCGGGCGAAGAAGATGCCGACCTGATCAATGCAGGCAAGCAGACGATCAGCGAGCTTCCGCAGTCGGCCTATTTTGACAGCGCCCAGTCCTTTGCGATGATCCGCGGCGGACATATTGACCTGACCGTACTCGGCGCGATGGAAGTCGCCGAAAATGGCGATATCGCGAACTGGATGGTTCCCGGCAAGATGATCAAGGGCATGGGTGGTGCGATGGATCTGGTCGCGGGCGTCAAGAAGATCATCGTGGTGATGGAACATGTGGCCAAGGACGGCAGTCCGAAGCTCATCCCTGCCTGCACATTGCCGCTGACCGGCAGAAACGTCGTTGATATGGTCATCACCGACCTGGCGGTGTTCCAGCGACCGGACCACGCTTCACCCTTCCGGCTGATCGAACTCGCCCCCGGCGTGACGGTGGACGAGGTCGCGGAGAAGACGACGGCGCATTATCTTGCGTAAGTTCCCGTCGAATCCGGGAAGCCAATGGCTCGTTGTTAGCGGCTGGATGTCGGTTGCCGCTTCGTTGCTGCATATAGGGTGCATCTTGGGCGGTCCTGATTGGTATCGTTTCTTCGGTGCTGGTGAAGACATGGCGAGGGCAGCTGAGCAGGGTCGTTGGATACCTGCTATTCTCACATCGATTATCGCCGCCATTCTTGCTGGTTGGGCGGCCTTTGCCTTTGCGGCGGCAGGCAAAATAGTGCGACTGCCTCTCATCCGGACAGCGCTGGTGCTGATAAGTGCGGTGTTATTGCTGCGGAGCCTGGCGGTATTCAGCCCTTCATTCTGGGCGCCGGAGCATTCGATGGCGTTCCGTATCTGGTCATCGGCGATCGTATTCGTTCTCGGCGCCTGTTTTGCGCTGGGCACGTGGCGTGCATGGCCAACATTATCGGTGAAGGCGGCATAGTGGCGGCTTTCATCAGAATGGCAGCATGATTGCAGAATGATAAAACGGGCCGTCGTCCTATTTGCTGTTTTCGCCGTACTTGGGCTGGCTGGATGGTTTGGTTCCAAAAGCCTTGATGGCAACACGCCTTTGGCCGAGGCACAAATCATTTCCCGCCTGACTGCGGAGAATCTGCCCGACACGCCCGACGAGTGGGAGGGGCGGATCGACTATCCTGCACTTGAGCAGCAATTGTCCGAGCTATCGCTTCGCCCCGAAATGGCAGGGCTGGCGGTTGCTGTCGTCGAAGATGGCAGGCTCAGTTTCGTGCGCACCTATGGTGTGACTGACGGGTCAACCGGTGCGCAGGTAACGCCGCAGACGGTGTTCCGCTGGGCCTCGGTTTCGAAAACGGCAACCGGCATGCTGGCAGCGTCGCTAGCCAATGAAGGGCAGATCGATCTTGATCGCCCGATTTCCGACTGGCGCACGTCGCTGCGCTTGCCCGGCGGGGCGGAATCCTATGTGACTTTCGGCCAGCTCTTGTCACAGCGTACCGGTCTCACCAAAAACGCCTTTGACGAGCGGCTGGAGGACGGTCAGAATCCCGGCCGGATTCGGGCTGATCTTGTCGCGGCGCCTCTGCAATGTCAGCCCGGCACCTGTCACACTTATCAGAATATTGCCTTCGACGCCGCCAGCGAGATATTGGGGCAGGCCGCCAACCGGCCCTTTGCCGACGCAGTTGTCGACCGCTTCTTTCGCCCGCTAGGGATGCGCAGCGCTGGATATGGTATGAAAGGACTGACTGGTTCTAATGACTGGGCGCGGCCTCATCATAATCAGCAAGTCCGCGCGGTGAAGGAGGCCTATTGGCGCGTCCCCGCTGCGGCCGGTATCGACAGCAATATCGTCGATTTCGCCAAATGGATGCAAGCGATGATGGGGGAAAAGCCGGACGTGCTGCCGCTCTCGGTGCTCCAGATCGCACAGGCTCCACGCATTGCCACGCCACGCTTGTACAGTGGTGATCTAGCCAGAGCGCTTTCGGATGCAGGATACGGCCTAGGCTGGCGCAGCGTGATTTATGACGGACATGTGCTTGCCGGACATTCAGGCGCAGTTGCGGGTTATCGCGCCACGATGATATTCGAACCCGCGACGCGTACCGGTGTCGTCGCGATGTGGAACAGCAATTGGGGCATCCCCTTCCGCATCCCGTTTGCGGTGATCGACAGCTATCATAATAAACAGGACTCGCTCTGGCTCGATCTGAGCGAACTTCCGCCCGTCAAAGGCGATGAACCAGAGAGGTAAGATGCCATGACCTACACCCTGATCACCGCCAACAGGAACTATTCGAGCTGGAGCTTGCGCCCGTGGATGCTGATGAAGGGGCTGGGGTTGGCATTTGAGGACCAGCTGAAACCCTTCGCCAAGCCGAGCAATTATGAGGAATTCCGGGCCTTTTCACCGACGGGGCAGGTGCCGGTTCTGCTGCATGAAGGTCGCACCATCTACGATTCGATGGGCATCGCGCTCTATCTGGCCGACCGCCATAAAGGCGTCTGGCCGAACGATCCCGACGCGCGGGCATGGGCACAATGCGCAGCGTCCGAAATGCACAGCGGCTTTTCCGCACTCCGCAATGATTGCACGATGAACGTTGGCGTGCGGGTTAGCCCCAAGCCCATGTCCGGCGCCTTGAAAGCCAATGTCGCCCGTATCCGCGAATTGTTCGAAGAGGGGCTCTCGCGTTTCGGGGGGCCCTATCTCGCAGGTGCGGAGTTTAGCGCGGTCGATGCCTTCTTTGCTCCTGTCGCGTGGCGGGTGCGGACCTATGGGTTGGACGTCGGCAAAGGTCAGGCCTGGGTTGACCACATAATCGCCCACCCTGCGATGCAAGAATGGGAAGCCGCCGCGCTCAAGGAAGAATGGCGCGAGGTCGGCCATGAGGAGGAATTGCGCGCCTGTGGTGAGGTGATCGCGGATTATCGGGTGGGGTGAAACGTCCGCTTGAAATGTAGGACTTCCTTTGCCACCGTTCTCGCATCCGCTCTTTGACAGTGTGTATCCATCCAGCTAAAAATTTCGGGAAGCAGGCGGGTCAACGTGTAGGAAATATTCTTGCGTGCAGCGGCCCGCGACATTTGGTGTTGGTGTCAACTTTGTCAGCTTTGTGTTGCTCTTACCGCCGCAGCAAACAGCGCACCGTCATCCTTGGCAAAATGCAGGAACAGGCTGGGCTCGATCAGTTCGAGCTCCATCAGGCGAAAATTGCGTTCGCCATCGCGGACCATATCGACGCGGGCGTAGGTCAGCGGGCCGCAATCGAGCAGCTGGTCGGTGGCCGCCAGCGCGCTTTCGGCCAGCACCTTGGCATCATCGGGCGCGTCGATGCCGCGTTCGACGCCGCCAAATTGTTCTTGAACACGAAAATCGCCCTCGGCCGGATGCTTGCTGATCGCGTGGCTGTAGGTGCCGCCAAAATAGAAGAGCGAATATTCGCCGTCTTCGGAAATCGCGGGCAGGAAGGGCTGTACGAGCATCCGCTGGCCGATGGCTTCGGCAGGCAGCGGATCGGACGGGCCGATCAGATAGGTGCCGTCTGCCCCGCCTGAGATGGGCGGTTTGACCACAAGCCGCTGGCTTTCAAGGATTTCGCGCGCCGATGCCAGTGCAGCGTCGCTCATCGATTCGCGGATCAGTGTCGGCACCGTCGCGACGCCCGCTGCTGACAGTTCAGCCAGATAGGCTTTGTCGCTGTTCCAGCGCAGCACCTTAGCCGGATTTGCCAGCGGCAGAGCTTCAGCCTCCAACCAGTCAATCAGTGCGAACCAGCTGGGCACATCGCGTTGGTAACCCCATGTCAGCAGCGGCAGGATAAGATCGAAGCCTGAAAGGTCGCAGGGTTCGGTCCAGGGGCGGAAAGCCAGATCTGGTCCGAGCAGCCGCTGATAATGCGCCTTTGGCAGCGACCAGTTTTCCCAGTAGTCGGGTGCGGGAACTAGGATGCAAAGCTTGGACATGTCGCTTGTGATTTTTCCTCAGAAGGAAGAAGGGAATAAGGAATAAGGGCGTCAGCCCCTCAATAGCGACAGTCAGTTGGGATCTCAATTTTAGACGCGTTGCGCACGGGGTTTGAGCGAAACAAGATTCTTCTTCCTTATTTCCTTCTTCCTTCTGAAGGAATCAAACCTTCTCCCCAGCCATCCGCAAAATCTCCGCCCATTCCTCCGATCGAACCTTGCCGACCGACAGGCGCGACAGGCGGACGAGGTCCATTTCGGCGAGTTTGGGGTTGGCTTTCACGGCCTTGAGCGGCACCGGAGCCTTCAGCTTGCGCACCGGCTTTACCTTCACCGCCACGAATTTGCCCTTTTCGTCTGTCGGGTCGATAAAGGCGGTCTTGCTGATCTTCAGGATGCCGACCACTTCAACGCCGATATTGCTGTGGTAGAAAAAGGCAAGGTCGCCTTTCTTCATCGTCTTCATGTTGAGAGCGGCCGCATGGTTGCGCACGCCGTCCCACATGCCCTCTTTTTCCGCAACCAGATCGTCCCAACCGTAAACATCGGGTTCCGACTTCATCAGCCAATATTGTTCGGACATTTTGTGCTCCTTTTGATGCGGGTCAATTTCTCTGGCGCACGCTTTGGTCAAGAGCTATTCGCATGGATATGAGTCAAATGCCCGATATTTCGCTGGCCAGCAGCGACACACACGCCATTTCGCAAGCGCTTGGCGACAGTTTCCGGACCTATGGTTTCGCGAAGGTCGTCGACCATGGAATCGACCCTCACCTCACCAAAGAGGCCTGGCGGCTCTCGAAAGAGCTGTTCGCCCGCTCGACCGAGGAGAAGCTGCGATGGTACGACAAGAACATCGCCGGACAGCGCGGCTATACGCCGTTTAAGACCGAGATCGCCAAAGGCGCCGACCATCATGATCTGAAGGAATTCTGGCATGTCGGGCGAACCTTGCCCGCCGGCCATCCGCTTGACGGCGAGATGCTCAAGAATATCTGGCCCGACACTGTTGACGGTTTCCGCGATATCTACGAACCGCTTTATGCCGAGTTCGACCGGGTAGGCGCGAAGATATTGTCCTATCTTGCCATCTATCTGGGCCTTGATGCCGAATGGTTTGCCGACAAGATCAATGTTGGCAATTCGATCCTGCGCTTGCTCCACTATCCCCCGATCGAAGGCGATACCGAAGGCTGTATCCGCGCTGGCGCACATGAGGATATCAACCTTATTACCCTGTTGCTCGGCGCCGAGGAATCGGGGCTGCAGATATTGCGGCCCGACGGTACATGGATGGATGTCTCACCGCCCGAAGGTGGGCTATCGCTGAATGTTGGCGATATGTTGCAGCGGCTGTGCAACCATTATCTGCCTTCGACCACGCACCGGGTGCGCAACCCGATGGGCGAACGGTCGAAATATAGCCGCTATTCGATGCCTTTCTTCCTGCATCTCAATTCGGACTATCCGATCGCGACGCTGCCGCAGTGCATCAGCGAGGAAAATCCGAACCGCTATCCCGAGCCGATCCTTGCCGACGATTATCTGCGCGAACGGCTTATCGAGATCGGGCTTTTGAAGGCGTGACAAGAATTTACGCGCTGTAAAGGGCCGGTCTGCTATCCCAAACCTGCGCTTGCGTGGCGTATTCGGGGTGGCGATGGACGACGGGCTTAAAAACTGGCTGGGGAAGGTTGCGGCTGCTGTCGGCTATGACAAGCAGCACATCACCCGCACGGTCGCCTATCGCGAGATCGACCGCTGGCTCGACGGCATCGGGGCAGATGATCTGAATGCGCTTGAAATCAGCGCGGGCTGGAAATGGCGAGAGCGCCAATGGGGCAGCTTCACCGAGATGAACTGGCCCGACCATGACATCTGCAACGTACAGCTCGACCGCCAGTTCGACATCATCATCGCCGACAATGTGTGGGAGCATCTGCTCTACCCCTATCGCGCCGCGCGCAATGTGCACGCGATGCTGAGGCCGGGTGGCTGGTTCATCAACATCACGCCCTTCTTGATCCGCTATCACCCCATCCCCACCGACTGCAGTCGCTGGACCGAATTGGGGATGAAGCATTTCCTCGAAGAAGCGGGCTTCAATCCCGAGCGCGTGGTGACCGGCAGTTGGGGTAATGCCGCGGCGGTCAAGGCCAATTTCCACCGATGGGCCAGAACCGGCTGGCAGCGCGACCTGCCCAATGACGAGCGGTTTCCGGTAACCGTTTGGGCGATGGCGCAGAAGTCATGACGTCGAAGCCATCGATATGTATCGCTGTGCTCGCGCATAATGAAGAAGCGCGGATTGCCGCTTGCCTGAACAGCCTGCCGCTGGACGAAAAGGATGTGGCGATCCATGTGATCGTCAATGGATCAACCGATGCGACAGCAGGTATTGCGGGTGGGGTTGCGGCGGCAGCGCGCAATGTCACGGTACATATATATAAAAAAGGCGGGAAGGCGCGGAGTTGGAACCGGTTCCTGTTCGATGAACTGGATGGCTTTCATGACACCCATATCTTCGTCGACGGCGATGCCGAAATTACGCCGGGGTCGATCGAGGCGTTGAGACAAGCCCTGCATGAAAAGCCACAGGCAAATGCCGCGTCCGGCCTGCCGATGAACGGGCGTAAAATGGCCTATTATCAGCAGGCGATGCGGCGCGAGCATGGGCTGTTCGGCGATCTCTATGCGGTGCGCGGTGATTTCCTGCAGCGGATGCAGGCTGGCGGCTTCCGCTTGCCCGACGATGTCATTGGCGACGACGGCCTGATCTGCGCAATGGCCAAGACCGACCTCGGCGATGAATCGCATTGGAACGATTATCGGGTTGCAGTTTGCGAAGGGGCGGGCTTCTTGTGCGCACCGGTCAGTGCGCTATCCCCCTTAAGCTGGCGCATGCAATATCGCCGGATGATCAACTATAGCGTCCGCCACTATCAGAATGCGATGATCAGCCGCATTATGCGCGATACAGGGGCAAAGGGGTTGCCGCGCTTGCTTTCCGACATCTACCGGCGCGAACTGCCTGGCATGCGACCTAGAGGGCGTCCTGAACTATTCTGGTTCGATCGACTGGCGTTGAAGCGGATGGCGCAGGCGGTCCAGCCGGTTTAGCCTGCCTCAGCCGCAGGCGTAGCCTTTCGGCGCACGACCAGATTGACGACCTCCATCGCAGTGGCTCGCGAACCAAACCATAAGAGTGCACCGTAAATCAGGGCCCCGACCCCTGCGAGCAGCAGCAGGTGGAGTATCGGCATCAGCTGTGGCCAGTTCACTTCAACCAGATAGCGGTCGAACAGCCAGACCGAAGCCGCCATCACCGCTGCTGCACACAGTCCCGGCATGATCGCGCCAAACAACTGGCTGATACGGAACCCGATATGCGGACGCGCCTGAAAGATGGTGAAGGCAAGCAAAAGCGGGAAGGAAACCAGCCAACCCCAGGCCAGCCCCATCGCACCAAAACGGATCGCGGCGAGATAGACCAGCGGCATGATGATCGCGCCGGCTATCGAGTTGCGCATCGTTATGCCGGGGAGCCCCATCGCGTTGATCGCGGGCTGGAACAGGAACTGCAAAGTGGCGACCGGCATTGCAAGCGCAAGTATCGCGACGATAGGTGTGGCCTCGGTCCATTTCTCGCCCATCAGCGTGGCGACAAAGGGGGCGGCAGTCACGGCCATGCCGAAATAGAGCGGGAAGGCGACCAGCATGATCAGGCGCACCGCTTTCAGGAAACTATAGGCCAACTTGCTCTGGTCATGCTGGATCCGCGCATAGGCCGGGAAGGCTACCTCGTTCAGCGGCGGGATGAATTTGGTGGCGAACAACTGGGTCAGGAACAGCGCCTCGGCATAAAGCCCCAGATCATGGGTATCGAAGTGGCGCCCTGCGATGAAGATATCCGACTGGCTCTGGATGATGAAAAAGCCGTGGCCAATCAGCAGTGCAGCGCCAAAGGTGAAGATGTGTCCTGCGCCACGGAAATCGAAACTCGGCAATACCCAGAAGCGCGTGGCAATCATCAGCATGATTGCGCGGCTCCAGAAGATCGAGATCGGCGCGAATACCAGCGTCCAAACACCCGCCCCATTTAAGGCCAGCGCCAACGCGACGCCTGCTCCAACCAGAGAGGTCAACAAATTGATGATTGCTGGTTTCCGGAATTCGAGTTCGCGCGTCATCAACGCTTCGGGCAGAATCAGGAAAGGCGTCGACAAATATATGAGCGACTGCCAGCGCAGCATCTCTGCCACCACCGGCTCCCTATAATAGGCAGCGGCCAGAGGAGCGGCGACAAAGAGTTGGATCAGGGCCAAACCTACATTCAGCAGAATCAACATGCCGAAAGCTTGCCTGATTCGGATCGGCTCAACCGATTCGGACTGGATCAGGGCGCTGACAAAGCCGTATCCGTTGAGGAAATTCAGGAAAACCAGCACGACGGAGGTCATCGCGAACAGGCCATAGTCGCTTGGATCAAGGATTCGGATGACCGCGAGAGTCGCCCCCCAACTGACGATTTGCGAGATGATTTGAGTGCCGGAACGCCAAAAAACCGCGCGTTTCACGCGGTTTCCAAAGTCGGCCCCTTCCGGAGGTGTTGTGCTGTTCGCATCGCTCATGAAGGCCCAACTATCGAAAATTGCTTACAAAATCTTGGTTTTCTGGGGTTCTGCAAAAATTTTGAAATAAAATTGCAAAAAGCCTGTTGACCGAATCGTAGGACCCCTTTAGAGGCCCCTTCACCGGACGGGAAGCACACGCTTCTGCGGTCTGGTCGCCAACATAACAGGACACTCCCTCCTCCGGTAGGAATATCGGGGATCGCTGAGTGTCCGGTTTTTTGTCGGTCGGCTCTTTGACATTGTGATGTTTGATGAAGGGACATGTGGGCGGCGGCCCCGGTTTCTGCGGCTTCAAGGCGCAGAGTATCGGGTTACCAAATACGCCGACTGCACATATGTCCTTTACGCATATCCATATATAGTAATTGACTATTGTGCAGCCCGGATCCTTGGATTTGGTCGTGCCAGTCGGTATTCCAACCGGTTGACATGATTATAAATCAAACTTGAGAGTTTGATCCTGGCTCAGAACGAACGCTGGCGGCATGCTTAACACATGCAAGTCGAACGAGACCTTCGGGTCTAGTGGCGCACG
>NZ_JBEBKL010000022.1:0-43836 GCF_040079335.1 Sphingorhabdus sp.
AGGCAAGCGATTTGGGTACCCCGTCATTGACCGTCGCCGAGGTCAGGTTGCCGATGCCGTCATAGCTGTAACTGGTGGTGAAGTTGGTGTTGAAGTTGGCGAGGTTGAAGGTCGGGCCGTTGTTGTTCGACCATCCATAATGCTTGTCATAAGCGATGCTCGACTGAACGGCGCCATCGCGCCAGTCGTAGTAATAGCGCGTCATATGGTCGTCGATCGCGCTGCTCGAGCCGTTCTTCCACGTCTCGCCATGCGCCCACACCACGCTGCCCAGCGCATAGCCCGAGCCAGCTTGCGTGTAGAGATTGCCATCGGCGTCATAATCGTTGCGGGTCAGCGTGCGCCAGCTGTCATAGCCGGTCGCGGCGTAGCGCGCGCGCATCGTGGTCGCATCGTCGGTGAGCACCTGGCCCTTGGCGTTGTAACCGATCGACCGGCTGAAGGTGATGGTGGTCGCAGCCAAAGTATCGATCCCGCCATAATCCGATTGCTGGGTCATCCGGCCGAGCAGATCATAGCCAAAGGACGACCGCAAGGTGCCCCCGGTGGGGGCGGCGGGCAGCGCAGTGTCGGGAAGGTTATCACCATCCTGATCGAGCACTGTGCTGCCTTGCGATGTGTGCACCGTGGCAAGCCGCCCTGCGCCATCATAGCCATAGCTTTCGCGGCGCTCGCTGAAGGTGCCCGAGTTCCAGACCTCTTCATAATCGCCATTGGGATATTCAATTAGATGCCAGCGGCCCAGCTTGACGTTGGTCGAAAGCGCCGCAACGCGTTCGCCCGCGGCATTATATTGGATGTCCCGCCCATCGCCGAACCCGCGCGTGATGGCGCCGCCCGAGAGCACGCCCTTGTCGACGACCAGCCGGTTCGCGGCATCATAGCGGTACCAATAATCGCGGCTGCTCGCGGTGGCGGCGGCATTGCCATAGCCATCGAGCCCGCGCCAGCTCGCCTGCGTCCGCCTGATATTGCCCACCGCGTCATAGCTGTTGGTGGTTGAAGCGGCGGGGGTGGAGGCGCTGCCCGCCTCGGTCCATTGCGTCATGCGGTTGAGCGCATCATAGCTGGCGCTGGCATTTTTGACGACCGCGCCGTACGCCCCGGTCATATATTCGGTCAGCCGGTTGCCGTTCGCATCATAGCTGTAGCTTTCATAGCCTTGCGGGCCACTGGCGGTGGCGACCTGGCCAGTGTTGAACCAGCTGTAGCTTTGCACGGTGCCTGCGGTGTTGCGCGATACCACGCGCCCTGCCTGATCATAGCTGACCGTGGTCGTGCGCCAGCCGCTCATATCGCGTTTGCGCACTTCATGGCCAAAGCTGTCGGTATCGGTTTCGCTGGTCAGCCCATTGGCATAGCTGGTCGTCGCGCGCCAGCCGCCAAAGCTGCCAAGCCCGGAAGTGACGATCCCCGATTGCCAGCTATAGACGGTGCTGGTCACATCGCCGCCAGTCGCGCGGCTGACGGTGACGCGGCCAAGCGCGTCATAATCTGTCGTCGCGGCGTCGCCTGCGCCGTAGAGATTATTCCATGCCTTCAGCCGACGGCCGAGCCCGTCATAGCTGTAATATTCAACCAACTGCCCGGCGCTGCCCGCAGGCCGGGTGATCTGGGTGACGCGGCCCATCTTGTCAAAACTTTGCGCCGTGCTGCGCCCCAGCCCGTCGAGCATGACACGGGCGTCGCGATAGGCATCATAGCGGGTTTCCCAAGCGCTGGCATCGGCGCGGAATTCCTTGGTGACAAGCGCTTCGCTACCTTCATGTCCGGTGCCAGCGAGCAACAGGCGCGTGGTCAGATAATTGTTCGCATCGCGCGTAGCGATCAGGCGGCCGGATATGTCATAATGATAGGTTTCGGTGGGCCGGATGCTGCTCGTCACCCCGTTTTCGGAGGTGACATTGACATAGGGGCTCTGCTTTTGCGTGACGCGGCCCATATTGTTGTAGCTGTAATTGGTGGCGAAACCTCGCGCGTCGGTCTCGCTCGCCACTTCGCCAAAGGCATTGTAGGTCTGGCTGCGGGTAAGTGTCTGGGTGGTCCCCGCAACTTGCCGCCCGGGCTCATAGCTGGTGATGGCCTGCCCGCGCTTGTCATAGGCGACCACGGTGGCGTTGAAGACCGATTGGTTGAACCCTGCCAAACCGATGGAAACCGCTCCATAGCTGCTGTTTACCGAAGCAAGGGCATCGGTCTGGGTGTAATGGCCGATGCTATAGGGTCCGGCATTTACGAGCGTCAGCGTGACATTGCCGTTCGCGTCATGGACGAAGAATTTCCACACCCCGTCGCCAGAGTTGGTTTTGACCAGGCGACCCGCGGCGTCATATTCGAACCGCTCCTGCACCACCCCGCCGATGCTCTTGGTCGCGACCTCGCCATAGGCGTTGTAGCTGGTATCCTGTGACGGCATGTTGTGCCAGCCGCTATATCCAAGATAATCATGGTGGAGCGTTAAAGTCCGGCGACCCGCCAGATCGTAGAGGTAGCTGATGCTACTATTGAGACTTTCTCCGCTCGACCGGGCATGGTCGACATATTCGCGCTGCACATTGCCGCGAATGTCATATTGATAGATCCGTGTCTGGCCTGCCGCATCGGTCATGCTGCGCAACCGTCCGCCGGGGCCATATTGGTAGCGGGTGATGCGGTCATTTGCCGACGAATAACCGCCGGCATAATTATGGTTGATGTCGACGCCCTGCTCGGTCGTGCGAACCAGATTGCCCAAACCATCGTAGAAGAACCATGTGCGGTGGTGGACTGCCACGCCATTTTGATCGGAAATGCCAGGGTCACGCTGCCAGGTCAGGCGACCATGTGCATCATAAGCATAATCCGTGCGATCGCCATTGGCCTCGGTTTTTGCGGTAACCAGGCCGAGGCCATTATAGGCATATTGGATGGTGGAATCGTTGCCTGAACCGCCCAATGCTCCATTGCTGGAAATAGTGAACGAACCGACGCCAACCCGCGTTTCTGTCAGCCGTCGGCCATTTTTGTCGTAGGTGAAATTGGTGATCCGGTCAGCGCTGCTTGCCGGTGTCCATGCCACCATCGACGGAATGTCACTCAAATAGTGGACGCCAGTCCCGATCGGGCTGGCATAGCGCCGTTCTGCCGTGACATTGCCGTCCTCATCGCGGGTCCATAGCGACAGGAAATTGAGCGGATCGACCTTTGCAGTTGCCCGCCCGTTCCGGTCGTAGAAATGATAGGTCACATGGCCATTGGCATCGGTTTCCTGAACCAGATTACCGAACGCGTCATAGACATTTGCAAAAATGATCGTCTGATCCGCATTGCTCACATAAGCCGAATCATTCCAGCTGCCGGTGCGGACGCCTGCGATGCGACGCTCGATCTGGCGACCGTTGCGATCATAAACGAAGCTGGTTTCGCGATACTCGCCGCCGGGTGTTGCGGGCGGCGTGCCACCGGCCGCTGCCGGGAGCCCAACAAGCGTTCCCCAGCTCCGTTCGGTCAGGACATTGCCTTGGCCGTCATAGGTCCAGCTCTTATACTGGCCAACCGGACTGATTTCGGCAACTTTGCGGTTGTCGCGATCAAAGTATGAATAGGTTTTCGCCCCTGCCGGATCGGTTACCAGGATCAAATTACCCCGTTGATCATATTGGTAGGTTTCAATCGGTGTAGCCGACGTATCGCCGCCAGAGGGCGGATCATAAACCTGCACGGCATCGAGCGTCTTGGTCGTCAAACGGCCCAATTTATCGTAGGCATAATATTCGTTGCGCTGATGGGTATAACCGCCTGCATCGGCCTTGTGAATCAGGTTACCGGCAGCGTCATAGAAGAAATAACGAGTGATCGTGCTACCCAAAAGCCCACCGTCGGGAGAATAGACATTCGCTCCATGTTCAACTTCGGTCGCCACGCGCCCTAGGGCATCAAAAGTATAAGTTGTCACCCCTCCAAGCTTGTTCGTTACCTGGGTGCGGTTGCCAGCTGCATCATATTGATAGCTTTCCGTATATCCCTCCGCATCCGTCGTGCTGGCGAGCCGGTTGGCATTGTCGTAGGCGAAGGTGGTGACTGCTGCGGTCGAAGGCGGGTTGTCGATGTTGCCAAAATGAGCGTCCAGATCTGCCTTGGTGGTGCCGTTGCCCGCGCCATAGCTGGTCGCATAGACCACGGTTTTGACGATATTGTTCGCACCATCATATTTGAATCGCGTAACATAGCCTTCGCCGTCGATAGCATAAGCGCGACGACCATCGCCGTCATAATAAATGCGCGTTACGCGATCACGCGAATCTGCCTGCAAAAGCGACCGGACAGTCGCCTCGGACACCTCGGTTGATAGGCCGTCTAATGTCGCTTGCGCAATTCGGTTCGCCCACGCGCGCGTCCAGACAACGCGGCCCTCCGCATCATAACCTGTTTCCACGACTTCACCATGCGGCGAGAGCGAGAATATCTGCCTATTTTCCTTGTCATAAACAAAACGGGTTGCAAAGCCGCGCGGGTCGCCGATGGCAATGACATTGTCGTTGACATCATAAACATAGACGGTTGCCAAATTGAGGCCGAGAGGATCGACCCGTTCAATGTAAAGCCGACCCGTCGAGTCATATTCATAGTCTGTACGGCGTTCAGCAGTGGTGCTGACGCCTTCCGTCATGCGCGTGATCTTGCCGTCGGCACGATAAACATAGTCGGTGCGGATCGCCAGCCCGCCCGCATCCTGAACGACCTGGATCTTCTGACCTTTCAGGTCATAGACTATCAGGTCGATACGCTGCTGCGCGGTGCCGAGCGCCTGCGTAATCTGGATCTGCTGTCCCTTGGCATCATAGGCATAGGCGGTGGTGATGTTGAGCCCGCCTGCATCGCGTATTTCGGTCAGCACTCGACCTGCTGCATCATAGCTATACTGGGTCTTCACCCCGCGCCCGTCGATCACCTCGATCAACCGGTCGGCATTGTCGTAATTTTTAGTGGTCGTGCCCGCATCGTCAGTAACGGTCTTCAGATTGCCGTTTTTGTCATAGGTGTAACTGGTGGTCCGCCCCGCACCGTCGGTTATCTGGATCGTTTGCCCGTAAGCATTTTTCTTGACGGTCGAGACAATACCTTCGGCGGTGGTTGTGGTTATCGTTCGACTGTGCTGGTCATGAACGAAACTTGTGGATCGGCTGTTGCGGTCGATCTGGCTGCTGAGGTTTGAACGGGAATCGTAAGAGAAGTTTGCATGGTTATCCAATTGATCCCATCGCCGAATTAATCGGTTTGCACGATCATAACCATTTGTCCTGTGTCGCCAATCTGTGTTGTTGGTATACTCGACGGTCATGCGGCCGAAAGCGTCGTAATAATAGGTGTTTTGCACTGCGCCTGCGCCGGAGTTGTTCAGGAACCGTCGCTCATAGTAAACCAAGCCGCGACGGAAATAACTTGTCGAAATCGAATCCGTCTGGTCGCTTCCTTGCGGATAAGCGTATTGATTGATGACGTCGCCAAATGCGTTGTAATAATATGACTGATAGTCATTCAGGCCGCCGCCCGGTCGGGTGTGCACCCAAAGTTCGCCCCGATTGTTGTAGGCAAATTGATCTCTGCTATCGACAGCACTATTGGCAATCGCCGCCACGGCATTGCTAACCGTTGCTGTCACCAGCCCGCCGGTTAATGTGCCAAGCGTACCGGCCGCGATCCGTGTGCCATAGACGATGCTGTCGGTTCGATCCTCGAGCGTGTTATAGCGATACTCGGTCACCTCACCCAATGCGTTGATTTCATAACGCAATTGACCATCGCCATCGTAATAGTAGAGTGTGCGCTGATCGGCAGAATTGCCGCTGCCATCTGGCGTCAGCTTCTGGATTAGCCGATCTGCTGCGTCATAGACAAACCGCGTGCCATAAGTTCGGAAAATAAAGTCCTTTTGCGCTTCCGTGGGATTGAGCCCATAGAGCGCTTCCATGTGCATACTGCCCATTCCGCCGATCATGCCGATCAACCGCCCCTTGGCATCATAGCGGAAGCTCTGCGTTCGGGTGTCGCTTGAAACGGTCTCGCTGGTCGTCTCGGTCAGCTTGTTGCCCATGCTGTCATAGGTCCAGACGGTCGTCTCCGTCCCTCCGGTCAGCTGACGGACGCGGCTTATCAGCTGCCCGCGCACGTCATAGGCATAGTCCGTGACATCCTCTATATTACCACCAAGCAGCCATCCTTGCAGATTGGCGATCGTTCGTTGTGCAGGCGTGGTCGCGATGTAGCTGTTGATGTTGAGCCTTCGCCCACGGATTTCCTTCGCTACCTGTCCGCGCGCGGTATAGCTGAACTGCGTGACATTGCCTTCGCCATCAACCGTGGCCACCACATTTCCGCGGCCATCGTAAAGGGTATAGTTCCGTATGTCGCTGGCTGCGCTTTGCGTGATACTCGCCTTCAACTGCGCCCAGGTGCCGGGCAGCGCGTTGGTGAAGGCACCGCTGGGTTGGTAACTTGCCGAGGCGGCATTGGCATAACGCACGGTTTCGATTTGGCGCCCCGCCTTGTCATAAACATATTCGGTCACGAACATGTCTTCGTCGACGGTTGCGACCAGCAAACCGTCATTGTCGTAATAGTTGAACCTCGTCCGATCGACCGATGAATCCCATGGCGCCTGAACAAAGGCAGTGGGCGGACTAGCCATGAAGCTGGATAGGGTGGCAGCAGCGATCACATTCGCATAGTGGGTGGTTTTGATAAGACGGCCCGCGCCGTCGTACATGTAGGAAACCGAAGCCCCCGCCGCATCAATAGTCTGGATCAGGCGGCCTGCCTTGTCATAGATATTCCAGCTCCAGCGATCCGAAACGCTAGACGCAGGGCGAATGCCCGCAACCTCATTATTCGCAAGCGGGTTTTCGAGCGCGGCGATAATGCCCGCCGAAATCGCATTTTCATATTCAACCGTCGCGATCAGCCGGTCGGCTGCGTCATATTTATATTCGGTCAGCGATCCATCGCCATCAACCTCCGCCATCCTGCGCCCCGCGCGATCATAGAGATAATAGGTTTTGGTGCCAACCGCATCGATTTTGATCTTGAGGCGGCCGAGCGAGTCATATTTGAAGCTGGTTAGCGAACCAGGCGTACGGCTTATACTCGGCGCACCCGCTATTATCCCTTGCCCTGCAATCCATCCTTCCGGACGGTTCGGATAAAGATAGACGCCCCCCGATTCCTCGGTCTGAAATGTACGCACAATTTCGATACGGGTTTCTTGGGTCGCCGAGAGGCCGGTTATGTTCCACAGCCCGCCACCTTCTTGCGTCAAAGTGCCCGGTCCCGAAATGATGCGGGCGAAAGAAATCGCGCTGTTCAAATCGCCCCAGCCCGTCGAATAGCCATAAATGCCGAATGACGCGGACGTTCCGCCACCGACACCCTTAAGCGTCACAGCGGTTGTGAAACTGTCACCCGCCTTGGCATGGATGCCAGTGTAAACGCCCGACCACTGGCTGGTAGAATTGACAATATACTGGTTGGCTGCCGCACCACCACCAATCGTTCCAGCACCCGTTACGGTAACGCCCCCATTGCCCCAATTGTTGATATTGAAATCAGGCGCGGTGAACGACCCTCCGCCCGTCGTTGTGTCGTACCGGCTTTTGGTGAACGATTGCGCCCCGACAAGCACGCCCTGCCCTACGCCACCATAAGCGTAGAAATGGGGGTAGCCATATTGGGCTTCGGTAAAGGTGCGCGTCACTTCAATGCGGGTCGGCTCTGTGGTAGACAGGCCATTTATGGTGAAATAGCCGCCGCTCGATTGATCCTGAGTAATCGTTCCAGGCCCCGAAATGATCCGGGCGGACGAGAAGTTGACGCTGCTCCAGCCGCTGACATTGCCCCAAATGCCGAGCGCCGCCGAAGTGAGGCTGCCTTGGCCCTGTATCGAAACCGACCAAGTTTGCGTTTCACCAGGCTCCATCCAGACATTGGAATAGGAAACAGCGTACGTTTGCCCTGCGGCGGTGGTGTAAAGCGTAGCGGGCGCTCCATCGATTGTCCCGGCGGGCGAGCGCGCCGCATTACTTCCCCAGCTGTTGATATCGGGGTTGATGGCATTTTCCTGCACCACCCCACCTCGCGCCTCACTGCTCGCAACCAGCTCGCCGGCGCGGTTGTACACTGAAGTGGTAGTCAGTCCGTTCGCCAACGTGGTGACAGTGCGCGCCTGCGCGTCGATAAAGCTGGTCCATGTGCCGACGCCCTTGGCATCGGTATGGCGAATAGCGCGACCCATGCCGTCATAGGCGTAGGTTTCTGCAGCGCTGCCATCGTTCGCCAGTTTTGAAAGTAGATTACCGAACTGGTCGTAGACATAGGTGGTCTGCAACCCGGCCTCAACCAACGATCCGCCGGCAGTCAAACGGCGATAATTGGTCTCGGTGGATAGATTGCCGCGAAAATCATAGGCATAGTCAATCCATTCAGCCTGGCTCTTGTCTGCGCCCGCAGCCCAGCTTTCCAGTTCCGATAACGAATTTGTGCTGCTTGAATAGCTGTCGGCTGCATAGGTGATCGCGCTAACCATTTGCCCCGGCGCGTTGTAACGATATTCGGCAACCCTTCCTTCGGCACTGATTTTAAACCGCAAATGCCCTTCGCTGTCATAAACATAGCGCGCGGTCATTGCGCCAGTTGGCTGACCCGTGAAATAAACGCCATCGGCATCTGTGGCAGTGTAAGTCGTTGCCGACAGCTGCTCGTTTTTGGTGCCGTAAGTGTAGCGCGTCGTTTGACCTACCTGATCCACCTCTTCGACCAGGTTGCCATTGGTATCATATTTATACCAGCGTCTTTGGGTGATCTGTTCGCCAAGCGGGATTGCAAATCCGCCAGATGAGATGGTTCGCCCCGTCGCTTCACGGATTTCGGGCTTGTAAAACCAAGTCGAATAGCCTGAATTGACGTCGCCATAATAGTTGAAATATCGAACGCCAATGTTGTCGGCGCCGCCCGAAGCTGCCCAACGATAATTGTTATACAACGAATCCACCTTTTCACCGGTGGTGGTGTCAAATACGCCGCCCAACTGATCGGGTGGCGTCGCAGTTGAACCCTGCGGGAGTACAAAACCAACAACTTTGTACCAACGGTCCTGAACGAAACGGTTCCCTTGATTGCCTGGTGCTGGATAATAGAAGTAAGGATTTGTATCGAGCGCACCATTTGCGAGATTTTCAACCGGCAGGTCGCCCCACAGACCAAAATAGACATAATGTTTGTCAACGCTCGACAGTTTGAAATAGTAGGTGAATTCATATGCCTTGTTTCGGTCGATCGCGATTTGGGAGGAGTGGGTGCCGCCACCAGCTTGATCCGGACTGGTTTGCCCGGTCTGCATGGCAAAAACCGGCTGACCGTTCGGCCCTAATGTTGCTCCCCAGCGGGCCTCAGCAGAAAGCCAATTGGCCCAACCATTTACATTCGCAGCACCTCCCGCCAGATTGATCTCTCGCGCTTCAGGCTTGTAATAGTTGGTGTAAAAACCTTGAGTGCCTTCCTGATAATAGTTGAAGAAGCGAATTCCAGCATTTGAGCCGACCGGCTGAGAATCCGCCCAACGGTAAACATTTACATCAGCAACCCGCTCGCCCGAACCTACATCATAGATACCACCTAGGTCACTGTAGCCCGTTAAATTGCCAGCGGTTGACGGCAGGACATAACTTATAACCTTGTACCAACGACCAGCTTTGAAGGTCGAGTTGGCGTTTGGGAAAGTTGCCATGAAATAAGGATTACCATCGGGCGCCCCGGAAAATGCGCTCACTACTGGCGCACTGCCGTCTAGACCGAAATATATGGTGTGTTTGCCAGTTTCAGTCAGTTGGAAGTACGTGGTAAATTCGTAAGCCTTGTTCTTATCGACGACAAAACTATTGGTATAGTTGCCGCCTCCATCAGGAGCGTTGTCGTTTTGTCCTACTTGGATGACAGCTGTAGGTGTGCCATCCGGACCGATTGTTTTGGCCCAACGCGCTTCGTCTATGGTCCAGCCGGGGTTCTGCCAGTCTGTAACTGTTGCGGCACCGGTTGGCAAAGCATCGGGATTTGACGGCCAGTCAGCCAGATTGATCAAGTTTGAACCGCGCTGTTCGCCAGCCCAGCCTGTCTTGTCGAGCAAGTCGTTTGACCGGTACCCTTCAATGACTTCGATAACGTCACCATCGGCATTGTAGATAAACTCGGTGATTTTCGGATTGCCCCCAGCGGTTGCTTCTGGCTGACGCAAATAGGTCAGTTGTCCTGCGCTGTTATAATAAAGCGCGGTAGTATTTCCCAAATGGTCGGTGACGTTAGTGTATCCCGCACCATAGTTGAAACTCGTCGTCCGCGAGGTACTGGAATCCACCCATTCGGTGAAGGACGTAACGCGATTACTGCCATCATAGCTGAAATCGAGCCGCGATCCGTCGGTTTGTGTGATTGATGCAACCAGCTTTGACGTACCGTGATAGCTGTAACTTGTCTCGTAAACCCGCCCGTCGGTGATGCTGTTGTCTTCCGGGCTTAGATCAACCATGACCTTTATAAGGCGATTTGAACTATCGTAGCTGTAGCGCGTACGGGTAAGCGTCTTTGTCGTCCCTGTCTGAGTATCGGTATAAGTTGTCCGCAATTCGGTAAGGTTGTTTCCCAACCAAATCAGGTCCGTATAGTTTCCATCAGCTGTGGTGATGCGGTTGATCTTGTCGCTCAAATAGCTGTACGTTATGCTATTATAGTCGCGATCAAGCTTTTGGACGACGCGCTGACCGTTGCTGTCCGGAGCATAGACTTCGCGGACACCTGTGTCAGCGTCTTCCCAATTCCAAGCGCCGCTATAGGTGATCAGATTGTAGGCACCTGCATCCGTTTTTGCGACATAAGCATTTTTCGACACATTATATGTGTATCGTACAACACTCCCGTCCCAACCGATCCGGTCGATTGTTGCCCCTGCCGTATTTACCGCCCCAATCTGATTTGTAATCCGAGCACCCATTGACGCCCAGTTGTCGCCGTTGTCGTCAGTAAATTGACCAAGGCTGTTATAGGTGCGGTTGATTGCGCTGTCTGGTCCGCGTCCAATCAGGAATTCATCGTAGTTACCAATTATCAGGTTACCGTTGGCCGCGTTGACAGTTACGCGCTCACTCGCTCGCCCATGGCTTGCCACACCCACTTGTCCGCGCGCACCCAAAGCCGAACCTGAGCTGCGTTCCAGCCCAAGCCCGTTTCCTGTAAATATAGCTACCATCGATGATTGTCTTTCCAGCAGACAGAATTTGCCTTCTGAAAATTCAATCCGCCGAAAGCGCCGACAGTTTAGCTAATTTTCTGTTCTATCGGACCAGCCGAAAGCCAATTGTTCAATTATCCGGAACACATGAATCAGTGATGCGTTACAAACCCTGCGTTAAAGACCAGTTGTTATCCCTCAGCAGGCTTCCTTGCGAACAGGCCAAAGCCTGCGATGATGGCGTAGCACAAGGCCGGCAGGATCAGTGCAGTGGCGAGGCTGCCAGTTGCATCAGCGATAACACCGGTGATCAGCGGAATAACCGCACCGCCGAAGATAGCGATGTTGATGATGCCCGAGCCGTCCGCCGCACGCGCGCCCAGCTTCTCACACGCCAGCGTGAAAATGGTCGGGAACATGATCGAGTTCATCAGGCCGATGGCAAGCAGAGAATAACCCGAAACTGCGCCGGTTGTGCTCGTCGAGATCAGGATCAGCGTGATTGCGCCGGCTGACACTGCAGCCAGCACGAGACCGGGGCTGATGACGCGGAGGATCGCAGAGCCGATGAAGCGGCCAATCATCGCACCGCCCCAGTAGATGCCGATCAATTTGCCCGCTGCCTGTTCCTGCAAGCCCAGGACATGCGCCTGCATCAGATAGTTGACGATCAACGAGCCGATGGCGACTTCGGCACCGACATAGAGGAAGATGCACGCAGCGCCATAGCCAAAGCGCGGACGCTTGAGCAGTTGGAAGCCGCCCAGCAGGCTGCTCGGTTCATGCTTTTCGCCCTTCAGCTTATTGCGGAACATCCACACCACACCCGCCACGATGGCAAGCGCCACCGCCAGCCCCAGATAGCCATTCACAATCGCCTGCGTCTCCGCGGTGCGATAGGCATCGAGCTCAGCGCCCGACAGCCGGTCTGCGCTTACTGTGGCGAGGCTGCCGAGAATCAGGATTGCGCCGAAATAGGGGAAAACGGTAGTGCCAAGCGAGTTGAACGCCTGCGCAAAGGTCAGGCGGCTATGCGCGGTCTCTGCCTTGCCGAGCAGGCTTATCAGCGGGTTGGAAACGACCTGCACAATCACCACGCCGCTTGCGAGCACGAACAGCGCGAACAGGAACACGCCATATGTCGCGGTCTGGCTGGCCGGGATGAACAACAGACAGCCCGTCATCATCGTCAGCAGGCCCGCAACCGCGCCGCGCATATAGCCGATCCGCTTGACCAGCGCCGCGCCCGGCAGACCGATCACCAGATAGGCGGTGAAGAAGCAGAACTGCACCAGCATCGCCTGCGTGTAATTGAGCGTGAAGAGCTCTTTCAGCTTCGGGATGATCACATCGTTGAGCGAGGTGATACCACCGAAAATGAAAAACAGCGCCATCACGAACAGGCGCAGCTCGGGCGCATCGATGTGCTGACCCTCGCTCTCGGCTGGATTGCTGTCGCTGCTGCTCGCTGCTTGCGGCGCTAGTGCCATAGTCCCTCTCCACTATATATTTGTTCTATTTTGCATACCTATTGCGGTTCATGGTCCGCGTCACCGTGTTTTCGTATGCCCTACGCTTTTCGCATAACTTTGTGCGTTTGCGATTTGCGCTGGCCTATCAGGCCTGACGGTTTTATCGACCAATCAAACTCATGCCAGACACAGCCGCCTTGCCCTACCCGCACGAAATATGGCGCGAAATTTGTGCGCAGCATGGCAATCGTCCTGATGCGTTGATAGAGATCCTGCATGCGGTTCAGGCCGAGTGCGGATATTTGAGCGACGACGCGCTGAAGGGCGTCGCTCATGCCGTCAATATCTCGCGTGCCGAGATTTATGGCGTGGCCACATTCTACCACGATTTCCGCCGTGAACCTGTTTCAAATCACTGCATCAAGCTGTGCCGCGCGGAGGCTTGCCAAGCGGTGGGTTCGGAAGAACTGGCGCGACATGCCGAAGCGCGACTGGATGGGCACCCGTCAATCCGGCTGGAAGCTGTGTACTGCCTTGGCAATTGCGCGCTTGGCCCGGCGGCGCTGGTCGATGGAGAATTGAAAGCGCGGCTTACACCCGCAGCATTTGATGCAGCGGTCGAAGCGCTGGAGGCGAAGGCGTGAGCGCGTTTCGGATCTTCGTTCCTATCGATGCGGCGGCGCAATCGGTTGGGGCAAACGAAGTAGCAGCGGCGATCACCTATGAGGCTTCGCAGCGCAACGTTGAAATAGAGCTGGTCCGCAACGGCTCGCGCGGAATGCTATGGCTCGAGCCGCTGGTCGAGATTGAAACTGGCGGGGGACGGATCGCTTTCGGGCCAGTTACGGCAAATGACGTGGTTTCATTGTTCGATGCCGGTTTTCTTGAAGGGGGCGAACATCGCCTTGGCCACGGACCGACCGAAGCCATCCCCTATTTCGCCAATCAGGAACGGCTGAGCTTTGCCCGTTGCGGCCTCATCGATCCCCTCAGCCTTGCCGATTATGAAGCGCAAGGCGGGCTCGCTGGACTGCTTCGCGCGCTGGCGATGCAACCGCAAGAGGTTGTCGCCGAAATAACCGAATCCGGCTTGCGCGGGCGTGGCGGCGCGGGCTTTCCCACGGGCATCAAATGGAAGACCGCGCTCGAGCAGCAAGCCGAGCAGAAATATGTCTGTGCGAATGCCGATGAAGGCGACAGCGGAACCTTTGCCGACCGGATGCTGATGGAGGGCGATCCCTTTGCGCTGATCGAAGGCATGGCGATTGCCGGGCACGCCATCGGTGCAGACAAAGGCTATATCTACATCCGATCCGAATATCCACACGCCGTTGCAACGATGCGCCGCGCCGTCGATATTTGGCACGCAGCCGGGCTTTCCGATTTCCGCATCGAAATCCGCATGGGCGGCGGGGCCTATATTTGCGGCGAGGAATCCTCGATGCTCGAAAGCCTGGAAGGCAAGCGTGGACAAGTGCGCGCCAAGCCACCCATCCCGGCCATATCGGGACTGTTCGGCAAGCCAACGGTTGTGAACAATGTGCTGACGCTGGCGGCGGTGGGCGACATATTGGCGAAAGGTGCCGCGCATTACCGCGACTTCGGCATGGGGCGGTCACGCGGAACGCAGGCATTCCAGCTCGCAGGTGATGTGGCGCGCGGCGGATTGGTAGAAAAGACCTTTGGCGTCACTTTGCGCGAGCTGATCGAGGATTTTGGCGGCGGCACCCGTTCGGGGAGACCCTTGCGCGCGGTGCAGGCGGGCGGACCGCTGGGGGCCTATATTCCCGCTTCCGGGCTTGATATCGAAATGGATTATGAGGCACTGACCGCCGCAGGTGCGATGCTAGGCCATGGCGGCCTTGTGCTGTTCAACGATAGTGTCGACATGGCGAAGCAGGCGCGCTTTGCCTTTGAATTTTGCGCTATCGAATCCTGCGGCAAATGCACGCCCTGCCGCATCGGCGCGGTGCGCGGCAAGGAAGTGATGGACAAGGTGATCGCCGGCGAAGATCGCGAGAGCAATCTGGCGCTGGTTGAGGATTTGTGCGAGATCATGACCGATGGCTCGCTCTGCGCGATGGGCGGGCTGACCCCGATGCCGGTGTTGAGCGCGCTGCGGCATTTCCCCGAAGATTTCGGGCGGGAATAGAGGAGACAGGCGTTGGCGATCCTGAAGGAAAAGGATTTCGGCACCCCGGCTGCCACCTCCGAACGGATGGTGCAGATCGAGATTGATGGCTTTGCCGTCAGCGTTGCCGAGGGCACGTCGATCATGCGTGCAGCGAATAGCCTTGACCTGCCGATCCCGAAATTATGCGCAACCGACAGCCTGAAAGCCTTCGGTTCCTGCCGCCTGTGCCTTGTCGAAGTCGAAGGCCGCAAGGGCACCCCCGCATCGTGCACCACCCTTGCCGAAGAGGGCATGAAGGTGCGCACGCAGAGCGAGCGGCTGGCCAAGCTGCGTAAGGGTGTGATGGAGCTCTATATCTCCGACCATCCGCTCGACTGCCTGACCTGCAGCGACAATGGCGATTGCGAATTGCAGGATATGGCCGGTGCCGTGGGCCTGCGCGAAGTCCGCTATGGGCATGACGGAGAAAACCACACCCAATCCGCCAAAGATGAGAGCAACCCTTATTTCACCTATGACATGTCCAAATGCATCGTCTGTTCGCGCTGCGTGCGTGCTTGCGACGAGGTTCAGGGAACGCTGGCGCTGACCATCGAAGGACGCGGTTTTGACTCGCGCGTGGCGGTGTCGCTCGGCGAAAATTTCTTCGACAGCGAATGCGTGTCGTGCGGCGCCTGCGTGCAGGCCTGCCCCACCGCGACGTTGCAGGAAAAGAGCGTCATCGACTTTGGCGTGCCCGATCGGACGGTGCTGACCACCTGCGCCTATTGCGGCGTAGGCTGTTCGTTCAAGGCGGAACTCAAGGGCGATCAGGTCCTGCGCATGGTGCCCTATAAGGATGGCAAGGCCAATCACGGCCACAGCTGCGTCAAGGGTCGCTTTGCCTTTGGCTATGCCACCCACCCCGACCGCATCACAAAGCCTATGATCCGCAAGGCCATTACCGATCCTTGGCGCGAAGTTAGCTGGGAAGAAGCCATCGGCTTTGCTGCAGACCGGCTGAAGGCCGCGCAAGCCCAATATGGCCGCAAATCGATTGGCGCGATTACATCCTCACGCTGCACCGCTGAAGAAATCTGGGTGGTGCAGAAACTGGTGCGCACCTCCTTTGCCAACAACAACGTCGATACCTGCGCGCGCGTCTGCCATTCGCCCACCGGCTATGGCCTGAAGCAGACTTATGGCACCTCGGCGGGCACGCAAGATTTTGACAGTGTGATGGAGGCGAACGTCATCCTTGTCATCGGCGCGAACCCGACAGACGCGCATCCGGTCTTTGCCTCGCAAATGAAGCGCCGTCTGCGCAAAGGCGCCAGACTGATCGTCGCTGATCCGCGCTCAATCGATCTTGTCCGCTCGCCGCATATCGAGGCCGCCTATCACCTGCCCCTGCTGCCCGGCACCAATGTCGCGCTGATCAATGCGATGACGCATGTGATCGCGACCGAAGGCCTGCTCGATGAAGCCTTTATCAAGGAACGGTGCGACTTGCCCTCTTTCGCTGAATGGCTGGATTTCATTCGCGGTGCGGAAAACGCGCCCGAAAATGTGGCCGCGATCACCGGCGTTCCAGCAGAGGACATCCGCGCTGCCGCCCACCTCTACGCCACCGGCGGAAATGCAGCGATCTATTATGGGCTGGGCGTCACCGAACATAGCCAAGGCTCGACCATGGTGATGGGCATGGCCAATCTGGCGATGGCGACGGGCAATATCGGACGACGCGGCGTGGGCGTGAATCCCCTGCGCGGACAGAACAATGTTCAAGGCTCGTGCGACATGGGCAGCTTCCCGCACGAACTGCCCGATTATCGCCCGGTCAGCGACGATGCGGTGCGCAAGGTATTTGAGGATGCCTGGGGCGTATCGATGGACGCAGAGCCCGGCTACCGCATCCCCAATATGTTCGACGAAGCCTGTGCGGGCACCTATAAGGGCATGTATATTCAGGGCGAGGATGTCGCCCAGTCAGACCCCAATACCACGCATGTCGAAGCGGCGCTCTCCGCGCTCGACATCTTGATCGTCCAAGATCTGTTCCTCAACGAAACCGCACGTTTCGCCCACGTCTTCCTCCCCGGCACGTCGTTCCTCGAAAAGGATGGCACCTTCATCAACGCCGAACGCCGTGTAAACCGCGTCCGCCCCGCGATGAAGGAGAAGACCGGCAAGGCCGAATGGGAAGTGACGCAGGAACTGGCGCAAGCACTGGGCTATCCGATGCATTACGACAATGCGGCGCAGATCATGGACGAGATTGCACAGCTCGCCCCCTCCTTCGCCAATATCTCGTTCGAGATGCTTGACCGGGTCGGATCGGTGCAATGGCCGTGCAACGACGCGGCGCCTGAAGGTACACCGATCATGCATGTCGAAGGTTTCGTGCGTGGCAAGGGCCAGTTCGTCACCACCGAATATGTGCCTACCGAAGAGAAGACCAACCGCAAATTCCCGCTGATCCTGACGACAGGCCGAATCCTCAGCCAGTATAATGTAGGCGCGCAGACACGGCGCACGCACAATGTCGATTGGTGGGAAGAGGATGTCCTCGAAATTCATCCGTCCGATGCGGAAATGCGGGGCGTGCGCGAGGGGCAATGGGTGTCGGTGCGGTCGCGCAAGGGCGAGACTGTTGTGCGCGCAAAGATTTCCGAACGGATGCAGCCGGGCGTGGTCTATACCACCTTTCACCATCCCGAGACCGGGGCGAATGTGGTGACTACCGAACTGTCGGACTGGGCAACCAATTGCCCGGAATATAAGGTCACGGCGGTCGAAGTTACGCCCGCCAACCATAAATCCGAATGGCAGCAAGACTATGCCGAGCATGCGGATGAAATGCGGCGGATTGCCGGGGTTCCGGCGGAATAGTGTTTCCTGTAACCGTCACCGGCACACCTCCTGCAGTCGAACAGGATATCGGCCTGAGCAATGGTGCGCATTGGGCAGTGCCGGAGGAAACACCGGTTGCCTTCGTCTATGGGGGTAGCAACTATGCCGTGATGCTGGCGACCCCGGCCGACCTGATAGATTTTGCCACAGGCTTCTCGATGACCGAAGGAGTCATCGATGCCCCCGACGATATTGCATCACTCGACATCCACCATCTGGCGCAGGGCACCGATTTGCGGCTGCGGTTGAACGAACGCTGCCAACAACGGCTGGACTTGCGCCAACGCCGCCGCACGCTTCCAGGCAATGCCGGATGCGGGCTTTGCGGGATCGAGAATGCAGAGGAGTTTTTCCAGCCGCTGAAACCGGTTGCTGAAAAAGTGGTGCAGCTCAAAGACGCGGTTGTCGAACGTGCCTTTAATGAACTGCCCACGCACCAGCCACTAAACGCCGCCACGCGAACCGTCCACGCTGCCGCATGGGCTGGCCCTGACGGCGGCATTGTGCTCGCCCGCGAGGACGTCGGTCGCCATAACGCGCTCGATAAACTGCTGGGTGTTCTGGCAACGGAGGGAGCAGATTTAGGTTCCGGCTTTATCGTCATGTCGAGCCGTTGTTCCTATGAGATTGTGCAGAAGGCAGCGCGCATGGGCGTCTCTGCTATTGCCTGCCTTTCCGCGCCAACGGCTTTTGCGATTCGCAAAGCGCGTGAAGCGAATATCGCCATCCATGTCCGCGACGGCAGCGGAACAGCCGCAATTTCCTAGCAGGAGCGACGTACGGCATATCAGTCTTGCAATCGATTGCAAATCTGCATAGGCTGAACGCGAGAGAGAGGGACTAACCGTGACAGCCATGCAAAAGCCGCACCTTTCGGTCGCGCAAATCCTGCAGATGAATCTGGGTTTTCTGGGGCTGCAATTCAGCTTTGGCCTGCAGCAGGCGAATATGTCCCCCATTTGGGGCTATCTGGGTGCCGAGGAATCGAACTTCGCGTGGCTGGGTATCGCGGGGCCGCTGACGGGCCTGATCGTCCAGCCGATCATCGGATCGATGAGCGATCGCACCAGTTCGCGCTGGGGCCGGCGCACGCCCTATTTCCTGATCGGCGCCGTAATGTGCTGCCTGGGCCTGTTTTTCATGCCGCTGTCGGCGAGCATCTTGATGGCCTTCTCGTTGCTCTTCCTGCTCGACGTCGGCAACAATGTGACGATGGAGCCCTATCGCGCCTATGTGAACGACCGGCTAAATGCCGACCAGCGCAGCTTCGGTTTCCTCAGCCAGAGCGCTTTTACCGGTCTGGCGCAATGTCTCGCCTATCTCAGCCCGACTATCCTTGTCTTCTTCTTCGGCCTTAGCCGCGATGCAACCTCGGCAGGCAATATCCCGACCTTCACCCTGGTATCCTTCTGGATCGGTGCCGCGCTGTCGATCGGGACAATCCTCTGGTCGATCCTGCGCGTGCCCGAATTAGCGTTGTCCGAAAACGAAAAGGCGCGGATCGCTGCCCTTCCCAAAACGGCGGGTGCGACGATGCGCGAGATCTGGGACGCCCTTCGCGAAATGCCCAATGCGATGCGCGCGATGGCGGTGATGAGCCTGTTCCAATGGTATGCGATGTCGGGCTATTGGGGCTATGTCACCAACTCGATTTCGCGCTCGGTCTATGGCACCGCGGACGCCAGCACAGCTGCTTATCGCGAAGCCGTGCTAACCAATGGACAGGTCGGCGCCTTTTTCAACCTGATCGCCTTTGTCTCTGCACTCGCGATGGCACCGCTCGCGCGCAAGGTCGGTGCCGGAAGACTGCATGCCGTGTGCCTGACGCTTGCCGGTATCGCCATGCTGACCATACCGCATATCGGCGACAAATCTCTGCTGTTCGTCGCCGCCATCGGCATCGGCCTTGGCTGGGGCAGCATCATGGGCAATCCCTATATCATCCTCGCCGACACAATCCCGCCCGAGCGGACCGGGGTTTATATGGGTATCTTCAACATGTTCATCTGTGTACCGATGCTGATCTTCGCGGGCACGATGACCTTTGCCTATGAACCCTTGCTCGGTGGCGATGCGCGCAACGTCCTGATTGTTTCCGGCGTCTGCATGCTGCTGGCGGCGATCGCGGTGTACCGGATCAAGGAAGGTCGCGCGCACCCTGCCCATCCAGCCTGAAGGCTTTCCAAATCCCGCAACGATAGACCATTTATGCAATCGATTGTTGTAATCCATGAAAACCGCGATTATGGCGTCCGCTAACGCACCGGGAGTGAGTGAATTGCACGTTTCATTGGCAGACATTTCGACGTCGCACTGGCGCGCCTGGCATGTCGCGGCGCTTGCCGATTTCAGCGAACAGACCATCCCGCAAGCGCCTGCAAACCTCGCCCGAACGCTGCTCGACGGACTATATCTGTGGGATATGTGGCCGCTGCAGCTTTCCGATGGCAGCACAGCCAAGCCTGATGGCTGGACCGTATGGTTCATCCTCTCGTCACCCGCCATCCCCGATCCGGACCTGCGCCACGGTCTTGCGCGCATCCGCCTCGTCATCGAAAAGGATGGTGAGTGGCGCGATTGCGGCAACGCGCTTCCCGATGGCCACAATCCCGGAAGCCGTGAATGGGCGGGCACGTCGGTGTTCGATCCCGATACCGGCAAGGTCACATTATTCTACACCGTTGCAGGCTATCCGGGCGAAGACCCGATCACTTTTGCGCAACGGCTATTCCAGACCAGCGGCAAATTGCGTTTCGAATATGGTGTTGCCGAAATCACCGACTGGTGCGCCCCGACGGAATCTGTGGAGTCCGATGGGCACCACTATATGATCGTCAACCAGAAGGAAGGCGTTCCCGGCTTCATTAAGGGCTTTCGTGACCCGGCCCATTTCCGCGATCCCGCAACCGGCGGCGATTTCCTGCTCTTCACCGGCTCTATTCCAAACGCCAAGAGCGACTGGAACGGGTGCATCGGCATTGCCGAGGCAACAAGCGCCGGTTTTTCGGGATGGCAGTTACTCCCCCCGCTCGTCGCAGCTGATGGTCTGAACAATGAGCAGGAACGCCCGCACGTAATTGTGCAGGGCGGGCTCTATTACCTCTTCTGGTCGACGCAGCGAAAGGTGTTCGAACCAAAGGGTCCCAACGGCCCCAACGGTTTGTACGGTATGGTCGCGCCCAGCCTCTTCGGTCCCTATGAGCCGATCAACGGTACCGGGCTGGTGGCAGCAAACCCCGACAGCGAGCCGTTCCAATATTATAGCTGGTGGGTCATGGACGATTTGCAGGTCGCGAGCTTCGTCGATCTGGTCGGAGTCGGTACTGGACCCGTTACAGATGACCCCGCGTGGCGCCGTGAACATTTTGGCGGCGTCCCTGCCCCGCGCTTCCGCATTTGCCTTGACGGCAACCGCGCTTGGGTCGACCAAGGCTGACTATGACTGCCTATGGATTGATCGAAGCGGGCGGCACCAAATTCGTGCTTGGTATTGCCGACGCGGATCGCACGATACGCGCAACACATCGCATCCCGACAACGACGCCGGATGAAACCATTGGCGCCGCTGTTCACTGGTTCAAGGCGCAAGACGAGCCATTGGCTGCCATCGGTATCGGATCCTTCGGCCCACTCCAACTTGATAAGGCCGCAGCGGATTGGGGCCATATAACCCGCACCCCCAAACCGCATTGGGCAAATACCGACTTGGTCGGTCCTTTTACCGAGGCCTTTGGATGTCCGGCAGCCATTGAGACCGATGTCAATGCCGCTGCGCTTGCAGAGGCCAAATGGGGCGCTGGTACATGTTGCGGCTCGCTGCTCTATTTGACGATCGGGACGGGTATTGGCGGCGGTTTTGTCAGCGGTGGTCGCTTGTTGCACGGTCTGTCTCACCCGGAAATGGGCCATATCCGCTTGCCTCGCCATCCGGACGATATGGAATTCAAGGGCGCCTGCCCCTTTCACGGCGATTGCCTCGAAGGTCTTGCGAGCGGTCCGGCGATCATCGCGCGATGGGGCCGCTCGCTTTCTGAGCTAGCGCCTGACCATCCGGGTAAAGCCATTATCGCCTGGTATCTGGCGCAGGCCATCGTCACCTTTCAGGCCGTCATGGAACCCGAGCGCATCGTACTCGGTGGTGGTGTAACAGGCACAGCTGGCCTGCTCGACCTTGTCCGCACCGAGGCCAAATCTGCTGCTGCGGCCTATTTTGCAGGTGATCCCGAAAAGGTGATTGTCGCACCGGGATTGGGAGAGCAGTCTGGTTTGCTCGGCGCACTTGCCGTAGCGCTCAGCTCGACATCCTGACGATCAACTGCGGCTCCATCACCACCGATTGCGTATCTTCGCCCGCGATCCGGCGCAGCAGCATATCGACCATATGGTGCGCTCCCTGCGTTAGGTCCTGACTCACAGTTGATAGCCGTGGCACAGTCTGTTCGCAGATCGCCAGACCGTCATAGCCGATGACATGGACATCGCCGGGAACCGCAAGCCCGAATTCGGACAAGGCCCGCAATGCGCTCATCGCGATAACGTCGGATGCGGCAACAATGCCTTGCGGACGTTCGCCAACCGATCCCAGATAGCGCGCAATGTCGGGATGCGCGGCCTCTGCCACCAGATGTGCGGGCAAGACTGACAGAGTTTCGGACAACCCGGCCTCCGCCATGGCATCACGGCAGCCTTCCAGACGCTGCCCGATTTCGAGCGCTTTGGGATCGCCGAAAAAGGCCAGTCGGCTGCACCCGCGATCAATCAGATGCTTGGCCGCCATAAAGCCGCCCTTACGGTTGTCCGATCCGACCGAGCAGTGCACCTGTCCCTCGGTGTAGCCACCCCATACTACCAAGGGCCGATAGCGCGTCGCCACCCTGTCGAGCGTTGCAACCTGATCTGATTGGCCGATGACAATAAGTCCATCGACTCGACCCGAATCGACAAAGCGATCTAGCCAGTTGCCGTCCGTCGGGATCACGCGCGAAAGGACAAGGTCATAGCCTTTTTCGGTCAGTGCATCGGCGAGCAGACCGAGCATAGTGATGAAGAACGGGTCCGAGATATGCTGGCCGGTTTCATGCCCGAGCGGAATCAGCACGCCGATGGCGCCGGTGCGCTGGATGCGCAAGTTGCGCGCCATGATATTCGGCCGGAACCCATGTTCATCCGCCAGCGCCTGTATTTTCTCCCGTGTTTTCTTGCTGATAAGTTCGGACCCGGCGAGCGCGCGCGAAACCGTGCCGGTCGATACACCGGCGAGTTCGGCGATATCCTTGATTGTCCGAACCTTGACCATGCTTGGCTGAATTCCCTGTTGTCTTCCATCCTTGCCGGATAACAGTATAGAATTGCAAGACGAATTTGCGGCATTTTTGCAACGGCTCGCATAAAAAACAATCGATTGCATTTTTGCATTGCAATCGATTGTCATTGCTGTATCCACCCCATGCGATCGTCGGCCAGGAAAGGCCTTCGGCGATAGGATTGGATCGATACTGGGAGGTGTTATGCGCAAGGCATATCTAAGGACATTTGCATCTGCAGCGACTCTGGGGCTGGCTTTGGCGAGCCCTGCAATGGCGCAGGATGAGGCCGCAGCTTCGGAAGAAGAAGCCGGCATGCTCGACGAAATCGTCGTCACAGCGTCTGGGCGGGACCAGACCAAGATCGAAAGCTCGATCTCGGTCACCAGCGTCAATGCGCAAATGATACAGGATTTCCAGCCCAGTTCCGAAGCTGAAGTCTTCAAGCTTCTTCCCGGCATTCAGGTGCCCGGCACCTCGGGCCCTGGTGGTAACTCGAACATCGCGGTTCGCGGCCTTCCCGTTGCAACCGGCGGTGCGCCGTTCGTGCAGTTGCAGGAAGACGGCCTGCCCGTCGTGCTGTTCGGTGACATCCAGTTCGGTAACAACGACTATTGGACGCGCTTTGATCCGTCGGTCGCCAATATCGAAGCGGTTCGCGGCGGCTCCGCCACAACCTTCGCCTCGCAGGCACCTGGTGCTGTCATCAACTATATCAGCAATTATGGTCGCGAAGAGGGTGGTTATGTCGAGCTGAAAAAAGGTATCGACTATAACGAAACCCAGCTCAACTTCCGCTATGGCGGTTCGCTGACCGACAGCATGAATTTCCACGTCGGCGGCTTCTTCAAAAAGGGCCGTGGTCCGCTCGACGCTGGTTACAACACCAGCGAAAGCCTGCAGGTTAAGGCAAATCTCACGCAGGAATTTGCCGACGGCAAAGGCTATTTCCGCCTGCTGTTCAAATATGCCGACACACAGGAACCCAACTACACCGGCGCCCCGGCCCTCGCTGCCATCAGCGGCGGCAAGGTAACTTCGGTTGGCGCATGGCCGGGCTTTGACGGCCGCAAGGACACCAACTATTCGAAGTACAACCAAAGCTTCCTGATCTACAACCGCGATGGCGATCTGGAGCGGGTGAAGATGGACGGCATCACCACCAAGCAGAAGTCGATCGGTGGCCAATTCCACTATGAATTCTCGGACAATTTCACCGTAGATAACAACTTCCGCTGGTCCGACATCAGCGGCGGTTTTGCGTCACCCTTCCTCGGCATTGCGACCCGTGCGAGCGTGCTCGGTTCGACCGTTAACGGCCGCACCGTTGCTGCGATCCGCTATGCAAGCGGGCCGAACGCTGGCCAGCTCTACACAGGCACCTATGTCGACAATAACGTCAACGTCAAAACCAACATCCGCGATCTTGGCAGCCTGGTGAATGACCTGACGCTGGCAGGCAAGTTCGACACCGGCTTTGCCGAACTGACCGCACGCGTCGGCTATTTCTACATGGATCAGGACATTGCGATGGACTGGCATGTGAATAAGTCGCTGCGCGAACTGAGCGGCAACAGCCCTTCGCAGCTTGATCTCTATGATAGCGCCACACTGACCGGCGTCGCCAACAAGATCACGCAGGAAGGCATCTCCGGTTACAACAACAACTGGGGCAATTGCTGCGCACGTGACTATGATCTGTCCTACACCAACACCGCGCCTTATGCGCAGCTGGTGCTCGACAATGATGACTTCAATCTCGACGGCAGCGTCCGCTTCGAACGGGTGAAGGCAGCGGGCTACACCATTGGTGGTGGTGCTGAGTTCAACATCAACTCGAACGGCGTGTTGATCCCGACGATGACAGCCAATGGCGCGCGTGAAATCCTCGACTACAGCCGCAGCTACACCAGCTGGACCGTTGGTGGTCTGTGGAAGGTTTCGCCTGACCTGTCGCTCTTCGGTCGCACCTCAAAGGGTGGCCGCTTCAACAGCGACCGCCAGACTGTCAGCGGCAAGTTTAACGCCGATGGCAGCCTTTGCACCCGTGCACAGGCAACCGCGCTGGCTTGCACCGACGGTGTCACACCTTCGGTCGACTTCGTCACCCAGCACGAAATCGGCATCAAGAACCGTGGTTCGCTCGGCAGCGGTCGTTACTCGGTTGAATTCACCCTGCTGAAGGGCGATTTCAAACGCAGCGACTTTGAACCGACCGTCACCGGCATCTGCCCGGGCGGCGGCTGCGTCATCGACAACAGCTTCAAGACCAAGGGTGCGGAATTCTTCGCGACTTTGAACATCGGCGATTTCAACTTCATCGCCAATGCGACCTACACGAAGGCGAAGCAGAAGTTCACCTCGACCCGCAACGGCACGCAGGTGGCAGGCTCGGCCAACTTTGGTCGCGCCCTCGGCATCCCCGATCTCAGCTACTCGCTCACTGCATCCTATGACGTTGCCGAAATCGCAACGCTGGGCGTGACCGCGGTTGGCCAGTCGGGCACTTTTGACGGCACGCTCGAATATCCCGGTAAGACAGTCTTCAACACCAATTTGAAGGTCCGTCCGATGGAAAATCTTGAGCTCGGCCTCAACGTCTACAACCTGTTCAACACCTATGACGCGCGCGGCAATGGTGTGGGCGTGTTCCAGACGGGTACGCCAGCAGGCATTACCGGCACACCGGTGATCGGCCAGACCTTCACGGGCTCGCTACGCTTCAGCTTCTAATCGGGGGAGCGAAGGCGCGCCGGGTCGCATCGGGCGCGCCTTCCACCGATCAGACTAACTCTTGCAGATTGCCTCCACGGTCTGCAGAGACATTCGGGGATTGCAGCGGCTCAGCCCTTGCAATCCCTTTTTTTATTGGCGCAGCGCGCGCATTTTTGAGATGGGACGGATGTGACACACCCCGACAAGGCGATACGCGAGATATTGATCGTTGGCGGCGGCTCGGCAGGCTGGATGACGGCGGCTGCGCTCTCCAATGTGCTCACGCAAGGTTGCACGATCACGCTGGTCGAGTCTGAGGAGATCGGCACCGTCGGCGTCGGTGAAGCGACCATCCCGCCGATCCGCACATTCAACCAGATGCTCGGCATCGACGAGCGCGAGTTCGTCCGCGAAACGCAAGGCTCGTTCAAACTGGGTATCGAGTTTGTCGATTGGGGCAGTCTCGGCAACCGCTATTTCCACCCCTTTGGCCCGCACGGGAAGCCATACGACATCCTCTCGGTACACCAGCAATGGCTGCGCGACCGCGAAGCAGGTGAGACAAGCAATTTCGACGATCTCAGTATGGCCTGGCACATGGCCAAGGCGGGGCGGTTCAACCTGCCCAGCCCCGATCAGCGTAATGTGTTGTCCACCTTTGACTATGCCTTTCATTTCGATGCCGGGCGTTATGCGCGTTATCTGCGCGGCTATTCGGAACAGCGCGGCGTGCGTCGGGTTGAAGGCAAAATTGCCGATGTCCGGCTGAATGGCGAAAGTGGTTTTGTCGAAGGCGTCACGCTGCAGGATGGCCGCACGATTGATGCCGAATTGTTCATCGATTGCTCCGGCTTTCGCGGGCTGCTGATCGAAAGTGCATTGCAGACCGGCTATGAAGACTGGACGCACTGGCTGCCGTGCGACCGCGCGGTCGCAATGCCCTGCGCCAAGGCCGGTGAGCCCACCCCTTTTACCCGATCAACCGCGCGCGAGGCGGGCTGGCAATGGCGCATCCCGCTGCAGCACCGCACCGGCAATGGCTATGTCTATTCGAGCCAGTTTCTTTCGGACGACGCAGCGATTGAAACCTTGCGCGCCAATCTCGACGGAGCGCCATTGGCGGACCCCAACCAGCTCCGTTTTGTCACCGGCATGCGACGCAAATTCTGGAACAGGAATGTCATCGCCATCGGCCTTTCGAGCGGCTTTATGGAACCATTGGAATCGACCAGCCTGCATCTGATCCAGGCCGGTATTTCGAAGTTGCTGGCGCTGTTCCCAGACCGCGATTTCGATCCGCTGCTGATCGACGAATATAACCATATCGCGATCACTGAATTCCAGCGCATCCGCGATTTCCTGATCCTGCACTATAAGCTGACGACGCGCGATGACAGCGAACTGTGGCGCTATTGCGCGGCAATGGACATCCCCGACACGCTGCAGTTCAAGATCGATCATTTCCGCCGCTATGGCCGACATATCGCGCGCGACATGGACCTGTTCGGAGCGCCGAGCTGGCATGCTGTGCATATCGGCCAGGGCAATATCCCCGAAGCGAGCGATCCCATAGGAGCCTATCGCAACGACGAAGGCCGTGAATGGCTGCGCAAGCTGCGCGCGGCGATGGCATCGGCGGCGGTGCAGCAACCGACCCACCAGCAATTCATCGACCAGCATTGCAAGGCCCCGGCGATTTGACCGACCTGATCCAGCGGGCCGCCGAATTGCGTGCGGCGCAGCGGATGGAAGAGGCGCTGGAAACAATCGCGCAAGCCGCAAAGCTTCACCCCGAAGATCCGCGCGCTGCGTTCGGGTTTGCGCAGATCAGCTTTGAATGCTGGCGTCCGGCAGCTGCGCTTTTTGCCCATGCCCGCACGCTCGTTCCCGGCAATCCCGATATTATCCGCAACCACGCGCTGGCCTTGGCTGCGGAAGGCGATGGTGCGAGGGCCCGGAGGCTGTTGGAAGATACCCTGAAAGCCGCACCCGGCTGGGTCGATGGCCACCGAATTCTGGCTGTGCAGCGCATTACCGAGGGTGACGAAGCAGGTTTTGATCGCAACTATGCCGCAGCGGTAAAATCCGAACCTCAAAATACTGCGCTTTGGATGGGATGGTTCCAATTGCACGCCCAGCGCAAGAATTGGGACCGGGCTGGTGAAGTGCTGCGCGATGCTATGGCGCAGATTACCCGCAACCGTTCGCTTGAACTGGCCACATTGTATCTCGCCAGCGAGTCCGGTTCGGCGCGCGACGATGCGGAGTTGTTCGATGCGATCGCCGATCTGGCAGACCCAGGCATCGATCTCTGCCGCGTGCGTCACCATTTGCGTGACGGCGATGCGCAAAGTGCGATGGCGATTGCCGAGCGCCACACCAACGGGCCGGCAGCCCGCATGTTCTGGCCCTATCTCAGCCTGTGCTGGCGGTTGCTGGATGATCCGCGCGCTGGCTGGCTTGATGGAGCACCCATATTTGCCGATGCAATCGACCTCGATTTCTCCGCTGCCGAATTGGCAGAGCTAGCCGAAGTGCTGCGCAGTCTGCACCGTCTGAAAGCCCCCTATCCCGACCAGTCGGTGCGCGGCGGAACGCAAACCGACCGGCAGCTTTTCTTCCACCCCGATCCGGCAATACAGGGAGCGCGGCGGAAAGTGGCGGAAGCCGTCCAAAACTATGTCGAAGCCCTGCCCGCCGTTGACGCCAGCCACCCGCTGCTCGGCCCGGCACGCGACCAGCCTGTGTTGTTCGAGGGCAGTTGGTCGGTAAGACTGGCGGGAGCTGGCTATCATGCGGCGCACACCCATGTGATGGGCTGGATCAGCTCCGCCCTCTATATTGTAGTTCCCGAGCCCATATCCGCAGGCTCCGCCCCAGCAGGACATCTGGCGCTCGGCACACCTCCGCCTGAGCTGGAGCTTTCTCTATCTGCATACCAGCACATAGAGCCCCAACCGGGTCGCCTCGCCCTCTTCCCGTCGACCCTGTGGCACGGCACCGAACCCTTTGCCGAAGGCGAGCGGATGACAATTGCATTCGACATACGAATTCCGCAGGTGTCAGCCGTTTTTTAACATACGTATTCCAGCTTCTGCACAGTTGTATGTCGCCCGCTTTGCCGCAATGAATAGCGCCAACCAAAACAGATCCGCGCAGGAAGCGGATCGACTGAGAGGAGCCAGTGATGCAGAAAAAGGCAGTTCAGGCAGCAGTTGTGGCGTTACTCGCGCACGGCGCGGTTCAAGGGGCTCCGCTTGCCACAGGCAGCTCGCCCGACGGATCAATCACCGTCAGTGTCGAACTGGATGGCGACGGGCGCGCCCATTACAGCGTCAGCCGCAAGGGCAAATTGCTGATCGCGCCGTCAAAGCTCGGATTCATCCTGACCGACAGTTACGACATGGTGCGCGGTTTCAAATTCGAAAGCGCGGAGACCAAGCCAACCGTCGACGAGAAATGGGAGCAGCCCTGGGGCGAGCGCCGTTTCGTGCGCAACCATTATAACGACCTGATCGTCCGTTTCCGCCAGCCAACCTATCTGAAGCGCGCGATGAACGTCCGCTTCCGCATTTACGATAACGGCGTCGGCTTCCGTTACGAGATTCCCGAGCAGGAAAATCTCAAGACGATGAAGATCGCTGACGAGATCACCGAATTTTCGGTCGCCAGCCCCGGCACGGCCTGGTGGATCACTGGCGGAGAGTGGAATCGCTACGAGCAGATTTATCAGAAGACCCCGATTGATGCCGTTTCGACTGCGCATACCCCAATCACGATGCGGCTCGACGATGGCACACATCTGTCGTTCCACGAAGCGGCCTTGATCGACTATTCGGCCTTCTGGTTCAAGCGCGGCGAGAAGCAGACCTTCCGCACAACGCTGTCGCCTTCGTCCAAAGGCCCACGCGTTATCCGCGACACGCCTTTCGCCACGCCCTGGCGCGCGATCCGCATCGGCGACAGCGCGGCAAGCCTTGTGGAGAACGACCTTGAGCTCAATCTCAACGAGCCCAACAAGCTGGGCGATGTCAGCTGGTTCCGCCCGCAAAAATATGTCGGCATCTGGTGGGGCATGATCTCGGGCAAATGGAGCTGGGCCGAAGGACCAAATCACGGCGCCACCACCGCACGCACCAAAGAGCATATCGATTTCGCCGCCAAGCACGGCTTTGGCGGGGTGCTGGTCGAAGGCTGGAACAAAGGCTGGAACGGCGAATGGTTCGGCCATGGCGACGAATTCAGCTTCACCGAAGCAGTGCCCGACTTCGACCTCAAGGCCGTCACCGACTATGCCCGCAAAAAGGGCGTCAAACTGATCGGGCATCATGAAACGGGCGGCAATATCGCGGTCTATGAAGCGCAACTCGATGATGCAATGAAGCTTTATAGCCAACTCGGCGTTGATGTGGTCAAGACCGGTTATGTCGCCGACGCGGGCGGCATCATCGCCCCCGGCGACAAGCCGGGCGAGGTGCGCAAGGAATGGCATGATGGCCAGCGACAGGTGCAGCACCATTTGAAGGTCGTCGAGACGGCGGCCAAATACAAGGTCGCGGTCAACCCGCATGAGCCGGTCAAGGATACCGGCCTGCGCCGCACTTACCCCAACTGGGTCGCCCGCGAAGGCGCGCGCGGCATGGAATACAACGCATGGGGCGAGTTCGCGAACGGGCCGGAACATGAGCCGACCTTGGTATATACCCGCATGCTTTCCGGGCCGATGGACTTCACCCCGGGTGTGCTTTCGCTGACCAGCCCGACAGGCAATGCCCTCGCTTCGACCCGCGCCAAGCAGCTGGGTCTTTACCTTGCACTTTATTCGCCGATCCAGATGGCAGCGGACCTGATCGAGAACCTCGCCAAATATCCCAAGGAATTGGAATTTATTGCAAAAGTTCCGGCAGACTGGGCAGAATCGAAGCTGATCGCAGGCGAAGTCGGTGAGTTCGCTATCTTCGCGCGCAAAGACCGCAACAGTGCGAATTGGTACGCGGGCGGCGTCAACGATGCTACCGCGCGAATGGTCGATATCGACTTCGCCTTTCTCGAACCCGGCAAGACCTATCGCGCCACGATTTACAAGGATGGCCCCGGTGCCACTTACAAATCCGATGCGCGGCACAATATCGCCTATGAAACCAGGACAGTGAAGCAGGGCGACAAGATGCCGGTCTGGCTAGCACCGGGCGGCGGTTTTGCGGCACAGCTGGAATTGGTGAAGTAGGCATCGTCGCGCCGCGATCCAAACCCGCCCGCCGAAATACTTTATTAACCCTGTCCGTTTAGCCTTGTTCCCGAACCACCCAAGGGTGAAATTTCGGGGGTAAGGCAATATGCAGGGCTGGATGAAGGAATTCGGCGAACAGCTGCACCGCAAGAGCGTTTGGGCGATAGCCTCGCTGGAGCATGGAATCGGGCGGTTGATTATCATCTGGGTGATGGTTGCTGGTGCCTTGTCCGCATTGCGTATCGCCTTCGCCGCCTCGCCGATCGATGGCCCGGTCGTGCTGCTGCAAACAATATTGCCCTATATCCTCGTTATCGGCGCGCCGGTTGCGGCATGCCTGATCGGCAACGCCCTATTCCAGCGCGGCGCCCTGTTCGAACAGCCCCAGATCCGCCTCGCCCGCTATGGCAAATGGAACGCCGTCGACTGCCTGACCGCTAGACAGCATAAATTGTTCGGTCCGACCGGCATTATGGCCTCGCTGGTGATCGGCATGATGATCAATGTGCCGGTGCGGAGCCTTGAATTCCTTGCCGCCGTCCCCGCGATGAACGGCCATGCACCGCTTTGGGGGCAGATGCTGTTCGCCGCGATGACGACCGACGTTGTCGTGATGAACTTTCTATATATGATCGCCTTCATGATGGCACTGCGCAACGTCCCATGGTTCCCGCGTTTTTTGCTGATGGTGTGGGGGGTGGACATAATTTCGCAGGTCAGCATCGCGCATTTTGTGAGCAACGCGCCAAACCTGCCGGTGCCGGTCGGGGATGCGATGGGTGATCTGCTGAGCGGCAATGTTAAGAAAGTGACGATCAGCGTTGCAATCTGGCTGCCCTATCTGCTGTTGTCGCAGCGGGTTAATCTGACCTATCGGGGGCGGCTGGCGGCCTGACGGGCGCAAATGCCATAGCCGCTGCAACCGCGAGCATCTTCAGTGGGTAGTTGTAGTAAAGTGCCGCGTCATACATGGCGAACACCAAAGTAGCCACGATCACTCCCAAAGCGGAAACATGAACGAGCAAGTCCATTTTCAACCGCGCAAATTGGACAACGGGCAGTATTGCCACCGCCAATAGGAAGACCCCTACAAACCCGGTTGCGAACAACGATAGCAGTACGATATTATGCGGCTGTCTTTATCCACGGAAGCTATTCCAATCCTGTAATTGAAATTGGTCGATCCCCCCACCGAAAATCGGTCGTTCCAATATTTTGGGCATAACCTCCAGCCACATCGCGACGCGGCCGTTGGACACATCGATATCTTCTCCTGCCACGTGAGCGAAGCGAATGATCCCGTATGACGGATTAGCGATCGGCAAAGTCAAACTCATCAAGGCAAATATTACGTGCAAGATAAAGACTAGCAGTGCCATCAACATCCGACCGGGCAGGCCGCGATAGCGAATGTTGTGCCGATCTGCGAAGCTGTAAGCTTGTTTTACTACACATCCCCCCCTGTACAACAGACGAATACAACCTGTTGCCTGCGATTCATACAGGCCATCGCTCTGCTTTCCATTGTTTTTTCGCCCGAATATCCAAAGGGCAGGAAGATTGTCCATTGCGGCTATTCACAACTACCTTCCAGTTCATTGTGGCGAAAAAGGAAGGCTAGAAATTATCGCGGTGGTCGCGCCCGAAACACAGGAGACCTCGAAAGTGTCGATCAGGGATACAATAAAATGCTACCATATGACGATGCGCATGGAATTCTTCGAACATCGCAAATATGGATATAACTTATGTCGCTATGAGCTTTCCATATTACGTTGAACTTGATAGCCGAGTAACAAGGCGGGAGTTAAGCAACACGAACATAAATGACCTATCGAATCATCCTTCAAATTCGAAAATGCTTTTGACGGACGGCGCAAGGGGGCGTTCGCAAATGCTGCATCTCAATCGTGCGTTGGGTGGATTCATTACTGCCTGTAAGGCAGACGCGCTGACGCTATCGGTCGGTGGTCTGTTCATATTAGCATCGCTCGCCGCAATGGCCAGCATCGGGATTTACGGTTTCCCTTTGGATGGAAGTTTTTCCCTGCTGCTTACATTTGCCGCCACTGCGGTTTTTTTTGGCGGATCTTTTTTGCTAATCGCACTTCTCCGCGAACGGCCGGAAAGCCCGATTGGCTTTACGCGAAAATTTTTGACGCGCCATGCCTCGTGGGAGCGCCTGATGCGGCATGTGCCGCTGATCCTTCTGGTTTCGCTGTTCCTCCCAGCTTTTTCAGGCGTAAAGAGTTCCATCTCGCTCTTTGCAACCTATAGCTGGGACGGGTTCTGGATTGAGGCCGACCGGATGATCCACGGGATGGATGCCTGGCGTTTAATCCATCCGGTTGTCGGCTACCCCTTTGTCACCTTCGTTCTGAGCGCGCTCTATATCGTCTGGCTGCCAATGCTGCTGATTGCGCTGGTCTATTTCTCTTTCCTCACGAACAAGCCGATATTGAGGGCTCAGTTTTTGCTCACCTATTTTTCGTGCTGGGCCATATTGGGTAGTCTGTGCGCAATCGCTTTTGCCTCGGTGGGCCCATGCTTCGTTCACCCTCTGGTCGGGCGAGAGGATTTCCTACCTCTGATGGACTATCTGGACTACGCCGACAGCCAATGGCCGATCTGGGTGATCCCTATCCAGGATCGGCTGGCCGCACAGTTGGCCGCAGGCAGCCGGGAGCTGGGCGCCGGCATCACGGCCATGCCGTCGATGCATGTCAGCATGGCTTTTCTCTATTGGCTGGCCGCGCGCCATGTGAACCGGTGGCTCGGCTGGGCGATGTTTGTCTATATGCTCTGCATATTGGTTGCCTCTGTGCATCTGGCCTATCATTATGCGGTCGATGGCTATTTATCGATTATCTTGACTCTACTGATTTGGAAGTTGTGCGGCCATTTCGCGGTCCGCGCGCATCCTTGGTTCAAACAATTGGAACCGCCGTTTTCCTCACCTTCGATCGACGCAAAAGCTAGTTCTAACTAAAGTTATATATCGTTAGTAAAGCGTTGTGATTCGGTGATTTTTTGGCAGGACTCGTTGTAAAAATACCGCATGGTTAACAAATCCCTAAAATAACTAGCTGTTAAAATTACGTAAATTTTACCTGTTGACCCTTGCAGCTGTTTAGCAGGATGGTTGCAGCATCAAGGGTGGACCATAGCGAGTGGGCCGGCGCGATGCTGGCAAAATAATAACAGGGTCGCGACGGTTCAATCACTACCCCCCCTTGGTTATCCACGATCCGGCATGAAGCTGGACGAGGAGACTCTCAAACTATGTAAAGGGGTAGTATTATGCGTAAATTTGTAACTTCGTTCCTGCGTGACGACAGCGGCGCTTCGGCAGCTGAATATGCTCTCATCCTCGCCATCGTCGGTGCCGGTATTGCCGTGGCTGCGATCGCTCTGGGCGGTGCCATCGGTGGCGCGCTGAACGACGCCAAGACCTGCATCAGCACCAATGGCGTAACCTGCAAGTAATTGATGCGGTGAACTTAATGAGATTCTCCCCGCTCTAACAAACGGGCGGGGAGTTTCCCAGAAGAAGAACAGGGTTAAAATAAGGGGTGATAATATGCGTAAATTTGTAACTTCGTTTCTGCGAGATGACAGCGGCGCTTCAGCAGCTGAATATGCTTTGATCCTTGCAATCATCGGTGCCGGCATTGCCGTTGCTGCAATCGCTCTGGGCGGTGCTATCAGCGGTGCGCTGAACGACGCCAAGACCTGCATCAGCACCAATGGCGTAACCTGCAGTTAAATAGAACTGTAGGTGAAATTACAAGCTGCTCCCCGCCTGGTTTGACCAGGCGGGAAGTTTCAGGGGGCTTCCTGCACAGGATGCCAGATTGAAATCAAATTCGGGTGGGGGGTCGCATGGCGAACCGGAACTGGATCATAATTGCGATAGCGGCGATCATCGGGATCGTTGCCGTCATTCTTGCAAACAGTTATCTGACTGGCGTTGAAAACCAGCAGGAACGCAGCGCCGAAGAAAATCGCATGGTCCAGGTGGCTGTTGCCCGTGTACCCATGGCTTACGGCACCGCCTTGACCGCAGAAAACATCCGCATGGTCGCATGGCCTGTAACATCGCTGCCGCCAGGCGCCTTCCAATCCACCAGAGCGCTTCTCGGAGTCGAACAACGCGTTGTTCTGCGCCCGATCGAGGCCGGCGAACCTATTCTTCCGGGCAAGGTGACTGGCCCGGGTGGCCGCGCAAGCATTTCCGCCCTGATCGACGAAGATATGCGCGCCGTAGCCGTGCGCATCAGCGATGTTTCTGGCGTCGCCGGTTTCGTCCTTCCTAATGATACCGTGGACGTATTGCTGACCCGCACGCCGAAAACAGAATCTGAGGGCCAGATCGATCCAATTACCGATGTGCTGCTGCAAAATGTGCGCGTCATCGCGATCGACCAGGGCGCTGACGACAAGAACAACCAGCCCGTAGTCGGCAAGACTGCAACGCTGCTGGTCGATCAACAGGGCGCGCAGAAACTTGCCCTTGCCTCGAACGTTGGCTCGCTCTCGCTCGCTCTGCGCAATGCGGCAAACCAGGATGTTTTCATGGCGCAGACAGTCGGCACACGCGACCTCGGCCAAGGCAGCGTCTCGCCCAGCTTTTATAACCAGCCGCGCAGCGGAACCGCAGCTATGGCGTCCAGCCCCTACCCTATCCCTGCGATGCAAGCAGCGGCAATTGGGCAGGCGCGCAACGCAGCAGGACCAGTTCGTCGCAAACCCGCCAATTCGGTCGAAGTCGAGATCGTCCGCGGTACGGCCAGTTCTTCCTACGATGTTTCGCGCCACAGGGGGTATTGAGCGCATGAAAAACCTGAGCTTCATCTTTGGCACTGCTCTCGCACTGTCACTCTCCGCCGCCCCCGCCGCGTTGGCCCAGGGCTATCAGAGTTCCTCAGACGCCGGGCTACACGCTGGCCAGCTCGATGTTCCGCTGAACAAGAGCCAGGTGCTGACGGTCGACCGGCCGTTCGGCAAGGCTATGATTGGCAGCGAGGAAATCGCCGATATCATGCCGATCACCAACCGCTCGCTTTATGTGCTCGGCAAGAAAATGGGCACCACCAGCCTGACGATATATGACAATGCGAACAACGTGATATCGGTAGTCGATGTTGCTGTGGGCCCGGATATTGTATCGCTACGCCGTCAGCTTTCCGAACTGATCCCCGGCGAACCCATCGGCGCCAAAATCTCGAACGAAGCTGTCATTCTGACCGGTATTGTCTCAAACGGCCCTGCCATCGACCGTGCTATTCAGCTCGCAAAAAGTTATGCAGGCGACAAGGTGATCAACATGATGTCGGTCGGCGCCAGCCAGCAGGTGATGCTGGAAGTACGCTTCTCCGAAATCTCGCGCCAAACGGGCAAGCAAATTGGATTGAGCGGCTTTGGTTTTAGCGATGGTGGCAGTTTCGGTGCCGCTATCGGCAATGGTGCCGGGCTTGTCCCCGATCCATCGACTGGCAACGGCGTGCTCCGGCTCGATTCCATCACCGGTGCCTTTGGAGTGTTCCGCAAGGCCTTTGACGTTGCCGGGCTGAATATCGACGCTGTGCTTGATGCGCTAGAACGAAAAGGTCTGGTCAAGACCCTCGCCAATCCGACGCTCGTAGCGCTTTCCGGCGAAACCGCATCCTTCCTGGCGGGCGGTGAGTTTCCTGTTCCGGTGGCGCAAGGTAACAGCGGCGGCGGCGGCGGAGGAGGCGGCAATAGCGGCAGCATCACCGTCGAGTTCAAACCCTTTGGCGTCAGTCTCGCCTTTACGCCAACGGTACTGGCCGATGGCGTAATCAATCTGGCCGTAGAACCAGAGGTCAGCTCGATCGACCCCACCGCTTCGATCACCGTCAACGGACTGGTCATCCCCGGCCTGCAGACGCGGCGCGCCAACACTGTGCTTGAACTGCGCGACGGCGAAAGTTTTGCCCTGGCTGGACTGATCCGCAAGGACTTCCAGACGACCGTACGGCAGGTTCCTCTTCTGGGCTCTATTCCAATTATCGGGTCGCTGTTCCGCTCGTCGGGCTTCCAAAAGGGTGAAACCGAACTGGTGATTGTGGTTACCCCGCGTCTGGTGCAGCCGATCAAGGCTGGCGCACCCGTCGCGCTGCCAACCGACCGGGTGCAGAACCCCAATGAACTCGACCTGTTCCTGATGGGACGCACCGACAAGGCCGTGGGCATCAATCCACTTGATCCCAATGCACCTCCTCCAGAGGCCCCCAAAACGGAAGGCGCCGACTATGATTTTTGATCGCAAAATGCTCGGCTCTGCACTGGCTCTCGTGCTGCTTGCGGGCTGCACACCTAATGATACCGGCCTTGGCGATGCGGTGCGTGCCAATTATGCGGCGCAGGTCATAGAACCCGAACCACAATATGCCGAGGCGATGACCGCCAGCGGCGATCAAACGGCGGGTGCTCAGGAGCGATATCGCAAGGGCAATGTGAAACAACCGGTAGCCGAGAAGACAACCAGCGGAGTTACTGGCGGCGGCGCGTCCGGTGGCGGCTCCTCTGGCGGCAATTAAGTCTTAAGTAATAAGGAGATGAGCGGTGATACGATCGATAGGGAAGAAACTTTGGCGTGAAGAAAGCGGGGCTGTCGCCTCCGTTTACGCCTTAGCCTTGCCTGCATTGGTCGCGATCGGCGGTATCGCCTTTGATTATGCCCGATTGGCTGCAATGGACACAGAGTTGCAAAATGCAGCCGATCAAGCCGCATTGGCGGCCGTAACACAATTGGACGGAAAAGCCGGGGCCTGCGCCCGTGCGTCCGCCACCGCAGTTTCGCATCTGGCCAACCGGACTGTCTATTCCAATGTGGGTGGGACGCCGGACATTACTGTAACTGGCGAAGCGACGTGCGACGCAACCGGCAAGATCAAATTCTGGCAGAACAAGGCAAAAACGACGGCAGCAACCACAGACGCCAATGCCCGTTTTGTAGAAGTGACGGTCAACGCCCGCACGGCGCGCTATGCCCTGACGCCGATTGTTGGCGCGTTCAACTCCGGAGCAATCGATGCAGCTGCTATGGCTGGGCTGGGCTCTTCGGTTTGCAAAGTCCCGCCGATCATGATCTGCAGCCCGGATCCCTCTGTACCTTTCGATGCCAATGGCAGAGTCGGCCAAGGCGTCGTCGCAACCGGGCACAGCCCCGGGTCGGGAAGCAACAAGGACAACGCGAACCAGGGCGGCAGCCCGGGAACAGGCAGCAACACCACATGGGCTCCGGGCGATTTCGGTTTTCTGCAGGTGAACGATCCCGACGCCAACAACCGCAATGCGGCTTTGTTGAGAGCACTCGCTTACGAAAATCCACCTACCGATTGCGTCCAAATCGACGAAAATCGGGTTAGCACCGGAAATCCGCAAGGTTTATACGATGCGATCAACACCAGGTTCGGGATTTATGATTTCAACAATAATGGTGGCGGTAACGTACTCTCAACTTGTGAAGGCGGCGATTGCCCCCCTGCCCCAAATGTCCGCATGGATTATGTGAAGCAAGGCAATGGCAATAACAGTTGTAAAATCAAGCGGGGTACGGGTGGAAATGGATTTAGTCTGCCCGACAGCGGCAGCGAGTTTAAGCCTGTAAATCCCGGTGGCGCCTACAACCCAGTCACCGCGCTTCATTCCAATACTAATGCCATTGCAGCCATGGGACTTCCTAGGGATAATTGCCACTATACCAGCTTCAATACCGGCTCCACGACTTTGGGATTTTGTCCCGGCGGCAATGGTCGCTTCGGCAGTGGCGAGTGGGCCCGGCAGGACTATTTCACCAAATACCATAATTCAAACCGTCCCGCCAACTGGCAGACAATCAGCCGTTACCAAGCCTATTTGTGGGAGCTTTCAGGTAATATGCCGACGGGTGGTGCGCCGACGTGTGGCCTTCCAGCCAGTAACGCCAATCGGCGATTGCTGACGGTTGCAGTGGTCAGCAACTGCTCCAGTTTGAACGGCGCCTCACAACCGGTCGTGATCGACGAATGGGTTGATGTTTTCCTCGTCGAACCAGCAAGCGATGACACTTTACGGTGGAACGCCTTTAAAGATGCAATCTATATGGAAATCATTGGCAAATCGACCGTTGCGGGTGCCGGTGTTTTTGGCAATCAGACGGTGCGCCGTGATGTGCCTTATCTGGTGGAATGAGCAATGCGTTCGCTCTTTCTGATCGGTTCTGAAAATAGCGGCGCAGCAGCAGCCGAAATGGCGCTGCTCGTTCCTCTGCTCTCGATACTTATGTTCGGCTCATTCGAAATGGGCAATTTTTTCTGGAGCGAACATAGGGTGGTGAAGGCTGTGCGCGATGGGGCAAGATTTGCAGGACGACAGCCATTCGCCAAATTTGCTTGCGGTTCTGCCAGCCTCGCGGATGCCGCATTGGAAACTCAGATCAAAAACCTCACTCGTACCGGAACCGTCGATGGAACCGGTGCCGCAAAGGTTTATGGTTGGGCCAACACGCATGTTACCGTCAGTGTGGATTGTCCGGCAACTGCTCTAAATACCGGTATTTACAGTGGCTTGGCCAATGCACCACGTGTTACCGTTTCGACCACAATTCCCTACAGGTCGATCCTGCAAAATCTTGGCTTTAATACGACAGGCCTCAATTTGAGGGCGCAAGCGCAAGCTGCGGTGATGGGTCTATGAAGCTGTTCTCGCGCCTCGCCCACGATGAAAACGGTGGCCCAGCCGCGGAATTCGCGCTGGTTTTACCGGTTGCTTTGCTTTTCCTCGCCGGCATCATCGATGTCGGGCGCTATATGTGGACCTATAATGAAGCCGAAAAAGCAACGCAAATGGGCGTTCGATATGCTGTGACAACAGATGCTGTGCCATCAGGCTTGGCAGGATACAGCTTCGCTCAAAGCTGCGCAGTCACGCAAGGCAATCAGATTTCTTCGACCCAGTTTCCCGGCATGACATGCCAAGGAGGCGGAACCGTCGCGGCACCCACCGTCAATTGCTCATTTCCCACGGCCAGCAGTTGTTCGAACGCCATACCGACAACGTCAAACGCTCCAGCCTTTCGCGAAATTGTGAACCGTATGCGCCTGTTCAAGCCGGACATTTTGCCAACACAGGTACAGATACGATATAGTAATTCGGGTCTGGGCTACGCGGGTGACCCCACGGGTATGGATGTGGCCCCGCTGGTAACAATTACTGTCACCGGTCTGCAATTTAAGCCATTGACGACACAGATTTTAGGGACGGCTTTCACCATTGGTCCGTTCAGCTATTCGCTGACCATGGAAGATGGCGAAGGCACCTATTCGAATTAGGATGGAATTTTAGATGGGCGTTTCTGAAAATATCACTTTCACTTCGGAGGATTGGGTTTTGGACCTGAAATCGCGTTCTGTTTTGCTGGTCCTTTCTGAAGCTGAAATGACGAGTGCCCAGTTTGACGATGTGGCAATAGGACAGGCGCAGGTTTTGCTCGCAACAATGGCTCCTGACGCACGCATCGACGAAGCCCAGCTTGATGCGGCAACAATCCTGATCCTTGAAATTCGCCCCGACATGCCCAAATCGCTTGATCGGCTGAAACAGATCAGGGCATCGCACCCCCGCCTTCCGATTATCGCCGCTATCCGCGATTCCAACCTGTCGCTGGTCCGCATGCTTCTCAAGCAGGGAGTGCGCGACGTTGTCGCATTGCCGCTGGCGCAATCGGAATTGGCGTCGATCATCGCCGAAATCTGCGCTGAACTCGATGCCAGCCGCGCCGCCGAAGTGCAGCAGGGCCAGTTGATTTCGGTGCTCAAAAGCATTGGCGGCGTGGGTGCCACCACCGTTGCCACGCATCTTGCGGGTGAACTGGCACAGAGCAATCACGGCAAGGGCGTGTGCTTGATCGACCTTGATCTGCAATTTGGTGATGCTGGCGCCTATCTTGGTCTTTCCTCGCAGCTTTCGATTGCCGACCTCATCGCCGCAGGCGCGCGGATCGACCGCGAACTGCTCCGTTCGGTCGTGTCGAAAAGTGAAAATGGCCTGCACGTGATTCCGGCGCCAATGGATATCATGCCGCTGGAGGCCGCCAATTCGGAACAGATGCTGCGCATCATCGAACTGGCACGCGAAGAATATGATCATGTGATCCTTGACCTCCCGTCTAACTGGACCAATTGGACCTTGTCGCTCGTGGCTCTGTCGGACGTCGTATTTCTGGTGGCCGAATTGTCTGTCGCCAGCCTGCGCCAGGCGAAACGCCAGCTGCAACTGCTCGCCAATCAGGGTATCAATCACGACAATATCCACGTCATCGCCAACCGGGTAGAAAAGCGGATGTTCCGCACCATCAATCTCGATGACGCCTCGCATGCACTGGGGCACCCGATCGAATATAGCATCCACAACGACTATCCGCTGGTTCGCGCCGCGCATGATCAAGGGGTGTTGATCAACGCTATCCGGGCGCGCAGCAAAATCGGCACCGATATTGCCGCGATGCTGCCACTGCTCACGAAAGAAACGGACGCCTGAATATGTGGCAGATACGCAAAGCCGATGTTCTGGATACGGGCTCCGTGGCGAATGAAACCGCGAAGAAGGCGCTGGAGCGTCATGCGGCCGACACCGACTATATCGACTTGAAGGTTGAACTGCACCGTCGACTGATCGACCTGATCAATCTCTCCGCGCTGGAGACGATGACCCGGCCGCAGATTGAAACCGAAATTGGCGAGCTGGTTCACGAGCAGCTGGCCCAGCAAAAACATGCATTGAACCATGACGAGCGCAAGCAACTTGTCGCGGACATTCTTGATGAGCTTCTGGGCCTTGGGCCTTTGGAGCCATTGCTTCAGGATCATAGCATCACCGACATTTTGGTGAACGGCCCCGAAGTGGTGTTTGTCGAACGCAAAGGTGTGCTGGAGCGCGTCGAGACGCGCTTCAAGGATGACAAGCATCTGCTGCGCATCATCCAGAAAATCGTCAGCGCGGTTGGCCGCCGTGTCGATGAATCGTCACCTTTTGTCGATGCCCGCCTGCCCGATGGCTCGCGCGTCAACGCGATCGTGCCCCCGCTCGCTGTCGATGGCTCGCTGCTCTCGATCCGTAAATTCTCCAAAATTCCGATCAATATGGAAAAGCTCAGCGAATTGGGCAGTGTTCCCACGCCGATTGCTGAGGTGTTGAAGGGCGTGGTTCGCGCGCGGCGCAATGTACTCATTTCGGGCGGTACCGGGTCGGGTAAGACAACTTTGCTCAACGCAATGTCGGCCTTTATAGACGAACGCGAACGCATTGTTACTATTGAAGATTCTGCCGAACTTCAGCTGCAGCAAAGCCATGTAGCCCGCCTCGAAACCCGCCCGCCCAATATCGAAGGCAAGGGCGAAGTTACCCAGCGCGACCTGGTCAAAAACGCTCTGCGTATGCGCCCTGATCGCATCATCGTCGGCGAAGTCCGCGCTGGCGAAGCGTTCGACATGTTGCAGGCAATGAATACCGGCCACGATGGATCGATGACCACGGTTCACGCCAACACGCCGCGCGATGCGCTATCGCGTATCGAACAGATGATCGGGATGAGCGGCATCGACATTTCGCCTCGATCTGCGCGAGCGCAAATTGCTTCGGCGCTCAATGTTGTCATCCAGATCGGTCGATTGTCCGACGGCCGCCGCCGCCTTCTCAGCCTTTCGGAAATTGTCGGCATGGAAGGTGAAACCATCACCATGCAGGAAATATTCCGCTTCCGCATGCAGGGTCGCGACGAAAATAATATGGTCATAGGCCATTTCGAGGCAACCGGCATCCGACCGAAACTGCTCGAAGATCTCGCCGCACATGGCGTTTCGCTTAACTCCGATCTGTTCCGCCCTGATAAGAGGATCGAATAATGGATCCCATTGTCCTCAGGGTCTTGGCACTGGTCGTCATATTCGCTTCCGTGTTCCTCGTTTCGGAACGGGTGATCGCAACCCTTCGACAGCGGCAGAGGGGATCGCGCGCGATCAACAAGCGCTTGAAGATGATCGAAGGCGGGCTTGATCGCGAAATCGTCACATCGCGCCTTCGCAAATCTGCGCCTGGCAGTTTTACCGATATGTCCGGCATTATCGGCAAAATTGGACGTTCGATCGAGCGCGCAGTTGTCGCCTCGGGCATTCCGCTGCCTCCTCACCAAATCATGCTGGGCATGGCGATCGCATCAACGGCAGTGGCCGGACTCATACTTCTCAGTGCCGGCATTGCAGGCTTTGGCATCGGCCTCGGCGTTATCCAGCTTTCCATCGCATTGGGCTTCTGCTTTGGCGGCGCAATTCCGATGATGGTCCTCTCACATCTCGCCTCGAAACGGCGCAAAAAGATGCAAGAGCAGTTTCCGGTCGCGCTTGATATCTTCGTACGCGGTTTGCGATCCGGGCACCCGATTGCATCGGCGCTCGATCTTTTGACGAAGGAAATGGAAGATCCGCTCGGAACCGAATTTGGCCTTGTCGTGGATGAGGTATCCTATGGCGCCGATATGCGCGACGCGCTGCAGAACATGGCCGACCGCTGGGGAATTGACGATATCCAGATGTTTGTCGTTTCGCTTTCAGTGCAGAATGAAACTGGTGGCAATTTAGCCGAAATCCTTGCCAATCTCTCGGCCGTTATTCGCGATCGCCACACAATGTACATGAAAGTACGCGCTCTGAGTTCGGAAGGGCGAATGACTGCGCTAATCCTCACAGCCCTGCCTATCATGACCTTTAGCGGGCTGTTTATGATAAATCCGTCCTTCTACATCGACGTGGCGCAAGATCCCATTTTCCCGATCGGCT
>NZ_JBEBKL010000023.1:0-43799 GCF_040079335.1 Sphingorhabdus sp.
GGCGGTGATCGATGCCTGCGCGCGGGCGATGGGTGAAGATTATGCCACCGTCCATCGCGGCGTCTATGCGCGCTCGGCCAATATGACCTTGGCCTATGAAGCGGCGCGGCAGCGGGTGGCGGAATTTATCGGCGGTCGCGAAGACGAGATCGTCTTTGTGCGCGGCGCGACCGAGGCGATCAATCTGGTGGCACACAGCTTCCCCAAAAAGGGTCGTGTGCTGCTCAGCCAGCTCGAGCATCACAGCAATATCGTGCCGTGGCAGCTTGCCGGATATGAGGTCGATGTATGTCCGTTGACCGCCAATGGGTGCATCGATCTGGACGCTGCCGAGGCGATGCTCACCCCGGAACATGTTATTGTATCATTTGCACATGTTTCCAATGTGTTAGGCTCAGTTCTCGACGTAAAACGCGCATCACGCATGGCCCATAACGTAGGTGCGGTGATTCTGATTGACGGCTGCCAGGCAGTCCCGCACCTGCCCGTCAACGTCGCCGATCTTGACTGCGATTTCTACGTCTTTTCCGGCCACAAGCTCTATGGCCCAACCGGAATCGGCGCTTTGTGGGCGCGCAAAGAGCTGCTCGACGCAATGCCGCCCTACCAAGGAGGCGGCTCGATGATCGACCGGGTGACCTTCGCAAAAACCACCTATGCCCCCGCACCTACACGGTTCGAGGCTGGTACGCCCGCCATTGTCGAGGTCATGGGGCTGCGCGCGGCGATCGACTATGTCGATGCCATCGGCATCGACGCCATCCACGCGCACGAAACCGAACTGGTCCGCCAGACGCGCGAAGCACTGCGCTCGATCAATTCGATCACGCTGCACGGGCCAGAAGATGCGGCGGGCATCGTCTCCTTCTCGATGGAAGGGGTGCATCCGCACGATATCGGCACCATATTGGACGAGGAAGGCGTGGCAATCCGCGCAGGCCATCATTGCGCGCAGCCTTTGATGGAGCATCTGGGCGTCCCCGCCACCGCGAGAGCGAGCTTCGGGATTTACAATGACGAAAGCGACGTCGCGGCACTGGTTCGCGGGTTGGAAAGAGTGAAAAGGATCTTCGGATGAGCGACCAAATCCGGATTGAGGAAGTCGACAGCGTATCTGCGCCGCCCAAAGCGCGTGTCGAATCCGCCGAAAGCACGCCAGAAACAATGGGCGAAAAGCTGGAGCGCAAGAAGGACTATCTCGAAGGCTTTCTCTCGCAAAAGCCTGCACCAGTGGCGGCAGAGGGTGACGAGGCGCTGCAAGAGGCCGTCATCGCCGCGCTCAAGGAGATTTACGACCCTGAAATCCCTGTCAATATCTACGATCTTGGCTTGATCTATGGCGTCGAAATAAATGGCGGCCATGCGTTGGTAACAATGACGTTGACGACACCGCACTGCCCGGTCGCCGAAAGCATGCCCGGCGAAGTCGAACTGCGCGTCGGAAGCGTTCCGGGAATTGGTGATGCCGAAGTTGCACTGGTCTGGGATCCGCCCTGGGGGCCGGACAAGATGACCGACGAAGCCCGCCTCGAACTGGGGATGCTGTAATGACCACAGAAACCAAAACCCGCCGCCCGCTTCCCGCCGCCGTCACCTTGACACCGGCGGCCGAGGACCGTGTCGCCGAACTGATGCGCAATGCGCCCGAAGGCACTATCGGAGTTAAGCTGTCGACCCCGCGTCGTGGCTGTTCGGGGCTGGCCTATTCGGTGGACTATGTCAGCGAAGCGGTGCCTTTTGACGAGCGCATCGAAACCCCCGGCGGCACCTTCTTCATCGACGGCGGATCGGTGCTTTATCTGGTCGGCTCGACCATGGACTGGCAGGAGGATGAATTCACCGCCGGTTTCGTCTTCACCAACCCCAATGCCACCGGCAGCTGTGGTTGCGGTGAGAGCTTTACCGTCTGATCAGAATTTCCGGTTGAATCGTAACGCGATGCCGACATCATCGGGCGCGGTTTCGATATGTCCCGGTTCATTGCGCCAATACGCATTGGCTGAGAGATAGCCGCCCGCAATAGGTGTCGCATAGGCCGCTTCTATATCGCGCTCTCTGCCCGTGGGAGCCAGTGAAACGAACTGGCGGCCAAAACTAGCCTGCAGCGTCGAATAATTATAACCGACCGGGAGCGTCAGGTTTAGCCCGCCACTTCGAACACGCAGCGGCTGGGCGATGCGCAGGGCCAGACTGTCGCGCAGAGAGAAAAGGCCGAAGCGGGTGATGTCCGCCGACCATGCGCCGCTTTCAAGCCAGTCGGCTTGATCGCGCAACCCTGCGGCACCAATCCGCGTCCAGCCCCGACGATAGCTCGCATTGGCCTGCCAATTGGAATCTAGCGAATAGGTTGCGCTTGTGTCGGTGAACCAACTGCGTGCACCCGCCTCGCCAGTCCACATATTGGTGCCGCCGCCAAGGATGGTTTCGCGCTCATCGAGCATGGTACCCGAGAATTTAAGGCGCAGCGCGTCGAAATCGCGTTCCACACCGGCATAGGCCAGTCGATATCCATAGCCGCGATAACGGCTACGCAGCGGGTCGCCCGTATATTCGCGCCATAAGCGAACATCGCCGCCTTCGCCGGCGACTGTCAGGCCAAAGCCGACCATTTGCTGGCGATAGGCGAAGGCGGAAGCGGGCTTGCTGTAAAAGCCAAAAGACTGTTGCGCGGCTTCCGCAGCAATGAAGCTGGCAGCGCGCTCGACCGCCATCTGGTCGATCAAAGCGCCGCTGCTGCGCGCGATGCCCAAAGCGAACTGCCGATCATTGCTCAAGCGAGCGACTACCGAACCCGCAATTGCGCGCGCCTGCGCCCGTTCGCGCGGTGACAGATCCAGCCGGTCCGGCCCGACGCCATCGCGACGGTTGGCGACTGACAAGCTGACTGCCAAATTGGGATTGGCGGCGATGCGGGTTTCGGTTCCCATCGAGAGAGCCGGTGCCAGTTTCGGTGATGATCTGGCCGACAATAATGTGCCGCTGAAATTGGCGTTAAATGCGCGACCATAGCTGTCGAGGATGACCGCTTCTGGACCGCCTTGCCCGGTCGCATCGCCCATCGGCCCGCCAAGCGCCCCGGTTGCACCCGTTGGCACAGGTATCGGCGTTCCGGCGATCGACTGCTGACCCTGCGGTTGGAAAGCGCGCGCAAGGTTCAATTCACCTCGGCCGTAAATGGCATCGGTTCCGGTTGCCCCCAAATCAGTCGTTGTAGAGAGCAACAGATCGACAATTTGCCTGCCGGTGAGATTGGGGAAGGCTTGGGCGAGCAGCGCGACTGCCCCCGAAACGATAGGGGCAGCGAAGCTCGTGCCGCTCCAGCGGAACTGTGTGCCATTTTCGTCTGGCGCACGCACAAGAACGCCCAAAGCCGTGATGTAGAAATTCTGACCGGTTCCGGCACGGTTGGAGAAAGCCGAAATTTGCTGGCTGGAATCGGTGGCGCCCGCGATGAGTATCTGGCCCCGGGCAATCGGATCGAGCGCGGTCAGTGCCATCGGGTCCGGATTAATTGCGGTGGCAGGATCGGTGTCGAACTCATTCCCTGCCGAAATCACGAAGACGATGCCTGCGGCGGTTGCGCGATCAACGGCCGCGCGCAGCGTCGAATTCATAGGCGAACCGCCTAGCGACATGTTGATGACGCGCGCACCGACCGATACGGCCCGATCTACCGCTCGCGCCATATTATTGTCGTTATGCGTACATCCGGCGTCCGGATCAGGATCGGTGCAAGTCCCGACCGTGTCTGTGCGCAACACCAACAGGGTGGCGCCAAAGGCAACTCCATGTGACTCGAGTTCATTCTTTGCGCCGAGAAGCACCGACGAGACAGCGGTTCCGTGCCCGCCTTCATCCTGCAGGCCTCGCGTACCGGCGAAATCCCCCGACTGCGGGTGGATCTTTCCAACAAATTCGGGACTGTCGATATCGATGCCGCTGTCGACCACACCCGCGATGATACCCGCGCCACTGGCGCCTGCATTATAGGCGGCTATCGCCTGCGCCTGCACCGCGCCATTTGATCGCTGATATTCGGCAGTGTTGAAATTCGACGCCGGAGGCGGCGGAGGAGGTGGAGGCGGCGGAGCTGGCGGAGCTATTGCAGGTGGCGGGGCAGGCGTTGAACTTATGCCGCCTCCACCCCCGCCGCTTCCGCATGCGGAAACGGAGAGTGCAAAAATGATCGACGTGCCGACGGCGATGCTGCGACCCTTGCCGGTTTTGGCCATTATACTCCCCAGACTATGACTTACGATATTACTCCAGACTCGCTTGCGCCAGCATTAACACAGTTGAACCTTGCGAGATTTGACACCTGTAGTTAACGGGGCGGCGATGTCTCCAGCGATCCATCCGAAATTCAGCCATGTTGAAACATGGATATTTGATCTTGATCTGACGCTTTATGCGCCGGAACATAATATCATGGAGCAGGTGCGAAATCGGATTGCCGCTTTTGTCGGGGACTATTTCAAGGTTGACGGCGAACGCGCGCACCAGATCCGCTACGATTATTGGCGCAAATACGGCACCACACTTGGCGGCCTGATGGTTGAGCATGGCGTCGATCCGCACGGCTATCTCGATTTCGTCCACAATGTCGACATGTCGTTGCTGCAGCCCTGCGACCGACTCCGCGCAGGCATAGAGGCGCTTCCGGGTCGCAAGCTGATCTTCACCAATGCCGATGCGCCTTATGCCCAACGCGTGCTGGTAGCGCGCGGGCTTGAAGGGCTGTTCGAGGATGTGTTCGATATCCACCGGATGGAACATAAGCCGAAGCCAGCGATGGACAGCTATCTTGCTTTGTGCGGGCAACTTGACATCGAACCTGAAGCAGCGTTGTTCGTTGAGGATTCAGCACATAATCTGGAACCTGCAAAAAAGTTGGGCATGACAACGGTGTGGGTTAACCACAGCGCTGGTGCGGAGTCCGGTAACAACCGTCCGCTTTTTGTCGATCACGAGATAGAAGATGTGGCCAGCTGGCTGGCCGGAAAAAAGGAACAGACATGACCGAAGCACTGCAAGCGACCGTAGAAAAGGCCTGGGAAGAACGCGATGGCATCAGCATCGGCACAGGCGGCGAAGTGCGCGCAGCAGTCGTCGAGGCGCTGGGCTTGCTCGATAGCGGCCAGCGGCGAGTAGCGGAAAAGGTTGATGGCGCATGGCAGGTCAACCAGTGGCTGAAAAAAGCCGTACTGCTTTCCTTCCGCCTCAATGACATGGAAACCATCCCCGGCGGTCCGGGCGGGTCGCATTGGTGGGACAAGGTTCCGTCCAAATTTGCCGGCTGGGGTGAAAACCGGTTCCGAGACGCGGGCTTCCGCGCGGTGCCGGGCAGCATCGTCCGCCACAGCGCGCATATCGGCAAGGGCGTGGTGCTGATGCCCAGCTTCGTCAATCTGGGTGCCTATGTTGATGAAAACAGCATGGTTGACACTTGGGCGACCGTCGGCAGCTGTGCGCAGATCGGCAAGAATGTGCACCTGTCGGGCGGCGTTGGAATCGGCGGCGTGCTCGAACCTTTGCAGGCAGGCCCCGTGATTATCGAGGATGATTGCTTCATCGGCGCGCGTTCCGAAGTGGTCGAAGGCGTGATCGTTGAACAAGGTGCGGTGCTCGCGATGGGCGTGTTTCTGTCTTCAACCACCAAGATCATCGATCGTGCGACCGGCGAGATTTTTGTGGGTAGGGTTCCCAGCTATTCGGTGGTCGTTCCCGGGGCATTGCCGGGCAAGGCGCTGCCCGATGGATCACCCGGGCCGAGCCTTGCCTGCGCCGTGATCGTCAAGCGGGTCGACGCGCAAACGCGGTCGAAGACGGCAATCAACGAGTTATTGCGCGACTGACCGCGCTTATATTTCGACGAACCGCAATCGGTTTTGCTTGCAATAAAAGAGCGAATCGCTCTAATTTGGTCTTGCGGACCGGGCCCCTCTGGCGCTCGCTTCTTCGGAAGGAACGTGATGTCGGCCGCATCGGATCTCCGGTGCTTGGGTTTGCGGTCCCTGTTTCCCCCGAATGCCCCTTCCCGACGCCGGAGCTCCGATTGAACACCAATTGTTCAAGAGGAGAAAGAGATGTCGGAACGCACATTCCGCCTGATGCAATATCACCAGAAGCTCGATGAAGAACTGCGCGCCGAATTGCGCAGCAACTGGCCGAGCTTTACCCGCATCCAGCGGTTGAAGCGGCTCAAGCTCTCCGTGAAAGACAAGCTACAGGCACTGGTAGCAAAAGGGCGCAAGGCCCCGATGCCGGCCTGACCCTAGACTGGCTGCGCCCGCCGCCCTCTCCCAAATTTGGCCCAAAGCCGGATAGCGAGCGCAGCCAGCAAAAGGGGGGCAAAAACACGCCCTTCAAGATGGTAGGCCGGGTCTGCATGAAAGGCCCGGCTGCCATAACCGACCAGAAACACCGCCCAGGTCAGGTGGATACCGATGCTGTGTAGCTGCTTCCAGCGGTGCCCCATTTTTCGCTGCCAGCCATCGGTCGACGTGATCGCCATCATATAGACGAACAGATAGGCCAGTGACCCGCCCGCCAGCGATATTAGCGGGCGCGGGCGATACAATGTGATGTTGATCAGCAAAGCTACCAGATGGATGCTGTGCGACAGCGCGAAGGCCAACCCCCATTGCCGCCGCTGCCGCAATAGTGACCGGGTCAGGTCGTTCGGCGCGAGGCGGTACAGACTGCTCGCCAGATAAGTGAGCAGGAAAATTGGCAAAGCGGCCCGCGCCGTCCAGCGTGCCGCCAACAGCGCATCGTCAGACGGGTTGGCGCCGGTGGCGAGCGCTGCCCCGATCGCTATGGCCGACAGCAGCAACGCGGCGGCGAATGGTAGGAGCGCGCGCGCCGTCAAGACAGAGGATCAGTTCTGCGCGGGCTTTAGAAGATCGAGCACTGCCGCAGTCATTGCCTCAACCCCCAGTCGCACCGATGGTTCAGGATCGATCTTGAACAAAGGTGAGTGGTGACCGGCAACCGGCGGGCCGCCATTTTTTGCGGCCTTGATCCATTCGGGATTGGTTCCACCGACACCGAAATAATAGCCGGGAATGCCAAAGGACGGGTCGACGAAGAAGGCAAAATCTTCGGCACCCATATTGGTCTGGCGGAAGGGAACGACGACATCCTTGCCCAGCGCATCACCGATCGCACTATTCAGTCGGCGGGCGAGAGCGGCATCGTTGACGGTCACCGGCGTCGACTCGGTCACCTTGACGATCGGAAGCTTGTCGTCGGGCAGGCCATAGGCTCGTCCAATGCCGACAGCGACGCGTTCGATAGAGGCGATCAGCTGATCGCGGACCTCCTGATTATTGGAACGGACCGTGACCTGCAGGTCTGCATATTCCGAGATGATATTATGCTTCTGCCCTGCATGAAAAGCACCGACAGTGATCACGCCCGCATCGAGCGGACCCTTTTCACGGCTGATGATCGATTGGAGGCCAACGACGATTTGCGACGCGATATAAACCGGATCGCGGCCGAGATGCGGGGCTGCGCCGTGCGTTGCGATCCCCGGCACACGGATATCAACGCTATCGGCAGACGAATATTGGATGCCCTCGGATGCTGCGATTTTGCCGGTTTCCAGTTCGGCTGCGACGTGGAAGGCAAGCGCGTAATTCGGTTTGGGGAAGCGGGTATATAGTCCGTCTTTGACCATAGCGGCAGCTCCACCCACACGTTCTTCCGCCGGTTGGACGATGAAGATGACGGTGCCTTTCCAACGGTCTTTCAGTCGGGCCAATTGGCGCGCCGTGCCGACCAGCGACGTGATGTGCACATCGTGCCCGCAAGCGTGCATCACCGGCATTTCCAGTCCATCAACGCCAACCTGCCTGACCGTCGAGGCATTGGCATAGCCCGACCGTTCCTGCACCGGCAGCCCGTCCATATCCGCGCGCACGAGCACCACCGGACCGACACCATTTTTGAGCACGCCAACCACGCCGGTTTGCCCGACTTTTTCGGTAACCACCATGCCGGGGATAGCGCGCAACTCCTGCGCCATGCGCGCGGCGGTTTTGAACTCGCGGAACGACAGTTCGGGGTTGCGGTGGAAATGATCCCACAGCGCGCCAAGCGACTTGTCATAATCCGCCTTGATATCGCCGGAATAATCGGGTTTCGCCGCCGCCGGAGCCGCAAGCGCCGCAATAGCCGCTGATGCAGTGAGAAAGAATCGTCCGATTTTCATATTGTCCTCCCTATTTCAGGGAAGACTATCACGGACAGGTTTCAAGGCAATGGCCGATAGGCGTTTCAGCAGGCACCATCGTCACATATTGCGCGAAGCCTTTTCGGGTTTCGGGATTGACCCACAGTCCTGCGCGCAGGGCATAGGCCTCGCCGACATGGCCGATCCAGATCGATCCCCGGCTGTCGCTGTGAATGTGCACACCCAGCCCGTAGGCCCGATAATATCCGTTATCTGCATCGCCATTGACGCCATTATAGCGCCACTGCATCTTCGTCATTTCAGCGAAGGCCTTTTCTGACAGCAAGGGCCGCCCGCCATTCAACAGCAATCGCCCAATCTTTGCCATATCTTGCGGCGAAATGCGCAACCCGCCTTGAGGGCTGAACGAAGAGCCATTCGTCCCGATTTTATATCGAGACATATCGCAACTTCCATCGCTTGCGGCGAGAACGGGGCAAGGGTCTTGGCCGCGATTGGCTGAATCGCGTGCGAGATCGCCATTGCTGCGCAACAAGGTTACGGCTTGCGCACGCCGACCAGCGCTGCATCCGGCGCCCCAGTTAAAGCACCCATCGATCCGCAACGGCTGCAGCACTCTTTTCGCCACGAGCCGGTCAAAACGCTCTCGTGTCGCCGCCTCTATCGTCGCTGCTATGATCGGCGAATTGAGGTTGGCGTAGCTGAAATAGTCCCCCGGTTTATAGCCCCCATGCCAGACGGCCGGGTTCGCAAGCGTCGTTTCCAGACTGCCATCAAGCGGCAGCAAATAGTCGATGCTGTCCCGGATGCCCGACGTATGGCTCAACAGGTGGCGCAATGTCACCGGGCGATCCGGAAAAGCAGGATTGCGAACCGGAAATCCCAGATAAGCGCTTATGTCGCGGTCGAGCTTGATCCGGCCTTCATCAACCAGTCGCATCACGGCGATTGCGGTGACCAGCTTCGATATCGAAGCAACGCGCACCGGATCTTCTGCACCTACCTTGCGGCCAACTACCCCGGCCTCGCCCTCATTTTGCCGAGTGGTGATAGAGGTAGCCGAAAAATCGACGCGGACCTGTGCGGGTTCGGGCAGTTTAGGCTGGGCAATGACAACAGAGCTACCAACTGTCGCAACAGCCAGTCCGGCGACGATCGTCGTAAATGCTATTCGTCGCCCCGACATTCGCCCTCATGTTTGCCGGTCATCGTGCCTTTCAGTTTGATCTTACCAGCCATCGGCACATGCACCATCAGATCGGTATCAAACTGGAAGTCATTGTCGCCAATCGTTCCGTCCAGTTTCATGTCGGCTTTGCCCAGGTCGCCCATGCCGCAAACGAGCGCCATGTTCACCCGGTTCCCGGCAATATCGAACTGTTTATAGCTGCAGTCTTCTGCGCCGTTGCCGCCGAAAAAGTCAGGTCCGGGTTTGGCTGCATCCTGCTCACTGAGGCAAGACAGGCCCGATGCACCTTTAGCGAGTTCAGCCTTGATATTTGCCTTCTCACCTTCACCAAGGCGCGGCACCTCGACATCGGTGAAGGTGAAGTTCATGCGCCAACGGCCGGGCTGCATCGCCAGATAGCCGTCGCGCCGCATTTCAGCTGCACGTTCGGTGCGGGACACTGTGCCGTCGCCGTCAACATCGGAATTATCGCTGCAAGCTGACAGAAATGCCAGCAGCGCGACTGCTGCAAGTCGTTCGGTCTTTTTTATCATGGTCAGGCCGGGCAATCGCCAATCCGCTTGCCTTCGATTTTGCCTTTCATGGTCATGGCACCCATCGGTGTCCCCGAAGTTTTCTGTTCCATCTTCATCGAATAGGTTTCGGCTTCGAAGCTGCCGTCCATCTTGCTGGCGATCACCATGTCGCCCTGCGGCTTGCATGTCATCTGCACGCTCATTGTGTTGCCAGAGCGATTGAGTTGCTCAAAGCTGCAATTGGCGCTGGCATCGCCACCGAAGAAATCCGCGCCCGGCTTTTCCGCCTGCTCTTTGGTCAGGCAGGATTTCACGCTCATGCCGCTGCCCATCGCCTTGGTCATCTGGGCTTTTGCAGCCGCTGGCATGCCGGGGGCGTCGATGCTGTCAAAGCTGATTTTGACTTCCCACATCCCGGGCTTCATCGCCATTGCGCCGCCTGCAGAAAGCTCTTTTTGCGCTTCTGCGGCAGTTACCTTGCCATCGCCGTCCGTGTCGGCGCCTTTGTCCGAACAAGCCGTGATTGCGAACATGGCGCTCGCCGCGCCCAGAACCAGAAATTTCCGCATCTGCATCCCTCCAAAGAATAAGCTACCCGCTATCTGTTTGTCGTGAAACCACTGACAAGGCAACCGTTTTGCGACGACTGCGCTTCGTTCATGACAAGGACAGATGATGCAGCTAAGGAAGCGCGAACTATAGTCTGGGAGTGATCTCCAATATGTTGCGCAATCTCATTTTTCTCATGGCAGCCTTTTTCGCATCGGCATGGGCGAACGCCCAGGAACCGGTGGCTGCGGCGCCAGCACCGGTGGCCAACGAAGCCGAGAATATCCTCCACCTTGATCTGTCGACCGGTGGCCGTGTTTCGATCAAATTATACGCAGATATCGCTCCGGCCCATATCGACCGCATCAAAACGCTGACACGGCAGGGCTTCTACAATGGCGTTGTTTTTCACCGGGTGATTGACGGCTTCATGGCGCAAACGGGCGACCCAACGGGGACCGGAACTGGCGGATCGCCGCTCCCTGATCTAAAGGCTGAATTCAACGCCGTGCCGCATTTGCGCGGGACGGTATCGATGGCCCGCGCCCAGAGCGATGATAGTGCGAACAGCCAGTTCTTCATCTGCTTCCAGCCACGCTTTGCGCTCGACGGCAAATATACTGCATTCGGGCGCGTGATTGCTGGCATGCAATATGTCGATGCCATCCAGCGCGGAGAGCCGCCTGCGACGCCCGACAAAATATTGCAGGCATCGATCGGCGCCGACAATATCTCGCCGCCCGATTTTGCAGCACAGGCAAAGCCCGCTGCATCGGCCGAGGCGCAGATCACTCTCGATGATCTCAGCAAGCCGCTGAACTGATAGCTGGCGAAAGGATAGGCGCGGTATGCGCGTCGACCTATTCGATTTCGAGCTTCCGCCAGAGCGGATTGCCCTGCGCCCGGTTTCACCGCGCGATGCCGCGCGCATGCTATGCGTTACGGGCGATGGCCAGATGGAGGACGCAGAGGTTCTCGATCTGCCTCGGCGGCTACGCGCGGGCGATTGCCTCGTCTTCAATGACACCAAGGTGATCCCGGCACAGCTGGAAGGCGTGCGCCGGACCTTCAAAGGCGACGAGGCACGAATTGGTGCGACGCTGCACAAGCGGATCGATCTGCGCCGCTGGCAGGCCTTCATCCGCAACGCCAAAAGGCTTCGCGCGGGCGACCGGATCGAATTTGGCGCAGGTGTAACCGCAATCGCGCAAGAGCGGCTGGAAGATGGCAGTTTCATCCTGAATTTTGAGGGCGAGGAGCCGGTTGAAGTCCTTCTGGAACGCGCGGGGCAGATGCCCTTGCCGCCCTATATTGCGGGCAAGCGCCCGACCGACGCGCAGGACCGCAGCGATTATCAGACAATGTTTGCCGAAAAGGAAGGCGCTGTGGCCGCCCCGACAGCGTCACTGCATTTCACGCCGCGGTTGATGGCGGCGCTGGCGGATGCAGGCATCGGTCATGAAACGCTGACACTGCATGTCGGTGCGGGCACATTCCTGCCGGTGAAGGCCGAGGATACCGACGCGCATAAGATGCACAGCGAATGGGGGCATATCGACGCTGCGACTGCGGATCGTCTGAACGCGGCACGCGCAAAAGGCGGGCGCATCATCGCGGTTGGCACTACATCGCTCCGCCTGCTCGAAAGTGCTGCGAGCGCGGACGGGCTGGTTCAGCCTTTTGAGGGCGATACCGCGATTTTCATCACCCCCGGCTATCGCTTCAAGGCAGTCGACGGGCTAATGACCAATTTCCACTTGCCCAAATCAACGCTGTTCATGCTGGTCAGCGCGCTGATGGGGCTGGAAACTATGCAAGCGGCCTATGCCCATGCCATCGCGCAGGGCTATCGTTTCTACAGCTATGGGGACAGCAGCCTGTTGCTGCCATAAATAGGGACAGTCCCTATTTAATTTTAGTGGCCCTTCAACTCATCCCCGGTCAGCCGGACGACGTGCAGCACGTTGGTCGAACCCGGCGTGCCGAACGGAACACCCGCCATCATAATCAGTCGCGCGCCCGCGCTGCCCAGATGATAGCGCAGCGCCATGCGCTTGCCCTTGGCGACCATCTCCTCAAAGCTGCCAATGTCCTTGGTGGTGACGGCGAAGGCTCCCCATAGCAGCCCTAGCCGACGAGCGGTTGCTCTCGAAGCGGTTAGCACCAAGACCGGCACGGCAGGCCGCTCGCGCGAGATGCGGCGGGCGGTGGAGCCCGACGAGGTGAAGCAGACAATCGCGCTGGTTTCGACCGTATCGGCAATCCGCCCGCTCGCCTCGGCCAAAGCGTCGGCGGTGGTGGCATCAGCAGGGGTTTCGGTAAAGTGGATGCGTTTGAAGAAATCGGGGTCGCTTTCGACCTGCTGCGCGATCCGGTCCATGATCGACACGGCCTCAATTGGCCATGCCCCGGCTGCAGTTTCCGCTGACAGCATTACCGCGTCGGCGCCGTCGTAAATCGCGGTCGCGACGTCCGACACTTCAGCGCGGGTCGGGGTGGGCGATACGATCATCGATTCGAGCATCTGGGTTGCCACCACCACCGGCTTGCCCATCTGGCGTGCGGTCGAGACGATCTTCTTTTGTAACGGCGGCACCTGTTCGGGCGGCAGTTCGACGCCCAGATCGCCGCGTGCGACCATCACGCCGTCGGCGATTTCGAGGATTTCCTCAAGCCTACCAATGGCGGCTGGCTTTTCGATCTTGGCGAGCAAGGCCGCCTTGCCGCCGATCAGCTTTTTGCCTTCGGCAACGTCCTCGGGCCGCTGCACGAACGACATCGCCACCCAGTCGACACCCTGTTCGAGCGCAAAGGCAAGGTCCGACCGGTCCTTGTCGGTCAGCGCGGCAATGGGCACGACCACGTCGGGGACGTTCAGCCCCTTGCGATCGGAGAGCATCCCGCCAACCTCGACCCGGGTATCGATATGGTCCGGGCTGATGTCGGTGACTCGCAGCACCAGCTTGCCATCGTCGAGCAGCAGGCGGGTATCGATTTCGAGTGCAGCGAAAATCTCAGGGTGTGGCAAATGGACGCGCGTCGCGTCGCCCGCTTTCTTGTTGGTATCGAGGCGAAACGGCTCGTCGGTTTTGAGCTCGACCTTGCCACCCGCAAAGGTTCCGACGCGTAGTTTCGGTCCCTGCAGGTCGACCAATATCGTCGTCGGACGGTTATAGGCTTTTTCCAGCGCGCGGATATTGGCGATCAGTTGCACTTTATCCGCCTGTTCGCCGTGGCTCATATTGACGCGGAAGGCGTCGGCCCCGGCGCGGAACAGTTTTTCGATCATCTCCGGCGTGTCGCTCGCCGGGCCCAGCGTGGCGAGAATGCGGACCTTGCGCATGCGCGGCTTGTGATATTGCATCTGTATGGGCTCTTTCGCGCTCTGGATTTTGTCTCTCGCCCTCCCCATAACGGCGCCAAGCGTGAACGGGAAGGGAGCATAGCTATGCAAATCAGTGATCATGCAGCAGCAGCGGCATTTCGGCGGCTGGTTGCGCACCTGCAACACCGCCATGATGCCGAGAATATCGACCTGATGGGACTTGCCGGTTTCTGCCGTAACTGCCTTGCCGATTGGGTGATGGAAGCGCAGCCGAAGCTTTCCAAGGAAGAGGCGCGCGCCCTGATCCATGGTATGCCGTCTGCGCAGTGGAAGGCGAAATATCAGTCGGAAGCGACGCCGGAGCAGTTGCAGCGCATGCAGGAAAGCATGGCGAAGAACGCTTCAAGCCATTAAGCGGGGCGCTTCCTGATTCGGGCCGCCACCGGCCCTCAACCAACCGGAGAATATCATGTCCGAAGGCAGTATCGCCGCCGACCAGTTGCGCCTTTTCATCGAACGTATCGAGCGACTGGAAGAAGAGAAAAAGGGCATCGCCGACGATATCCGCGACGTTTACAGCGAAGCCAAATCGCAGGGTTACGACGCCAAGATCATGCGCCAGATCGTTCGGCTGCGCAAAATGACCAATGATGACCGTGCAGAAATGGAAGCGGTTTTGGAGACTTATAAATCGGCGCTGGGGTTGGCTTAACAACTCCCGTTCTTTTTGTCGTCACCCCCGCGCGAAGGCGGGGGGCCATCCCCCGAGGTGTAAATTTCAACAGCAGGTGATGGATTCCCGCCTTCGCGGGAATGACGAATTAGGGTAAGCGGGTGATAGTTTCGAAAGAGGAGTTCCCCATGCTGATGACCACAACCTCCACCGTTGAAGGCCGCCCGGTCGCCCAATATCTGGGTGTCGTGACCGGTGAAGTCATTGTCGGCGCCAATATCTTCAAGGATCTGTTCGCCAGCGTGCGTGACATTGTCGGCGGCCGTTCTGGCGCTTATGAAAATTCGCTGCGCGACGCCCGCGAAACCGCGTTGAAGGAACTCGCCGATGAAGCGCGCGCCTTGGGTGCCGACGGCGTCATTGGTATTGACCTCGACTATGAAGTGCTGGGTGCACAGAGTTCGATGCTGATGGTCAGCGCGTCGGGCACTGCGGTAAAGCTGGGATGATTTCGCTGCGGCCCGCAACGGCCGCAGACGCGGCGCGATGTGCCGAGATTTACCGTCCTTTCGTCACCGACGGATGGGTCAGTTTCGAAATTGATCCACCCGATGCCAGCGAAATGGCGCATCGAATTGAAGCATATTCTGCATCGCATGCTTGGCTGATTGCCGAGGTTGCAGGCCGCATAGCGGGCTATGCCTATGGATGCCCGCATCGAACCCGCGAAGCCTATCAAACTTCATGCGATGTCAGCGTCTATGTCGATCCAGACTATGCCCGAAAAGGCGTCGGTCGCGCGCTCTATGCGGAGTTGCTGCCGCAATTGAAGTTGCTGGGCTTTCACGCGGCTTTTGCCGGAATTGGGCTTCCAAATCCCGGCAGCATAGGCTTGCATGAAGCCGTGGGATTTACGCCAGTGGGTATCTATCGCGAGGTTGGCTGGAAAATGGACGGATGGCGCGATGTCGGCTGGTGGCAAAGGTTGCTTTAGCGTTCAATCCTGATGTAAGGGCGCGCCTTCAATTTCATTCCAGCCGAAAAGAAGAGAGCCATGGCAGGCCATAGCAAATTCAAGAACATCATGCACCGCAAGGGCGCGCAGGATAAGAAGCGCTCTGCGATGTTTTCCAAGCTCAGCCGCGAAATCACCGTGGCGGCCAAGATGGGCATGCCCGATCCGGACATGAACCCGCGCCTGCGCCTCGCGGTCAACGCGGCCAAAGCGCAGTCGATGCCCAAGGACAATATCCAGCGCGCGATCGACAAGGCGGCTGCCGCCGGTGGCGAGGATTATGAAGAAATCCGCTATGAAGGCTATGGCCCGGGCGGCGTGGCCGTGATCGTAGAGGCGCTGACCGATAACCGCAACCGCACCGCAACCAATGTGCGCACCGCGTTCAGCAAGAATGGCGGCAATCTGGGCGCGAGCGGAGCGGTGAGCCACGGTTTTGACCGCATGGGCCTGATCACCTATCCCGCAAAAGTCGGCGATGCCGATGCCGTGTTCGAGGCGGCGCTGGAGGCTGGCGCTGAAGATGTCGAAAGCGGTGACGAAGAGCACAGCATCTGGACCGCGATGGACGCGTTGCACGAAGTTTCCAAGGCCTTGGAAGCGACGCTGGGCGAAGCCGAAAGCGCCAAGCTCGCCTGGAAGCCGCAGATATTGGTCGAGGTGGACGAAGCCAACGCCGCAACCTTGCTCAAGATGATCGACGCGTTGGAAGATGACGACGACGTCCAGACCGTATGGGGCAATTATGACGTCTCTGACGAGGTGATGGCGAAGCTCGGCTGATGATCATTCTCGGTCTCGACCCCGGCCTTGGCACCACCGGCTGGGGTATCATCGCCAAGGAGGGCAATCGCCTCAGCCATATCGATAATGGCGAGATCAGCACCGATGCAAAAATGCCGCTCGCCAACCGGTTGGTGGCGATTGACGAGAAATTGCGCGTGATCCTCGAGCATTTCAAACCCGATTGTGCTGCGGTTGAGGAAGTGTTCGTCAACAAGAACCCGCAATCGACGCTGAAGCTGGGGCAGGCACGTGGCGTGGTGTTACTGGGAGCCGCGCGTAACCGCACCCCCGTCACCGAATATGCCGCCCGGCTGGTCAAGAAGTCGGTAGTCGGCACCGGCAAGGCCGACAAGGACCAGATCGCCGCAATGCTCCGCGTGCTGATGCCCGGGCTGAAACTGGCGGGCGAGGATGCGGCGGATGCGCTCGCGGTGGCCGTGACGCACGCGCACCATATTCGTTAGTTCCTCTCCAGTGGGAGAGGATACGAAGCCTTAGCCGCAAGGCTTAGGCGGAGTTGGTGAGGGGCTGTGCGCTGTCGGTAGGGCAGAACCCCTCACCCAGCTTCGACTGGCAAACAAGTTTGCAAGTCTGCGCAACCCTCTCCCGATGGGAGAGGTGTAGGCTCCCGTTCCCCCGATGTTCTCTTTTGCTTGCCGATGGGGCACCCCCGCGCTAACCAGCAGTCATGATCGCGAAACTTTATGGCCGCATCGACGAAACGGGCGTGGACAGCCTGGTGATCGACGTGGGCGGCGTCGGCTATCTGGTGCAGGCGAGCGCGCGGACGCTGGCGGTGCTGGGCGGTGCGGGCGATTTCGCGACGGTCTTTACCGAAATGCTGGTGAGCGAGAATGACCAAAGGCTGATCGGCTTTGCCTCACGCGAGGAACGCGACTGGTTCCGCCTGCTGATCGGCGTGCAAGGCGTGGGTGCCAAGGTGGCGCTGGCGATCCTGTCTGCGCTGGAGGCGGATGACCTGACCATTGCAATCGCCAATGGCGACAGCGCGATGGTTGCACGTGCGAACGGCGTAGGCCCCAAACTCGCCAGCCGCATCGTCAACGAACTGCGCGACAAGGTGGGTGCGATGGCAGGAATCGGCGGCGGCGCGAAACTGGCGGCCGCGGCCAAGGCGGGGAACAATAATGTGGCAGACGCCGTCGCAGCACTCACCGGCCTCGGCTTCAAACCCGGCGAGGCGCAGGGCGCGGTGGCGCTGGCGCTGGAGGAATTGGGTGATGGGGCGACGCTCGACGCGCTGGTCAGGTTGGCGCTGAAGAGGGCAGCGAAGTGACCGATAACCCCCACCTCACCCCCATGCGCAAGCCCGAGGATATCGACGCAGCTCTCCGCCCCAAAACCTTGTCCGAATTTATCGGCCAGCAGGCGGCGCGGGAGAATTTGCGAGTGTTTATCGAGGCCGCCAAGTCGCGCGGCGATCCGCTCGACCATGTACTGTTTTTCGGGCCACCGGGGCTGGGCAAGACCACGCTGGCGCAGATTGTCGCGAAGGAAATGGGGGTCGGCTTCCGCTCAACATCTGGCCCGGTCATCGCCAAGTCGGGCGATCTCGCGGCGCTGCTGACCAATCTGGAGGAAGGCGACGTCCTCTTCATCGACGAAATCCACCGCCTGAATCCGGTGGTCGAGGAAATCCTCTACCCCGCGATGGAGGACCGTGCGCTCGATATCATGATCGGCGAAGGGCCGTCGGCGCGGTCGGTGCGGATCGATTTGCCGGCCTTTACCTTGGTCGGCGCGACCACGCGGCAGGGGTTGTTGACCACGCCGCTCCGCGACCGTTTCGGCATTCCGGTGCGATTGAATTTCTACAATCATGATGAACTCGAACTGGTTGTCACCCGCGCGGCCAAATTGCTCGATCTGGGTATCGCCGCCGATGGGGCGCGTGAAATTGCCAAGCGCGCGCGCGGCACTCCGCGCATCGCCGGGCGCCTGCTGCGCCGGGTGCGCGATTTTGCCAATGTCGCGGGTGAAATGACCGTGACTGCCAAGATTGCGGACGCTGCGCTCAACCGTCTTGAGGTTGATCATCTCGGTCTCGACGCGATGGACCGGCGTTATCTGACGATGATCGCCGATATCTATCGTGGCGGCCCGGTTGGCGTCGAGGCGCTGGCGGCGGGGCTATCCGAACCGCGCGATACGATCGAAGATGTGGTTGAACCCTATCTGCTCCAGCTCGGCCTCATCGCCCGTACGGCAAGGGGCCGCGCGCTCAACGCACCGGGGTGGAAGCATCTCGGCATCACACCGCCGACTGCGACGCAGGACGGGTTGTTTGATAAATGATCGATTTGTTGATTTCGTTCTTCGTTGACGAACCGCTTGGCCGAGCACTCGGTCGAGTGCTGCGCAACAAACTCTTTATGGGTTTCCTGATAGTTTCTGCGCTCGCCTGCATCGTGATATTCTCCAAGGCGTTCTAAGCTCGCAGCGGACAGTCCGAGTCATTTCATCGACCAACCGAGTCCGCACGCCCATAACCCCCTTCCTGTCGCGGAATCCATGCGTTAAGCCGCTCTGCAATGAACGGGACAACACCTTATCACGGCCATTTCGACGGCCCTCGCCACCTGTTCGCGGTGCGGGTCTATTTTGAGGACACCGATTTTTCCGGCGTGGTCTATCACAGCCGTTATCTGCACTTCATGGAACGCGCGCGATCGGACATGCTGAGCGTGGCCGGGATCGGCCAGCGCGAAGCCTATGAAAGCGGAGAGGGCGTCTATGCCGTCGCCGACCTCCACATCAAATATCGCGCCCCCGCCCATTTCGACGATGCGTTGCTGGTTGTCTCGACCGTTGAGGAAATCCGTGGTGCCAGTGTGGTCATTCATCAGAGAGTCATGCGCGGCGAACAAGTGCTGACCGAGGCAGAGGTCACCGCCGCCTTCCTGACGCCAGAGGGCCGCCCGCGCCGCCAACCACGCGAATGGCTTGCGGCGTTTGAAGGCATCAAGGCAGGGCGCAACGGCTAAGCAGAAAGAGAGATTATGGATTTTTTGATACTGAGCCAGGGCGCTAGCTTCTCCCCCATCCAGCTGTTTCTCGACGCCGATCTGGTGGTGAAAGCCGTGATCATCGGCCTTGCGCTTGCCAGCATCTGGGTGTGGACGATCATTGTCAGCTTCGTTCTGAAAATCCGCGGCATCAACAATCAGAGCGAGGCATTCGAGCGGGAATTCTGGCGCACCGAGGATGTCGACGGCTATTTCAAGCAGCATGGCAAATCCGATCTACCGATTGCCAAGGTGTTTGCCGCAGGCCTCGCCGAATGGCGCCGTTCGACAGCGGTGAAAACCCCCGACCGACAGGGCACGCGCGAACGCCTCGCCACCGCAATGGACTCGAGCATCGCGGCGGAAAGCGAAAAGCTGGCCAACCGTTTGAATTTCCTTGCGACGACTGGCGCAGTTGCGCCTTTTGTGGGGCTGTTCGGTACTGTCTGGGGCATCATGCGCAGCTTTTCGGCGATTGCCGCCGAACAGAACAGCTCGCTTGCGGTGGTCGCACCCGGCATCGCCGAAGCGCTATTCGCCACCGCGATTGGCCTGTTCGCTGCCATCCCGGCGGTTATTGCCTACAACCGCTTCTCACACCGCCTGAACCAATATGAAGCGCGCATGGGCCGCTTTGCCGACGGCTTCCACGGCCTGTTGAGCCGCGAGCTGGAGCGGGAAGGATGAGAGGCATTTCACATTTCCTCCCCATCGACTTGCGATGGGGAGGTGGCAGTTGCACAGCAACTGACGGAGGGGACTGCAACGGTGGAATCCACTCCACCACTCGGCTAACGCCGAGCGGTCCCCCTCCCCATCGCAAGTCGATGGAGGGAAAATAATGGCGATGAATATCAATTCCGGTGGCTCGTCGCGCCGTGGCCGTCGCGGCAGTCGCCGTGCACCGATGGCGGAGATCAACGTCACGCCTTTTGTCGATGTGATGCTGGTGCTGTTGATCATCTTCATGGTCACCGCACCTTTGCTCGTCTCGGGCGTGCCGGTGGAACTGCCCGAAAGCCGCGCCAACCCGCTCGACCAGAAGGACGAACCGCTCGACATTTCGATCGACAAGGAAGGGCAGGTCTTCATCGACAGCTTACCGGTCAGTTCCGGTGAAATGTCTGCGCAGCTCGAGGCGATTGCAGCCGAGCAGGACGTAGCCAATCCCCGCCAGATCATGCTGCGCGGCGATACCACGATCAGCTATGGCGAGATGATGAAGGTGATGGGCGAACTCAACCGTGTCGGCCTCAATTCGGTCAGCCTTGTCACGACCGCTGCCGCCGCGCCGGTCACCCAGCGTTCATCGGAGGACGAATAGCCTGATGGCGATGGACCGTGCGGAAAGGATAGGATTGGGCACCGCCGTTGGCGGCCATGTGCTGTTGCTCGGCGCCTTTGCGCTGGGTGCCTTCTTCACGGCTGACCGCATCACCAAGCCACAACCGATTTCGGTCTCGCTCGTCGGTGAAGTCGCCGATGTCTCGACCGCTCCCGATCCAGTGCTGGAGGAGCCCGCCCCTGCCGAATCCGCTGCAGAATCAGCGCCCGCCGAACCAGAACCGACGCCGGTTATGAAGGTAGAGAAAACGCCCGAAAAGCCGTTGCCCAAGGTGATCGAAAAGCCGACCCCCAAACCCACGCCGAAACCGACGCCCAAGCCTTTGACCAAACAGGCCGTAGCGCAGCCCAAACCCAAAGCGGCCAGCCAGCCCAAGCAAACGACTCCGAAGCCGTTCAGCAAAAGCTTTGAGGATGCAGTGAAGGGCACGGGCAGCAATCCCAAGCCGACAACGGGCACTTCTCCCAAACAGGGCACAGTCGCGCGCAAAGCCGGGGCAGAGGTGAAGCGCGAGGTCAATCTGGCTCTCGGCCCGCAAATCCGCGACAAGATTGAACGATGTGCCCCTTCGGGTGTTGATATCGGTGCAATACAGACGTTTGTAACGTTGAGTCTGGAACCTAGCGGCCGCGTCACCGACGTCCGCGTAGACAAGCAGACCGGGATCAACGACAACAACCGTCCGCAGGCCGAGCCGTTGAAGCGGTGCATAATTCAGGCGGTGCGTGCGGCATCGCCTTTCAAGGGGCTCGACCCCGACTATCATGACATCTGGAAAACGCACGCCATGCGGCTGCGCGCGACGGGTTGAACGGGAATGAGAGAGATGTTGAACTTGCAGAAAAGATCCAATTCCCCCCTCCTCTTCAGGGGAGGGGCAGCGAGACTTGGTTCGGCGCAGCCGGACCTAGTCGCAGCGGGGTGGGGTCTTTCGACAATGCGCTACCCTGACAGACCCCACTCCAACCCCTCCCCTGAAGGGGAGGGGTTCATTAGATGGACTTTTTCGGTGTTGCTTGCCTTGCTGGGCCTAGTCGCTCTGGCACCTATTGCCGCTGCGCAGGAGGCCGCAGCGCCCGCAGAGGATGAACCCGAACTGGTCGAATTTGATACCGCCAAAGTCCGCCGCATCGCCGTTCCCGCTTTGGTCGCGCCCAACCCTGCCGATACCGCTGCAGGCAACAGTGCCAATCTCGGCCGCCAAATTGCCGAGGTTATTTCCGCCAATTTGCGCAATTCCGGCCTGTTCGAGCCGCAAGGCCCCGCTGGCATCCGCCCGATCACGCTCGAGGAAGTCACTGCCCCCCAATATGATTATTGGAAAGGCCGCAATGTCGAGCAGCTGGTCGAGGGCTTTGTCCGTGTCGGTGGCGATGGCAATCTGACCGTCGGCTGCTACCTCTACGACGTCAATTTCGGGCAGGAACTCACCCGTTTGGGCTTTGTCGTCCCCCCACGCGAATGGCGCCGCGCTGCGCACAAATGCGCTGATGCGATCTATTCGAAGCTGACCGGCGAACTGCCCTTTTTCGACAGCCGCATCGCCTACATCGCCGAAACCGGGCCGAAGGGCAAACGCGTCAAGCGGCTGGCAATCATGGATTCGGATGGCGCGAACCACCGCTTCATCACCAATGGCCAGTCAACCGCGTTGACCCCGCGTTTCTCGCCCAACTACAAGTCTATCCTTTACCTCAGCTATCAGGACGGCAACCCGCGCATCTATGTCTATGATATCGACAGCGGGCGGCAGCGGCTGATTACCGCGAGCAAGAATCCGACCTTTGCTCCGCGCTGGTCGCCAGATGGGCAGACGATTCTTTATTCTATGGCGGTGGCGGGCAACACCGATGTGTACAAAGTTTCGGTCAATGGCGGGTCGCCGGTCAAGCTGACCAGCGCGCCGGGCATCGATGTCGGCGGCAGCTTCTCCCCCGACGGCAAGCAGATCGTTTTTGAAAGCGATCGTGGTGGCAGCCAGCAGGTCTACGTAATGAACGCAGACGGATCGAACCAGCGCCGCATCAGCCACGGTGGCGGTCGTTATGCGACGCCCGAATGGAGCCCGCGCGGTGACCTGATTGCCTATACCCGCATCGCTGGCGACTTCCGCGTCGGCGTGATGCGCCCCGATGGTTCGGGCGAGCGCCTGCTGACCGACAGCTGGCAGGATGAGGCCCCGACCTGGGCACCCAATGGCCGCGTCATCCAGTTCTTCCGGACAGAGAGAAACAATGGTAAAACAAGCGTCTGGCAGGTGGACCTGACGGGCCGCAACGAACGCAAGCTGCCGACCCCGGTCGATGGCTCGGACCCGGCTTGGGGGCCGGTGCTACCTTGATTGATTTTGCGGGGCAGTAGGAAAGGAATGAAGATGAAAATGAACAAGGCACGCACTTTCGCACTGTTGCTGATCGCCAGCACCGCGCTCGCCGCATGCGGCAAGAAAGAGGTCAAGGATCTGCCACCCGTTGCCGACAACACTGGTTATGGGAACCAGACCGACACCACCACGCCGTCGGGGCCGACCATCGTCCCCGGCAGCCAGGAAGATTTCATCGCCAGCGTCGGCCAGATGGGCGACCGGATCCTTTTCGATACCGACCGCTTCAATGTCGATACCGCCGATCAGGCCGTGTTGCAGACGCAGGCGCAGTGGCTTGCCCGCTATCCCAATGCGCGGGTGACACTGGAAGGCCACGCCGACGAACGCGGCACACGCGACTATAACCTGGCTTTGGGTGAACGCCGCGCCAATGCAGCGAAAAACTATCTGGCCTCTCTGGGCGTCGACTCATCGCGCATCCAGACGGTCAGCTATGGCAAAGAACGCCCGCAGGCGCTTGGTTCGAACGAAGAATCGTGGGCGCAGAATCGCCGCGCTGTGACGGTGATTGTCAGATAATTGAATGAACTCCCCTCCCGCCTCCGGGAGGGGAAGCTTGTTCACTTCGCCTTGCGATAGGGCACAAAATCCCCAAGGCTGCAGACTGGGCCCTGAATGCCGCTGGTGCGATCGACCAGACGGATGAGGTCGCCGCTACACAATTGCCCGCTAAAGCTTTCGGTGACCATGATGTCATCGCCGCGTGTCAGGCCGGGGCAGGGGCCGCGGAGTTTGTTTTGGTACACCAGTCGGCCGGACTCACGGTACAGCAGTGTGTCGTCACTAATCCGGATCGCATTGACACCACGACTGTTGATGCAATTGCGTGGCTCGCCTGCGACCTTGCCCTTCAGCTCCTTGGCAAGGATTTTGGCTTCCTTGTCACGGATCGGTGCGGGCGCCGTATCGGCGTCACCATAAGCGCATCCCGCCAATGCGATCGACGCTGTTAGTGCGAAAACCATCCCTTTGCGCAGCATGTTCTTTCTCCATAACTGATTTGCCGTATCGACATTAGTGCATAGCCGATTATCGGAGGATGAACGACTATTCATCGGAGGAGAATATTGTGGGCGGCTGGCCGAAACTGGAATGGGATGGGGAACGGACAGGACCACTGCAGGGCGTCAAGGTGCTTGATATGTCGTCGGTGGTGCTTGGCCCCTTTGCCACGGTACAATTGGCCGATCTGGGTGCCGAAGTTATCAAGATCGAAAATGCCCAAGGCGGCGGCGATATCATGCGCAAGGCGGGTGACAATCCGACGGGTGACCTCGGCCCCATTTATGCCAGCCTCAACCGCAACAAGAAGTCGATCGCGCTTGATGCCGCAAACCCCGAAGACAAGGCGGTTATCCTCGAACTGGCCAAAGAGGCAGACGTTTTCTTCCACAACGTCCGTATGGCGGGGATGGAGCGGCTCGGCCTTGGCTATGAGGATGTGAAGGCGGCCAATCCCGATATCGTCTATGTCCATTGCGCGGGTTATGGCGCAGAGGGACCGTATGCCAAACGGCAAGCCTATGACGATCTGATCCAGGCAGCGTCAGGCTTTGCCGCACTGTTCGAGATGCGCGACAAGGGGCGTCCGCAATATGCGCCCTCGCTGGTTGCCGACAAGGTCAGCGGCATGTTTGCTGCCAATGCGGTGCTCGCGGCGCTGCTGGGGCGGGCTAACGGCCTTGGCGGACAGTTTGTGCAGGTGCCGATGTTCGAATGCTTCACCTGGTTCCACATGGTCGAAAATCTGTGGGGGAACACCTACCCGCCCGGTAACGGCAAATATGCCTATACCCGATCAATCAACCCGCGTCGGCGGCCCTATCCGACGAAAGACGGCTACATCGCCATCGTGCCCTATGCCGACGGACAATGGGAAAAATTCTTCGAGCTCGCGGGGCGTCCAGGCGTGTTTCAGGACCCGCGCTTTTCGACCTATAAGGCACGGCTGGAAAACACGACCGAGCTATATGCTACGATCGAGGAATCCACCGCGACCAAGACGACCGACGAATGGGTCGAACTGCTCGACGCCAATAATATCCCGGCGATGAAATATAACCGCATGGCCGATGTTTTCGACGATCCACATCTGAAAGCGGTTGATTTCTTTGAGGAGCGCGAGGCGAAGGCGGGATACACATATCGCTCGATGCGGCATCCGGTGCATTATGCCTCAACGCCCGCCTCGATCTTTGCTGACCCGCCTAGTCTGGATGCGGATAGGGACGAAATATTGGGCAGTTCCGACTAACGGTCGCGCGGTGTCCAGCCGCTGTCGTCCTTGCTCTTTTCAAGCAGGCGCAGTGCGAGCCCCGCCGCAACACCAACGCCGATAGCGATGGTCAGGTCGGTGATAACCGTCAGGATCAGTGTCATGAGGAACAGCCCTCTGTCGGCAAGCGGCAGGTGCAGATATTCGCGCCATTTGTCGGGCTCGCTCATATTCCAAGCCGTCAGCATCAGCACGGCGGCGAGCGCTGGCAGCGCGAGCATCCCTGCCCAGCGCGCGGCCAGCAGCATGATGGCGAGGATGAGCAGGGCGTGCACCAGTCCTGCAACCGGCGTCATGCCGCCCGCGCGGACATTGGTTGCGGTGCGCGCGATGGCCCCTGTGACAGGCATCCCGCCGAACAGTGCGGAGGCGATATTGCCATAGCCTTGCGCCATGATTTCGGCATTGGGTCGATGGTGGCCCTCGATCATCCGGTCGGCGACAATGGCCGACAGCAGCGATTCAACCCCTGCCAGAAAGGCTATTATCAGCGCGGAGGGGAGCAACTCCCGCACCTTGGCTAGGCTGATTTCAGGCAGCACGAGCATCGGCAAGCTGGCGGGCAGTTCGCCAAAGCGCGAGGCAATCGTATCGATTGGCAAAGCTGCCATGGCGGCGATGATGGAACCAGCGGCAACGCCAATGACCAAGCTCGGCGAACGGGGAGCCCAGCGGCGCAACACCACCATCAGCACCAGCGCGAGCAGGGCGACACCCATCGCATAAAGGCTGCTGTTGGGCAGCTCCCCTGCGAGTACCGCTATCTTTGGCAGAAATTCCGCGGGCAGGTTCGCAATCTTCAGCCCCAGAAAGTCCTTCAACTGACTGGTGGCGATGATGATCGCGATGCCGACGGTGAAGCCGTTGATGACGGGTTCGGGCACCAAAGCGATGAGCCGCCCGGCACGGAAGAAACCCGCGACCAGCAAAATTGCCCCTGCCATCAGCGTCGCCAGCACCAACCCGTCATAGCCATGATCGGCGATCACCGAATAGACGACGACGATGAAAGCCCCGGTCGGCCCGCCAATCTGCACCTTGCTGCCGCTGGTCAGCGAGATTACAAAACCGCCGATGATCGCGGTGACCAGCCCCTGCGCAGGTGTCGCACCCGAGGCGATGGCAATCGCGATACTCAGCGGCAAAGCGACTAATGCCACGGTTAGCCCAGCCAGCGCATCCTGCCGGAACAGCGACCAGCTATAGTCGCTTATGGTGGTGAAAATCTTGGGCTGACGCATTTCAGGCTTTGGCTTTTTCAGCCGCGATCCAATCCTTCACCATATCCTCAAGCACATTCAACGGCACCGATCCTTGCCCGAGTACGGTATCGTGAAACGATGCCAGATCGAATTTGCTTCCCAGCTCTTTACTCGCCAGTTCGCGCAATTCGCGGATTTTGAGTTCGCCCATCTTGTAGGCCAGCGCCTGCCCGGGCCAGCTGATATAGCGATTGACCTCGGCCTCAATATTGGCCGCCGACAGCGCGCTGTTATCTGTCATGAAGGCGATGGCCTGTTCCTTGCTCCAGCCCTTGGCGTGGATGCCGGTGTCGACGACCAGTCGGCAGGCGCGCCACATTTCATAGGACAGCCGCCCCATATCCTTGGCAGGCGTATCATACAGACCCATTTCGGTTCCCAGCCGCTCCGAATAGAGCCCCCAGCCTTCGGTGAAAGCGGTGAAAAACACACCATTTTTCCGGAAATCCGAAAGCTCCAGTTCCTGCTGTATAGCGATCTGGTGATGGTGGCCGGGTACCGCCTCATGCACCGACAGCGAAGGGATTTCCCAAAAGGGGCGCTGGTCAAGTTTGGAGGTGTTGACATAGTAAAATCCGGCAACCCCAATCGCGGGCGAACCGGGATTGTAATAAGCGGTTGTGGTGCCCTCGGCGATCTCGGCCGGGATTTCCTTGATGCCATAGGGCAGGCGGGGCAAGAGGTGAAACAGGCCGGGCATTTTGCCGTCGATAATTTTGTTAACCCGCGCGACCTTTTCCATCAGCTCTTCGGGCGTCTTCGCATAATATTGCGGATCGGTGCGCAGATGCTGGATAAAGGCTTCACGGCTTTCATAGCCCGCTTTTGTCGCCACCTCGACCATCTCGGCGCGGATGCGGGCAACCTCTTTCAGGCCCAGTTGGTGGATCTGCTCGGCATTCAGGTTGGTGGTCGTTTCCTGCCGGATGCGGAAATTATAATAATCCATGCCGCCCGGCTGTGCCGAGACGCCCGGGGCCTTTGCGCAATTGGGCTTGTAGCTTTTCGCAAACCAATCGAGATGTTTTTGCAGCGCAGGGTGGATGAACGTCGCGATGGTTGCGCCTGCTTCGGTGGCAAGACTGTTGAATTCGGTCTCGCTCATGCTTTCGGGCCGACGGCGATGATAGGGGCTCATATAACGCGATTGGCGGATATCCGCGTCTGCGACAATCAGGCCTTTTATGCCTTTTTCATAACCGTTCAACACCACACAGGGCAGCACATATTTGCCCTTCAGCGCCTCGTTCGCGACCGCCAGCGATTGGTCATTGACCGTGCCATATTGCTTCAGGCGGGCGTTATAGCTTTCATAATCGGCTTTGTTGCGAAAGGGCAGGTTGTCCGCCATTCCGGCAAAGCTTTGGTGCCAGCCTGAATAGGTGGAAAAATTGATGCTGCGCTGGCCATAGCGGTTTGCCTCGACATTTTCTTCGAGTGTGCGTTTGAGGATGCCATATTCGATCTTGCCGGTGGAGGTCAGCTGGCTCGCGTCAATCTTTTCGACTTTTTTGAGGATCGCGGCGCTGGCATTTGCGTAACGGTCACGACCGGCGAGACTGTAGTCGCCCACTTCGGTCGCATAATTGTCTATACCCAGCGAACTGGCATAGATCGGGGATTCCTTCATCACCATCGCCCAATATTCGTCGACAAGGGCTTTCACTTTGGCTCCGTCATCGGCATGGGCTGGCATTACCGCGCTCAACAGCAGCGTGGCGAACAGGACTTGGCGCATGAATATCTCCTGATTTTCATTGCTTGTAGCGGGCCGCAACGGCCTGCACAATGTCACAGGCTTGACATCATATGCTGGCAGCGCATGAACGACTGCAACATCAAGAGGGAAAAGCGATGCGTATTGGTCACGGGATATTGGCAACCGCAGTAGCGCTATCCCTCGTGGGATGTGCGACCGGCCCGGCTAAGGACGTATCTGCCAGCGCTGCACCCTCAACGGCGCAGGAAGCACTGCGGCCCTATTATGCCGGGCTGGCCGCCAAGCTGCCGGTCTCGGCACCGAACCCTGTATTGAGCAGCGACACAGTCCTGACCCGCATCACCTTTGGATCGTGCCAGAATGAAAACCGATCGATGGCCTTTTGGGATGTGATTGCCGCGCAGAAGCCGCAGGCCTTCCTGCTGATTGGCGATAATGTTTATGGCGATACCGGATCGCAGTGGAGCGCCGATATGCCGACGCTTACTGCCAGCTATCGCAAGCTATCCACGCGGCAGGAATGGGATCGTTTCCGCCGCTCGGTGCCGATGATGACGGCATGGGACGACCATGATTTCGGCGCCAATGACGCTGGCGGCAGCTTCGCGTTCAAGGAATATGCGGAAAAGGCTTATGAGGCTTATTGGGACGCCTCCGATGAGGTGAAATTGCGCCCCGGTGTCTATGAAAGCAGCATCGTCGGGCCGGAGGGAAAGCGGGTGCAGTTCATCCTGCTCGATACACGTTTCTTCCGCTCCGACCTTGTCCGCATGCCCTATCGCGATCCAGGCCCGACACTGGGCTGGTATCTGCCCAATGAAGACAAGAACGCAACCCTGCTGGGTGAGGTGCAATGGCAATGGCTGGCGAGCGAACTGTCAAAGCCTGCCGATGTGCGGATCATCGTGTCTTCGACGCAGGTGATCACCAGCGCGCACAATTTCGAAGGTTGGACCAATTTCCCGCGCGAGCGCAAAAAGCTGTATCGCCTTCTCGCCGAAAAGGGCGTGAACAACGCGCTGGTCCTGTCGGGTGACCGCCATTCCGCTGGTTTCTACAAGACTGAGGTAAGCGGTCTATCCAAGCCGCTTTGGGATTTCACATCTTCGTCGCTGAACATGTCGTTCGGCAAAGGCGACAGTCGCGATCGTGAGCCTGATCCGGCGCGCACAGGCGGCTTTTGGTCGATCCCCAATTTTGGTCAGATCGATATCGATTGGGACGCGAAAAAGGTGACGCTGTCGCTGCGCAAAGACGACGGCAGTGTGATCGAGGAGCAGGTGATCAACCCCTTCGGTTGATCTCCGAAAAATCGACCGGCGCGGCAACCGCCAGCACACGGTCGCGGATGGCTTCGGCGGTGTCGCGGGAAAGCGCAATCATCTCCAGCTTGCCGCCCGCGACACCGAAGCGCAGCGACACCAGCCCGGCCAAACGCGCCAGCGGGCTTTGCGCGATTTCGACGCTCTGCACGCGAACCTGTGGCATCACCGTCAACTGCTGCCGCCACCATCTGCGCCTTACATACAGCTGCGCGCCATCGTCGGCGTGGCGATAAATCCGCCATTCGATCGCGCCGACGATCAGCAACGCGAAGGGGATGAGCAGCAAAAGCAGCGACTTGGTCGGCGATGCATCGGCGAAGAGCACGACTGCCGCCATCGCCGCGAAGACGATCGGCAGCACCAGCAATATGCCCGCTAACCACCAAGTGAGGCGGCCGCGCTGCATCAGGGTGTCGGCGGTTGGGGCATTGATGCCTGCCTCTGCCGCGATCGGCCAGATCTCGTCGAGCTGCGCAAGTGGCGCGACCATATGGTGACTTTCGTCCTTGCTCTCCTGCGCAAGGCTGACGAATTTCAACGCGTGCCAGCCACTGCGTTTGCGGATCGGGCCGGTCTCGACCACCGCCGCTTGCACCCGTGCGACGGGCATCACAACATCGGTCAAAGTCAGTAAACCCCGGCGACGACGAAACCCCTTCGCGGTGCGGTCCAGGCGGAAGCCATATTCCTTCAGGAAGGTGCGCACGATGCCGGTGGCAAAGCCCATCGCGGTTAACGCCACCAGCGCGATGATCGCACCGCCTATCTGTACGCTCCGGTTGATATGCGTGATGTCGACGCCTCTCTCTTCGGCAATGCCGATCCATTGTTTGAAATCCCACCAGTCGAAATCGATCAGAAAATCAAACTGTTGCGCTACACCGCCCAGCACAGCGAAGATGACGAGGCTGAACGAATAGATGCCAAGGATGACGAGGCGTTTTGTGTCCATTGCGAAGACGGGGGAGGAGGCTACGCCCTCTGCCAGCTCTTCTGCACGGGCTTCATGCGCGATATGACCAGCCCTGCGCGCGCGCACCGTTTCGCGCAGCCGCTCGGCTTCTTCGAGCGAAACATAGCTCAGCTTGGCGTCCTCGCCTTTGCCACCGCCGGTTTCAAACTTGACCTCGCCGATGCCAAGAAGCCGTGCGAACGGTTTCTGTTCGACGCTGACATCCTGGATGCGGTCATAGGGGATTGAACGTGCCGAGCGGCTCAAAATGCCGCGCTCGATGCGGATATCGTCTTCGCCGATATGATAATGGGTGCGCAGCCAGGCGAGCCAGCGGAAGAACAGGCTGACAAACAGGACAATGGCAAAAACGGTCAAAGCACCCAAACCTGCGTCGGCCCCACGCACGCCAAACATGGCTGCTGCGGACGGAAAAATCAGTTGCGGCAGCCCAGTGATGAAATGGACGATCAGGCCCAGTGGATGCAACCGCTGACCTTCATGCTGCTCCCCTCCCGCCTGCGGGAGGGGCTGGGGGAGGGCGTGTGTAGTCGCCGCGCCTTTTTCGCTCGGTCCCTCCCCTAACAGCTGTGTCTGCGCCACGCCTTCGGCTCCCCGCAGGCGGGAGGAAGATATTTCGTCGTTCCCGCTCAACCCTGCGCCGCCTTGATATATTCGCGGATCGTCTCGCGCATTTCAACCGCGTCTTCATGGCGCAGTCCGGGCAGACTGACCGAGGCATTGTGGTTACCCGCTGTGTGCACCGTCAGCGTCGCCAGGCCATAGCGACGCATGATCGGACCCTGATGGACGTCGATATGCTGGATGCGCCCCAGCGGGACCACGGTATCGCTGTAAAACAGATATCCGCGCACGATCCGCAGCCGGTCCGCCCCCAACGCATAATGCCATCGGGCAAATCGCCTTCCGGGGACGACAAGGACTAACCAAGCCGCGAGCAAGGCAATAGGGATGATGAACATACCGGTCGCGGTCAGTTGTGCTGTTTCAAGCACCAGCGCGCCGATCAGCGGTATCGCGGCAAAAATCGCCGCCCCGATGCGCATCACCGTCACATATGCGGGATCGAGCGGCTTTAGCTGGTCGGTATCTTCCATCCGCAAGATATGCGGCTGCTGTGTTGCTTTGGCAAGACAGTTTGTCTTACCGCGCCAACGCCTCTTCGGCCTCGCGTACCAGCTTAGCGATGATGTCGACCACCGGGCGTTCGACATGCACCATGCCGACCGATTGGCCCGCCATCACAGAACCATATTCGACATCGCCGTCGATCACCGCACGGCGCAGCGCGCCTGCCCAATATTTCTCGATTTCCAACTGAGCGGCTTCCATGTCCAGCTCGCCCGCATCAAGCTTGGCCGCAACCTCGATCTGTTTCTTGGTGAATTCCTCGGTGCCCTTGTTTTTCAGCGCGCGGACCGGGATCACCGGCAGGCGCGGGTCGATCTGCACGCTCGCCACGGCATCACGGGCATTGGCGCGCAGGAAGGCCTGCTTGAAATTGGGGTGCGCGATGCTTTCATGCGCGCAGACGAAACGGGTGCCTAGTTGCACGCCAGCCGCACCCATTTCGAGATAGCTCGCGATCAAACCGCCACGCGCAATCCCGCCCGCGACGAAAATCGGCAGTTGCTCACCCAGTTCGGGCAAGATTTCTTGCGCCAGCACGCTGGTCGCCACCGGGCCAATATGCCCGCCTGCCTCGCTGCCCTCGATAATCAGCGCATCGACGCCCGAACGGGCAAATTTCTTGGCAAGCGTGAGGGCAGGGGCAAAGCACAGCACCTTCGCGCCCGCCTCCTTGATCGCCTCGATGCTGCCCTTGGGCGGTAACCCGCCTGCCAGCACGATATGGCTGACCTGATGTTTAGCGCAGACCGCGATCAACTCCATGATCTGCGGGTGCATGGTGATCAGGTTCACGCCAAAGGGTTTGGTGGTCAGCGCCTGCGTCGCAGTAATCTCGGCATCGAGCAATTCGGGCGTCATTGCGCCGCAAGCAATCACCCCGAACCCGCCCGCATTGGAGATCGCCGAAACCAGATTACGCTCCGAAACCCACGACATTGCGCCGCACATGATGGCGACCTCGCAGCCAAGAAATTCGGTGCCGCGATGCATGAGGTGGGCGAGTTTGGACATAAACGACTTCCTATACACTTTTCAGCATTCCCGCGAAGTCGGTAATCCTGCACCTGTTGTCAAAATATGAGATTCCGGTTTTGGACTCTTGCGTCGGCGGCGTTGACCATAAACTAAGTCGTGAGTCTGATCATTCCTCAAGCCGCCATATAATTCGGCTACGATATAGATATCCAACTGGTTTTTGCGTGACAGGATCGAGTTTGGGCGCGAATTTTGCTTTTTCGGAAAAGGTCTTGCAGGCGGCTTGATCAAGATATTCTGATCCGCTGGATTCAATGACCATGCAACGGGCGACATGGCCTGCTGCATCAATCGATAGATCGACAACTGTCTTGCTTTCACTTCCGACCTTTTCGATTTCTGCAATGATTGGGTCTGGATTATCTTTGTTGTACTCGCTGTCAGCAGCGGCACCGGTCAACTCGGCTGCAAGTAATAATATTGAAATGGCTGAAACCATTTCACTCCCCATCCAACCCATAAGCCGTGTGCAGCACGCGGACGGCCAATTCGGTCTCATCCTCATCAATCAGCACCGAAACCTTGATCTCGCTGGTCGAGATCGCCTGGATGTTGATCTTGCGGTCGGCGAGCGCGGTGAACATCGTTGAAGCCACGCCCGCATGGCTCTTCATGCCGACGCCGACGACCGAGATTTTGGCGACCTTGGTGTCGGGGATCAGGCGGTTATAGCCGATGGCTTCGCGCTGGTTCTGCAACACGTCGATGGCACGGGCGAGGTCAGCCTGCGGCACCGTGAAGGTCACGTCGGTCTCGCCCTTGTCGCGGCCGACATTCTGGATGATCATGTCGACATTGATGTTCGATTCCGCGAGTGGTGCGAAGATGTGGCTCACTGCACCCGGGCGGTCGGGCACGCGGGTCAAAGTGATCTTCGCCTCATTCTTGTCGGCGGCGATACCCGTGATCAGTTGGCGTTCCACTTGGGCGTTCTCCAGTTCTTCGTCGGTCACAATCATCGTGCCGGGGATGGTATCTGCGCTGGGGGCATTTTCGTCGATGAAGGAGCTGAGCACCTGCACGCGCACGCCTTCCTTCATCGCAAGACCGACCGAGCGGGTCTGCAACACTTTGGAGCCGACCGAAGCCAGCTCGAGCATTTCTTCGTAGGTCACTGCCTTCAGCTTGCGGGCGCGGCTGACGATGCGCGGGTCGGTGGTATAGACACCGTCGACATCGGTATAGATGTCGCAACGATCCGCCTTGATCGCGGCGGCAACCGCAACAGCCGACGTATCCGATCCGCCACGGCCGAGTGTGGTGATGCGGTTGTCATCGGTCAGCCCCTGAAAGCCGGGGATAACCGCGATCGTGCCCTCTGCCATAGAGGCTAGCAGCGCTTCGCTGTCGATCGTGCCGATGCGCGCCTTGGCATGGGCATCGTCGGTGTGGATCGGCAATTGCCAGCCCAGCCAGCTACGCGCATTACAGCCAAGTGCCTGCAAGGTGATGGCTAACAGCCCCGATGTCACCTGTTCGCCCGAGGCGACCACAACGTCATATTCGGCAGGATCATACAGCGGGTTGGCTTCGCGGCAAAAACCGACAAGCCGGTCGGTCTCACCCGACATCGCCGAAACCACGACAGCAACCTCGTCGCCACGCTCCGCCTGACGCTTCACGATCTGCGCCACGCGGCGAATCCGCTCGGTCCCCGCCATAGAGGTGCCGCCAAATTTCATGACTATCCGGGCCATGTAATCCCTTACGATTTTGCCTATATTGCAAACTGCGGCGCTGATAGGGACAGGATATGACAAAGGCAAGCCAAGCTGCGAACAGAAAAACTACCATCGACCCAAATGAGGCCGCGCATTTCGGCGCGTTGGCGGCGGACTGGTGGGACCCGAAGGGTTCGAGCGCTATGCTGCACAAGCTCAATCCAGTGCGGCTTGGTTTCATTCGCCGACAGATCGACATGCATTTTGGGTGCGACGAGACGTCGATGAAACCATTGGCTGGCAAGGCAGCGCTGGATGTTGGCTGTGGGGCCGGGTTGCTGTGCGAGCCATTGGCAAGGCTGGGGGCGGCGGTGACTGGGGTCGATGCCGCGGCGGAGAATATCGCAGCGGCGATGGCGCATGCGGCGCAGTCGGGGCTTGTCATCGACTATCGTGCGGGAGAATTGGCGGCGCAGAAGTTGGATCAGTTCGATCTCGTCACTTCAATGGAGGTGATCGAGCATGTCACAGACCCCGCCGCATTTGTCGGTGAACTGACAGCCCGCCTGAAACCCGATGGTCTGATGATCCTGTCGACCCCAAACCGGACGACTGCGTCCAAGCTGTTCCTCGTCGAGGCCGCGGAGCGCCTGGGGCAGGTGCCGCGTGGCACGCACGACTGGGACAAATTCCTGACGCCAGAGGAATTGACGGCATTGCTGACCGATGCGGGGCTGGAAGTTGTCGCGATGGAAGGCATCGCCTTTTCACCACTATCCGGCCTGCACCTAAGTTCGAACAAGGCGCTCGACTATATTTTGGCGGCAAGATTCCAATAATCCTCTCCATCGACTTGCGATGGGGAGGGGGACCACCGAGGGTGGTGGAGGGGAAGCGGGCGTCGGCCCGCCCAACCATCGATGCAATTCCCCTCCGTCAGTTGCTGCGCAACTGCCACCTCCCCAACGCAAGTCGATGGGGAGGATTTGGCAACACATCCGCCCACTCTTACTCGGGCCGCGTATAGTCGATCGTATAGAAATGCTTGCCCTCGCGAATGTCGATATCGAGGGATCCAGCGAAGCCTTTCAGCTGGTCAGTGCCGGAATCGGGAACGATAATCACCGACAACGCCTGACCGTTTGCTGACATGGTTCCGCGATGTGCGAGGATGAAGCTGCCCTGCCGTCCTTTGAGCGTGCCGGTGACGGTTTCCAGCGCAACATAGACCCGCGCGCCATTGGCCTCGTTTCCACCCGCCATCATCTGGCCGACGCTCGTCGCTTCCAGATCGCCGTGGAATTGCTTGTCGATCGACATGCGCATGGGCGCTTCATCCGCCGCAGATACGGGTTTCAGCGAGACTTCGAACTCACCGGTGGCATGCAACATGAAAGGCTCCTTGATCGATTCTGCGGTGGCGGATGTCGCCAGAATCAGGCCAAAGGCGGCGAACAGCGCCTTCATTCATAGCCCTGATCGTAGCTGTCATCGGCCAAATCGCTGAACCGGGTGATCTTGGCTTCAAACTTCATCCGAACCTTGCCGGTTGAGCCGTGGCGTTGTTTCGCGACGATCAATTCAGCGGTTCCGAAGACGCGTTCCATTTCCTGGCGCCATTTTTCATATTCTTCGGTCGCCTTCACATCGCCGTCGCTGCCATGCTTGGGCTCGCGCGCGGCGACATAATAATCCTCGCGAAAGACAAACCACACCATGTCGGCGTCTTGTTCGATCGAGCCCGATTCGCGCAGGTCCGACAGCTGCGGGCGCTTGTCTTCGCGCTGCTCGACCGCACGGCTCAGCTGCGACAGTGCGATCACCGGCACCTGCAATTCCTTCGCCAGCGTCTTCAATCCGCGCGAGATTTCGGAGATTTCGTTGACACGGTTGTCGCTGCTGCGCGACGAGCCCTGCAGCAGCTGCAGATAGTCGATCACGATCAGGCCGATGCCATGTTTACGCTGCAACCGACGCGCACGGGTGCGCAGGCCGGCGATGGAGAGCGCGGGTGTATCATCGATGTAGAGCGGCAGTTCCTGCAACTCGCGACTGGCGCGGGAGAGTTCACGGAAATCGTCGCGGCTGATCTTGCCCATACGCAGCGCTTCGGAACTGATGCCCGATTGCTCGGCAAGGATACGTGTCGCCAGCTGATCTGCCGACATTTCGAGGCTGAAAAAGGCGGTCTTGGCACCGACACTCTTGGCCTCGTCTATCCCATCCTCACGGTCGCGCAACCAGCGTTGCGCGGCGTTAAAGGCTATATTGGTGGCAAGCGAGGTCTTGCCCATGCCCGGGCGTCCGGCAAGGATAATAAGATCCGAATTGTGCAGGCCGCCGCATTTCGAATTGATGCTGTCGAGCCCGGTGGTGACGCCAGACAAGTGGCCACCACTGTTGAGAGCCTTTTCAACATTCTTGATCGCCTCGGTCGACGCCGCGAGGAAGCTTTTCATGCTCCCGGTTTCGCCTTCGCCTTCGGCCACCTTGTAAAGCTGTGCCTCGGCCTGTTCGATCTGCAGCTTGGGGTCAACCGCGTCGCTGGTGTCGAGTGCGCCTTCGACCAGCCCGCGCCCGACGCTTACCAGTTCGCGCAGCAGGGCGAGGTCGTAAATCTGCTGGGCAAAATCGCGCGCGCCGATCAGGCCCGAACCATCGGCGGTCAGCTTAACCAGATAGCCGGGGCCGCCCAGCTCCTGCATCGTCGGGTCGCTTTCGAACAGCGGCTTCAGCGTCACCGGCGTCACCAGCATGTTGCGGTCGATCAGACGCAATATCTGGTCGAAAATTCGGCCATGCAGCGGTTCAAAGAAATGTTCGGGGCGCAGCTTGATCGAGACATCCTCGACGATGCGATTGTCGATCATCAGCGCGCCGAGAAACGCCGCCTCCGCCTCGACATTGCGCGGCAGGCGTTGTTCTTCGCCATCATTCACGGCGGCAAGGCGGATCGGTTCGGCCATGTGCGTGCTATCGTTTATCAGATGGGCAGGCGCAAGGCGCTGCAAAAATTGTTCGGGGGACAGGCCTGTGGACAATTTACCGGACGGCTCTTGCCCCTGCCGTCGCATCGGTTAGAGGAAACATATGTCCGACCCGCGCATCATATCCGTCGATCTCGACGAAGCGACCATATTGCGTCGCAACGCCGATATCGAGCAGGAACGGCGCGTCGCGATCTTTGACTTGATCGAAGAAAACCATTTCAAGCCGCTGCGCGATATGGGCGATGGCTATGCAGGGCCGTACCGCCTGAAGATCAGCGTCACCGAGGGTCGACTGGTGCTCGATATTTCACGCGAAGATGGCGCGCCGCACGAAACGCTGATCCTGGGGCTGGGCCGGTTCCAGCGCCCGGTGCGCGAATATTTCGCGATCTGCGACAGCTATTATCAGGCGATCCGCAAGGCGACTGCATCCGAGATCGAAACGATCGATATGGCGCGCCGAGGGGTGCATAACAGCGCGGCGGAATTGCTGATGGAGCGGCTAGAGGGCAAGGTTGAGGTCGATTTTCCGACCGCACGGCGATTGTTTACGTTGATTTGCGTGCTGCACATAAAGCAATAGGCCAACAGGGATTTCGGGGAAAGAAATGGCCAGCGGAAAATTCAGGCTTTGGCGCTACGCCGCAATCGTGCTTGCACTCGCGCTGGGCGCGTTCGTGCTGTGGCGGGTCGTATTGGGCTGGGCCCCTGCGCGCGATGATTATCCGGTGCAGGGGATCGTTGCGGACGCGCGCCACGGTAAGCTTGACTGGCCGATGCTCGCCGCGACCGGCGTTGATTTCGCTTATATCTTGGCGACCGACGGTTCGAAGAACCGCGACACGAATTTTGCCACAAATATGGCCGGTGCGCGCGAAGCAGGTGTGCGCTTCGGTCCGCTGCACCGCTATGATCTGTGCCGTCTGGCGAGCGATCAGGCGACGCTATTCATCACCACGGTGCCACGCACCGATGCCGCGCTGCCCGCTGCCGTCGAATTCGGCTTTTCGGAAAAATGCGCGAGCAAGCCGGATAGGGCACTGGTGCTATCCGAAGTCGCGACCTTTCTATCGCAAATCGAGGCTCATCTGGGGAAGCCCGCCATCCTGAAGATTTCGCAGGAATTCGAGAACCAGTATAAATTAAGTTCGTCGATCGACCGCACCGTCTGGCTCGAAAAGACCTGGCTGCTGCCCGATTATGCCGCGCGCCCCTGGGTGATGTGGACAGCCAATCCAGAGCGCCGTATCGACGGGGTCGATGAACCGGTGCAATGGGTGGTGGTGCGGCAATGAACGAAGTGAATGAGCAACTGGTGCAGGCGGCGATTGCTGCCACGCATAATGCCTATGCGCCCTATTCGAACTTCCATGTCGGGGCGGCATTGCTGCTCGACAATGGCAAAATCGTCATTGGCTCCAACTTTGAAAATGCCAGCTATGGCATGACGCTGTGCGCCGAAACCGTCGCCATCGCCAAGGCGAACAGCGATGGCCAGATGCGGCGGATTGTCGCGATCGCGGTTGCGGGCGGGCCCAAATCATCCGAGGGGGGTGCCGTAATTGGTGCTGAGCCGATCACACCGTGCGGCCGCTGTCGTCAGGTGATCAAAGAGGTGGCGGACGAGGTGGCAATCGACCTGCCGATCCACTGCGCGCATGCCAGCGGCTATGAAACGCACCTGCTTTCAGAGCTGCTGCCGCACGGATTTGGGCCCGCCAGTTTGAGATAGCGCTTTTGCCATTGCCGTTTGGCGGGTGGCGGGGTTGCGCCATTTTGTTTCACGCGAAGAACGCGAAGATTTTTAAGAGGTTGCATTGGAGATTGCGCGAAGCGCCTCAAATCATGCCAGAATATAGTGATCCCTTCGGGATCGTTGCTAATCTGCCCTCTTGATAATCTTTGTGTTCTTCGCGTGAATCCAAAAACACGACACCCGCCATCCTAAACCAAGGCCTATTTGACAAGCCACCGGACACAGCCCTCTTGCACTCCCCCGCCAAAGCGGCAAAAGCATTGCGCCTTAACAGGGAGTCGGCATGGCAATTCTTTCGGACAAATGGATCAGGCAACAGGCACTCGAAAATGGTATGATCGAGCCGTTTGTCGAGGCGCAGCGCCGCGATGGCTGCATCAGCTATGGCCTGTCCTCTTACGGCTATGACGCTCGCGTCGCGCCCGAGTTCAAGATTTTCACCAATGTCGATTCGAGCGTGGTTGATCCGAAAGAATTTGATCCCAAAAGCTTTGTCGACCGCGAAACCGATGTTTGCATCATCCCGCCAAATAGCTTTGCCCTTGCCCGCACCGTAGAATATTTCCGCGTACCGCGCGACGTGCTCGTCATCTGTCTGGGCAAGAGCACCTATGCCCGTTGTGGCATCATCGTGAACGTCACACCGCTCGAACCCGGCTGGGAAGGGCATGTGACGCTCGAATTTTCGAACACCACCCCGCTGCCCGCCAAAATCTATGCCAATGAAGGCGCGTGCCAGTTCCTCTTCCTGCAGGGCAACGAGCCTTGCGAGACGAGTTATGCGGACCGAGCAGGCAAATATATGGGGCAAAAGGGCGTGACACTGCCGAGGCTTTGAGCTGTCGTCCTGCCTGCGGTCCTAAATACGTAAAGCAACAAGACACCTTGTCATCCCCGCGAAAGCGGGGATCCATGGCCTGATGGCGAAGTTTAAACTTACAGCTCAGACCATAGACCCCCGATCAAGTCGGGGGTGACACAGTGTTGCGGTTGGATGATTGAATGGCTTTTCGACATCCGGCCTTGCTCAATTTAATCGAGCGATTAAACATGGGCAAATGCAGTTGCAGGAGAGGCCCGGATGACATCACCCCTATTCGACCAATGGCGCGCCCGTTCGCCTTATTATGACGAAAGCCATGAGGCGGTATGCGACACCGTCCGCCGCTTCGTCGCGCGCGAAATCACGCCCAATGTCGATGCATGGGAGGCGGCTGGCGAATTGCCGCGCGAACTGCATAAAAAGGCAGCCGAAGCGGGCATATTGGGCCTTGGCTATCCTGCCGAATTTGGCGGCACGGGAAGCAACGGTTTCGATATTTTCCACTCGCTGGTGCAGAGCGAGGAAATGTGCCGACCCGGTGCAGGCGGCATTCCCGCCTCGTTGATGACCCACGGTATCGGCCTGCCGCCGATCCTCGCCATGGGTAGCGAGGAAATGAAGCAGCGTATTGCGCCCGCGGTGCTGGCAGGAGAAAAGATCATCTCGCTGGGTATCACCGAGCCTTCGGGCGGTTCGGATGTCGCGAACCTCAAGACCAAGGCAGAACGCAAGGGCGCATCCTACATCGTCAATGGCAGCAAGACCTATATCACCAGCGGCATGCGCGCCGATTATGTGACCGTCGCGGTGCGCACCGGCGGCTCCGGCATGGGTGGGGTCTCGCTGCTGCTGATCGAAACAGATCGGCCGGGTTTCAGCCGCACCGCGCTCGCCAAAATGGGCTGGCATGCATCCGATACCGCGACGCTGCATTTTGACAATGTCGAGGTGCCCGCCGAAAATCTGATCGGCCCCGAAAATGGCGGTTTCATGGGCATCATGCGCAATTTCAACGGCGAGCGGCTGGGGATGGCGCAGCAGGCAGCGGCCTATGCGCGCGTCTGTTTTGAAGATGCGCTTGATTGGGCGCAGCAGCGCGAGGTATTCGGCAAACCCCTGATCCGCAACCAAGCCATCCGACACAAACTGGCCGATATGCTGCGCCAGATCAATTCGACGCAAGCGTGGATCGATCAGTGCGCGTGGAGCGTGCGCGAGGGCAAGGCTTTCCCCGGCGATTTCGCGTTGCTGAAGGTGCAGGCCACCCGCACAATGGAATTTTGCGCGCGCGAAGCCTGCCAGATCCTTGGCGGCGCCAGCTTCATGCGCGGCTGCCGCGTCGAACGCATCTACCGCGAAGTCCGCGTGATGGCGATCGGCGGCGGGTCAGAGGAGATCATGTTCGATCTGGCGAGCCGGCAATACGCGTTTTGAACATGTACAATTCACGCATTGCACATCTAGTTCTTGAGAAGCACTCTAATCCTTTTGAACGGGAGAAGAGAGCCCGTAAACAGAGATCTGGCCGCCACAATGGCGCTTACTCTGTTTGCCATTCCATTGGTGACCTATGGGCTTTTGAGCGCGCAAGGTGACGGTGACGATCCTCGACAGCTATTCTGGAAGGACTAGCCGCACGGGTGACCGCAAAAACCCGGTGCGCGGAAACGGCGCCACCGGCTGAGTGAGTCAGGTCAATTAGATAAACTATGCCAGAAAATCATGCGCTGCTGCGCCGGTCAAATTTGGTTCTATCCCAATTCAAGCCGACCAGCAGCGCGTTTTCGAACTTGCGTTCGATTTCAGCTAGCAGGGGCCCGGACGGCTTAAAAAGCTGTTGGCCTTTTCTGGCGGGCAATTGGCATTGATTGCGGCTCTCAGTCGCGCAACTTCGGCTTCCCACTGATTGCGGGCGCGGGTTTTCTGCGCAAGATCGTCGTCGGCTGCGGTCAGAGCCCCGGTCCAAGCAATAACGAGCAATGTGGCCGCCGCCGCCGCCGCCACTAGGCCGATAGCGATACCAGTCAGGACGATACCGGCGGGAATGCCGAATATCGTAGCGGGGGCTGCAGCTGCTGCCACGAAAGTGGCAGCAGCTGCTGTGCCGAGACTGACGGCTGTCGCGATTGCCACGGCCAGTTGTGACCGGGCATTTTCGACCCGATTGCGTGCGGCGGCTTCATCGCTTTTGGCGTTGCAAGCCATTTGCCGGGCGTTGTCCCATTCTACACCGGCTTTGTCACATTCGGGATTGCCTCCATCGCCACTTGGAGCCGGAACCGTTGGCGATGCCCCATTACTGCCCGCAGCACGTCCAAGAATGAAGGCACCGGCAACGGCAACCACGATCATTAGTGCAATGATAACAACCATCTCGCTTCTCCCTTTCCCCGTAATCGAGAGCAATTTAGATGATTTATAAATAACATAGCGATTAGATTTGCAATTAATTTGGATAATTGAAATATTAAGGACATATAGGAAAGTATAAATATTGTAACAGAATATGATGATACGGAAAATTGGCTTTATTTTCGTTTAACCAAAGCAATGTCTTTATGCTATTATCTCTCGATTTCGTATTTTACTCCGGAAATTTTAGCTCGGTGACGCGGAGGCGGCGTTGATGAGTGCGCCTGCGGCTTTTGACAATCGCGCCTCGTCCGCGCATCACTGGAATCAAAGCAGAATCAGGAGAGAGATATGCCCAAGGAATCCCGCGAATTTGACGTCGTCGTCTATGGTGCCACTGGCTATACCGGTCGTCTGGTTGCCGAATATCTGAAAGATAAAGCGGGCCTGAAATGGGCTATGGCGGGGCGTTCGCTGACCAAGCTGCAGGAAGTGCGCGATCTGATCGGGGCAGCCGCCGATACGCCGCTGGTGGTTGCAGATGCTGACGATCCTGCCTCGCTTGACGCAATGGCCAAGCGGACCAAGGTGGTGCTGACCACGGTCGGGCCCTATCAGCTTTATGGCGAGCCACTGGTGAAGGCCTGCGTCGAAGCCGGAACCGACTATACCGACCTGTGTGGTGAACCGGTGTGGATGCGGCAGATGATCGATAAATATCACGACGCCGCCAAGGCCAGCGGTGCGCGGATCACTTTCTCGGCGGGCTTCGATTCGATCCCCTTCGATCTCGGTGTCCTGATGCTGCAGAAACATGCGACCGAGAAATTTGGTGCGCCGGCCCCTCGCGTCAAAGGCCGTGTCCGCGCCATGCAGGGCGGCTTTTCGGGCGGCACGGCTGCAAGTTTGAAAGAAACGCTGAAGACGCTGGCCAAACACCCTTCGCTGACGCCCTATATGCTGAGCCCATTCGGCCTGACGCCGGGCTTCGAAGGGCCAAGCCAGCCCACCGGCATGATCCCCGAATATGACGACAGCCTCGGCAGTTGGGCGGCGCCGTTCATCATGGCGGCGATCAACACCAAAAATGTTCACCGCACCAACTTCCTGCTCGGCCACCCCTGGGGCACCGATGTACGCTATGACGAAATGGTTCTGACCAGCCCGGGTGAAATGGGCAAACAAGCCGCCGAGGCGCTGGCCACAGCGCTGAAGGCTCCATTTGGTGGTGGCGGTGGACCCCAGCCCGGCGAAGGCCCGACCAAGGAAGAACGCGAGAACGGCTTTTACGATGTGCTTTTTGTCGGCGAATATCCCGATGGCAAGCGCCTGCTCTATTCGGTGAAGGGTGACAAGGACCCGGGCTATGGCTCGACCTCGAAGATGATCGCCGAAACCGCGCTTTGCCTCGCCGAAAATGACGGTGAGGGCGGGGTAACCACCCCCGGGGCGGCACTGGGTACCAAACTGGTCGAGCGGTTGCAGGC
>NZ_JBEBKL010000024.1:0-43186 GCF_040079335.1 Sphingorhabdus sp.
CCCTTGATTTCAACCCATGGTGGTTTTAGCAAAATTGCTACTATATTGAGACTATGAGTCGGACGATTCTCACGGTGAAGGATGTTTAGTTTTGATCAAAGCCAAGCCGAGAAAAGCAAAAGATAGCCTTAGAACTGAGGCAGATGATTTGCCTGTCGTTAGGGATAGCACCTTCTTTCGTGCTGTAGCGGATAATTTTTTTGTAACCTATCTAGGGCGAGATTTTGAAATTGCCTGCGTTCAATCAAGCCCGACCATTGGCGCTATAAGAGAAAGCGGTGACGGGGTAGCCGAAGTCCTGACTTTCCCGGCTGAGGTTGAAGTTGCGAGAATTCGGACATCTCGCGCAGCTGCATTCAATCTTGCAATGGGTATTCTGACTAATGCAGTCGAGGAAGGCTTCGTTGACCGTGCCAAACTTATTGAAGCTTTTTCAGAAGTCGAAGAGTAGAATAGAAAATGCCAGTCAAAACACCCTCCCGATCTCCCGAAGAGAACAAGGTTTTCGCTCCCAAGTGGAGAGCCTTGCAGGCGGTTGTTATCGATGACGATCAAGAGTTGGCGGATCACGGCTGGTCAGTGATACATTCGGGTAATAACGGTTTGCTGTCAAAATTGTTTGGCGCGCAAGAGCTTTCGATCAATCCCGGTCAGCCCGTTTTGATCCGCGCTGGTAATTTTCCGGGTATTTTCGATGACACGGAAGAGCAGATCGAGTCCGTTGCTGTCCATTGGCTGACCGCTTTTGAAGAGCGTCTCACGGAATTGACAGAAATAGCATCCGAAGAGGGTGTCGAGATATCGAAAGCCTCACAAAAAGACGCGCGACTATTTGCTCAATCGCTTTACAACACCGCCCGTCCGGGAATTTTCTTGGTCGGCAACGGGAATATTCGATTTGTTTGGACCAGTGACAAGAAAGAGCAAGTTGGCTTGCAATTTCGAGGTAAGGGCAAGGTGCAGTATGTTTTCTTCAAAAATAACGAAGGCCAGATAGAAGAGACGATGGGGACAAATAAGCCTATTGCGAGCATAACCGACTTCATCGCTTTGTGTGGCCTTAGGCATGTGCTCTCGGCGCAGTAATCCATGGCAGGCGGCACCGGAGCAAAACTACCTCGTAAGCAGAATGTTGTCCGCTACGTAGGCGGTCTGCACTATGATCGGGAAAAGGATCAGGTGGCTGGTAGTGCATTTGATCGGACGACAAAAGACAACGATGGCCTCTCATTCACTCAACGCCGAATCCTTGACGCTGATTCTGAAGCGGACAAGGACTCAATACGAAAAGTTTTCGCTTCCCGCATGTCGCTCGGGAGGACAGCCTGCTTTGCAGAACTTAATGTCGGTAAGGCTCTCGATGCGTTAGACGAATTTGAACAAGATTTCTCATTTGTGGAAAACCCGATCCCGGCAGAAGGTGATAAACTAGCCAATCCTGCGCATGTGCTACTTATTGGGCTGCCGTTCAAAGGTGAGGTAGTTGGTACCCTGAGATCAGAACTAGCTGGCGACCGATTGTGCAGAGCGATCATTGGAAAGTTTCCGGCACACAAAACGGCGGATTAATATCAGTAGTCCCTTACCCCTCACTCAAAGCCCGCGTCACATCCTCCAGCGTTCCGCGCACGCGCAGCAGTTGGTCTTTGCCGAACACCACCAGGCATTCGTCATGCGCGTTGTCGGCGGCCTTCACAAATTGCACAATCTCCGCATTGACCGAGATTTTCTGGCCGCGGGTGTCGATCAGGGTGACGAAGGGGATCATCCCACCCTGTTAGGCGCATCCCCTTTTTGCGCAAGCGTGATGTCGGTCACGCACAGCCTATCGCCCCGGCGTTAAATCCGTTTTGCAACCGACAATAGGGGAGGCAGAAATGCGGACGATCAATCTGGCTGGTGCGGCGATTGTGCTGACGATGCTTTCGGGCTGTGCAAGCTCGCTCAATATCACCGGCGCCAATGGAAATCAGGTGGCCGGCGTGCCATTCCGGGCAACGCAGGTCTATCTGAAGACGGGTGTGTACAAGAAGCATTCAAAGCTTGCCGCCTGTATACCCGCGCCATTTGTCGAAACCGAATCCCTGCCCACCGGCGAACAATATTTCGCTCAGGTCGATCCAGCCGAGTTTGCGAAAACCGGCTTTTCTATGAAGTTCAATGACGTTGGCGGGCTTTCGGAGATTTCGCTCAACACCGAACCGTCTTCGGGCGATCTGGTCAAGAACTCCGCCGATGCCCTGAAAAGCGTATTGCCTTTGCTGGGCATCGGTGCTGCAGCGGCCGCCCCCGACGGCGCGCGCGACCCCAGCGATAATCCAACCCCTGACGGTCCGGCTTGCGACACAGGCGCCGACCCAGCGTCTATCAAATATTCCATTTTCGTCCCGAACTGAAATTGGCAGCATCGGAGGTTTTGGTTATGCGTTCGATACATCTGATAGGGTCGGTTTCTGCGCCATTGCTGTTGCTTTCGGCGTGCAGCGAAAGCGGCGACCCCGCGCAAAAAGCCGCTGATCCGTTGGCAGGGCTGCAACTGAGCGAAGTCGAGATCGAAATGGGTGAGGCGAAGGATGCTGCACCCGTTCCCGGCGGTGCAAAGCTGGCGTCAATGGTCGATGCCATCATCGACAGCAATTATCAGATCATGGGCTATCCGAAAAAGTCCAATATCTGGCGCTTTGCGACCGGCACGCCGAAACAGATTCCCGTATGCTGGGACACAGGCGGCTTTGATCAGCAGAAACAATGGGTCAGGGATGCCGTTGCACGCACATGGGAGCAGGAATCGGGTGTCGCTTTCACCGGATGGGGCAATTGTTCGGGCAATGCGCGCGGCATTCGCATTTCGGTGATGGATGACAGTCCGGACAATGGACCGCATGTCAAAGGTCTGGGCAACTATATCGACGGCATGAAGCAAGGTATGGTTTTGAATTTCACGTTCAACCAATGGTGCGGGCAGGCATGCCGTTCAAAGCCCAAATATTATATCGATGCCATCGCGGTGCATGAGTTCGGCCATGCTTTGAGCCTGGCCCATGAGCATAACCGGCCCGATACCCCCGGGGAATGCCGTATGAAACATGCGAAGGCAGGAAGCGATGGCGATGTTGCCAATCTGACCGAATATGATCCGCAATCGGTTATGAACTATTGCACCGAGCCGTATAGCAATGACGGAAAGTTGACCGACAGTGACCGGAAATCGGTTCAGGCGATGTATTGCCCGCCAAATGACAGGCTTTGCGATCCTGCGATTTTCCGGATGACGACAAGCCCCTATCCAGACAGATAGACGTGTTGGCTTATCCGTTGATACGGCAAAGGTAAAAACACTGTCCTACACATAACCATATAGGTTATCCGCGATTCGTTTCTCTAACCCGGAAAGGAAATTGCGGATATGCCCGCTCCCAAACTCCCGCCGCGCAAGGCGCCGCCGCTTGCGCCCAAAGCGCCGGTGCTCCCCCTCTCGCCTAAATTGGCGGGGTTGCAGGCGATGATCAACGAATTGGCGAAGAGCGAGCGGACGACGCAGTTGGTCGATTATCTCTATGATCTGCGGCGCGAAATGTTGTGGGTGGCGGATCGGCTTGCCGAGCTGGATTTCGATGCGTTTGAATTTCTGTCCGGGCTTGATGACGCGGATGATGACGATAGCGACGACGATGATTGCCCCGAGGAGGAGTGGTAATGGCGCGCCGCCGCAAGCCGGAGGATGATCTGGCGGCTGCCTCCGCCAACCCGCCGCAGCAAATACCCTCCGGCCCCAGGGTCGATTTTGCCAAGCTGATGCCCGGCTATCCCAAGCGGCATGACGGGTGGAACCAGCCGCGGGTGCAGCGCTTTTTCGATACGCTGGCGCATACCGGCTGTGTCAAGGATGCGGCGCGGGTGGCGGGGATGTCTGCCGTGGCGGCGCGGCGGGCGCAGCGGCGCTTTCCGCGCTTCGCCGCCGCGTGGGAGGAGGCGCTTGATCGCTCGCGACAGGGGCTGATCGCGATAGCATACCAACGTGCTGTCGAGGGGCGCGAGACGGTGATCATCCGCAAGGGCGAGGAATATCAGCGCAAGATCGAGCCTTCGGATGCGATGCTCGGCCTGCTCATCAAGCGCGGCGACATGTCGGGTGCGAAGCTTGCCGAGAAATCGGAGGATGTGCTGACCTATGAGGAATGGAAGGCGGGCTGGATCTTCAAGAAACATGGCGGCAAGTGGAAGCCGCCCAGCTATGACGAAGCGAAGGCGCGGCTGGAGGCGAAGTTCGATCTGATGCGCAAGCGGATGTTCACCGATGCCGACCGGCAGGGCGTGTGCATCCGCTGTGAGGCTCCCCTGCGTGCAGGGGTGACCAACCAGATACTGCACGACGGGAAGGGGTAAGTCGACTCTCCCCCCTTGCAATCCGCGGCATTTCGGTGAATCGTCTTGCGCGACGAGGAGAGAGACGATGACCGACCTGATGGAAAAGACCGCGCAGTTCCACACGATGGATGAAGGCACCCAGGAAGACTGGGATATCATCATGACGCATATGAAGCCTTTTGCGCAGAATGGCGGGGCGCGGGTGCTTGATCATTTGCGCTTGCTGGAGGGCGATTGTGGGGGCTTTGCGGTCGATCGGCTTGAGCATTGCCTGCAGACGGCGACGCGCGCGCACCGCGATGGAAAGCCCGACGACTATGTGGTGATGGCGCTGCTCCACGATATCGGCGATACGCTGGGCGCCTTCAACCACCCCGATGTCGCCGCCGCGATCCTGAAACCCTTTGTCTCGGAAGAGCTGCTCTGGATTGTGCAGCATCACGGCATTTTCCAGGGCTATAATTTCTTCCATTATCTGGGGCTCGATCGCAACATGCGCGATCAGTTTGCCGACCATCCCTATTATGCCGCGACCGCCGAGTTCATCGAGAAATATGACTGTCCGGCGTTCGACCCCGAATATGACACATTACCGCTCGAATTTTTCGAGCCGATGGTGATGAAGCTGTTCGAAAAGCCCAAGACCAGCGTGTACAAGCGCGCGATGGAATAGATTGACGATTACAGGAGAGACCCATGTCGGTAATGATGAACACGGCGACCGCCGCCAATGACGACCATATCCGGAGCACAGTGAGTGAAGAGGAATGGGCAGTCCGCGTCGATCTGGCCGCGGCCTATCGGCTGGTCGCGCATTATGGTTGGGACGATTTGATCTTCACGCACCTGTCCGCACGCGTGCCGGGGCCGGAGCATCATTTCCTGATCAACCCCTATGACATGATGTTCGAGGAGATTACCGCTTCGTCGCTCGTCAAGATTGACGTTGAGGGGCAGCCCGTGGTGCCGACCGCGCATCCGGTGAACCCCGCCGGTTTCACCATCCACTCCGCCATCCACATGGCGCGCGACGATGCGCATGCGGTGATGCACCTGCACACGCCCGCAGGTCAGGCGGTGAGCGCGATGGCCGAGGGACTGTTGCCGCACACCCAGACCGCGATGATCGCCAAGCACAATGTCGCCTATCATGAATATGAAGGCATCGCGACCGATCTGGACGAGCGCGAACGGCTGGTCGAGGATCTGGGCGAGAAGCATGCGATGATCCTGCGCAACCACGGCACGCTGGCGGTGGGGCAGAGCGTCGCTGATTGTTTCATGCGGCTCTATTTCCTCGAACGCGCCTGCGATGCACAGGTCAAGATGCTGTCGGCAGGGCGCGAAAATCTGCACACTCCGCCGCAAGGTGTCGAGGGCAAGGTTGAGGGGCAAACGCCGTCAGGTGGCATGGCGATGGTCGCGCAAAGTCTCGCCTGGCCTGCTTTGCTGCGCAAGCTTGATCGGATCGACGCGAGTTACAGGAACTAGAGCCACCGTATGAAGTCGCTGTCCTTGGCCCTGTTGGGCGCGCTGCTGCTGGTCGGCTGCGCACCCTATGCCGATGACGCCAAGGCGCCCGCCGGAGCGGTGGCTCCGCCGGTGACGCGCGGCCTGCCGGGCACGAGCTGGCGGCTGGTGCAGTTCCAGTCGTCGGACGATAATATCGGGATCAAAATTCCGCCCAATCCGGAACAATATGTGCTGACCTTTGCCAGCGACGGCTCGCTCTCGGCGCAGCTCGATTGCAACCGGCTGGCCGGAAAATGGGAAGCGCAGCCCAGTTCGCCAACTGGCGGCGGCCTGCTGATCAGCGGCGGGGCGATGACCCGCGCGATGTGCCAGCCCGGCGCGATGGATAGCACGATCGCCCGCGATATTGGGTACATCCGCAGCTACACAATTCGTGGCACGACGCTGAGCCTTGCACTGCAAGCCGATGCCGGGATTTACACTTGGGAAGCGGTGCCGTCCAATTGACGCCAAACCGGCCAACTTGGCTAGGTTTAGAGTATCTTGTTGTAAATTTATTCGCATTTTTTGCCGATCTGAAGGCTGTTTACGCTTCTGAAACGCCGAATGGATAAACGCGTCTGGTAATCCGACAGGAAACTAGAACAATATGGCCGCAAGAAAATTTTCATGGGGAGCATCCGGCGAGAAATCGGCTGAGCCGTCTGCGCGCGGTTTGCTCGGCAAGCTGGGCCAACGCCAGCCGTCGGCCTCCCCGGCAGCAAGCTCACGAGATGCACTGCTTTTGCTTCAGAATTTTGAAGAAAGCGGGCGCGGATGGTTCTGGTCGACCGATGCCGAAGGCCGCGTCACCTATCTCAGCAATTCGATTGGAGAAAAGCTGGGCGTCGCCACCGACGCGTTGCTTGGCAAAGATTTTGTCGAACTGTTCCTCAAACCCGAGGCGAGTGAAGACCGCCAGCGGACCCTGCCCTGGGTATTGATGCGGCAATCGAAATTTGATGATCTTGCGCTTCAGGCAGCAGGCACCGAGTCTGAAATTTGGTGGGCAGTTTCCGGACGACCCTATCACGATTCCGCCGGTGAATTCGCCGGCTATCGCGGAAGCGGCACCGACATTACCGATCAGCGCCGCGCATCGAAGGACAACGACCGGCTGGCGACCTATGACGCGTTGACCGGGCTGCTCAACCGCCACCGCATGGCCAAGCTTCTTGAAAGCACCTTGTCGGCGTTCCAGCTGCAAAAACGCGCCTGTTCGATCATGCTGATCGATCTGGACCGGTTCAAGCAAGTGAATGATACGCTGGGCCATCCGGCGGGCGACGCCCTGCTGAAACAGGTTGCTGAGCGGTTGATCAAGGTGGTGGGCGACAAGGAAAAGGTCAGCCGCCTTGGCGGTGACGAATTCCAGATCATCCTGCAGGACGAGGAAGACCGGGGCAATCTGGGCGACATGGCGGACAAGATCATCCGCAGCCTTTCGCACCCCTATTCGATCGACGGCAGCCGCTGCATCATCGGCGCATCGGTGGGCATCGCCGTCAGCCCCTTTGACGGGCAGTCGAGCGAAGAACTGGTCCGCAATGCCGACCTTGCACTTTATGCGGCCAAGGGTGGCGGTCGCGGTCGTTTCCGCTTCTATTCGAGCGATCTATTGCAAGCGGCCGAAGACCGTCGCGTTTTGGAAGAAGATTTGCGCGATGCACTTGCGCGCGATGAAATCTGGCTAGCCTATCAGCCGGTGGTCAATGCCCAAACCAACATCGTCACCGGGTTCGAGGCGCTGATGCGCTGGAACCACCCGGAACGTGGTAGTATCTCCCCTGCTTTGTTCATCCCGATCGCAGAGGAAGCCAATATGATTGGCGAACTGGGCGAATGGGCGCTGCGCAAGGCCTGTGAAGAGGCCGCAACCTGGCCAGGCAAGATAAAGGTGGCGGTCAACGTATCGCCGATCCAGTTTGCCAAAGACACGCTGCCTAAAGTGATAAAGGAAGCGCTGTCGCATTCGGGGCTTGCCCCGGGCCGGTTGGAACTGGAGATCACCGAAAGCGTATTTCTGCAGGATTCGGATGATACCGACGCGAAGTTTCAGGCGCTGAAAGATATTGGCGTCCGGCTGGCGCTGGATGATTTCGGCACCGGCTATTCGTCGCTCGGCTATCTGAAGACCGCGCCGTTTGACAAGATCAAGATCGATCAAAGCTTTGTGCGTGGGGCGACTGAACCCGGATCGCGCAACGGGGCTATCATTTCAGCCATCGTCGCCCTGGCCGAAGCGCTGGGTATGGAGACGACGGCAGAGGGGATTGAATCGCTCGACCAGCTCGATCTGATCCGCAGCCTGCATGTCAGCCATGTGCAGGGCTATGTCTATAGCCAGCCGGTGGCCAATGAAGAGTTGCTGGAACGGTGTGAATCAGGGGATTGGGAAATCACACCCGCTGGCCCCGCCGTACAGCGCAGCGACCGCCTGTCCATGTATCGCAAGATCGGCGCAATCCATGAAGATCATTGTTACAATGTGGTGTTGCGGAACCTGTCGGTTTCCGGCGCAATGATCGAGGGGATTATCGATGTTCCCCTGGGCACAAAATTTGTGCTCGATTTTGGCGACGGCCAGTTGGCGGTTTCAACGGTTGTGCGGTCGATGGGCACACAGCAAGGGCTGGCGTTCGAAGAGCGACTGGTCAACGATGGCAATGGCGGCCTGTGCACCAACCGCCGCGTATCGCCTTACATGATGGCTGCCGCCGGTATGCCGCTGGCTAACCTGCCACCCGGCTATTATGAAAACCTCGATATGCCGAAGCCGAAACAGGGCATTCCGGCGTTCAACACGGCAAGTGATTGGAAAGCCGCCTGATTTAGGCGGCTTTCCGGAGCGTCTTTCATTTTAGGATTTGCTGCGCACCCGCTTTTCGCGGGACGTCGCGCCGCTGACTAGCTCCACATCACGCGCCGGGATGCCGAGCAGCTTCGCCAGTTGCGCCAGCACAGACTTGGTCGCCTTGCCATCTTCGGGCGCAGTGCGCGTCCAGAGTTTCAGGCCGCCATTTTCGATTGCGGCGCGTTCGATTTTGGCCCCCGGCACCACACGCAGCGCCAGTTCACCCTTTGCGTCGGCCAGCGCGCGGATTTCCTGTGGAGAGGGGTTCGCCATGCTGGACAGTTAGGCGCAGACACCCTATTCTTGCAACATCCCCGGGGAGCCTGCTGTGGCTGAGAGGGATGGGTAAGCTCCATCCGACCCGTTGAACCTGAACCCGTTAGCACGGGCGGAGGGAGGGAGCGGCCTGTTACAGATACCGCCCTTTCCCCGTCGATATGGAGACAAGACATGGGCGACGCCCCCGCACGCACTGAAAATCCAGCCGTCACCACCGGACCGATCCGGGGTTCGAAGAAGATCCATGTCGGCCCGTTGAAGGTCGCGATGCGCGAGATTTATCTGGAACCATCGAGCGGCGAGCCGCCGGTGCGCGTCTATGACACCAGCGGGCCTTATACCGACCCGCAGGCGCAGATCGACATTGCCCAAGGCCTGTCCGAACTGCGCCGTGACTGGATTGTCGCGCGCGGCGATGTCGAGCAGGTGACCCAGCGCGAAGTGCGCCCCGAAGATAATGGCCAGCTTGGCCCCGACCGCAGCGGCGGCGTCGCACCGTTCCCCAATGTCCGCAAACAGGTGCTGCGCGCCAAGCCCGGCGCGAACGTGTCGCAGATGCATTATGCCCGCAAAGGCATCATCACCCCCGAAATGGAATATGTGGCGGAGCGCGAAAATCTCGGCCGGGCACGGCTCAAGGAATATATCCGCGACGGCGAAAGCTTTGGCGCGGCGATCCCCGATTATGTGACGCCCGAATTTGTCCGCGATGAAGTCGCGCGGGGCAGGGCGATCATCCCTTCGAACATCAACCATCCCGAAAGCGAACCGATGGCGATCGGGCGCAATTTCCTGGTCAAGATCAACGCCAATATCGGCAACAGCGCGGTCGCATCCGACGTCGCGAGCGAAGTCGACAAGATGGTGTGGAGCATCCGCTGGGGCGCGGACACTGTCATGGACCTGTCCACGGGCCGCAACATCCACGACACCCGCGAATGGATCATCCGCAACTCGCCCGTCCCCATCGGCACCGTGCCGATTTATCAGGCGCTGGAAAAGGTCGGCGGCGTGGCCGAAGACCTGACCTGGGAAATTTTCCGCGACACGCTTATCGAACAGGCCGAGCAGGGCGTCGATTATTTCACCATCCATGCGGGCGTCCGCCTGCCCTATGTGCCGCTGGCGGCCAAGCGCGTGACCGGCATCGTCAGCCGCGGCGGCAGCATCATGGCGAAATGGTGCCTCGCGCATCACAAGGAAAGCTTCCTCTACGAACGCTTTGACGAGATTACCGAGATCATGAAAGCCTATGACGTCGCCTATTCGCTCGGCGATGGCCTTCGCCCCGGCAGCATCGCCGACGCCAATGACGAAGCGCAATTTGCCGAGCTCTACACGCTGGGCGAACTCACGAAGCGCGCGTGGGAACAGGATGTGCAGGTGATGATCGAAGGCCCCGGCCATGTGCCGATGCACAAGATCAAGGAGAATATGGACAAGCAGCTGGAGGTGTGCGGCGAAGCGCCCTTCTACACGCTCGGGCCGCTGACGACCGATATCGCGCCGGGATATGACCATATCACCAGCGGCATCGGTGCGGCGATGATCGGCTGGTATGGCACGGCGATGCTCTGCTACGTCACGCCCAAGGAGCATTTGGGCCTGCCCGACCGCGACGATGTGAAGGTCGGCGTGGTGACGTACAAGCTGGCCGCGCACGCAGCGGACCTGGCCAAGGGCCACCCGGCGGCGCAAGTCCGCGACGACGCGCTGAGCAAAGCCCGCTTCGAATTCCGCTGGCGCGATCAGTTCAACCTGTCACTCGATCCCGATACGGCGGAGCAATATCACGACCAGACGCTTCCGGCGGAAGGCGCCAAGACCGCGCATTTCTGTTCGATGTGCGGGCCGAAATTCTGCTCGATGAAGATCAGCCAGGAAGTGCGGGAATTCGCGCGGTTGCAGAACCAGCCAGCGGAGGGCTTTATCGCCGCCTCCTCCACCGTTCGCCCTGAGCTTGTCGAAGGGTCTCAGAACGGTGCTTCGACAGGCTCAGCACGAACGGTATTGACCGAAGCCGAAGCCGAGGCTGGCATGGCCGAGATGAGCAAGGTCTATGACGAGACCGGGCGCGAGCTATATATGGGCGCTGGTGATCGGGAGCATGATTGATGGGCGTGCCAAAGCGTGAACAAGCTCGGTTGTTTGAATAGCTTTCATAACAAATTCTAGGGGAACGGCTATTTATTCGCCGACTGACAATTTCATTCCGCGTCTATTTAAGCGGGGGTGGTTGAGTTCTCAGGATACGTTTTTGGCACCACTAGATGTTTGCACGTCTTTGCAAATTCTAAAGTCTAGTTTGCAGATCGAAGGTTTACCGCAAATCGTAAGGCCTCAATCACGGGAAGATGCGCCGCGACGATCACTTTCTGCCATTACTGGTTTTGATCGTCAGCCCCTACATACTGATCAAGCGCACATTGCCAAACCTGCGCAATTTGTACTTCTCGAATGTCTCGAAGGCGGGGACAATCCCTGCGCCACTGAAATTCTGATACCCGACCTAGAGAGTTTGAAAGTAAATCCACCTCGCGTGCTCACTCATCCGGGCTGGATCGCGAACCGTGGTCCAAATCGACGATTTTACTGTCAAATCCTGGCGAAGTCTAACGAGGGCACATGGCGCTTGCGCTTCGATCCAGGCTGTATGAAAAACCCTTCAATCGAGAATTCGATAGAACTAGCTGCTGAAGCTCTCGAAAGTGGTGCAACACATAATTCAGTTGTTCTAAATACAGGCGATTGGCTTATTGTAGACAATTGGCGTGCGCTTCACGGCAGAGGTAATGGCGCAAACTTTGCAAAAAATCGCCGACTACGGCGAAGCTATTGGGGGATACGATGAGTTGGTCCACGGACGAGTTGCTAGGGAAGGCAAAATTGTATGCTGAAAGAGCAAATAATGAAGATTTTGAATCTGCATTATTTGGCTTTTGGATGAGCTTATGCATAGAATTACTCGGTCGCGCGGCTCTCGCAAAAATTCATCCTGTTCTGCTCGCTGACCCGTCTCAGGAGGGGAATATTCATTATTCTTTTGGCATCAATCCAAAAGCGAATCCGAAATCTGTGGCAGCGAAAGCTGTATTTGCTCGATGCTCTGTTTTTATCGAGGACTTTACTGATCAAATGTCAGGCCACTGTTTGTTATTGGCTGACAGGCGAAATAAAGAGCTTCATAGCGGTGAGGCTGCGTTTGAGGGTATCGAAAATTCTACTTGGCTGCCTCAGACATACGAGGTGTTCAGTGTCCTCCTCAACCATATGGGGCTTAGCTTCGAAGATTTTTTGGGGAAACAGCACGCTAAAGTTGCCGAGGGAATGCTGAAGGACAGGCACGAACACCTTTTAAAAGAAGTGAAAGAACGGATATCATCCGCCAAAAAAGCATTCGATAAAATTGATGGCGACGCGAAGTCTGAACGTACGGAAAAGGCCAAAGAAGTTGTTCAATCGTGGGTAAAAGCAGGCACGCTTCGTGAAGCAATAGATTGTCCTTCTTGTGGATTTAAGGGAGCCTTGTCCGGCGAGTCACTAAACCGCGGGCCGATCAAAATTGATGAGGATGACGGTACAATCGTACGAGAAGTAAGAGCGCTTCCCAATGCTTTCCGATGTGCGGTCTGCGCTCTTAAGCTTGATGGCTATCAGGAACTCTTGCACGCCGGGATGGGCAAAGCTTTCGTCACAATGGAAGAAGAAGACCCAATAGAATTTTTCGGCATTGTTCCAGAGGAGCACGTCGATATTGACAAGCTAATTCGTGAATATCACGAAGATGAATATAACAACGAGTGAGTTACGTTTGAATTCCGAGAACACTGAAGTCCTGGGACACGATACTAATTAGCCGCCGACGTCACCCCAACCGAACCAAAGCCTCATCCAACGCCTGCAAAAACCTTGACCGGTCGGCCTTGGCAAATGGCGCTGGCCCTCCCACTATCCCGTCCATCCCGGCGCGCAAGTCGGCCATGATGGCTCGGGTGGCGATGGCGCTGCCGATGGAGGCGTTGGTGAACGGCTTGCCACCATATCCGATGACGACTGCTCCGGCTTTCAGGCACCGGTCCGCCAGCAATATGTCGGCGGTGATCACGATGCTGCGCGGACCCGCTTGCTCCGCAATCCAGTCATCGGCGGCATCGAAACTGTCCGATACGATATGCCGCGTAATCAGCACATGGTCGGGAATGCGAAAGCGCGCATTGCTGACCAACACCACGGGCACATTGCGGCGCCAGGCGACCTTGTAAATCTCCTCCTTCACTGGGCACGCATCGGCATCGACCAATATGCGGGGCGAGCCATTAGGCAGGGGATCGGGGCTGTCGGACATCATTTCTGTTCGGGGCTTTATACCAATTTAGCCCTGCGGCACCAACTTCTCTCGCCTCCGCCTTTACTCGCTCGGCGTCGTGTATCCCGCGACCACCTCCTAATAACCGTTGCCCGCCCCCACGCAGCCTAGCTAATCAACCGGTCCAGCAAGGCTTCGATCACCAATTCGGGGGCCACAAGCTTCAGATTCTCGTCAATCGCCAGAATGGCGACCCCGTGGACCGCCGCCCAGATGGTGTTTGTCCGAAGCATCAGTGCTTGGCTATCAAGGCCCGCGCTATCGGGCAGCGCGGCGACGCCTGACTGCATTCGTGCAAAGGCCTTGGCGGCTGCATTACTGGAAAAATTGTAGTGCGAACCTGCATCGCCAAGGGGCAGAGAAAGTCGGCGGGGGAGCACGCCTGCAAACATCAGTCGGAAAAGCTGCGGATTTGCCTGTGCAAAGCGCAAATAGCCGCGCATGCCCGCACGACCACGCGCCACCGGATCGACATGCCCCGCTTCCGCCGCTTCGGTTGCTTCCGCGAGCAAGGTAAAGCCGCGCTCGCCTAGGCTGTGGAGCAGCGCATCCTTGTCGGCAAAATAATGATAGGGCGCCGAACGCGATACGCCCGCCACCTCACCCAATGCGCGCAAAGACAGTGCCGCTACACCTTGCGACGCAACGATTTCCGCCGCCGCATCGAGCAATTTCTGCTCGAGATTGTCATGATGATAGGTTGGTTTCGCCGCCGCCATGATGAAATAGTAAGTTGCCGCTTGACAGTGTCAAGATTATTGCCGATCAATCTTGACGCTGTCAAGTTTGGAGAAGTGCGATGCGAAAGGCTGTTGTCGGAGGTGCGGCACTGATAATGATGCTGGGAATTACGGCCTGCACCGACACCTATCTTGGGCGGATGCTTTCGCTGCGCGGTGTCGATGTCGAGGATTATACGCAGTTGCCCTCACGATCGATGCCCAACGCGCCGGGCGCCACGCCTTTTGTTGAAGCGCGGGATGCCGGCTGGATGCGGCGGGCTTTGAGCGGTGAATTGGCCGAGCCTGCCGGTTTTGATGCTTTTGCGGAAAAGAACGGCACCACGGCCTTCATCATCCTTGCGGACGGCAAGCTGGTTGATGAGCGTTATTATTATGGTGCGCGGCGCGACAGCCTGTTCAAGAGTTTCTCGATTTCAAAGTCGGTGCTGTCGGCAATGTTTGGCATCGCCGCCGCCGATGGGATCATCAAACGCGAGGACCGCCTTGGCGACCATATCGCCGGCCTTTCGAACAAGGAGCTGGCGGATGTTCGGCTCGGTCAGCTTCTCGATAATGTCAGCGGCTTTGCCTATGCTCGTGGGGGGATGCCGTGGCGGCAACAGCCCCGCATGTATTACTCCACCGATATTCGAAGCTATCTGCGCCAGACACAGTTTGCGCATCCGCCGGGCAGCAAGTTTGAGGGGGAGGATTTAAGCCCGTTGCTCGTCGGCTATGCGCTGGAATCGGCGTTGCGCAAGCATGACCCCAAGGCAACCCTCTCCGATTTCGCGGCAAAACGGCTTTGGCAACCGCTGGGCGCCGAATATCCGGCTCTGTGGAATATCGACCATAAGGGTGATGGGATGGAGAAGGTTGAAAGCGGATTTGTCGCACGGGCGATGGATCTGGCGCGTTTTGGCCAACTCTATCTCGACAATGGCGTGGCGCGTGGCCAGCAGATTGTGCCCGCCGACTGGGTGGCGCAATCGCGCAGCGTGCCTGCCGAGGGTATGCCGAACCGGTTCGTCGATGCGGATGGCCATTATCACAATCTGTGGTGGGGTGCGGCCCGACGCGCCGGCCAAACGCAACGCTTTTATGCCAATGGCCATTTTGGCCAGCGGATATTTGTCGATCCTGATAAAAAGCTGGTCATCGTGCGGCTTGGCAGCAGCGGCGGCGATGTCGATTGGACCGCGTTGCTGGGCAAAATTGCCGACGGTTGGTGATAAAACTGGTGGGGGTAGTGGCGCTTTTCCGTTAGAATAGATGTGCAGGAAATTCCGACGGCACCAGCCCGGTCAGACTTTACCCGGCACCAACTTCTCCACCAGCCGCTTCAACTTCTCAGAGATGTAATGCCTAAAACCACCGTATGAAAGCGATTCCCTGCGTGACATTCTCCCCCAGCCGGGTAGGACTGGGGCATATGAACAGCCCTGCAAAATCCCTTTCCCGCAAACGCCCCAATTATTTCACCATCGCGATGGACGCATGGGCGCTTGCTGCTGAGTCCAATATGGTGATTGCAATGCGGCTGGGTGCGCTGGCCTTTGGTGGCCCGGCTGCCGCCAAAGAGGCGGAGCGGATGGTTTCGGAAAAGGTCGCGGCCAATATGGCGCTGGGCTTTGACTTGATGACAGGCAAGCTCGGTACCAGCCCCGAACAGATTATGAGCGGCAGCATCGCCCATTATTCCCGCCGCGTGCGCCGCAACCGGGAACGTCTGGCGAAATAGCTAGGCTTTCTGCCGCAAAGGCTCCATCGGCTGCGCAAAATAGCGTGCCCAGACATAGCGCCACGGCACGATGAAATAGGCGATGATGATACCGATACAGTCGTAGAACAGCCCCTCGATATCGGGCGTCCATTTGTTCGCCATCCAGGCGCGGCCCGCGATCAGGATAAGCCAGACCGTCTTCCACGCAATTTCATAAAGCATCAGCGGCAGCATCTGCAGCGGATAGCGCACGCCAAGCAGGCTCATCAGCGCGAGTGCGGCGAGCATCGATTTGGCGAGGCCGCGCATCACATCCCAGTCGGCGCTCTCAAACAGCAATTGCGGCCAGACAAACATTGCACCCATGATCCCCGCCATCAGCAAAAACAGGAAACGCATCGCGTTGATCCGCCATGTGGCGACGGGCGGGAAAGGAGAGGCAGAAGTGCTTGGCATATTTTATCTCTATCGTTGTCGCTTTAGTGTATTGGTGTAGTATTACACTGATATTGTCAAGGCGATGTCGTCAGGCACTTGCTCGAAGCGATAATAGCCCTTGGCATCGCGTGCTTGCTCACCCATGGTGGTGCAACGGGATAAGGAAGGAGGTCCGATGTCCGCCGAGGTTGCAGAGAAGGCGGGTCAGGACTCCTCGTCGCGATGGGGGCTGCTCATGCTGCTCACCATCATCAATGTCCTGAATTTTGTCGACCGCCAATTGCTCCCCAGCTTTGCCAATTTCATCAAGCCCGAACTGGGGCTGACCGATACCCAATATGGCCTGCTGACGGGGCTGTTCTTCATCATTTTCTACGCGGTCGCCGGTTTGTTCATGGGTGTTTTGGCGGATCGGATGCACCGTGGGAAACTGATCGCGGCGGCGATTGCGCTGTGGAGTTTGCTGACCGCTGCCAGCGGCGCTGCAAAGGGCTTTGTCTCGATGGCGCTGCCGCGCGCACTGATCGGCGTCGGGGAATCGGCGCTGACGCCCGCGGCCACCTCCTTGCTCGCTGACCGGTTCCGCCCGTCGCAGCTTGGGCTGGCGGCGGCGCTCTATTATCTCGGCGTGCCGATTGGGGCGGGGCTCAGCCTGCTGGTTGCGGGCTATCTGGGGCCAACGATTGGCTGGCGAAATTGCTTCTATCTGCTCGGTGGAGCAGGGATGCTGTTCGCCGCTTGCATGCTGTTTGTGCGCGACTTGCGCGTGCCCACAGCCCACGTCCATAAACATGGGCCCGGCTGGCGCGGGCATTTGCGGCTGCTGGCCGCCGCGCTCAGGCAATCCCCTGCCTTGTGCATGATGATCGGCGGCGGGGTTGCGCTGCATATCGCGGTTGGGGCGGCGGCTTTTGACCAGATCTGGTTCGTCGAGGAACGCGGTTATGAACGCGCCGAAATCGCCAAGATTACGGGCTATATCACTGTTGTTGCCGGGATTGCAGGGAACCTGTTTGGCGGCTTTGCGGGCGACTGGTGGTATAAATACCGGAAGTCGGGCCGTGCAATGCTGCTGTTTTGGATGTTCCTGATTGTCGGGCCGTTTTCGGTCATTTTCCGCATTTTACCGGCGGATTCGCTGTTGTTTGTGCCGGGTATCGGTGTGGGCATTTTTATCCTCTGCGCATTTTACGGGCCGTCGATTTCGACGATACAGGAATTGTCGCCGCCTTCGGCACGCGCGACGGTGATCGCGTTCAACATTCTCTGCCTCAACGCTATCGGCCTTGGCATCGGGATCACAGGCACTGGCTGGCTGATCGACATGTTCCGCCAGGCGGGTAGTGCAGAGCCTTATACCCATGCCGCGCTGACGATGTCGCTGGTCTCTTTGCTGGCGCTGCCGGCCTTCTTCCTCGCCGGACGCTGGTTCCACCGCGACAAAGCGCGGTTGGACGATGGGCTGCCGGGCAAGTTTGAATTCAACTGAATACAATCCAGTATAGGCCACCAATTCTGCTATGCCGCATCTCGCCCATATCGCACTTGTCGTTCGCGACTATGATGAAGCGATCGCCTTTTATGTCGGAAAACTTGGCTTCACGCTGGTGGCAGACGAATATCAGGCCGAGCAGGACAAGCGCTGGGTGCTCATCCGCCCGCCCGGCGCGACTGATGAAGCGACCACCATCCTGCTCGCGCGCGCATCGAAGCCGGAGCAAGAGGCGTTTATCGGCAATCAAGCTGGAGGCCGGGTGTTCCTGTTTCTGGCGACCGACGATTTCGAACGCGACCATGCCGCCTTCACCGCCGCCGGCGTCGAATGGATCCGCCCGCCTGCGGTTCAGCCCTATGGTAAAGTCGCGGTCTTTGCCGATCTGTATGGCAATTTATGGGACCTGGTTCAGTTTAACGGTTAAGCAGGCCCATAAGGAAATGCTTCAATAGTCCCCGAGGCCCTGGTCGCGTCGCTGCTTGCGGGCGTTGTTACGGCGGATAGCAACCGCACCGACGATAGCCGCGACCACCATCAGCGCGATAAGCGAATAGGCGATGATCAAACGGGTTTCCATGGCGGGTTCCTAAATGCGACTGACCCAAGGCATTCGGAGCGCTGGCTGCGCCCTACACCTTTTTGCCGCCGCACTGGCATGAAAAGCGCATGTGGAGTGCGTCGGATGCTTTACGAGGCGCTATTTGCAGCTAGATTGACGGGTAAAGGAGAGTGATATGGCAAATGTTCTCGGGCTGGGCGGGCTGTTCTTCAAATCGGCGGACCCGGCGGCGACCAACGAATGGTATGCGCGGGTTCTCGGCATCAAGGTGGAGCCGTGGGGTATCATTTTCACCCCTGATGCGGCGGCGGCACATCCCGGGGCTGCGACCGTCTTTTCCCCCTTCAAGGCCGACACCGACTATTTTGCGCCTTCGGACAAGGAATTCATGTTCAACCTGATGGTTGATGATCTGGACGGCATTCTCACCCGCTGTGCCGAGCATGGGGTGGAACCGGTCAAGACCTTCCCCGACGAAGGGAACGGTCGCTTTGCGCACATCATGGACCCTGAAGGCCGCAAGATCGAGCTGTGGGAACCCAAGCCGATGGGCTGAGCTGACGCGATTGTCCGCTCAGCCGCCCCAAGGCGGGGGCGCGACGACGGTCGTGGTCAGATCGAATTCCACACGGAAGAAGCGGGCATTTTCGCCGGTGCGGCGCAGCACATAGGCAAAGTGCGGATTTGCCGCGCTTTTGTCGCTGATTTCGACTTCCCAGACATTGGTCACGGATGCTGCACGCCCTTCACGGCGGAACAGGGCGATGCTTTCGGCGTCGACGGGGAAGCTTTGCGCATTGGCGCTGCCGGGGGTTGCGGTGTCGCCGCCATATTGGGTGAGTTTGTCCTCGCTGCCATCCTCATGCCGGTGATCATGTTTCAGCCGTAACCCGGTTGTTGTGCGGGTGATCACCCAGGTGCGCGACCGATCCCATTTTCCGTCGGCCTCCCTGTGCCCGACATGGAAGGGGATGCGGATTTCGCTGTCGGTGCAACTGCGGACATGCATCATCATTGGGCGGCCCTTGAAGTCCGCATCGGCGGCTTCGTCACTGGCCAGCTTGCCCGGAAACGCCTTGCCGCAATGCGCGCTCAAATTTGCCCAAAAGGCGTCTTGCGGATTGGCGGCCGGGGTGGTCGCGCAAGCCGAAAGCGCAAGCGCAGCGATTATGGCCAAGCGCCGCATTAGCGTTTGCGCACAAATTCGGCGCGCAGCACCAGACCTTTGATGCCTTCAAATTTGCAGTCGATTTCCTGTGCGTCGCCTGTCAGCCGGATTGACTTTATCAACGTGCCCTGCTTCAGCGTCTGGCCCGCACCTTTGACGGTCAGGTCCTTGATCAGCGTCACCTGATCGCCATCCTGCAATATGTTGCCCACGGCATCGCGCACTTCGACCGCACCGGCCGCCGCCTGCTTCGCCGCAAGCTCTGAGGCGGGCAGCCATTCGCCGCTTTCCTCATCATAGACATAATCTTCGTCGGACATGATCCCGCCTTTCTTGCCCGCGCTGTGCGCCCCGCGCACGCGATTTGCAAGCTTGCCGTGCATTGCCGCGGTGGCTATCGGCAGGGGATGAAAATTTCCGCCATGATTGGCCGCGCTCTTGTGACCGCATCTCTGTTCGGCGCTGTTCCTGCACTGGCAAATCCCGAACTTGAGGTCGCCGATCGTGGGACGGTGCCGACCTGCAGCATTTCGGATGCGCTGCCCGCCGATATGGCAAAGCGCGCTGGCGAACTCGGCTATGTGCGCGAAGAATTGATGCCTTCGACGGTAACCACACCGCAATTTGGCGGGAGGCTGCGTTGCGCGAGAACGCTCGACGGCTTTGCCAAAACAATCGGCATTGCGCTGGTTGAGGATTTCCTGCTCGAAGGCGAAAAGGTGCGCGCGCTCTATCAGGGCGATACCATTGTCTTCTCGCTGTCGGGCACCACACCCGCCGCCACCTACCCGACGCGTAAAGGTGAAATGCGCTGTTACCGGAGCGGGGCCGCTGCGGTTGTCCAGTGCACTACCGGCTTTGGCGCAAAGGGCGCGAGCATGCTGGTGCTGCAGAATCAGAATGAGGAATATCAGCTCGGCCTCTCGGTCAGCGCCTATGATTGGCCCGAGCATAAGGGCAGACCATCGGCGCCCCTGCAGTTCCGTGCCGGAGAGAATGCAGCCGTCACGATCGACTGGGTCAACCAGTCGCTCTCTGACGCGGAAGATATCACCGCCTGGACAGCGATATTGGAAGGGAAGAGCTTCACCGATGCTTTGCTGCAGCAGAAGGGCCCGGTTCCTGTCGAGATCGAGACCAAATTTGCCGAAGGCCAATCCGTCAAACAGGCGTTCGATTTTGCGGAGATGATCGCGCTTTACCGCGCAATGGCGGCGTTAACCCGCGAAATGCCGGTGCGTTGATCAGCGGCTGAACCGTGTGATCATCGTGACGAAGAAGGCAGTCGACCAACCCAAAAGCAGCAACCCGTTAATCCCTTCGATGGCAGCCACCAGACGCCAGGCCGGGACGATATAGCGGTCATCATAGCCGATCCCCGCATAGCTGATCGTCGAGAAATAGACCGCGGTTTCAAGGTCTCCGATGGCGCCGACGATCAGATAGAAAAAGGCATAGAGCCAGATTTCGATGCCGTGCAGGACGAACAGCGCCAAAACCAAACCCAGCGTGAAAAACATCGAACGGAGCGAGAAGGAGGGGATGTGGTGCAGCCGCTCCTCGCGCAGTTCCTTACGCAATATCCGCGCAAACAGGGCTAGCCCGGTGCCGTGGAACAGCACAGTGATGATGACGAGTATCGTCGACGCGGTCAGGTGCAGAAGCATGATGCCTATTAGCCGCATGCGAACCTTGTGGCCATTGATGCAGCGCAAACAACTTGCAGCGAAAAATGGTAACCGGGCTTGTAAAGCCTCCCCTGCTGCGTATCGTCGCGGCGGGTGGATACACTTATAGCGGGAAGCGACTTCATGTCCGACGAAGAACAGCCATTGCCAACGGGTTACCAGCTTTCGGCGCTCGACCCCACTTATCGCGAAACGCCGTGGGTGCCGCTGGACCGGTTGCGGGCGACTGATCCGGTGCATCATGACCAGCAGCTTGGCCGATACTTTCTGACCCGGGGCCAAGAGGTTTCGGAGCTTATCAAGAACCGCGAACTCAACGCCGATCCGCGCAAGGCCAATGAGGGCAGCTTTTCGAAGACGCTCTATGGCAACAACAGCAAGGAATTGTCGATCCTGATGCTCGACGATCCCGAGCATAAGCGGCAACGCACGCTGGTGTTGAAGGCGTTCAACAAACGCTCGGTCGAAGCGCTACTGCCGCGGATCGAGGAGATCGCTAAGGGGCTGGCCGACGATATTGAGGCTGCGGAAGGTGAGTTTGATTTCGTCCAGCTGTTCGGCTCGCCCTTGCCGACTACGGTGATGGCGGAACTGCTCGGCATCAACCCCGCCGACCGCAAGGATTTCCGCCGCTGGTCGCTGGGCTGCATGCAGGCGCTCAACCCGTTTCGCACACCTGAACAGACAGCGCTTTATGAGGAATCGACAACTGTGCTCGCCGATTATCTGGCGCGCGAGGTGGACATCCGGCGGACCCAACCGAGCGATGACCTGATCACCCGCCTTGCCCAAGCCGAGGAGGAGGGCGACAGCCTGACGACGCAGGATATTGTGCTGCTGATCCGGCTGTTGCTGATTGCCGGCAATTCCACGACAACCGACATGCTGGGCGCGGGTGTGGTGCAGTTGCTGAAGCATCCCGACCAGCTCGCCAAATTCCGCGCGCGACCCGATCTGCATGATAATGCCATGGACGAAATTCTGCGCGTCGAACCGCCGGTGTCGCAGGTGCTGCGCAGCGCGCATGAGGATATGCAGGTTGCCGACAAGTCGATCAAAAAGGGCGATACGCTGCACATGTCGCTCTTTGGCGTACACTTTGATCCCGAAATGAACCCCGATCCACATGCTTTTGATATCGAGCGCAAAAATGTGCAGCATTTCGCCTTTGGCGGCGGCGCACATTATTGCCTCGGCGCGGGGCTAGGCAAGGCGCAGGCGAAGATTGCTTTGCCCTTATTGTTTGCGCGTTTCCCCAACTTGGCTTTCGCGCCGGGGCGCGAGGTGAAGCACAAGGTTGCACCTGCGTTCAACGGCTATGGCGAGGTGTGGTTGGTGAAGTAGTTCCTCTCCCTTTCCCATGGGGAGAGGGTTGCGCAGACTTGCAAGCTCGCTTGCTAGTCGCAGCTGGGTGAGGGGATGTGTCCTGCAGATAGCGCAGAGTCCCTCACCAACTTCGCCTAGATCGCTGTGCTCCCAAGGCTGCGTATCCTCTCCCAATGGGAGAGGATATTACGACTTAGGCGGCCAGGGAATGAACCCTGACGTCCGCTCCACATATTCGGCATAGCCCGGACGGCTCTTCTTCAGCCCGCGCTCGAGCAAAGGCTTGCCCGACCATTTGGTCAGCGTGAAAGTGAGAAAAATCGGGCCGATGATGCTCACCCAGCCAGCAGGGCCAGTTTCCGCCGCGACCAGCCAGATGCCCCACCAGGTGCAGGCATCGCCGAAATAATTGGGGTGGCGGGTGTAGCGCCACAGCCCGGTGTCTAGCACCTTGCCCTTGTTGGCCGGATCGCTGCGGAAGGCCTTGAGCTGCGCATCACCGACGGTTTCAAACGCTATTCCGATCAGCGCTACCGCGATGCCAGTCCATGCCACCGGCCCCATGATCGTCCGCCCGCCTTCGCTCGCCCAGATGCCGAGTTGTGCGGGCAGCGAGGTGATGAACAGTAACGGTGCCTGCGTCAGGAATACCATCAGCAGCGCGGTCTTGGCCCAGCTCCAGCCTTTGGTCTCCATCGCATGGCCCATGATTTTCTTGTAGCGCGGGTCCTCGCCCTCGCGCCGCCAACGGGTGACGAGATGCGCGGCGAGCCGCACGCCCCAGATGGTGGTCAGTGCCAGCAGCACATCGGCGCGGCGACCATTGCCGTCAATCTGGAACCAGCTGGCCCATGCCAGGATCACCATGCCGAACGCCCAGAAGGCGTCGATGAAAGAGACATCGCGGATTTTGACCGCATAGGCCCAAAGCAACAGGATCGCGGCCATCAACACCCCAAGGTTGATTGCCAGCATCGTCAGTGCGCCACTCATGTCTTGCTATCCTCTGTGATGTTGGTCGCTTGCTTGCCCGGATGCCTTGGCGTCACCCCGGCGTAGATCTCGGCAAGTTTGGCCATGTCCGCATCATAGTCGCCCGTGGGCCAAAGCATCGGGCCGAGCCCGCCCGACTTTTTTGCATAGTCCATCATCCCGACAACCAGCGGGATTTTGGCGCCCATCGCGATATGGTAAAAACCAGTTTTCCATTTGCGCACCGCGCCGCGTGTGCCTTCGGGGGCGATGGTGAGCATGAATTCCTTGCGCTTGGCAAATTCGTCGATCATCGCTTGCACATAATTTCCGCCCTGTGATCGGTCGACCGGAACGCCGCCCATGTCGAGCATGAAATTGCGCATAGGCCAGCGGAAAAGCCCAGTTTTCGCCATGAAATGTGGTGTCACGCCCAAGCTTTGGGTCAGGCCGATATAATAGACGAAATCCCAGTTGGAGGTGTGTGGGGCAGCGATGATGATGAAGCGGCGCGGTTCGGGCACTTCGCCATAGGCTGTCCAGCCTTGTCGCCGGTAAAACCACATCAATAACGCCCGCACGCCGCGCGACAGCAGACTGGGTTTACGCGTCTCCAATGCCATATTTTTATGGTCCCCTCTCGCTTGGGATATTGGACGCGGGGTTTATCAAAAGCAATTAGCTTGTTTCCCGTATTGGGGGGCGCTAGTCGACGGGCATCACAATAATATATGCGGGATTGCCATGTCAGACGCCAACACTCCGGTCATTTCGGCGACCGGGCTTTACACCCCGAGCGATACCATCTCGAACGAGGAACTGGTCGCCAGCTTCAACGCCTATGTTGATCTCTACAATGCGCAGAATCCCGATGCCGAACCGCTGGTGCACAGCTCGGTCGAATTTGTCGAGAAAGCGAGCGGGATCAAATCGCGCCATGTGATCGACAAGAGAGCGATTATCGATCCCGCAATCATGGAACCGCGCTATGCTGAGCGCCCCAATGACCAGATTTCGCTAATGGCCGAAATCGGCGTGGCCGCCTGCCGCGATGCGCTGGCCAAGGCGGGGCGCGACATCGCTGATGTCGATGCTGTGCTGTGCGCCGCTTCAAATATGCAGCGCGGCTATCCGGCAATGGCGGTCGAGATCCAGCATGAACTGGGGATGGAGCGCGGCTTTGGTTTTGACATGAATGTTGCCTGCTCCTCGGCCACTTTCGGCATCCAGACTGCCGCTGATTATATCCGTTCGGGGAATGCGCGTTCGGTGCTGGTGGTGAACCCCGAAATCACCTCGGGCCATTTAAACTGGCGCGATCGTGACAGCCATTTCATCTTCGGCGATGTCGCGACTGCTATCCTCGTCGAGGCCAAGGATTTGGCGCCAGCCAAGCATTGGGAAATTCTCGGCACGCGCCTCAAGACCCAGTATAGCAACAATATCCGCAACAATTTTGGCTTCCTCAATCGCGCCGAGGGCAAGGGCCCGGTCGACCAGAGCGGCCCGAAGACCGACAAGCTGTTCGTGCAGGAAGGACGCAAGGTCTTCAAGGAAGTGGTGCCGATGGTTGCCCATATGATCGTCGATCACGCCGCCGATCTGGGGCTTGAGAGCAGCGGGCTGCGCCGCCTGTGGCTGCATCAGGCCAATCAGGGGATGAACCGCCTCATCTCGCAGCGCGTGCTGGGGCATGAGGCGAATGAGGATGAAAGCCCGACCGTGCTCGATACCTATGCCAATACGTCGAGCGCGGGTTCGATCATCGCCTTCCACAAACATAATGAAGACTTGAAGGCGGGCGATACCGGGCTGATCTGCTCGTTCGGGGCGGGCTATTCGGCGGGCACGGTATTTGTTCGCAAGGTCGCTTGACCCTACTCTAGCGTGACTGGGTAGCGCGCCATTCATCGGGCGGGGTGAAGCTGCCCTGCCAGATACCGCTTTTGGCTCCTCGCGCGGCATCCTCCTCATCCGGATAGTCGCGCACGCCATAATATTCGTGGCTGACCGCCATGCCGTCGCGCACCTGTGCTGCGCCAATGTCGGCTGTTTGTGCGGTCGAACAGGTTGCCAGCGCCCGCGCGTAGTGATCAAGCGTTTGCGCCTTGCAGACAAGGCCGGGTTCGAGCAGGCGCTTTTCGAGAGCTGCGCGTGCAGCTTCGCCGCATAGCCATTCCCTTCCTGCCGCATCCCGGCAGGTCTGGCGATATTCGGGAGCGTCGATACCATCGAGACGCAATTTGTTGACGCCTATGGTGAAGCTGTCGCCATCGGCTGTGCGGACAAGAGAGCTGCCAGCGGAAATCGACTCTCTGGGGTCATATATCCAAGCAAGGGCAAACATTGCGCCGAGCAACAGCAGGGCGATCAAGGTTCTGCCCAAGCGGCGTCTTGTGGGATAGATCCGGCTGGCCGGAAAACGCAAAGGCGTCACAAATGGCCGAGCGACGGATATTTGGCGCGGATGTGATCGTAGATGGCCGGATGCAGGCGCTGCAAAAAGGAACAGCCATATTCGTCATTCTTTTTCCAGACGACCACCGCTTCCAAGGGCGCAAAGCCCGGGAGCGTGACATGGACATTCTTGCCTTCACCCATATAGGTAACCGAAGAAATCCGGCAGCCGGACTGGGACAGATCCATCATCAGGGCTCTATGCCGACCCCCGCCATGCTCGCGTACATCAATAGTTATATATACTTCGTCGCGTGAATATTTGCGATGTTCGTCGCCAGTATCTTCAACTTCTTCCCGTTTGATCGGGTCTTCGGGCATAAAATGCCTTTCCTGCAAGCGGTTGCTTGTATGCAACGCAGTATATCACGCCAAAAGTTAAGGTCCAATTGGAATAACGACGTGAACGGCAGATGCTTTAGTCGAAATAGGAGAGTTTACATTGTATAAATTGGTCAAAGTCGATTGGGGTCAATCGAGGATCAACCCCAAGGCGACATAAATCAGCAGCGCGGAGCCGAAGCCGAACAGCGTGGCGAGCACGAAAACGATGCGGATTACCGTGGCATCGACGCCGGTCCAGTTGGCGAGGCCTGCGCACACGCCCCAGATTTTCTTGTTGGCGCGATCGAGCGTCAATTTGGTCATTTTGCTTTCCTTTGAAGTAACAGGTGTGACGACGGGAGGAAGATCGAATTTCGGGTTCATCAGATCATACCACCCTGAAGTGCGGGGGCGATGCTCATCCCGACCGTGACGAAAGCGCACAGCAGAGCGGCTGCGATCGAGAAGAGCTGGTTGCGAGACGAAGCGTTCATTTCAAATTCCTTTCGTAGGCGACGCTGTTACGCGAGATAGGGGGCTACAGGAGCAACTGCGGGAGCAACGCTGACGCCGATGGTCAGGAATGCACATGCGATAGCTGCGAAGATCGAAGCGAACTGATTGCGGGTCGAAATGGTCATTTTAAAAGTCCTTCCTTGTTCATGTTCCGGATCGTTCCGGGGATGCCAAGGTATAAGCATGGGGCGTGCCAGTTTTGATAAACATAATAAAAACAACATATTGATATAATGCAGGTCTCGAGGAGATGATTTTACAAAGCTGAATATTGGGAAAATACACCAATAATTTGGGATGGAGTTGGTGAAAATTGCACCTTGTGCGTTCGAAACGTCCAAATCGACATTGACGCAGGCCGCATCTCGGATAGGGCGACGGCATGGCGCTCGATAGGCTCGACCTGACAGATTTTCGCAACCATGCGGTTTTGAGCGTGCATCCGCAGGGGCGCTTTATCATCCTGCATGGTGCGAACGGCGCGGGAAAGACCAATATATTGGAGGCGGTTTCGCTGCTGGTGCCCGGCAGGGGACTTCGCCGGAGCAATTTGCATGAAATGGCGCGGCAAGGCGGAGGTGGCGGCTTTGCTGTGGCGGCAAAGCTGGACGAGACTTCGCTCGGCACCGCGGTGTCGGTAGAGGCGCCGGGCCGCCGTATCGTGCATATCAATGGTGCAAATGCGGCGATCAACGATCTGGCCGAGTGGTTGTCGATCCTGTGGCTGACGCCTGCGATGGATAGGCTGTTCATGGACGGGGCGGGCGCGCGGCGGCGCTTTCTCGACCGGCTGGTGCTGGCACTCGAGCCTTCGCATGCGCTGAACAGCAGCCGTTACGAAAATGCCCTGCGCCAGCGCAACCGGATGCTGTCCGAAGGGCAGGGCGACGCCGCCTGGTTCGATGCGGTTGAGGCAAGCATGGCGCAATATGCCGCAGCGATTGTCGAAAGCCGGACGCGCACAGTGGCGCAGCTTTCCGAACGACTGGCTGCGATGCCGCCTTCACCCTTTGCTCGTCCTTTGCTGGCGCTGGAGGATGAAAGCATTCCCGATACCGACGCGCTGGCCGCTGGTTGGAAAGCCAACCGCGGACGCGAACGCGCGGCAGGTCGCACATTGTCAGGCCCGCATCGCAACGACTTGCTGGTTCGGCATGACGGACATGGCCAGCCAGCGGCAAGCTGTTCGACGGGCGAGCAAAAGGCGTTGTTGCTTTCGCTCATCCTTGCCCATGCGCGGCTGGTGGCTGAATTGCGTGGAGCGTCGCCGATTCTGCTGCTTGATGAGGTCGCGGCGCATCTCGATCCCGGTCGTCGCGAGGCCTTGTTCGAGCGGCTCTACGATACCGGCAGCCAGGTGTGGATGACCGGAACCGAGGAAAGCCTGTTCGACAGCGCGGGGACGGACGCCTTGCGACTGTATATCGCCGACAGCGCGCTTGGCTGAAACCTGTGAGTGCGATAAGCGGAGCATCATGACGCAGAACGCCCCTGATCTAGCCAGCCATTATGTCGCGCGTGGCATGCGCAATCCGCAATTGATCGAGGCGGCGCTGGCAATCAACGAAGACCGGCTGCCCGATGCCGAGCCGATTCTGCGGGCGCATTTGCACGACAACCCCTTCGATGTTGCTGCGATCCGGCTGATGGCGCAACTGGCAGCACGGCTGGGGCGATTGAAGGATAGCGAGGCGTTATTGCGTCGTGCGTTGGAACTCGCGCCTGATTTCATCGCCGCAAAGTCCAATCTGGCAGGCATCTTTTACCGCCAAAACCGCTTTGAAGAGGCGGTTGAGCTGCTTGATAGCGTGCTGCAGGTTGAGGCTGATGATGCCAGCGGGCAGACCCTTATGGCGGCGGCACTGGGCAGGATCGGCGAATATGATGAGGCTCTGGCGCTTTACGGCGCGCTGACGCAACGCTTTCCGCAGCATGCCAAGCTGTGGATGAGTTTTGGGCATGTTCTCAAAACGGTGGGCCAACAGGACGAAGGCATCGCTGCTTATCGCCGCGCGCTGGCAGTCGAACCGACTTTGGGCGAAGTCTGGTGGAGCCTTGCCAATCTGAAAACCGTCCGCTTCGATGATGCCGATATCGCTGCGATGGAGGCGGCGCTTGGGACGGCCGACCTTTCGGACGACGATCGGCTGCACCTGCATTTCGCGCTGGGCAAGGCGTTTGACGACCGGCGCGAGGCGGAAACCTCCTTCGGGCATTATGACCGGGCGAACGCAATCCGGCACGTCCAACTCGATTATGATCCGACGGTCGTGTCGGGGCATGTCGACAAGATTATCGCAACCTTCACCCCTGAATTCATCGCGAGCCGGGCGGGGCAGGGCGTAGCGACGCCCGACCCCATCTTCATCCTCGGCATGCCGCGCGCGGGCTCGACCCTGCTCGAACAGATCCTCGCGAGCCATTCGCTGATCGAAGGGACGATGGAACTGCCCGACCTGCCTGCGATTGCGCTGCGCGAGGGCAAGGCGACGCCCAGCGGCTGGGTTGATGCGGTCAAAAATATGCCCGCAGAACGATTGGCGGAACTGGGCGCGGAATTTCTGCACCGCACGGCGGTGCAGCGCAAGACCGACAAGCCTTTCTATATCGACAAGCTGCCCAACAACTGGATCTATACCGGCCTGATCCACCTGATCCTGCCCAATGCGAAGATCATCGATGCGCGGCGGCACCCACTCGATTGCTGCTTTTCAAACTTCCGCCAGCATTTTGCCAAGGGACAGGCGTTCAGCTACAGCCTGTCTGATATGGGGCGTTATTATGCCGATTATGTCCGGCTGATGGCGCATTTTGATACCGTGCTGCCTGGCCGCGTCTACCGCGTGATCCACGAACAGGTGATCGAGGAGCCTGAATTGCAGGTGCGCGCGATGCTCGACTATCTGGGTGTGCCGTTCGAAGAGGCCTGCCTCAACTTCCACCAGAACAAGCGCGCGGTGCGTACCGCATCGAGCGAACAGGTGCGCCGCCCGATCAACCGCGACGGGGTTGAGCAATGGAAGCCGTATGAGCAATGGCTCGATCCGTTGAAGGATGCGCTGGGCGGACTGTGGCAGAGTTATCCCGAAGTTGCTGTTGCGGGCAAATAAGCTGATGTCTTTGGCAGGATTTAACGTTAGGACATCATGGTCATGCTGAGCTTACCCAATATCCTGACGCTCTCGCGCATTTTTGCGGTGCCGATCCTTGTCTTCCTGCTGTGGCCGGGGACCAAGCCCTATAGCGTGCAACCGCTGCCCATCGATTATTGGTTCGCCTTCGCGCTCTATTGCTTGATGGGGATCACCGATTATTTCGATGGCTATGTGGCGCGCACGCAGGGCACAGTTTCGAAACTGGGCGTGTTCCTCGATCCGATCGCCGACAAGATCATGGTCGGCGCGGTCATCCTGTTGCTGGTATTCACCCGCGACGTCGATGGCTGGCATGTGATTGCCGCGTTGATCATATTGTTGCGCGAAATCACGGTGTCGGGCTTGCGCGAATTTCTTGCCGGATTGCAAGTGTCGGTGCCGGTGTCACAACTGGCAAAATGGAAAACCACTGCGCAACTGGTCGCCTTTGGCGGGCTGATATTGGCGGGCGCTTTGCCCGATTGGACATTGCTGAAAACAGCCGCGCTGTTCCTGTTGTGGGTGGCGGCGGTGCTGACGATCATCACCGGATGGGATTATCTGCGCGTCGGCATCAAGCATATGGATTGAGCATGAAGCTGGTCTATTTTGCCCGTGTGCGCGAGGCGCTGGGCCGCAATGATGAAGATTTTGACTTTCCGGCGAATGTGCTGACGGTAGGCGATGCGCTCGACTGGCTGGCCACCCAATCGCCGCTCCATGCAGAGGCCCTGGCCGACCGGTCGAAGCTGCGTTTCGCGCTCGACCAGCGCATGGTGAAGGCCGACGCGGCGATTGCGGGTGCCAGTGAATTTGCCATTTTCCCACCGGTCACAGGCGGATGATCCGCGTTTCGGTTCAACGCGAAGCATTTGACATCGCCGCCGAAACTTCGGCGCTGGAGGCAACGGGCGTTGGCGCGGTTGCAACATTCACCGGAATAGTGCGCGGCGATGATGGCGTGACAGCCATCGAGCTAGAGCATTATCCCGGCATGACCGAGGCAAGCTTGCGCGATATTTGCGATGCGGCGCAGGAACAGTGGCAGCTTGCCGGCTGCACCATCATACACCGTGTCGGCCGGATGGCGGTCGGCGAGCCTATAGTTCTGGTCGCAACGGCATCGCCGCACCGCGCAGCCGCGCTCGAATCTTGCGCCTTCCTGATCGACCGGTTGAAGACCGATGCCCCTTTCTGGAAGAAAGAATATCGGGGCGATGCTGTGAATTGGGTTGAACAGAAGTCGGGCGATATTGCACGCGCCGACATTTGGGATAGCTGAATTGGCGTAACGCCATCAGAGTAAGGGAGAGTTTCATGCGATTGCGGCAAAGGCTAATTCCGGTTGCGTTGGCGCTGGCCGCGACGGTTCATACTCCTGTCCATGCCGCAGAGAGCAAAGCGACTTCAACGAGCTTTTCAATCAGCAAGACGCGCATAGACGCTGCGCTGGCCGATATGGTCCGCGATGGCCGTGCGGCAGGCGTTTCTGCGCTGGTGTGGAAGGATGGCCGCGAGGTCTATTTCGGCGCATCGGGCCATGCCGACCGCGAAAATGGCAAGCCGATGGCGCGCGACACGATCGTGCAGATATTCTCGATGACCAAGCCGGTTACCGGCGTCGCGCTGATGCAATTGTGGGAAAAGGGGAAGTTCGGCCTCGACGATCCGGTGGCGCGCTATCTGCCCGAATTTGCCAATATGCAGGTCTATGCGGGCCGGGACGCCAATGGCGTTGCCCTATATCGACCAGCGGCGCGCCCGATCAGCATTCGCGATCTGATGCGGCACACCGCGGGCTTTGCCGGCGATGGCAATGAAACGCCTGCGCATGAAGCCTTCAGCCTCGCCAAGCCCTCTGCGCTCGACCATGATCTAGCGGAGCTGGGGCGGCGATTGGCGCGTGTGCCCTTGCTTCATGATCCCGGCGAGCGCTGGGTTTACGGCATTTCGGTCGATGTGCAGGCGCTGCTGGTCGAGAAGCTTTCGGGCCAGCCTTATGCCGGTTATGTGCAGCAACATATCCTAGCCCCGCTCAAGATGCGCGACACCGCCTGGCACCAGCCCGAGGCCAATTTTGCGCGCTTCGCGGCTATGTATTGGAACAAGGGCGGCAAGCTGGAACGCGAGAGCGACGACGTTGCCCGCATGCTCAATTTCAACGACAACAAACTCACGCCCGGGGCTTATGGTCTCGCCTCGACGCTCGATGACTATATGCGGTTTGCCCGCATGCTGCTCGGCAAGGGCCAATTGGAAGGTGTGCGCCTCTTGAAGCCGTCAACGATCGATTTGATGGCGAGCGACCATCTCGATCCGCGTGTCACCGACCGGCAATGGCTGCCCGGCAAGGGCTCGGTCGGCTTTGGCTTCGACTTTGCCGTGCGCAAATCGGCGCCGCAAACCGCGGAGGAAAATCGCGGCGCTACCGGCGAGTTTTTCTGGGACGGCGCGGCGACAACCTTGTTCTGGGTCGATCCGGTGAACAATCTGGCGGCGGTCTATTTCGTGCAAGTGCGCCCGTTCGACGGCACGTTGCACCATGACATCCGGCAAGCGGTCTATGGTGCGGGATATCTGGGGCCGTCGGGGGACTAGCTCTGCTCGACAAGCTCGCGCATGGTTTCGGCGAGCAGTTCAAATTCCGGCTGACGCGGGCTGTTGGTGCGCCAGACCAGGGCAATCTCGCGGCTGGCATGCGGCGCGTCGAGCGGACGGGCCAGCACTTCGGTGCCGTTGAGCAGCCCGTTCTTCACTGCAATTTCGGGTATCAGCGTCTGGCCCAGGCCATTATCGACCATCTGGATCAACGTGTGTAGCGAGGTGCCCAACATCGTTGCCGAGGCGCGCAGTTCGGGTCGGTTGCAGGCGGCGAGGGCATGGTCCTTCAGGCAATGGCCGTCGACGAGCAGCAGCAGGCGCGATTCATCGATCATTTCGGGCACGATGGTGCTTGGCGGATTATCCGGCTCTCCCTTGGGAAAAGCGACGTACAGCCGGTCGTCGAACAATTTGGCGCTTTCCACATCGCCAGCGGCGAAGGGTAAAGCCAGAAGCACGCAATCGACCTGGCCACGGTGCAGCGCCTCGCAAGCCGCCGCACTGGTTTCTTCGCGCAGATAGAGTTTGAGGTCGGGATATTTCTTGCGCAGCGCTGGTAGGAGGCGTGGTAGCAGGAAAGGCGCGATCGTCGGGATTACGCTCATCCGCAATTCGTCGGCCAGCGGCTTGCCCGCCGCACGCGCCATATCGGCCAGTTCCTCCGCCTCGCGCAGGATGCGGTGCGCCTTTGCGACCATTTTCTTACCTAATGGGGTGAAGCGCACGACGCGGCGGGTGCGCTCTACCAACACCAGCCCGAGCAGCGATTCCAGCTCTCTGATCCCTGCGGACAGCGTCGATTGGGTGACATAACAGGCATCGGCCGCCTTGCCGAAATGGCCATGTTCTTCAAGCGCGACCAGATATTGCAGCTGTTTCAGGGTGGGCAAATAGGTCGACATAAAACGGTCCAATCGATTAATATGCGATTATTAATCGTCTCATCCGATAAAATCCATGTTTTTCCTTTGACCAAAGTCAACAGGTCTGGAATTATTTGTACGAGCGCTTAACTTTACAGGCGTAACAAACGAATGGCCGATGCGGACGGGAAGTTCGCACTGCGGGTTGCGGGAGGTAAAAGGCCATGCTGGGAAATTTTGTCGAATATCTCGACTCGATAAAGGCACGCGATCCGGCGCCGCGCACGCGTTGGGAGATATTGCTTTATCCCGGCGTCTGGGCGCTCGGGATGCACCGTGTTGCGCACTGGCTGTTCAAGGGCGAGATGTATTTCCTCGCACGGCTGGTGAACCATATCTCGCGCTTCCTGACCGCTATCGACATCCACCCGGGTGCGGTGATCGGGCGCAATTTCTTCATCGACCACGGCTTTGTCGTGATCGGCGAGACCGCCGAGATTGGCGACAATGTCACCATCTACCAAGGCGCGACCTTGGGTGGCACCAACCCCACCAGCGGGCAGGGCGGCAAGCGCCATCCGACCTTGGGCGACAATGTGATTGTCAGTCTGGGTGCTGCGATTCTGGGACCGCTGACCGTGGGCGCGAACAGCCGTATCGGTGCCAATGCCGTCGTGACCAAGGATGTGCCCGAAGGTGCAACGATGGTGGGCATTCCCGCCAAGCCGACTTTGGTCGAGGTGAAACCCGAAACGCAGAATTTTGTGCCCTATGGTACGCCATGCAGCGAACGCTTCGATCCGGCGACGCAGCGGCTGGAAATCCTGCAATGCGAAATGGAAACCATGCAGAAGCGTCTGGCGCAGCTGCTTGAGGAACGCGATGCTGCTGCCGCTGCGAAAAGTTCGGCACGCAAGCGCGGGGGCAGCAAGTCGGCTTGAGCGCAATCATCACGCCCTTTCCGGTTGCCGCGCGCCTGCCGCGCCAGATCGGCTTTGAACGTGATGAACTCACCCGCATTTTGGATCTCTACGGCCGGATGGTCGCGGCAGGCAACTGGCGCGATTACGCCATCGATCTTGGCCGCGATGTAGCAATCTTCTCCGCCTTTCGCCGAACCGCAGAGCGCCCCGAATATCGCATCGTCAAGGACCCGTCGCTGCGCAACAAGCAAGGCATGTGGGCGCTGATCGGCGAAGGCGGCGCGGTGCTCAAACGTGGGCACGAACTGGTGCCGGTGCTGGCACCGGTGGAGCGGAAGTTGCTGAAGCTGGTTGAGGGCTAAGCACTCACTGGCAGTGTGGGCCAGGTTTCCGCTATCTCACCCCCATCGAACACCGCGATATCCCCAAATTGCAGGAACAGCGCTTCGCTCTGGTCGGGGCGCAGGAAGATGGTGTCGCCGGGGTTGAGGGCGATTTTGTTCGATCCGGTCAGCAATTCCTGATTGGAGGAGCGGCCGAACAGCTTCGAATATTGCAGGCCTTCGGGTGAAGCTGGTTTGGCGAGCCAGTGGCCGCCATGGATGTAGAAACCGCGCTCGGTGTTGCGATCCCACCATTGTAATGCACCTGACAGCGGTTCGAGGCCGGGCAGTTCCTGATCGCCGCTGGCCTTTAGCACAGGCGTGGCGATGAAGGCGGCTGGAGTCAGGTCGGCCAGATCCTCATAATCAAAATCGCCGGGTTTGACGAAGGCGGAGCCGACCGACACTTCGTTCGCCACCGTGCCCTTGCAATGGCGGCGGAATGTGGGGCTGCCCGCGCCGTTGAGGGTCATAGCCGACACATCGAGATTGGCGGCCTTCAATATGTCGATGGCGGTTTTGTAGGCGACCTGTGTTGCCGCATAGGCCTTTTCGGGGCTGGGCATTTTGGGGACGTGCGGGTCATAACCCATCAACCCGGAAATTTTCGCGCCGCCCGATTTGGCAGCCTCAACCGCAGCGGAAAGCGCTGCTGGATCAGCAAAGCCTCCCCGGTGCAGGCCGACATCGATTTCCAGACTGGCATTCAGGGGCAGTCCGCGCGATTTGGCCGCCGTCATATATTCCGAAAGGCGTAAGGGCGTATCGATCAGCCATTGCACGCGGGCGAGGGCATCGGCCCCAGCCTTGTCGGCAACGCGCGCATATTCGCTGACGGGCAGCGGCTTGCCCATCAGATAGTCGGCATCGGGGCGTAATGGCAGCAATTGCAGCAGCATTTCTGCGCTGAACACCATCAACCGGTCGCTGCCCATTCCCGTCAGAACGGCGTCGAGCAATTTGGGCGATGGCAGGGATTTGGCGACAACGCGCAACGGCAGCCCAGCCTTGTCGACACTCTGCCGAATGGCTTTCACATTGGCGCTAAGCCGCTGACGATCAATCACCAGCGTTGGCCGGTTCAACCCCGCTCGGCCAAGCGCGTCGGCCAGTTTCCGGAAATAGTCGCTGTGCATCGCTCCCTCCTCTGTCGGGCGCAGCAGCATTGCACCCGCACCCGCCGCAATCAAGGCACCGCCGCCGATGAAGAATGTCCGGCGTTTCATCCGAACAGTCGCTGCAGGAACGGATTGCGCATCCGGCCATCGGGATCGACCGCGCGGCGGACTGCGTTTGCCTCGGCAAAGCGCGGATAGAGGCGTTTCAAGTCCTCTGCCTTCAGCGAGTGCAGCTTGCCCCAATGCGGCCTGCCACCGGCCTCTCGGAACAGCGGTTCGGCGAGGCTGTACATCCAGTCATGATCCTCCTTGTACCAAGCATGCACCGCAATCGAGCCGCTCTCGCGTTCGTAAAATGGCGACAGCCAGGCATCGTCGGGGGCGATGATGCGTGCTTCGATGGGGAAGAACACCCCGCGCGCATCGCTTTCGATCCGGCGGATGATGTCGCGCAGCACACCAACCTGTTCGGCAATCGGCAGGTGATATTCCATTTCCTTGAAGCGCACTGGGCGTTCGTTCGAAAGCAATTTCCAGCCTTCGTCGATGGCGATGTCGGGCGGGATATCGGCCATCGCCGATTGCGCCGCTTTTTTGCGCAGTTCGGGCGCAAATTCGAACAGGTCGCGCAGTGATTTGAGATCCATCAGCGTATCGCTGTCTTGATCGGTGCCGCGCGGGCTGACGGGTTCGGTCGTGGTGTCGTGGGTGATCAGCGCGGATTTGCCGGTAAAGGGCAGCACCAGAAATTCGGCGTTGCGATGCTTCTCGGCGAGCGCGGGCCATTGGCGCAGCATGTCTTCGGTATCGACCAGCGACACGATTTTCTTGACCCGCTCGAGCGGGCGGTTCTGCAGCGTCACTTCGCTGAGCACGCCGAACGCGCCCAGCGAGACGCGCGCGGCGTGGAACAATTCGGGCCGGACATCGCGGCTGCATTCCGCGACCTCGCCGCTGGGCAAGACAAGCCGCATCGCGGTGACATCGCCGTGAATCGCCTTTATCCCTTTGCCGGTTCCGTGGGTTCCGGTGGCCAATGCACCTGCCAGCGTCTGTTTATTGATGTCGGGCAGGTTGGGCATTTCCTGAGCGATCCCGGCGAGCATCGGGCCAAGCGCGGAGAGCTTGGTTCCTGCGCGCACCGTGGCGGTCAGTCCGGCTGCATCATGGCTGACCAACCCGTTCAGCCGATCGATCGAGAGCAAAGTACCGTCGGTCGGCACCAGCGCGGTAAAGCTGTGGCCCGAACCAACCGGGCGGACGGGTTTCTGTGCCTTGGGTAACAGCGCGGCGAGTTCCCCCTCGTTTGCTGGCGCGGCGCGGGCCGCAGGATAGGCATGTTCGTTGCCCGCCCAGTTCGACCATAACGCGCGGCCTTTGGCATCTATAGCGACGGGCGGCTCAGGCTCACGGCTCAGCCATAGGCGGCGTCCGGTCAGCCCACCGACACCCAGCGCCAGCAGACCGGCCCCTCCCAATAATGCGCGGCGGCCCAGTTTCATTGTTCGCCCTCCCGTCCCGCCATGAAGCGGATCAAAGCTTTCATATCGTCGGGCGTGCAACTGAAACATTGCCCTCCGGCTGGCATGCCCTTCTTGCCCTGAATGGCAGCGGCGAGAAGTGCGTCTTCGCCCTGTTCCCAGCGCGCATCCCAAAGCGTGCGGTCGCCGGTTAAGGGCGCGAGCGAATCCTTGACCGTATGGCACGCCTTGCACGAGCCCGCATAAAGTTCGGCGAGCTTTGGATCCGATGGCGACAGCATCGCGCTCTCCGCCTCGGTCAGCGGCTTGGGCGGGGTTTCCCCGCTGCCACAGGCCGTGAGCGGCAGTGCCAGAATCGCCAGTGCAAGTTTTCGCATAATTTCCCTTCCCATGCGCAGAAATATAGCTATAACTATATTACGTCAAGCAGGATGTCTCAGTGCCGCGCAAGCCCCTTCAGAAACGTTCGATCGCAACGCGTGAAAAGCTGCTCGATGCAGCGGGTGCGTTGCTGGCGGAAGTGGGCGTGGAGCGCGTCAGCACCAATTTGGTCGCGGCGAAGGCTGGGGTGACGCCGCCGACGCTCTACCATTATTTCGATGACAAATATGCGCTGCTGACGGCGCTGGGTATGCGGTTGATGGAGGCGCAGAACGCGCTGGTCCCGCTCGACCCGGGGCAGGATGAGGGCGCGATTGCAAAGTCGCTGCTCGATCATGTCGAACTGACGCGGCAGAGCCCCGGCGGCCCTTGGGTGATGCGGATGCTGCGTGCAGTGCCGCAATTGGCCGAGGTGCGATTGGCGTCGCACCGGACGCTGACGGTGGAATTGGTGGAGCGCGCGCTCGCGCTGGAGCCGGGGCAGGATCGAGCCAGTCTGGAGCGCCGTGCGCGGCTGGCGGTCGATCTGGGATATGCGGCTATCGAACTCGTCTTCGACGAACCCGAGCTCGATAGCCGGTCAATAATGCAGGATGCGGCCCGGGCAATCCGGGCCTTGCTCGCTTAGCCTGCCTTTGCCTGCAGAAGCTTCATCGCCTGCATCGACTGTTCGCCACCCGACTGGGGGACGATTTCGCCGGTGCGGTCGCTGATCTGCGCGAAATTGGCGGCAACACCTTCGGGTGACAGGTCTTCACCCGACAGCAGCATCCCTTGCGTCATGGTGACGTTGGCGGTGTGGAAGAAGCCTGCACCGGCACCCATGATGACATTGGCGGGTGCATCTTCCGAAACGAGGAAAAGGGCGGCTGGAACGACATTGACCGGATCAAACATTGCGAAAGCCGCAGGCGGCAAAATGTCTTCGGTCATGCGGGTCGCGGCTATCGGTGCCAGTGTGTTGCACTTTACGTTGTACTTGGCGCCTTCGAGATAGAGCGACTTGGTGAAACCAGCGAGGCCGAGTTTCGCGGCACCATAGTTGGTCTGGCCGAAATTGCCGTACAGGCCGGTCGACGACGCGGTCATCAGGATGCGGCCATAATTCTGTTCGCGCATCAGATCCCATACTGCCTTGGTGCAGTTGGCCGAACCATTGAGGTGGACGTCGACGACCAGCTTCCAGTCGGCCATTTCCATCTTGGTGAAGCTCTTGTCGCGCAGAATACCGGCATTGTTGATCAGGATGTGGACGCCGCCCCAGGCTTCCTTTGCCTTGGCGACCATTTCGACCATCTGTTCATATTCGGTGACGCTGCCGCCGTTCGACATCGCTTCGCCGCCAGCGGCCTTGATTTCTTCAACCACGTTCAGCGCGGCATCCGAATGGCCGGTGCCATCGCGCGCACCGCCAAGGTCGTTCACGACAACCTTGGCACCGCGCCGGGCGAGTTCGAGCGCATATTCGCGGCCCAGTCCGCCGCCGGCTCCGGTCACAATGGCGACTTTATCCTTGAAGTTGATGGTCATTGTCATGCTCCAGATTTAAGAGGACTGGTGATACGCAAATGCGACTCCAACCCCCGGGAATTTGCGGGGCGCGGATTGGCACGCCCCTTACGTTTACGCAAGCGTAAAGCGGCAAAATTGGGTGACTGTAACAAAAGCTACTTATTGCCGTCATAAAGGCGACGCGAATTGGCAATCCTTTTGTCATGGCGATTCGGGGAAGGAAAAGGGACCGACATGAAATTCGCACGCAAATTGCTGCTCGGCAGCGTCGCTACAGCCGCCATGCTCGCGTCCAATCCGGCGCTGGCGCAATCGAATGACGCCGAGATGGAGGCGCTGCGCGCCGAAGTCGCTGCCCTGAAAGCGCAACTGGCGGAGCTTTCGGCCAAGGTTGAAAAGGTGGCCGCTGCGCCCGCTCCCGCGCCTGTGGCGGTCGCAGCGGTTGAAAAGAAGCCCGCTGCCGAAATTTCTTGGAAAGGCGCACCCGAAATCAAGGGCGAAGGCGGCTGGAGCTTCAAACCGCGTGGACGCATCCAGTTTGACGTAGCGTCGGTCAATCCTTCCGACACGATCGCAACAAATAGCCTTGGAACTGCAACCCGCGTTCGCCGCGCTCAGTTTGGTTTCGACGGCACAATACCGGGCGGCTTCGGTTACCGGTTTGAAGCCGATGTTGCGAGCGGAAGCGTCGACCTGACCGACATGTACATCAGTTATAAGGCGAACAAGGAACTGACCATCACAGTCGGCCAGCACAAGCCCTTCTGGGGTTTGGAAGAGCTGACCAGCGATCTTTTCACCAGCTTTAACGAGCGTGCCGCCTATCATGGTGCATTCGGTTTCGAACGCCGCGTGGGCCTGTCGGCCGCTTATGCGGGCAAGAATGTTGTCTTGCAGGGCGGTATCTTTGCCGACAATGCCGCCGACCTGAACGGCGATGGCTCCAACAACAGCCGCAGCTTTGATGGCCGCATCGTCTTCATGCCCAAATTGGGCAATACCCAGCTGCACCTCGGTGCATCGGGCCACAGCCGCCGCTTCAACGATTTTTCGAGCACCGCGCGCTATCGCGCCCGCCCGTTCACCCGCACCACCGATACCCGCTTTGTCGATACACGCGGTTTCCTGGCGAGCGGAGAGGACAGCTTTGGTCTTGAAGCCTTGGTCAGCAATGGCCGCTTTCACGCCAGTGCGGAAAGCCATTGGCTGACCGCAAAGCGTATCGGCGCCTTTGCCGACCCGACCTTCAACGGCGGTTATGCCGAGGTCGGCTATTTCCTGACAAAAGACTCGCTCGCCTATAAGGGTGGCGTGGTTGACCGCACGAAGCCGTCCAATCCGCTCGGCAAGGGCGGAATGGGCGCATGGCAGGTCAATGCGCGTTATGACTGGATCGATCTGTCAGATGAATTGATCGTCGGCGGCAAGCAGCAAACCTACGGCCTGTCTCTCGTCTGGACGCCGATGGAATATGTGCGCTTCATGGCCAATTACGGCCATCTTGAGCTGACAGATGCGGCTGTGCTCGCGGGCGGGAGCGGTGATTATTCGGCGGATGTGTTCGGAATGCGCGCGCAGATCGATTTCTGACGCACTGCATTTAACCTTTGCGCAAAGGCTGTCCCGTTCCAAGACGCGGGTCAGCCTTTACAATTCCTGTTATGGATTCCTCCGCCGATCTTGCTAAAGGCAGTGAATGAGCGGCGAACCATCCGAGAATAACGATCCGATCCAGATGCCAACGCGCCGGCGCGCGCTGATGCTGGGCGCCGCAGGTGTGGCTGCTGTCGTCTCGGTTCGCCCTGCGCTGGCGCAGACCGCTGGCTCGGTGCTCAACTGCGAAATTCCGGTTCCAGGACCGCATGGCACGGGGATGAATATCGACGCGACCGGCAATCTGGTAGCGCCCGACACGCCGGGCTCCTTTGTCGCGACGGGCCAGAAATTCAGCGGTGAAGAGGTGAAGCGTGCGCTTTCGGGCCAGACACTGCCGGGCACGACCTATGAGCAGAGCCAGGCCTATGTGAATTATATCCGCCGCCTGCAGGCCGGGCAGAGCGGGTTCACCTGTTTCGCTTCTCTGCAAATGCCGCGCTGATATCTCCATCCCGTTCGTCACCCCCGCGAAGGCGGGGCCCCATCTCCCGACACATAGGTTTCAACGGCAGGTGCGTTCGAACATCACGCTCAGATGATAGATTCCCGCCTTCGCGGGAATGACGAAGTTTTTGATTGGCCTCATCCGCCATTGCAGCGTTTGAAATTTAACAGCATTGCGCTAGGCCTTGGCTGTGGCCGCATCCGAAACCCACTACCAAGCTGAACCCGCCGATGCCCGCATCGTCGAACCGCTCGATATGATGACGCTGATTTATCAGCGGCGTTCGGGCATCACGCATATGGTTGGCGAACCGGTGCCGCAGATGCTTGAGGAGATGGGGAGAGACGCGGTCGACGCTTCAACACTCGCCGAACGGCTGGCGGCGAGTTTTGATCTGGGCGGGCAGGATGATGCGGTTGCCTTGATTGCCGAACGGCTGGAGGAATTGGCCGGACTCGGGCTGGTGGAGCGCATTTCGGATGCCTGAGTTTCGCGTTCAGGTGGGGCCAGCGGCGTTTCGCATCGGTTCGGCATGGTCCGCGCCGCTGGAGCAGATGGCGGAGCTTTATCGCGACTATCCAAAGCCCGATTTTACCGACTTCACCGTCCGGCTGGAACCGACGACTTGGTTGCGCCGCTGGCTGCGGCCGTCGATCGCGATTGGCGGCGATTATATGCTGCCCGATGCGGCGCCCTTGCCGTTGGCGCAGGGCCTGCTGGCTGCCGAAATGGCGATGAACCTGCAAATGGCGCTCGGCTGGCGACGGCATTTGTTGCTGCACGCCAGTGCGGTTGAACGCGATGGACGCGTGCTCGTGATGACCGGGCAATCGGGATCGGGCAAATCGACCTTGTCGGCCTTGCTGGGCTCGCAAGGCTGGCGTTTCATGGGTGACGAATTTGTGTTGCTCGATCCGGTGACGGGCCAGGTCGCCCCATTCCCGCGCCTTATTAGTCTGAAGAACAGCGCCATATCAGCGATGCAGGCGGCACAGCGCGATGCGCGGTTTGGGCCGTTGCTCGCAGGCACGCCGAAGGGCGATATTCGCCACATGGTGCCGCCGCCGGATGCGATTGCGCAAATGGCGCAAGGTGGCGCACCGGCCCTGCTGCTGTTCCCGCGCTATGGCTATCCGGGTGCGGTGCGTGAGGTGGCCCCGAGCGAGACCTTCATGCGGCTAACCCAGGCGTCGACCAACTATGTCGCGCTGGGCGAAGCAGGGTTCACGACGCTGACCCGCTTCGTCAAATCCGTGCCCTCGCGCGCGATTGATTATCAGTCGGGCGAAGAGGCGATCGCGCTGGTCGAAAAGTTGTGGGAGCGACTGGCATGAGCCGCGATGCGATGCTGCTGGTCGATGCGCTGCGCGACCCCGCAACCACGCGCGGTCTGGATGCGCAGGGCTGGACCGAATTGCTCTCGATGGCACGCGCCGAACAGTTGATCGGCACGCTGGCCGTGAGACTCAAATCTGAGTCAGTGCCGTCAAGGGTCTCAGAAATCCTTACCGAAGCGCGGATCAATTCTGACTATCAGCGGCGTTCTGCTTTGTGGGAGGCCGATTGCGCCCGGCGCGCTTTGGCGGGCTATGACGGCAAGGTCGTGTTGCTCAAGGGCACCGCCTATGTCGCGGCTGGCTTGAAGGCAGGCGAGGGGCGGTCGATAGGTGACCTCGACATTCTGGTAGCGCGGCAGGATTTGCCGGAGGTTGAGGCGGCGCTGCTCGCAGCCGGTTGGGAATGGGTAAAGCCTGACCCCTATGACGATGCCTATTACCGCGATCACATGCACGAACTGCCGCCGCTGATCCACAAAGAGCGCGACCGGATGATCGATGTGCACCACACTGTGCTGCCGCTGACAGCGAGGCCGACGCCGGATGCGGAAGGGATGCTGGTGGATGCTTCTCCCCTCCCGCAAG
>NZ_JBEBKL010000025.1:0-42348 GCF_040079335.1 Sphingorhabdus sp.
GCGACGGGTTGCGCGTCTGGATATAGACTTCGCCCGGCTTTTCGGCGCGACCTGCGCGGCCGGCGGCTTGGGCGATTTGCTGAAAGGTGCGCTCAGCGGCGCGAAGATCGCCGCCCTCCAGCCCCAGATCGGCGTCGATGATGCCGACCAAGGTCAGCTCGGGAAAATGATAGCCCTTGGTCACCAATTGCGTGCCGATGATGATGTCGACCGCCTTGTTTTCAACAAGCGCGACAAATTCGGCAGCCTTTTCGGGCGACCATAAAGTGTCCGAGGTCGCAACGATGGTGCGCGCCTCGGGAAAGAAGCGTTTAACCTCATCGCTAATCCGCTCGACCCCCGGGCCGCAGGGGACAAGGCTGTCTTCGGCGCTGCATTCGGGGCATTTATCGGGCGGCGGCATCACATGGCCGCAATGGTGGCAGGCGAGGCGGCGGACCAGCCGATGTTCGACCATCCATGCCGTGCAATTGGGGCATTCGAAGCGGTGCCCGCAATTGCGGCACAGCGTCAGCGGCGCATAGCCGCGGCGGTTGAGGAACAGCAGGCTCTGCTCGCCGCGCTCCAGCCGCTCTTCAAGCGCCTTGAGCAATGTTGGCGCTATCCATGTGCCGCGTTCAGGCTGGTCTTGCGTCAGGTCGATCGCTTCGATGCGCGGTAGTTTGGCGGCTCCAAAGCGCGAGGGGATTTCGAGGCCCTTGTAGCGCCCGATGCTCACCATATGGCGGCTTTCAAGCGCGGGTGTGGCACTCGCCAGCACCACTGGAAAGCCCTCAAACCGCCCGCGCATAACTGCGACATCGCGGGCATGATAGCGCACGCCGTCTTCCTGCTTGAAGCTGATCTCATGCGCCTCGTCGACGACAATCAATCCGGGATTGGCAAAGGGCAGGAACAGGGCAGAACGGGCACCTGCCACCACCTGCACCCGCCCTTCGGCCACACCACGCCACACCCGGCGGCGTTGCGACTGTTTCATGCCCGAATGCCAAGTCGCAGGTTCAACCCCGAAGCGGGCCTCGAAGCGTTGTAGGAACGGCTGGGTCAAAGCAATTTCTGGAAGTAGAACAAGAACTTGTTTTTCAATCTTCAGAGCGGTTGCTACTGCCTCGAAATAGGTCTCGGTCTTGCCCGAACCGGTGACTCCGTCGAGAACAATAGGTTCGAACTGGCTTGCCTCAACGGCATCCCGCATCACCTTGGCGGCGGCTTCCTGTAGGTCAGATAACTCTGAATGTTCATGCTCCGGATCAGGCTTTGCAAAGGGCGCATCAATGCTGACAGTGACAGGTTCGAGCGCGCCAACCTTCACCAGCCCACGGATTACCCCTTCGCTGACCCCCGCCTGCTCGGCCAGTTCACGCACCAAGCCCTGCGCATCGACCAAAGCGTCCAGCGCCGCCGCTCGCTGAGGTGTCAGTCGCGTCGGCTCGATACCCGAGGGTCGATATTCGGTTACCGTCCCGCCTGCCGACAAGGCCGCCGACGAAGACAATACCATCCGCAATACGGCGGCGTGATTAGAAAGATAATAGTCCGCAACCCAGTCGACCAGCCTGCGCAACCCTTGTTTGATCGGCGGGACATCGACCACCTCGAGCACATTGCGCAGCCGGTGTTCCTCGATCGCTTCATCGCCGAACACGCCGTCGTCCCAGATTACGCCCACCATCTTGCGCGGCCCCAAAGGCACCACCACAACCGAGCCGACATTGGCGTCCATCCAGTCAGGCAGGCGATAGTCGAGCGGGCCTATCACCTGCGTCAGCAGGATCACGCGCACGCGTTTGCCGGAAGGGCGAGGACGATTCATCCGGCGGATATAGGGCGCGACCTTCGCCGCGTCACGCCTTGACCGACCCGTTCATGGTAGAGTCGGAATTTTTCTGATATTCGAACGTTATAGGGTTTTGGGAGGAGTCGCTTGATGTCTGTAATGTTTGAACGCCGCCACATCCTGCTTGCCGGTGTCGCAGGTGCAACGCTTACTTTGCCGGGCTGTGCGGGCGGGCCGCGCTATAGCCTTGCTGAGGTGATCCGGCGCCTTTTGACGCTCGCCTCGCAAAATGCCTTTGCGCTGTTGCTCCAGCCAGGAGGTTTTTGGGACAGTTCGGTTGCGCGCATCGCCTTGCCCGATCGCTTCGGCGGCGGGCGGGGGACGACAATTTTGTCGGCCCTTCTCCAGAGCCAATCTTTCCGCGACCGCCTGCAACGCCAACTCAACCGCGATGCCGAAAAAGGGGCCGAACGGGCGGCACCGATGATTGCCGACACGATCCGTATGGTCAGCATCGAGGCCGCAGATGAAATCGTCCGCGGCGGTCCCCAGGCAGCATCCCGGTTCTTACGCGGCAAAATGGGGATTGCGCTGTTTGACGCGATGTTGCCCGGGATTTCTGATGGCCTGCGACTGTTCGACGATCAGGTCATCAACCGCGCGGTTCAGTCGGTTACGGGCTTCGATATGGCCGCACTCGGGCAGGATATTACCCGCAAGGCCGACGATGCCATCTGGGCCGCCATCGGGCTAGAGGAAGAGGGCATTCGCGCCAATCCGCAAAAGACCAATGATCCAATGCTGATCGCGGTGTTTGGTTTGCTCCGTTAAGCGCAATATAGCGCTGTCCAAGCGGCGGCGCTTTTGCCTATAGGCGGAGAAGTGATTCCATCCGCATGAAGAGAGCTGCCGTCCCATGAAATTCTTCGCCGACACTGCAGAAATTGACGACATCAAGGAACTGGCCGCAACCGGCCTGCTCGATGGGGTGACGACCAATCCGTCGCTGATCATGAAGTCGGGTCGTGATTTCATGGAGGTGACCAAGGAAATTTGCGGCCTGACCGATGGTCCGGTATCGGCGGAGGTGGTAGCGCTCGACCATGCCACGATGATGAAAGAAGCCGAAGTTCTGCGCAAGATTGCGGACAATGTCTGCATCAAAGTGCCGTTGACCATTGATGGCCTGAAAACCTGCAAAGCGCTGACCAGTGACGGAACGATGGTCAATGTCACGCTTTGCTTCTCCGCCAATCAAGCGCTGCTGGCAGCAAAGGCGGGCGCGACATTCATCTCACCCTTTGTCGGGCGTCACGATGACAATGGTTTCGACGGCATGCAATTGATCAGCGATATTCGCATGATCTACGACAATTATGGCTTCCACACCGAAATTCTGGTCGCAAGCGTGCGCCACGGTATTCACGTCCTCGAAGCCGCAAAAATTGGGGCTGATGTCATGACCGCACCGCCGTCGGTGATCAAAGGACTGTTCAAGCATGTTCTTACGGACAAGGGCATCGAAGGCTTTCTTGCAGACTGGGCGAAAACCGGGCAGGCGATCGGCTAGCCCAAGGCGTGGCGATGTTTGGCTTTGGCAAACCCAAATGCAAGGAATGCGGCGCCACACTCTCGGATTTTGAGGATGTTCGGGATCGTGTCGATGATCTGATGCGATCTTCGGCGCATGCGGCGGAACCACTTGAAAATGTGTGTGCTAAATGTCGGGTGACGCTTGCAAAGGGGAAGGCTTCTTTGCGGGCAAATCTCCACGTCATCGAAGCTCGCCGTGTCGAATCCGAATTGCAGCGCACCGGCGCGGTCACCTACGCCGAAACGACGCCATCCCTCGAAGCTGTGGAACCAACCGCACCGGTCGAAATTATCGATCCTTATACATCGACCGAATATGTACCCGGCGATGGCTACAAGACTTTGGAGGAAGAGCGAGCGGCGAAAGATGATGAGTATAAACAGTTTCGTTTGAACTTCCCGCAAAGTGGAACTGGTGCCGTTCTGGACTGGCTGGTGAATACAAAAATCGGTCGAAATATGCTGGGTGTCGGCGTCATCCTTTTGGTTCTCCTGTTTAATGCGCTCGATAGTGACGACCAAACTATGCCTCCTGCCAGTCGCGAAATACCCTATGAATCGGTCGAGCAACCTGCTCTTCAATATGAAATCGAACCGCTACCAGCAGAGATCGAAACATCGACCCAAACCATTTCGTCGGCCATTGCTGTTCCTCTCGGCAATCCCGGAACCTGGGTGACGACGAATGACTATCCTTCGCGCGCTCTGCAACAAAAGCGTCAGGGCACTACCGCATTCCGTTTAGAAGTCGGTGCCGGTGGCAAGCCGACGGCTTGTACAGTAACCAAATCCAGCGGTCATTCCGACCTCGATGCAGCGACCTGCAAGGCGCTGATGCGCAGGGCAAGGTTTGGCGGAGAATCAGATGCAAGCGGTCCAGCAAGCTGGTCCAGCCGCGTGCGTTGGCAGATACCGGAATGAAACAAGGCCGGCCCAGCGTCTAACCCCTTGCGGACAACGCCTTAAGGGTTAATGACTGTATAGGATAGAAAGGCGGGCTGGGCCTAACTTTGCGCGATCTCGACTCCGCAAGGACAGGCTAATGAACAGACCCGAAAAGGTGTTTCCCATCGCGCATATTCACTATGATGACGAGATTGACGAGAGCGGCAAGGTTGTCGTTCCCGATGAAGTGCTCGACGCGATCAAGACGCTGATCCGCTGGACCGGTGACGATCCAAGCCGTGAAGGCCTCATCGATACGCCTCGCCGCGTTGGCCGTGCTTGGCGTGAATATTGCGCTGGCTATGGCGAAGACCCTTCGGTCCATTTGTCGCGAACTTTTGAGGAAGTCGGCGGCTATCATGAACTGGTGCTGCTTAAGGATATTCCGTTCCAGTCGCATTGCGAGCATCATATGGCGCCGATCATCGGCAAGGCGTCGATCGCCTATATGCCGACAGACCGCGTTGTTGGCATTTCCAAGCTCGCCCGCGTCCTCCACGGCTTTGCCCGCCGCTTGCAGGTGCAGGAAAGGCTGACGGCAGAGGTCGCCAACTGCATCTGGGATCATCTGAAGCCCGAGGGCGTGGCTGTGGTAATCGAGGCGCAGCATGGTTGCATGACTGGACGCGGCGTCAAGGTGCACGGCGTCAACATGATTACCTCCAAGTTGATCGGCTGTTTCCTCGACGACCAGTCAAGCCGCAAGGAAGTGATGAGCCTGATGGGCTATTGATCCTTCCCCCTGCCGCGCATTGCCAGTAAGGCATTGCAAGCGAGGGGAAAGTTTTGGCCGAACAACAGCATCATCCCGAACATCTGGTTGAACGGATCGCCGTCGGTACACTCGACCGGTTGGTGAACCTGTTGTTCGCGCGGCCAGTGCAGATTGTGCCGGTGCTTTTCTTCTTTGTTTCGCTGTTGGGTGCGCTCGCGTTGTCCTTTCCGGCGGCGACCGAAAGCGGGCAGGGAACGCCCTTTGTCGACGCCTGGTTCACCGCAGTCTCGGCGCTGTGCGTTACCGGCCTGTCGACACTGGATGTGCCGAACCACTGGTCGGGAATGGGTGAACTCACCATATTGATCCTCATCCAGCTAGGTGGCCTTGGCATCATGAGCGCGTCGGTGCTGATCGTTGCGCTGTTCAGCCGGACGATGGGCTTCGGCATCCGGCGCGGACTGGCGGCGGAAAATAGCGGGATCACCCCCGGCAATGTCCGCCCGTTGCTGCGGATCATCGTTGTTTTCACGATCACCTTCGAAGCAGCCGTCGCCGCATGGCTGTGCCTGTGGCTTTGGCTCGGATATGGGCAGACTTTAAGTGAGGCTGGCTGGAACGGGCTTTTTCATGCCGTTTCCTCTTTCAACAATGCCGGCTTTGCGCTGTGGAGCGACAATCTGATGGGGTTCCGCTCGGACTGGCTGTTCCTGACGCCCATCATGGCGGCGGTTGTCGCGGGCGGCATTGGCTATCCGGTGTATCGCGACATGTGGACCCAGCGCGGCTGGAAACGGATCTCGCTGCACGGGCGGTTGACCCTTTTGGGCTATGCTTTCCTGCTGATCGCGGGTGCTGTGCTGTTCATCCTTCTCGAATGGGATAATCCCGAAACGATGGGCACGCTAGAGCCACATGCGCATGTGCTGAACGGCCTGTTCCAGTCGGTCACGTCACGCACCGCAGGTTTCAATGCCGTCAATATCGGCGGGCTGACCGACCAATCGCTGATGCTGACGTCGATCCTGATGTTCATCGGCGGTGGCAGTGCCGGGACTGCGGGTGGCGTCAAGGTGGCGACCATTGTCGTCATTCTGCTGATTATCTGGTCCGAAATCCGCGGCAAGCCCGATGTCGAGGCCTTTGGCCGCCGCATTGGCGAGCATAATCAGCGGCGCGCCATTTCGGTGGTGGCACTGGCAGCACTTCTGGTGATGAACATGGGCTATCTGCTCGTCGCGCTGTCACCGCATATCGCCGCGCGCGACGCAATGTTCGAGGCTGTGTCGGCATTCACCACCACCGGCCTGTCGACCGGCGTCACGGCGCAATTCACCGATCCGGGCAAATATCTGCTAATCTTCCTGATGCTCGTCGGGCGGGTTGGCCCGATCACATTGTTTGCGGCGCTTGCTTCGCGCGGCAAACCGGTCTTCTACCATTATCCCAAAGAGGAGGTTCTCATTGGCTAAACGCTCAAAAACCGCCGAGAAAAAGAATGTCGCGGTGATCGGCCTTGGCCGCTTTGGCGAAGCCGTGGCGCTGCGCCTTGTAGAACTGGGGCACGAGGTGGTCGGCATCGATGGCAATGCCGAAATCGTCCAGAAACTCGCCGACGACCTGCCGCATGTCGTGCAGGCGGATTCGACCGAGGCAGAGGCGCTGCGCGCGCTGGGCGTGAACGAGGTCGACTATGCCGTGGTTGCGATCGGCGCGAGCCTGGAAGGCAGTGTGCTGTCTGTGCTCGCGCTGCAGGAACTGGGCATAAAAGACATCTGGGCCAAGGCCTCGACGCGCCAGCACGGCCTGATCCTGACGCGGCTGGGTGTTTCCAAGGTGGTGTTCCCGGAGGCCGACATGGGCCACGCGCTGGCGGAGCAATTGTGCGGGACGTGAGAGGAATCGCTGCGGTCGATCTGAGGCAATTAGCGCCGCCAGTGAGCCAATAAGGTTACAAAGCTCCACTACTACCCCACCCCCTGCGTGTTACCTTATGTCACCTTGTGGAGCTGCCAATCGCGGTAGCGCAGGGATATTCAATGCCGGTCGGATGGGCCGCTGGCTTTCAAAGAGCGATAGGAACAATAGGTGAACAAATTGACAAAGTCAAGCGGTGGCCAAATGGGCCGCCGGCCTATTCCGGCAGGAATCCCAGTTTGTGCACCTTCGATCTCGGCTTGGTGTAAAGCCTCGAATGGGCCGCAGTGAACGGATTGAAACCGGCAAACTCAAATATGCATCTGGCTGCCCAGTTCGACGACCCGATTCACCGGTAGTTTGAAATATTCCATCGCACTTTCCGAACTCTTCATCATCCATGCAAAAAGATGCTCTCGCCAAACAGCCATTCCCGCATGGTCTTTTGAGACAATGAATTTCTGTCGACCGAGGAAAAAGCTAGTGGTCATGATGTTGAAAGGTTCGCCGATGTTCGTGAGTCCGGCCAGTGCATGTGGAATATCGACCTCATCCATGAAACCGTAGTTCACGATTACGCGGTAAAACCCCTTTCCGGCGTTCAACACCTCGAGGCGCTTTTCCTGATCGACAAAAGGAATTTCAGCAACTCTGACGGTCACTATCAGAACGCGCTCATGCATAACCTGATTGTGCTTCAGATTATGCAGCAAGGCCGAAGGGATATTGTCTGGCGAGGCTGACATGAAAACCGCGGTGTTCCGAATTCGATGTGCTGATGACGCCGAATTGATAAACACCTTTAGAGGCATTGCTGATTCCGCCAATTGGTCGCGCAACAATTTGCGGCCTGTTGCCCAGGTGGTTAGCACGGTGAACAAGGTCGCAGCGACCGCCAGCGGAACCCATCCGCCGTCGGGAATCTTGGTAATGTTCGACGCGAAGTAGATTCCGTCGACCAGAAGGAAAAGTCCTACCGTCAGGGTGGCAAGCAAACGGTTCCAGCGCCAAACCTTAAAGATGAGGAATGCCAGCATCAACGTGGTGATCAGCATGGTACCGATGACTGAAATTCCGTAAGCTGAAGCCAATCGCGTCGATTGACCAAATCCCAGAACCAACAGCAACACCATGAGCAAAAGCCCCCAGTTGATCATCGGTATGTAGATTTGGCCGACTGCTTTGGCGCTGGTATGCAGGGTCCGCATGCGCGGTAGGAAACCAAGCTGCATGGCTTGCTGCGTGACCGAGAATGCGCCCGAAATTACTGCCTGGCTGGCGATGATTGTTGCCAGTGTGGCAATGATTACCAAAGGTAGCCGAGCCCATTCAGGTGCCATCAGGAAAAACGGATTCTCGACCGCCGAGGGGGTTTCAAGCAGCAAGGCGCCTTGCCCCATATAATTCAGCATCAGGCATGGATAGACCAACGTGAGCCAACTGATGCCAATGGCTTTACGCCCGAAATGGCCCATATCGGCATAGAGCGTTTCCGCCCCCGTTACGGCCAAGAATACGGAACCCATCGCCAGGAATGCCAGTTTGGGATCGTATACAAAAAATTCCACGGCCCAGACCGGGTTCAGAATACCAATAATTTCAGGATGGGTCGCAATGTTGACGATGCCGAGCGTCGCCAGCGTCGCGAAGTAGATGAGCACAATCGGGCCGAACAGTGCACCGACGCGCGCAGTGCCTTTGGACTGGATCAGAAACAGGCCAACGAGCACGATGACTGCAATTGGCAATACCAAAGGCTCCAGCCGCGCCTCTACAACTGTAAGGCCCTCGACTGCAGACAGCACCGAAATGGCTGGAGTAAGCATCGCATCTCCATAAAATAGCGACGCTGCGAGAACACCCAGCATGATAAGGATCGGCGACCATTTGCTGCCCGAAAGATGGCGCGTCATCAGCGCAAGCAAGGCAAACGAGCCACCCTCTCCACGGTTATCGGCGCGCATCGCTACAAACACATATTTAACTGTAACGATGAGCATCAGCGACCAGAAGATGAGGCTCAATACGCCGAAAATATGCAACTGGTTCACGTTCATCGGGTGCGGCCCAATAAAACTCTCTTTCAGAGCATATAGCGGAGAGGTGCCGATATCCCCATAAACAACGCCAATTGCGCCGAGCATGAGTACACCCAGTTTTTCTTTGGGATTATGATGAGGTGCTACGGAATCGAGAGCAGCATCTGGCGCGGTTTGAAATTTTTCCATGCGCGCCTTGTGTCGGCCAACCGCATAAAGTTTCCATGTGGAATTGGGTAGCTGACGCATAAAGACCGCCAAAAATACTCGACTATCCCAATGCAAAGGCGCAATTTTAAGGCATGAAGATTTCGAAACTGATTTCCGAGCCACGGCAGCCTGATTTGGCATTTTGGTTGACCGGTCACGCAGTTGCCATGCTGTTGGTAGCAGTGGCGACCATAATCGGGCAGCTCGTGGCGATCCGGTGGGGCACTGCTCCGGTCGTGTTGCTTTACATCCCGCCAGTACTCTTGGTGGCCAGCTACTGGGGGCTTTGGCCGTCACTGGCGGGCGCCGTCGCTGCGACATTGGCCTATAATTTTTACTTCACCGTTCCCTTACACACCCTCCGGATACAAAGTCCCGTTGATGTTGCAACAGTGGTGATATTGTTCATTGTCGCGTTGGTCACAAGCCGCCTCGCTGGTCAATTGCGGGAACAGGCACAATTGGCCGCTGCGCATGCAGCCCGAAATGCAGCCATTGCCGGTTTTGCAAGACGCCTGCTTTCTTGTTCCAGCCAACGCAGCATTTCGGAGGTTGTGGTCAATGAACTGGCTCAACTGTTCGGTTGCAATGCGGTCTTGTTGGCTGACAACGACCAGCCTGCAGTGCTTGCCTCGACTCTCGGTGATATCCAGTTAGCACCAAGTGATCTGGCGGCGGCAACAATCACTTTGCTTCAGGGGGAACCCGCAGGGCGCGGGGTTGGACGGCTTGATCCGGTTGATTGGCAGTTCCGCCCGATCCGATCAGCTGACGCTGTCTTGGCGGCGGTTGGGCTGGCGAGAGCAGATGGTGCGCCCCCAGTTATCGGGACGCAACTGGAACTTCTGGAAAGTCTGCTCGACCAAGCTGCACTGGCGATGGAACGCGCCAAGTTGGAACAGGAGGCACGTGAGGTTGTCAAACTGCGTGAACGCGATACCATCAGATCATCATTGCTGGCGTCGATTGGTGAAGATTTCAAACCCAGTCTCAACGCGATAGGCGCAGCCGCAAGGGCTCTTAAGCGTGCTGGCGAAGGTGACCGGTCGATAATCGCTAGCGTCGCGACCGAAGCGGCGAAGCTGGATCGCTATGTTGATAACCTTTTAGATATTAGCCCGAATTCAGGAGAGGGCCCGATCCAACTGGGCAACGTTTTAATCGATCTATACCGTCGTGCGGTCCTGAAAAATGGTGAAGTGATCCATCTGACGCCCAAGGAATATGCCGTTTTCGCGGAACTTGCGAAACATGCCGGTCGCGTGTTGACCCATGCCCACTTACTGCGGGTTGTTTGGGGGCCTGCACAAGAGGACCAGATCGAATATTTGCGGGTCGCGATACGCGCGCTTCGGCAAAAGCTTGAAGATTTCCCGTCACAGCCACAGTTTATTATGAATGAGCCTGCCATTGGGTACAGACTGGCCGTTTGAACCTACAAAAGAGCCGCCCCAATCTTGCGACGGGGCGGCTCTTTGTTTGGCTGTTAAAAGCTATCAGGCTTCGTCTTCGCCTGCGTCGGCCGAGAGACCTTCTGCGGCCTTGGCGGCTGCCTGATCGGCCTTCAGCTTTTCGATGCGCGCAGCGTCGGCTTCGTCAGCTTCGTCAGCGGCAGCTTCGCGGGCTTCGGCCATTTCGATGGCCTGGGCTGCGATGTCAGCCTGTTCGTCTTCGAACATCTGATCGATGACGTTGACGCCGTCCTTCTGCAGTTCGGCTTCGTCGTCCGAACGCGCGACGTTGACGGTGACGGTCACCGCAACTTCGGGGTGCAGAACGACCTTGACGTCGAACACGCCGAGGGTCTTGATCGGGCGTTCGAGCACGATCATCGCCTTCAATACCTTCGCGTCCTGTGCGTTCAGGCCGTCGACGATGTCCTTGACCGAAACCGAACCATAAAGCTGGCCAGTGTTCGAAGCTGCGCGGATCAGAACGATCTGCTTGCCTTCGACAGTGGTCGCATGCTTTTCAGCATCGCCGCGACGGTTGGCATTGTCTGCCTCGATCTTGGCACGGTTGGCTTCGAAAACCTTGCGGTTGGTTTCGTTGGCGCGAAGCGCCTTCTTGTTGGGAAGCAGGAAGTTACGCGCGTAACCGTCCTTCACATTGACGACATCGCCGATGTGGCCCAGCTTTTCCACGCGTTCAAGCAGGATGATTTCCATGGGTCTTCTCCTTACTTCACGACATAGGGCATGAGGCCGAGATGGCGTGCACGCTTGATGGCTTGGCTGAGTTCGCGCTGCTTCTTGGCCGAAACGGCAGTGATGCGGCTGGGAACGATTTTGCCGCGTTCAGAGATGTAACCCTGAAGCAGGCGGGTATCTTTATAGTCGATGCGCGGAGCGTCTTTGCCCGAAAAAGGGCAGGACTTGCGGCGACGGAAAAACGGACGTGCCATGGATCAGATCTCCTCTTGAGCACGGGGAGCGCGAGCTTCGCGATCACCACGGTCGGGGCCACCACGATCAGGACGGGGGCCACGGTCAGGACGGTCGCCAAAGCCACCGCGATCACCACGGTCGCTGCGTTCCTGCTTGCGCATCATCACCGACGGGCCTTTTTCATGCTCGTCAACGCGGACGGTCATGTAACGGATCACATCTTCGTTCATGCGGGTCTGGCGTTCCAGTTCGGCGATGGCATCGCCCGAAGCGTCAAGGTCGAGCATTACGAAATGCGCCTTGCGGTTCTTCTGAATCTTGTAGGCAAGGCTGCGAAGGCCCCAGGTTTCGGTCTTTACGACTTTGCCCTGATTCTCTTCGACGATCTTGGTGGCATTTTCAGCCAGCGCATCTACCTGTGCTTGTGACAGGTCCTGACGCGCCAAAAAAACATGCTCGTACAACGGCATGGTCGTCTTCCTTCTCTTACCGATCGCTGACGTCGCCCCATGCGAGCGCCCCTCCGGCTTTCTTCATTTCGGCCGAGCAGTCCCGGGCGAAGGCGCGCCATTAGGCTGGAATGGCAGGGAATGCAAGGGTTTTGGCGGTTCTATTGGGGCGTCTTGTTCTCGACCCTGTCGAGTGCTGGCAGCGCCGTTGCCCCGCCGCGCGACAGCCACGCCATGAAGGCCTCTAGGTCGGTTGGTCCCACTGCGGGATCGGTTCCGTCCTTAAACACTGAAAAGCCATCGCCGCCGTTTGACAGAAAGTCGCTGACAGTGACGCGATAGGTCGTGCTGTTATCCAGCGGCACGCCATTCAGCGTCGCAAACAAAACGCGCTGGCCGATGGGGCGCGACAGATCGTAGCCGAAGCGGAAGCCGCTCGACGGAGAGAGGATGCGATACCAGTCGGGATTGTTGAGCTGTTGCTCCAATATCTCGATGATCTGCTTCCCGGTCAGCGTCTTTGTGATCAAGGTGTTGCCAAAGGGCTGGGCTGCGAAAACCGCGCCGAAGGTCACTTGGCCATCCTTGTCGGGCGCCACTTCGGCGCGAATCCCGTCGGGGTTCATGAAGGCAATCTGCGCGCCGCCATTTTCGGGACCGGCGGTTGCCGCGAGCTGGGCGTCGGCGATCAGATTCCCGAGTAGGCTCTCACCAGTCTTGCCGCGATCACGTGTTGCGGGGCCCACTAGTGTGCCGACCACACGATTGGCCTCTGCCTTCGCGGCCTCCCTGTAGCGACCAGCAAGCGCTGCCAAGTCTGCGCGGGGGGCAAAAGCGGGGAAGCCATCAACCAGCGGCACATCGCCGCGCGCATTGGAGAAAGCCTCGCTTTGCACCACAACATTGCGCGCGGATTTGGACAGGACTTTACCGGTGCGGGGATCGACCTTCAAGTCAATGCCAGTCACGACCTGCCCGCGCGAGCCTGCGCTGGTGAGCAAGAGAGGGCGGGCTGGATTGATATTACCATAGTCGCAGACATAGCTTTGGTGGGTATGGCCGGAGACGACCAGATCGACAGCCGGGTCCAGCCGGTCGAGTATTGGAAACAATGTCCCCGAAACGCCATCGCATTTGGGATTGTTGATATCGCCGCTGTTGTTCACGCCTTCATGCACCAGCACTACAATAACGTCCGCACCCGCTGCCTTGAGTTGCGGCACCAAAGCGTTGGCGGTGTCAGCCTCATCGGTAAAGCTGATGCCCTTGATGCGTCCGGCAGAAACCAGGTTCGCGGTGCCCTCCAGCGTCATGCCGATGAAGCCCACGGTCACTTGCGTTTTGCCCTTGCCGAATTTCTTGAGCGCATAGGGCGGAAACAAGGTGCTTCCGTCTGCCTTCTTGGTGTTCGCAGCGAGCATTTTGAACTTTGCGCCAGAGAAGGATTCGTCGACGCGGCACGGTTCGGATTGGGTGAATTTTTCACACCCGCCCGCTTGCATCCGCAAGAGCTCTTCGGTGCCGCGGTCGAATTCATGATTGCCGACTGCATTAAACTCTAGCCCCACCATGCCCATCGCCATGATCGAGGGTTCGTCGAGGAACAGCGAGGAGGATAGCGGCGAGGCGCCGATCAGGTCGCCAGCAGCCACCACGGCATTGTTCGGGGCGTCAGCTTTCAGCGAGTCAATGGCGGAGGCGAGATAGGCGACTCCTCCGGAAGGGATGCGGACTTTTGCGCCTGCTGCATTGGTAACTTCTGTGGTGGCCTTGGGTGGATCGAGAGCCCCATGAAAATCATTGATGCCGATAATCCGGATATTGACCGGCGCGACTGCCTCGTTCGCCATACGGGTGCTGGCGCAACCCGAGAGCGTTAATGGTATAAGGAAATAGACCAGCTTTTTCATGCGACACTTGCCTTTACCAAACGCGTTAGCAGATCGGCGGCAAAACCGCTCAGCGTATCATCGCGCGCACCCATGATGACGATGCGGTCGCCGGGTTGTGCCAGCTCGACTATGCGGTTGCCGCAATCTTCGCGGCTCGGAATATATTCTGCCTGCTTGCCAGCCGCGACGACGGCGTCGGTGATCGACTGGCTGCCCAGTCTGCGATCGACCGTGCCGCCGAAATAAACTGGATCGCACAGGATCAGATAGTCATCGCGGTTGAGATGCTTTGCAAATACCCCCGCCAGTTCATTGCCCATCACGCGGATCGGACCATAGCCGTGCGGCTGGAAAAAGGCGATGATGCGCCCCGGAAAGGCCTTGAGCGTGGCCAGCGTCGCCGCTGTCTTGTCGGGATTATGGCCGAAATCGTCGATGACGGTGATGCCACCCGCAATGCCGACAATATCGAGACGGCGAGCGAGGCCTGCAAAGCGTTCTACGCCATGCACGGCTTGCGCCACCGGCACATCGAGCGCCAGCGCGGCAGCAATAGCGGCGAGGGCATTGGCGATGTTGTGGCGCCCGGGGACTTGCAGTGTCACAGGCCAACTCTGGCCATTGGCTTTGAGAGTAAACCGACTGCCCAGCGGCATCTCTATCACATCTAAGGCGCGCACATCCGCTCGATCGGAAAAGCCGAAACTGATTGCGTTTTTCAAGCCCATCGGGGCGAGCAACGCCACGGTTTCGATATCGTCTGCGTTCCAGATCGCACGTTTCGCGGTCTCAGCGAAATCGCCGAACAGCTGGCGCAATTCGTCGAGCGACTTATGGTCGAGGCTGATATTGTTGAGCACCGCGACTTCGGGCCGGAAAAGCGCAATCGAGCCGTCACTCTCGTCGACCTCGGACACGAAGATCCCGCCATGGCCCACACGGGCACTGGCGAAGGGTGTGCCTTCCGAGACGAAATTCTTCATCACCCCGCCATTCATAATGGTCGGGTCGAGCCCCGCATCGGTCAATATCCAGCCGATCATCCCGGTCACGGTCGATTTGCCGCTGGTACCGCCCACAGCGACCGAGCGCCGTGCTGCGTTGAACAAGTCGGCCAGCAACTCCGCCCGTGTCATGCGTGCGCAGCCCAGTTCCTTTGCCTTGGCAACGTCGGGAACGCTGTCCTCAACCGCGGCGGAGGCGATTAAGAGCTGGTCGGCGCTGGTCAGCCCGCTGCCATTTTGCGGAAAAATGTCGATACCCAAGCTTTGCAGCCATTCGAACTTGGGAGCGAGTCGTCCCTGGTCGAGCGCGCGATCTGAACCAGCGACCTTCGCTCCGCCATCGCGGACGATATTGGCCAGCGGCAACATGCCCGAACCACCGATACCGCAGAAGAAATAGGATTTGTTTTTTGACATCCAGCCCCGCTATTGGCTGCTTAGTAAGAATGCAATGCTTGGCAAAAATAACCGTAGTGCTGAGCCCGTCGAAGCACGCATCAGGGTATTGCGCTGTAACTGAAAAGCGCCCTTCGACAGGCTCAGGGCTACGGTGTGTGATGGGGAGTGCTTCAAGTTGAAAATCGGCATATGCGCACCTTCAACCCCCTTCACCCGAGACGATGCCGCGCGCGTCACCGCGCTGGCGGCGGCAAGCCATCCTGAGGCCGCTCTGGTCTTCGACGACCAATGCTTCATCGAACAGGGCCATTTCGCCGGAAGTGATGCACAGCGGCTCGAGGCGTTTGTGCGCCTCGCCAACGATCCTGCTTATGATGCGATCTGGTTCGTTCGCGGCGGCTATGGCGCTTGCCGCATTGCCGAAGCTGCGGTGAAACAGTTGAAGGCCCCGGCGAAGTCGAAAACTTATCTGGGCTATAGCGATCAGGGAAATTTGCTCGCGGCGCTGTACAAAGCGGGTATCGGCTGGCCAGTGCATGGCCCGATGCCTGCCGACATCCGGCGCCAAGGCGGTGAAGACGCGGTCAGGCGGTCTTTGGACTGGCTGGTAAAAGGCAATCCCAAATCACTGGAATCACATATAGAAGCTGGCCAGAAATATGCCGCCTTTAACCTGATGACGCTCGCCATGCTGGTCGGCACGCCGCTGATGCCCGATCTCAAGGGCCATGTACTGATGGTCGAGGAAGTCAGCGAATATCTCTACGCTTTCGACCGCGCTTTCTTCCATGTCGGGGAGCATTTGAAAGGCGCTGGCCTTGCCGGGCTGCGCCTCGGTCGCGTCAGCGATGTGCCTGAAAATGATCGCCCCTTTGGAGAGACGGCCGAGGAAATCGCTCGCCGTTGGTGCGACCGTTATGGCATTCCTTATCTGGGCGAAGCGGATGTCGGGCATGACAGCGCCAACAAGATCGTGCCTTTCGGTCTTGTTGGCTAAGTCGGGTTCCGCAAGTCCACCTGTAACAAATCATCGATGAACAGGCTGACCAATTCAGCCTGGGTTGCGACGCCCGATTTGGCATAAACATGGCTTAGCTGAGCTCGCACCGTGCCTTGCGCGGCACCGCGCAACCGGGCTATCTCGGCGGCATCGCAACCCTTGATTGCGAACAACGCCACTTCGGCCTCGGCATCGGTCAGTTTCCAGTCGCGAAAGCGCAACTCGATATGCTCGGTCAATGCGCCGGAGGCTATCGCCAATATCCGCTCGCGTTCCTGCGCTTCAGCTAGCAAACGACGAGCCATCCATGCACCGATGCCGACGCCTGCCAGCAAGGCAAAGGCGATCAGCGCCTCGACCAAAATGTGAAAATCCATTTCGCCTGCCGCCAGATCGCCTATCGCGTCGGCGATGAAGAAGATCGCGGCAATTGCCTGAATGCCGACGATCACAGCGACGAGACCGGCCCTTGCGGGGCCGGTCGTTGCAGGCGAGTTGGCCGTTTGCGTCATGGCTTCCTTCGGTTCATAAAGGGAATCATTGCTCCCACTGTTCCACGTCCATGCCGTATTGTTTCGAACAGGACACCCAATATGTGCAATGCGATCAGCACATAGAGCAGGTTGACCGCGATTTCATGGACTTCTTCGAGAACCTCTTCGCCGCCTTCGCCCGATTCACCACCTTCCTGCTCCTCTCGCTCTTCCCCGCCTTCTTCTTCGGCATAGCTACGCACCTCGGTGGAAGTTGCCTCATAGGCCTCTCCAGCTTCACGGACATTTGGATTGGCAGGCGGTGGACCGGACATGGCGATGCCGCTCGCAATGATGACGCCCAGACACGACCACAAGGCATATACCATCAGCGTGCCGAGTGGATTGTGTGAGCTATGCTGTGTTTGCTGGCCCTTTCGGGCTCCGGCTATGTAGCGTATGGCGCGCATCGGATTGGGCGGGAAGGCCGAAAAGCGGGCGTTGCGGGTGCCGACAAAGCCCCATAGCCAGCGCAGCAAGAGCAGACCAGCCAGCGCATAGCCCACCCAGACATGCCAGCCCGATCCCTCTTCGGTGAAAAGGGCGTTGGCGATGACGGCAGACGCGACCCCCCAATGGGTCAGTTTGACGATTGGGTCCCACCGTTTTGCGGGTTGGGCAATGGACATGGTCTACTCCGTTGTTTGCAACTGTGAGTGTTGCAAGTGGAGTGGACGGTTGTGGCCGTCTATCCATCAGCTGCTTATATGCGATCTTTAAGCAACTGCTTAGCTGTCAGGGCCTAGTGCACCGAGTATTTTTTTGTTCACAACAATCATCCCCTGACGCTCACTCTTGCTTGCATCACAGGCGATCCGGCCATAGGCGGCTGGGGACGACAAGACGCATAAGGGAGCGAACATGCGGGCATTCATCTTTCCGGGGCAGGGCAGCCAGGCTGTCGGCATGGGCAAGGCGCTGGCCGGGGCGAGTGCAGTGGCGCGCGAGGTTTTCCAAGAGGTTGACGATGCACTTGGACAAAGCCTGTTCAAGCTGATGTGCGATGGTCCCGAAGCCGACCTGACGCTCACCGAAAACGCCCAGCCTGCCATCATGGCCAATGCAATCGCGACTTTGCGCGTGCTGGAAAAGGAAGGCGGCTTGAAACTGTCCGAGAAAGCCAGTTTCGTCGCCGGCCATAGCCTTGGCGAATATACGGCTTTGTGTGCTGCCGGTGCCTTCGATCTGGCGACGGCCGCCAAGCTGCTTAAGCTGCGCGGGCAGGCCATGCAGGCGGCGGTGCCGGTGGGCATTGGCGCTATGGCGGCCTTGCTCGGCGCTGATATCGAGAAAGCAGAGGCGCTCGCCGCCGCTGCAGCGCAGGGCGAAACCTGTACCGTGGCCAATGACAATGATCCGTCGCAGGTTGTGATTTCAGGTCATAAGGGCGCGATCGACCGCGCCATCGAACTGGTCAAGGATCATGGCATCAAGCGCGGCATACTGCTCCCGGTTTCCGCACCTTTCCATTGCCCGCTGATGCAGCCTGCGGCGGACCGCATGGCAGATGCGCTGGGGCAAACGGCGATTATTGCGCCTTTCGTGCCTGTGTTCGCCAACATATTGGCCGCGCCGGTTTCCGAAGCCGATGAAATCCGCAGGCTGCTGGTTGAGCAAGTCACCGGACGCGTTCGCTGGCGCGAATCAGCGATAGCGATGCGCGACGCGGGGGTGACCCATTTCTACGAATTTGGCGGCAAGGTGCTGTCACCGATGGTGAAGCGCAGCGCGGGCGACGAGGTCGCAACCACGAGTATCATTTCGATGGACGACATCGAAGCCGCCCTGAAGGAGCTTTAATCCATGCTGTTGCAAGAACGTGACGGGTCGATTCTGACGATAACCCTGAATATGCCCGAAAAGCGCAACCCGATCTCCGATCTGGGTGTGGTCGACGCGCTCTGTGCAGCCTTCGAAGCTGCGGATCGCGACATTTCGGTGCGCTGCGTCATCCTGACCGGCGCCGGTACGGCCTTTTCGGCAGGTGGCGATCTGAAGCAGATGCGCCCCGATAGCGGTGGGCTGCGTTCGGGCAATCCGGTCGAGACGCGGCGGAACTATAAATATGGCATTCAGCGCCTGCCGCTGATGTTTCAGGCGCTCGAGGTACCAGTGGTGGCAGCTGTCAACGGCCATGCGATAGGCGCCGGGCTTGATCTCGCTACGATGTGCGACGTGCGAGTGGCCGCAGAAAGCGCCAAATTCGCTGAAAGTTTTGTCAAGCTGGGCATCATCCCCGGCGACGGTGGGGCATGGCTATTGCCACGCATCGTTGGTTTCAGCCGCGCGACCGAATTGGCGCTGACGGGTGAGATGATCGACGCGGCAGAGGCGCTCAAGATTGGTCTTGTCAGCCATGTCGTGCCCAACACGGACTTGATGACCAAAGCGCGCGAAATCGCAGCCAAGATCGCCGCTAACCCCCCTCACGCCGTGCGCATGACCAAGCGCCTGTTGCGTGAAGGGCAGATGGCCGACCTCAAGAACATCCTCGAAATGTCAGCTGCGATGCAAAGCCTTGCGCACAACACGCGTGACAATGACGAGGCGATAAACGCGTTCATCGAAAAGCGCGCACCAGTTTTTACGGGAGAATAAGATGTTCGATCTTACAGGCATGACCGCGCTCGTCACGGGCGCTTCGGGCGGTATTGGCAGTGCAATCTGTCATGCGCTGGCCGGGCAGGGTGCGCGGCTGGCGGTTTCGGGCAGCAATGTCGAGAAACTGGAAGCATTTCGTGCATCGCTCGGCGGCGACCATGTCGCTGTGCCTTGCAACTTGGGCGACAAGAACAGCGTCGAGGCGCTGGTTCCGGCTGCACTCGAAAAGCTTGGCCAGATCGATATCCTTGTGAACAATGCCGGGGTCACCCGCGACAATCTCGCTATGCGGATGAAGGATGAGGAGTGGGAAGAGGTGATCAAGATCAACCTTGAAGCCGCCTTCCGGCTGATGCGTGCCGCAACCAAGCCGATGATGAAGGCGCGTTTTGGCCGCATCATCACGATCACCAGCGTCGTTGGCGCAACGGGCAATCCGGGGCAAATCAACTATGCCGCGTCTAAAGCCGGCCTTGTCGGCATGTCCAAGGCGCTGGCTGCCGAACTCGCAAGTCGCAACGTCACCGTCAACTGCGTGGCACCCGGATTTATTCGCACCGCGATGACCGACGTGTTGCCCGATGCACAGAAAGATGCGCTCAATGCGCGAATCCCGATGGGCCGCATGGGCGAGGGCAGCGATATCGGCGCAGCCGTCGCCTATCTGGCTTCGAAAGACGCAGGCTATGTCACCGGTCAGACGTTGCACGTAAATGGCGGAATGGCGATGCTCTGACCCGCTTCGTCGGCCACAAAAGCACTCCCCCCTTGCCAGCCGCCTTGCTGGGCATTAGGGGCGGATTTCGAAATTCAAATCCCAAACAAGAAGGGGCATAAAATGAGCGACACCGCGGATCGTGTAAAGAAGATCGTCGTCGAGCATCTCGGCGTTGAGGCTGACAAGGTCACCGAAGCAGCCAGCTTCATCGACGATCTTGGCGCAGATAGCCTTGACATCGTCGAGCTGGTGATGGCGTTCGAAGAAGAATTCAACGTCGAAATCCCCGACGATGCGGCTGAAAAGATCTCGACCGTCAAGGACGCGATCGATTTCATCAACGCCAACAGCTAAGTTGAGGCTGCTTTGCGCAGCTGAATGAGCGAAATTTGCAAGCGGCTTTCCGGGCAGGCGTGAACCTGCTGGAAAGCCGTTTGCTTTTTTGACCGCGCTCGCCTTAATGGGGCGCGAACCAATTGCACGATGGAGAGCGTCACATGCGTCGGGTTGTTGTTACAGGTTTGGGTCTGGTTACGCCGCTAGGGGGCGATGTCGAAACGACTTGGGCGAACCTTTTGGCATCCAAATCAGGGGCCGGGATGATCACCCGCTTCGATGCGAGTGACCACAAATGCCATATTGCCTGCGAAGTGAAGCCTAAGGACCATCCATGGGGCTTTGATCCCGACAAGCGCGTTGACCATAAGGTGCAGCGGCAAGTCGACCCATTCATCATCTACGGCATCGATGCCGCGGGGCAGGCATTGGAAGATGCAGGCCTGACAGAAATGTCCGACGAACTGAAAATGCGCACCGGCTGCTCGATCGGTTCGGGTATCGGCGGCCTGCCAGGGATTGAAAGCGAATCGCTGGTGTTGGCTGAAAAAGGCCCGAGCCGCGTTTCGCCACACTTTGTGCATGGGCGCCTGATCAACCTGATCAGCGGTCAGGTTTCGATCAAATACGGATTGATGGGCCCCAACCATGCCGTGGTTACCGCTTGCTCTACCGGCGCGCACTCGATTGGTGACGCTGCACGCATGATCAGGGATGATGATGCCGATATCATGCTTGCGGGGGGAGCCGAAAGCACGATCAACCCGCTGGGTGTTGCCGGGTTCGCTCAGGCACGTGCGCTCAATTCCAGCTTCAACGACCGCCCCGAACAGGCCAGCCGCCCTTATGACAAGGATCGCGACGGTTTCGTGATGGGCGAAGGCGCAGGCGTGGTGGTGCTTGAGGAATATGAGCATGCCAAGGCGCGCGGCGCGAAAATCTATGCTGAAGTTGTCGGCTACGGCCTGTCGGGCGATGCCTATCACGTCACGGCCCCGCATCCCGAGGGCAAAGGCGCGGAACTGGCGATGCGGATGGCGCTGCGCAAGGCTGGGCTTGAGGCGGGCGACATCGACTATGTCAACGCGCACGGTACCTCGACCATGGCCGACACTATAGAGCTGGCGGCGGTAAAGCGTGTATTGGGCGACGATCTGAGCGGCGCATCGATGAGCAGCACCAAATCCGCCATCGGCCACTTGCTGGGCGGTGCTGGCGCGGTGGAGAGCATCTTCTGCATCCTCGCGATCCGCGACCAGATTGTGCCGCCGACGCTCAACCTCGACAATCCGGATGAGGGCACAGAGGGCGTTGATCTTGTCCCGCATGTCGCGCGCAAGCGTGAGGTGAAGGCAGTGCTCAACAATAGCTTCGGCTTTGGCGGCACCAATGCCAGCCTTGTCATGAAGGCTATCTGATCGGATGAACCGGCTGTTCAAAGGGCTGCTGATTGCAGGTGGCCTGCTGTTCCTGATTATTGCAGGCAATTTTGTCTATGGCTGGAATGCCGCCGGGCCATTGGCTAAAGAAACAGCGGTTCTGATCAAGCCGGGTGCGAGCATTCGTTCTGCAGCCGAACAGCTGGAAGATATCGGCGCGATCAAATCCGCCGATGCCTTCATCAATCGCGCGCGGATTTTCGGGGCATCGAGCACGATCAAGGTCGGCGAATTCCTGATCCCGGCGCGCGCCTCCAACTCTGAAATTCTCTCGATCCTGACCGGCGGCAAGACCGTGCAACGCATGGTGACCGTGCCTGAAGGGATGCCGTCGATCATGGTCTTTGAGCGGCTGATGGCCAATGCCCGGCTGACGGGCGAAATTCCGGTTCCTGCTGAAGGATCAGTGCTGCCAGACAGCTATGCGTTTGAAAAAGGGGAGACGCGCGCAGCGGTTGTCGCGCGTATGCAGGCGGCGATGCAAGAGGCGATCGATGATCTCTGGCCCAAGCGCAGCAAAGACACGGTCGTCAAAACACCGCAGGAAGCGGTGACGCTGGCGTCGATTGTCGAAAAGGAAACGTCGAGGAAATCGGAACTCAAAATGGTCGCGGGCGTCTATTCGAACCGGCTGACCAAGGGGATGATGCTGCAGGCGGACCCGACAATCATCTATCCGATTACCAAGGGCAAACCATTGGGACGTCGCATCCGCCAGTCCGAAATATCGTCGGTCAATGATTACAATACTTATTCGATGGTTGGGCTGCCCAAGGGTCCGATTGCCAACCCTTCCAAAGCGGCGATCGAAGCGGTGCTGAACCCGCAAAAAACCGAGGCATTGTTCTTCGTCGCTGATGGCACGGGCGGCCATGTCTTCGCCAACACGCTCGAAGAACATAATGCCAATGTCGAGAAATGGTACGCCATCCGCCGCGAACGCGGGGAGATGTAACCCCGCTTACGGCTCGGCAATGTTGTAAGGCGCTGGCATCGGATCGAGCGCAGCCTGCAGGGCTTCCACCGCTGCCCTGTTGCCCTCAATATTCAACCCAGTCGCTTCAAGTTGCGTCAGCGGCATTTTGAGGAACAGCATAGCGAGATAAAGCTGGCGCGGCCCGGTTACGGTCGCGTCGGGCGTATCGTGGGTAGCGCCCATTTCGCTGATCATCACAGCATTGCCGACACTGACCTTTGCTTTTTCCTGCCGGTCCGAAATCACAAAGTTGATCTTCAATTTCTGGTCTTTGATGATCTCTGGATTGAGCCGCGTCGATACGGAATCGAGCAGCAACGGCGTCGCGATCGCCGAAATCATGTCGACGCTTTGCGAGGCGATGCTCGGCGTCAGCCCTTGCCTCAGGTCGCGCGCGGCGGAAAGGAACTGGTTGCGCCAAATTGCCGATTCCGCCTGATAGCCCTGCTGCTCATAGCTGTCGGCCAGCAAGACGCGCGCTTCCGCATTTTTCGGTTCGGCGAAAACAAGCTGGTGCAGCAGGTCGGAAGACCAGCGATAGTCGCCTGCCTTCATCGCACGTTTGGCTTCGGCCACCACTTTCTTCGAGCCGCCCATTGCAGCCACCAGACGCTTGCCGCGCTCCTCGGGAGGGTGCGGGTTCAAATTGGCGGGGATCGCATCATACCAGCCCAGATAGCGCTGGTAGATGGCCTTCGAATTGTGGCTGTAGGTGCCATAATAGCCGCGGTTGAACCATTGGTTGGCAAGAGATGCCGGTGCCTTAAGCCGCTCGGCGATTTCGGTCTGGGTGAAGCCCTGATTCATCAACCGTACGGTCTGATCATGCAGGAAGCGATAATTGTCGCGGTGCCCGGACAGCCAGCCCTCGACTTCTTTCTTCCCAAAACGCGGCCAGCAATGGCTCGACATAATCGTATCAGTGCGTTCGGCGTAGAGGTTGACCGCTTCGCCCAGATATTGTGACCAGGCGAGCGCATCGCGCACCTTCGCGCCGCGCGGCGTCAGCACATTGTGCAGGCTACAGGTTGCAATTTCAGCGGCCAAGAAACTGCGGGCGGCGGGAACATAGACGTTCATTTCCGCCGGCGCTTCGGTTTCTGGCACCATCTGGAATTCGAGTTCGATCCCATCGACAACGCGCTTGTCACCGGTCTTCTGGATACTGTCAGTCGGCGTGAGCAATGTGATCTCCCCGCCCGCAACGCCGCGACCGATACCGCTGCCCATCTGGCCCTGCGCACCCGGCGTCAGGCCGGTGCCGAACTGATAATTGGCGCGACGTCCCATCGCGGCCCCCGCCATCACATTTTCGGAAGCGGTTTCCTCGATGAAATGGGCAGGTGCGATGATGGCCACCTTGCCAGCTTTGATGTCTGCCTCGCTGGTGACGCCGCGCGCACCGCCGAAATGGTCGCCATGGCTGTGGCTGTAGATAACGCCAGTCACAGGACGCGCACCCAGTTCCTTGTTCACCAGTTCGAGCGCCGCCGCCGCGGTCTCGCGCGTGGTAAGCGGGTCGATCAGGATCCAGCCGGTTTGCCCCTTGATCACGGTCATGTTCGATACGTCGAAGCCCCGCACCTGCCAGATATTGTCGGTAACTTTGTAGAGGCCGTGATGGCGCAGGACGGTCATATGCCGCCACAGGCTGGGGTTGACAGTGGCAGGGGCATCGCCTTCCATCCATTTATACGCGTCGAGATTCCAGACGGGCCTGCCATCCTTGGCGCGGATGATCGGGTCGGCGCGTGTGGCGACAAAGCCTTGCCGCGCAAATTCCAGATCGCGACCATCTTCAACCGGTAGGCTGGCTGCCTCGACCTTTTGCGCGGCAATTGTGGCCTCGCTCGCGGGTTTGGGTTCCAGGGCCGGGTCAGCGGCGAATGCGGGTGTCGCAATACCCAGCAGCAAAAGCGGAATCAGGCGCATATATTCTCTCCCTCGACTGACACCTAAGTCAGTAAAGCGCGGCACTGCAACCCTCATTGATATCGCCGAAGTCGATTAGTGAATGCGAGACAGTCGGTTTTACCGCGAAGGCGTGTCCTGCTAGATATCACGCTCCGCCGGGGCCGGTGTCGAGACCCCCCCCAAGCCCTCGCCCGGTTCCGGCAATCTCCCTATCTTGTAGTCCGGCGCTACAGCGCATAGTCCGGCGATATGCCAGAAACCGCGCCGATCATCGTCACCGCAACTATGGGCAAGGCTGACCAGGCCTGGGCAAACGCTCTGCGGGCGAAGCATTTCCCGCCGGAGCGCAGCTATTTGCAAGCGCATATCACACTGTTCCACCATCTGCCGCCGGGGCATTGGCCGGAGGTCAAGACGCGACTGGCAAGTCTAGCACATGAATTTGCGACACCCGATGCTTGGTTGCGTGAAGTGATGTTTCTCGGACGCGGTGTGGCCTATCGGGTTGAATGCCCCGATTTGCTGGCAATGCGGGAGGAACTTGCGACGGACTTGCAGGGGTTGCTGACTCCGCAGGATCAGGCGAAACCCCGCCTCCACATTACCGTGCAGAACAAGGTCGAGCCAGCAATTGCAAAGGCGCTATTCGCTGAATTGTCAGCCGGTTTTGAGCCGAGGTCGATGGAAATCAAAGGGCTCGCCGCGCATTACTATCGCGGCGGCCCGTGGGAACCAATCCAGAACTGGAAATTCAGCGGGCGGGGCTGAGGACTGCTTTGTCGCCAGTCACTTGGCCAATGATCCAGCGCAGTGCGAGCAGGCCTGCGAACCACATGGCGTCGTTAATAGCGACGCCGGAAACGATCTCTGCGGAGAAATTCTCTGCACCACCGCCGAACTGGGCATAAGCGCGCAGCAGCACCTCATAGACCACAAAGGCCGAGACGAGCGCGGCGATACTGCGAAATACGCTGCCCTCCACTTTGGCGACCGCAAGGCGAGCAACACCATATCCAGCCAAGGTTGCAGCGAGGATCGCTACACCATGACCGACGGCCTGTGCATCCCAGGGGAAGTTCATCAGCAGGAAACCTACGGCTTGATTGGCTGCCCACACCGCGCCAACCAGCGCGATGCCGCTGCGGCGGTCAAGCGTCAGCGCGGCCAGCGCTGCAATTGCCGCGAAAGGAAATATACAGGCGAGCGCAAGGCTGCCGAGGACGGTTGCACCTGCCAAGGTGGCGGGCCATGCTGCGGTTTTCGGGTTCAGCAAAGTGTTTGCCATATTCATATTCCCTTCCAATTGTTTCCGACGGTAGCGGGCTTTACCCTTCCGTCAATTCCCTAAAATTTCGCGCGCAGCCCGATATGGGCGTTGCGGCCGTAAGCTTTATAGCCAGCGACGGTCTGGTAATCGGTATCACCTGCATTTTCGACGCGACCGTAAAGTTCGAGCGCGTCGCTAATATCGTACGCGGCGCGAATGCCCGCCAAGACATAACCATCCATTCGCACCGAACCGCCAAAGCCATCGAGGCTGTAGCTGGCGAGGCGCAGATCTGCGCCCAATTTCAACTTACCAGATGCTTGCCAATCGATGCTGGCATTCAGGCTGTGCACCGGACGGCGCAGATGGCGGACGAAGTTCACGGCACCATCTTCGCGCTTTTCGGAATCAATATAGCTGTAGTTCGCACGAACGCTGAGGTGGTCGCTGGGGCGCAATTCGACAAAGGTTTCGATCCCCTTGGCGCGTGACCGAATGATATTGTTGTAACGGTAGATAAGCAAATCGAAGTCGATCATGTTTTGCGCGCGGCGCTGGAACGCCGTCGCACCAAAGCGCAATTGGCTATCGAGCAATCCTTGCTCAAAGCCTAGTTCATAGCTTTTGGCGACTTCTGGCTTCAGCCCGGGGTCCCCGTAAAAGCTGAAGAGCTGATATAGGGTCGGTGCCTTGAAACCCTCGCCATAGGCCGCGCGGATAACCGTTTGGGCTGACGGTCGCCACGCGGCGTTGGCGCTGAATGTCGCCTTGGTGCCAAAGCTTTTATGGTCGTCGACGCGCGCCCCCAACGTGATGGTCAGCTTGTCGGTAGGATCGATGATCGCTTGTGCATATGCACCTGAATACTGGGTTTCTGCAGGTGCAAATCCGTCTGTAAATCGCGACCGCTCATGTTCGATACCAAACACGGCGCGCAATGGCTGGGCGAGTTGCCAATCGCCTTGATATTCGACCCGCTCCGTCCGTCCGCGCGATAGAAAGTCAGGTGCTGCTGCTCCCGGTGCGGCAAAATTGTCGCGGTTGATGTCGTTGAAAGTGAGGGCGATCCGGTTCTGCAAATCGCCAAAGCTGGCATTGATGCCGGCATAGCCGATTACTTGCTGTCCGGTCGAATATTCGGGCGTGTCTGAAAGGCTGTAGAGGGGAGGGAGAAAACCATCCAGCTCCGCGCGGCTGTGCGCATAATAGCCCCGCAGATCGATGCTCACCGCGTCGCTGAGTTTGACCTCAAGAGCTCCATTGGCGGCATATTGCCTATAGCCATCGGCCTCACTGCCATTAGCCGCGGCGGAAATCCCATCGTCGCGGAAATAACCACCGCCAAGGCTGGCTGAAATTTGGTCTCCAGATATCCCATATTGGCCAACCAGATTGGTGCGGCTGTTGCTGCCATATTCGGCGCGCAGCGCTCGGTTATTGGTCGATCCGGGGCGCGCTGTGATGATATTCACCACACCGCCAATCGCCTGGCTGCCCCACGGCACCGAATTTGGCCCGCGCAGCACTTCAACCCTGTCGACATTGCCGATCAGCAAGTTGCCGAAATCGAAACCGCCACCGGGGGATGAGGGATCGTTCACGCGAACCCCGTCGATCAAAGTCAGTGTCTGCTCCCCTTCGGCGCCGCGGATACGCACCGCAGAAAAGCCGCCAATCGGGCCGGTGTTGGATACAGTCACGCCGGGAAGGGTGGCCAGCAGGTCCGACAAGGTGGAAGGCTGACGCAGTTCGATCTCGTCTATGCCGATATTGGAAACCGAATAACCGCTTTTCCTGGACAGCAAATCTGAGCCGGTGGCTGTGACGACAATCATGTCGCGAGATGGCAATCTTTCGGAGTAAAAGCTGCAGCACCCGCCATCGTCCTCGATCGCATCTTCGGTCTCGGCTGTGCTTTGGGCTTGTGCGCTAAACGGCAGTGTCGCCAGTGCGGCTGCAGTCAGTTTCAATATTTTCACATTAATGTCCTTCCTGTGACGTTGCATTCAAATGCCGTCACGCGAAGGAAAGCTCCGAAGAACTTCATTCGAACGTCCGCGTTTTCCCGCACGGGCGAAGGACTGGCTGCAACAGGCAGGTCTCCTGGCTCCCGGGTCTTTGCTCCTCCCGACCTTCCCATGCCAATAACAAAAAGAGCACAGTGGTCACATTGGGCTTCGCTCGCCGGTCACAGTTGCGGGTACAGCACCGGATTGACACCGGCTTCCCTTTTCACCCCGGTTTCCCGGGGCACCTGTTACGCGGAGGGTGGATAGGGCGGAGATATCGGCCCGTCAATAGCGCCTATTTCTCCACCCCCTTCACTTTCCCCCACTGGCGCGCAGCGGTATAGCCGAGATAGCCCGTGCCGAAGAGCGCGTAGAGCGGCTCCGGCAACCCCGAAAGATAGGCGTTCATACCTGCTGCAATGTCTAGTGCGGCTTGCGGGCGGAAGGCGGCGATAAGGCCCATGGGAAGCGACCAGAGGATGATGATGTACATCACATAGAGAAAGCTGGGCCGCGCACGGCTGGTCCATGGGTCGGGCGATTGCGCCTCCGCCAGTATAGCCGACAACTGGGTGCGGAGCGTTTCCAGTTCCTGACTTCCCTGCAGCTTGATCAATTCAATCTTCGCCGCGTCGCGCGCCTTGGGATCGGGGATCAGCTTGTCGATCAACGCGGCGATGGGACCGATCAGGGTTTCGATGATGGGCATTTTGGTTCCTTTCGAAGTTGACAAAGTTGACGCCATGTCGCGCAACAAAATTATCCGATCCGGTTGGCGAGCCAGCCATAGACAAAGGCCTCTTGGCTAGGGCGGGCTTCGGCGATGTTTATGTAATGCGCGCCCTGCAGCGCCTCGACTGCCTTGAGCAGCACAGCTTCACCGCCTTCGCCACGTTTGCGCAGGAATGCCTGCAGCGCGCTGATGGTCGCGGTGCCAATCTGGCGGTCGATAGCGAGATCGGCAAAGTCGCGGCCTTCACGGTTCAGGGCATTGAGCGCGCGTTGCAGGAAGGCGGTTGCCGTTCCTGTGCCCATGTTGATCCCGGTATCGAACAGTTCGGCGGCAAGGGCAGGGGCATGTGCCGCAACCTCGTCAAAGCGCGGCTTAAACCAGTAAAGCCTTTTGTAGATGGCTGCCGCGTCGCTGCGCGGCAAAGCGCGCATATCGCCGACATAGCCCTGTCGCCGCGCGACTGCTTCGGTGATACCCCAGTTGGTGGGGCCGCCACGATCAGCGGGATGGTTCACATATCCGCCCTCGCGTTCGATAACGTCGTCAATCAGTTCATCGATATTGGCCATAGTTCCGGTTCGTCCTTTCGTAGAACGAATCGAAATAACCAAATAGGATATATGTAGGACAGAGATATTTCCAATAACAAGATTTTTAGGGATCTCGTCATTCCCGCGTAGGCGGGAATCCATCACCTGCCGTTCAAATGTACAAAACCGGTGATGGACCCCCGCCTACGCGGGGGAGACGGATGACAGGGGGTATAAATTTTTAATCGCGCGATTAAATCTTGTTGCCCGACGGTCTGAATGGCGTATTGAAGAATCAGACGAAGCAGCAAGCAAGTTAGGAGGGGCGCGCAGATGAATTTCGATTTTTCCGAAGAGCAGTTGGCATTGAAGGAAGAGGCGCGGAAGTTCCTCGCTGCGAAATGCCCGCCCGATCGCGTCCGCAAATTGATGGACGAAGACAGCCCGGGCTTTGATCCGGAACTTTGGGCACAGGTCGCCGAACAGGGCTGGCTGGGCGCCGCGATCCCCGAAGAGCATGGCGGGCTGGGCCTTGGCTATCTTGAGCTCTGCTGCATATCAGAGGAACTGGGCCGCGCAGTCGCGCCGGTTCCCTTCGCCTCAACCGTCTATTTCTTTGCGGAAGCGCTATTGCGCGCAGGTACGCCTGAGCAGAAGGCCAAATATCTGCCGCGGGTCGTCACTGGCGAACTGATCGGCACGATCGCCAGCGCCGAGCAGGCGGGCGCGGTTTCGGTCGCCAATATCAGCGCCGAGGTTTCTGGAGGTAAGCTGACCGGCGTCAAAATGCCCGTCACCGATGGCGTAGTTGCGCATCATGCCGTGGTGCTCGCCAAGGAAGGCGGAAAGCCGACGCTGTATCTCGTCGATCTCAATGGTCCCGGCGTCACCCGCGAGGCTGTGATCACGATCGACCGTTCGCGCGAAGCGGCCCGCGTCGAATTCAAGGATGCGCCGGTAGAGCGGCTTGGCGAAGTCGGCGATGGTCTTGCTTTGTTTGAAGCCATCAACGACCGTGCGGCGGTTCTGATAGCCTTCGAGCAGGTCGGCGGTTCTGACATGTGCCTCGAAATGGCGAAGAATTACGCACTCGAACGCTTTGCCTTTGGTCGAGCAATTGGCGGTTATCAGGCGATCAAGCACCGTCTGGCCGATATGTATGCCAAAAATGTGCTTGCGCGCGGCAACGCCTATTATGGCGCATGGGCACTTAACAGCGATGCCCCCGAACTGCCGATCGCGGCTGCGGGTGCCCGTATCTCGGCATCGGACGCCTATTGGTTCGCGGCCCGTGAAAATGTGCAAGTGCATGGCGGCATGGGCTTTACGTGGGAGGTGGACGCCCACCTTCATTACCGCCGCAGTCGCCAGTTGGGTCTGGTCGCCGGATCGGCGCGCAGCTGGAAACATCGGCTCGTTAGCATGTTGGAACGCCGCAACGCGGCTTGAGGATTTTAGGGAAGGACAGAAAAATGGATTTCAACGACACTCCCGAAGAAGCCGAATATCGCGCCAAGGTGCGCGCCTGGCTCGAAGAAAATGCCCCGCGCGGCGTCAAGGGCGCATCGCTCGGCGACGAGGATGAAAGCCAGATGGATGCCTGCAAGGCATGGCAGGCGAAAAAGGCTGCTGCCGGTTATGCGCAAATCCGCTGGCCCAAGGAATGGGGCGGTGGTGGTGGCACCACGATCCAGAGCGTGATCTTCGCGCAGGAAGAATCGCGGATGGGCGTGCAGCTTGGCGGCCCATTCGCGATCGGCCTTGGCATGTGCATCCCGACGGTGATGGCAACCGCCGATGATGAAACCAAAAAGCGTTTTGTCGGCCCCGCCGTGCGTGGCGAGACGATCTGGTGCCAGCTCTTTTCCGAACCCGCTGGTGGCTCCGACGTGGCCGCGATCCGCACACGCGCGATCAAGGATGAAAGCTCGGTTGATGCCAATGGCGATTTCGATTGGGTCATCAACGGCCAGAAAATCTGGACGTCGGGTGCGCATTATGCCGATTATGGCATCGTCCTCGTCCGCACCGATCCTGATGCGGTGAAGCATAAGGGCCTCACCATGTTCTGGATCGACATGAAGTCGCAGGGAGTCGAGTGCAAGACGATCCACCAGATGTCGGGCGCACGCGGTTTCAACGAGGTGTTCTTCACCGATGTCCGCATCAAAGACAGCCAACGCCTCGGCGCGCTGCATGACGGCTGGAACGTCTCGATCATCACCCTGATGAACGAGCGCGCGTCGGTCGGCGGTGGCGGCGGTGCCCGTGGCGGCGGAGCGATCAAGGCTTTGCAAGTCGCGCAGAAAATCCGCGACGAAAATGGCGAACCGCTGTCGAATAACAGCACCGTTCGCGAAAAGATTGCCGAACATTATGTTCGCGCCGAAGGGCTTCGCTTCACCGGAATGCGTTCGCTGACCGCATTGTCACAGGGCAAGACGCCGGGTCCGGAGCAGTCGGTTTCAAAGCTGGTACAGGCCGCCGCGATGCAGGATCTGGCCGACTTCATGGTTGATCTGCAAGATCAGGCGGGGATTATCCGCGATCCGTCACTCGCAGTCGAAAATGCCGATTTCCAGGAAATGTTCCTCGGTTCGCCCGGTGGGCGTATCGCGGGCGGTACCGACGAAATCCTGCGCAACATCATCGCCGAACGCGTGCTGGGACTGCCAGGTGAAATCCGCGTCGACAAGAGCATGCCGTTCAAAGACCTGCCCACCGGACGCTAAGGAGTACAGGTGATGAGCTTTCCGTTACCCAATATGTCAAATGACTTGAGCGGGCGGGTAGCGCTCGTCACCGGTGCCTCGTCGGGTCTTGGCGTGCGCTTTGCGAAGACGCTGGCTGCCTGTGGGGCCAAGATCGGGTTAGCGGCGCGCCGCACCGACCGGCTGGAAGCGGTCGCGGAAGAAATCCGCGCCGCTGGCGGTGAGGCGATCTGCATTTCGATGGACGCGACCGATGCGGACCAGTTGTTCGCGGCGGTCGATACGCTGGAAAAGGCGTATGGCACAGTCGATATCCTCATCAACAATGCCGGCATTCCCGATGCGCAGCGCGCGCACAAGATGGAGGTCGAACTGATCGACCGGGTGCTCGGTGTAAACCTGCGCGCCCCCTATATCCTCTCATGCGAGGTTGCCCGTCGGCTGATGGCGGCGAAGAAGCCCGGGCGGATCGTCAATATCAGCTCGGTCGCGCATTATAGCTATTCGGGCAATGGCGCGGCACTCTATGCCATCACCAAGACCGCGGTCGCGCGGATGACCGAGGCCTTGTCGCTCGAATGGGCGAAATATGGCATCAACGTCAACGCTATCTGCCCGGGCATGTTCAAGACGGAAATGCTCGATGGCATGCTCGAACGCGTGGGCGATCTCAGCCAGCATGTGGTGCGCAAACGTATCTGCGACCCGGCACAGATGGACAGCACTTTGCTCTATCTCGTCTCGCCTGCCTCCGAATGCGTCACCGGTGCGGTGATCCGCGTCGACGATGGGCAGAGCGCGCGTAACTAATTCAGAAATAACAGGATCAGGAGAAGGACAAATGGCAATCAAGACCCGCATCACCGAAATGTTCGGCGTGGAAACCCCTATCGTGATGGGCGGCATGACCGGCGTGGGCTATGGCGAACTGGTGGCGGCTGTCGCCAATGCAGGTGCGCTCGGCTTCATCACCGCGCATATGTTTGAAAGCGGGCAGGCGCTGTTTGACGAGATCGAAAAGACCCGCAAGCTGACCGATAAGCCCTTTGGTGTGAACCTCACCCTGCTGCCGTCGATCAACCCGATTCCCTATGATGATTATCGCGAAGCGATCATCGCATCGGGCCTGAAGATCGTCGAAACCGCTGGTCGCGCGCCGACCGACCATCTGCCGCGTTTCAAGGAAAATGGCGTCAAGGTGATCCACAAATGCACCAGCGTCCGCCACTCGGTGTCGGCGGTGAAAAAGGGTGTGGACGTGATCTCGATAGACGGCTTCGAATGTGCCGGTCACCCCGGTGAAGACGATGTTGGTCTGATTGTGCTGCTTCCTGCGTGCGTAGATGCGCTTCCCGACACCCCGATCATTGCCTCGGGAGGCATGGCCGATGGTCGCAGCCTTGTTGCCGCTCTCGCGCTCGGTGCGGACGGCGTCAACATGGGGACCCGTTTCTGCGCAACTGTTGAAGCCAAGATTCACGACAATGTGAAGCAGGCAATTGTCGATATGGACGAACTCGGAACCGTGCTGGTTGGCCGTACGCTGCGCAACACCGCGCGCGTCGCCCGCAATGCGGTGTCCGAACAAGTTGCCGAAATCCAGAAAGACCCGACCAAGACCTTTGCCGATGTGAAAGAATTGATGGCGGGCGTCCGCGGCCGTGAAAATGTGCTGCGCGATGGCGACACTGACGGCGGCATCTGGACCAGCGGCCAAAGCCAGGCGCTGATCCACGACATCCCGACATGTGCCGATCTGGTCAAGAACATCATGGCGCAGGCTGAGGCAGTGCGGAAACGGGTTGCTGCATAGCTTTCACGCTCGTTTGCAGTCTCGCAATTACGAAATACCTCCGCCTCGCACCCGTGTGCGGGGCGTTGCTTTGATACTGTGCGATTTGAATAGTCGGTGTTAAGATGATCGCGTCAAAGTGGGAGTAAAATCATGGGACTGCTAGGAAGCATTCGCGAATACTTTGAAAGACGAAAGTTCCAACGCACGGTCTTCGCCCAAGCTCTAAAATTGCACACGCAAGAATACCTCCATGGCGGAACAGTCTTAAGCAGCGTATCGCAGGAGACAAAGGAACGGTTTGTTCAAGAGCTGATGCAGAGAATTGCAAATTGTTTCCAAGCAGAGAATCCAGCTATGGCAGTGCGAGAAGCCATTGTCGAACATGTGCTGGGCTATGCTCAATTGCAGGTCCTTTGTATGACTGAGGAAGAAAAAGCCCAAACCTTCTACTCATCTAACCCATACATTTCCGGGCAACTATGCCATCAAATCGAACTTGCAGCGGAGCATGTTGACGAGGTGGCCCGATTCAAGTGGGAGTCAGAAGCTAACTCACAAGATCTGATGGATTTCTGCAACACAAGATGTGCGCTCCATTTGTACTTCATGAATGCGTTCAATTTGGCGCGCATGGAGCTTGGCGATCAGACGGATCCCGATTGGTTTCGTCCACTCGTTGAGGCCCAGCTTGTCTATGAAGAAAATACTATCCGCGACAAGCTCGCGCTACCGCTTCTGACCAAAGACATGATTGAAGCATTGGCTTACTCTGTCATGTGGAACAAGGTCATGGCTGGCGATGCAAACCCTTTCTACGAATGGTGTCAAACATGGCCTGATAAATATCTTGCGGGGCGTGGTCCTCTGCCGACGCGCTAGGAATACATTGGATAGCGCAGCGTTGGCCATAAAATCGCGGCAAGTGAATCGGCCCAAGCAGCTAGCATTTTATGAAAAATTGGTCGGGACGAGAGGATTCGAACCTCCGACCCCCACACCCCCAGTGTGATGCGCTACCAGGCTGCGCTACGTCCCGACCGCCAAAGCCTGCGCTGCAAGCAATGGAAGCGCGCCTATATGGCGGCGGTTTGCCAAAAGCAAGGGGCCTTGTCGCCTTAGCGTCAGACGCTTTCCCGTTGCGCGTCCATATCCTTAATGGTAACCGCGCGCCTTGGATTTTCGGCAGGGCTTCCTATCTGCCCTTCCAACAAGATTAATCGGGGAACGCCATAATGACATCGTCCATGATATTCGCAGCCGCAGCCGGTGGTGCAACCGGCGCGGCCTTTTTTGTGCAGGTTCTGCCGCTGCTGCTGATTTTCGTTGTGTTCTACTTTCTGCTTATTCGCCCGCAACAAAAGCGCGCGAAGGAACATGCAGCGAAGATCGAAGCGGTTGTGAAAAATGACGAAGTCGTCACCGGTGGCGGCCTGATCGGCAAGGTGACCAAGGTTGCCGACGACCATGTCGAGGTCGAACTGGCCCCGAATGTGCGCGTGAAGGCGCTGAAATCGACCCTCGCGGACGTGAAAAGCCGCGCTACCAAACCGGCCAACGACTGAGCCTTTGCGGCCCGGTGCAATCCCATAGGGGTAATTGATGTTAGATTTTCCACGGTGGCGGGTCACGATGCTCAGTGCGCTTATTGTGCTGAGCCTTCTCCTCGCACTTCCGAGTTTCCTGCCGAAGACTTGGCTTGATCGCATACCCGATGGCGTGCCCAAGGAAACGATCAGCCTCGGTCTCGACCTTGCAGGCGGCAGCCATATATTGCTTGAAGCCGATGTAGCGCAGTTGGAGCGTGACCGGTTGGAGTCGCTGGAAGACAGCGTTCGCACCGCAATGCGCCGCGCAGAACCGCGCATTTCAATCGACAGCGTCACCCGGACAGGTGGCAAGCTGAGCTTTGTCGTGCCTGACAGCGCCCAGATCGACGCCGCGCGTGAAGCCCTGTTGCCGATCGTCGCCAACACCACCGGCGGGCGTGACTGGTCGATCGACGTGACCGATGGCAATCGCATCACGCTCTCGCCTTCGGGCACCGGCAATACGACTATTCTCGATCAGGCAATGAATTCGGCCAAAGACGTGATTGATCGCCGCATCAACGCACTCGGCACGCTGGAACCGACGATCATCCGCCAAGGCGCCGACCGCATTGTCGTGCAGGTGCCAGGCCTTCAGGATCCGCAAGCCCTGAAAGAACTTATCGGCAAGACGGCGAAGCTGGAGTTCAAGCTGGTCGACGAAGGTGCCGATCCCGAACAGACCGCGCAGGGCAAGGCGCGTGTGGGCAGCCAGGTTCTGCCTTACCCGAACAATCCGACCGGCATGCCCAATATCGCCGTGCGTCGTCTCGGGGGCATTACCGGTGACCGGCTTACGGGTGCGCAACAGAGCTTTGATCCGCAGGACAACCAGCCCGTCGTCAATATCCAGTTTGACGGTGAAGGCGGCCAACGTTTTGCGCGCATGACGCAACAGAATACCGGCAAGCTTTTCGCCATCATATTGGACGGACAGGTAATTTCCGCGCCGCGGATCAACGAACCGATCCTCGGTGGTTCCTCGCAGATTTCGGGCAGCTTCACGGTTGAAAGCGCCAACCAGTTAGCGATTGCACTCAATTCGGGTGCGCTTCCGGTTGACCTGAAGGTCGTCGAAGAACGTTCGGTCGGGCCGGATCTTGGGGCTGACTCGATCAAGAGCGGCATCCTTGCTGCGCTGATTGGTACCGCAGGCGTCCTCCTCTGGATGATCCTGACCTATGGCCGTTTCGGTATCTACGCCAGCTACGCCCTTGTCATAAACGTCGCGATGATCCTCGCGGTGATGTCGATGTTCAATGCAACGCTCACGCTTCCGGGTATTGCAGGTTTCGTGCTCACCATCGGTGCAGCGGTTGACGCCAACGTTTTGATCAACGAGCGTATCCGCGAAGAACGGCGCAAGGGAAGGCGCGTTATCCAGGCGCTGGAAAATGGCTATAAAGAAGCCAGCCGTGCGATTTTTGACGCGAATATCACCAACGTCATTGCGGCGGTGCTTCTCTTCATCTTTGGCTCGGGGCCGATCCGTGGCTTTGCCGTCGTTTTGATGATCGGCATCGTCACCTCGGTTTTCACAGCCGTTACGCTGACCCGCATGTGGGTTGCAGGCTGGGTGAAGCGCAATCGTCCGCAAGATATGAATATTTAAGGCAAGGGTTCGGTCCATGAAACTTCTGAAGCTCGTTCCCGACGATACCAATATCGGTTTCCTGAAATGGCGGAATATCGCCTTCGGAATTTCGATCCTGTTGATGATCGCCTCGATCGCCTTGGTGGCAACGCGCGGCCTGAATTTCGGCGTCGATTTTATCGGTGGCCAGATGATCCGCACCACTTTCGTCAGCGAACAGACTGCACCGATTGAAGCGCTGCGCGAGAGCATTGGCGAGTTGGGCTATGGCGATCCGACCATCCAGCGCTTTGGCGCGGAAAATCAGGTATCGATCCGCATGAAGCTGCCCGATGGCGCGGACAAGAAACCCGAACTCGCCAATGAGATGGCGGAAAAAATCATCGTCAAGGTGAAGGAAGACCATCCGAAAGTCCGCATAGACGGGGTCGACTCGGTGTCCGGCAAGGTTTCGAGTGAATTGTTCGACAAGGGCCTGTTCGCGCTGATTGCCGCGGCGCTTGGTGTCGCCATGTATGTCTGGTTCCGCTTTGAATGGCAGTTTGGCATGGGTGCGATCTGGGCGCTGGTGCACGATATCACGCTGACTTTCGGGCTCTTTGCGCTGACGCAGATGGAGTTTGACCTCAATACCATCGCCGCCCTGCTGACGATCATCGGTTACTCGCTCAACGACACGATCGTGATTTACGACCGTATTCGCGAAAATCTGATGAAATATCGCAAGATGGATATGCCTGCATTGCTTGACCTTTCGGTCAACGAAACACTGTCGCGCACGGTAATGACCAGCTTGACGATCCTGACACCTTTGGTGGTGCTGGTGCTGTTCGGGCCCGACGTTATTTTCGGCTTCAGCGTCGCTATGGCCTTCGGCATTTTCGTTGGCTCTTACTCGTCAATCTATCAGTCGGCGCCGTTCCTTATCTGGTTCGGGGTCAGTTCGGACAGCTTTGTGCCGTCTGAAAAGATTGCTGACAGCAAGGTCGAGCGGCTGAACGAAGGCAAAGTCTAAGCTTTTCTGCCCTTTAGATGGCGCCAATGCGCAACCAGCGCGGCGCCATTCGATTCCCAGCTATAATCGGCAACCGTAGCAGCTACCGCTTCGCGGAGGGGCGGTGCACTGAGCAATTCATGCACTGCCGCGGCAATCGCTTCGGCATTGCGTTCGACGATTCTGCCTGCCGTATCTGAATGCAGCACTTCGCGGGCTCCGCCTGTGTCGGTGATGACCAAGGGTGTTCCACAGGCCAGCGCCTCTATCCACGCATTGGCAAGCCCTTCGCTGGACGATGGTAGCACCGCGACATCGGCGGCCTGCAGGTAATGGGCGATCCCCTGATGTGGCAGAGATCCGAGGAAATGGACGCGGTCGGTAACACCCAGTGTATGCGCCATTTTCTCCAGCATCTCCCGGTCGTCGCCTTCACCGATGAGAACAAGCCGTGCGTCAGGCAGTTTCACCATCGCTTCGATTGTAAAGGCCTGACCTTTGCGTGGAATGAGCGCGCCAACACTCACCAGCAGCGCCTCATAGATCGGAACTTGCAACCGCTCACGCAGCATATTGTGCGGCTCGGTTGGAACGTCGAATAGCGCGCGGTCGATGCCGGTGCGATGGACCCGGATCTTGTTTGCGTCGATGCCTAGCATAGCGATATCTGCTTTGATGGCTTCAGACACCGCCAACAATCCGCTGGCTTTTTGCGCGGCTTCAATAATCTGTTCGCGGCATCCTGAAACCGTCGACCAATAATGGATATCTGCGCCGCGTGCTTTGATTGAAAAGGGAAGGTTCAGTGCTTCGGCGACCCGCATCGCGGCCGGACCATCGGGCCAGAAGAATTGGGCATCGATCACATCAAACGGATGCTGCGCATGCAGGCGACAGGCGAGGGGCAGCACGGCCTTTGCGATCGCGGCGGCGTTGCGGGCCGGAGTCATTCCGGGAAAAAGGCTGAAATGGGGGCGCAACACCACCTTTCCATTCCATATGTCTTCGTGCGGCAATCTAGATCGCTCGCGATAGGCGGAGAGTAGCTTGGAGAGCGGCCAGGGGGGCAGTCCGTTGGGGCTGATGCGGACGATTCCTACCTCTCCAGTGACGTCTGCGGCGTCGAGCGACAGTTCGACGAAGCGCCCGAAATTGGGGGCTGCAGTGCTGGGGTATAGGGTGGAGAGCGAAAGTACTCTCACGCCTAACTGCCCAAACCCTCGTCATTCCCGCGAAGGCGGGAATCCAACTCCTGTGGCTCAAATTTAAACTGAAGGAGTTGGATCCCCGCCTTCGCGGGGGTGACGAACATATGAAAGTGTGAATTCATAGCGAACGCACCAGCTTCACGGCGCGGGCAAGCCATGCCGGGTCGGCGACCACCTGTTGGCGGGCACCGGCAGCGAGGGGGAGCAGATGTAGCTTGCCATCTTCGCGCCCAAGCAGCCTGCCAAACAGGAAGCGGCCAGCAGGGCGGGGAACCAACACATCGCAATTGAGCGCCTCTGCAAAGCGTTCGGGCGGGATTTGTTCGCACCAGATTTCGTCGCCACGGCGATAATCGCCGATGCTGTCCATAACCCGCAGTCCTACCATTTCGCCCATTAGGCGTGGCGCAACCATCGTGTCGGCTTTGGTCGGCGCATGCACACCATCGATACCCAGATGCGCAGCGACGGGCAGCTCCTTTTGATCGGGAAGCTGCACCAATTCGCTGGCATCAACGCCCAAGGCGCCTGCAATGCGGTTGAGCCAGTCGAGCGACAAGGTGCGCGTTCCGGTTTCGAGACGCCCGATGGTCTGTGCCGTGGTCGGTGGATCGCAGCGTTCGGCGACATCCAACAGGGTATATCCCTTGGCGCGGCGGACTTCGCGGATACGATGCAGCATAAAAACAGCTTTCAATAACCAAATAGGTTTTCACTGTCCTACATAATTCTCCAAATGGCAAGAGGGCTTTTCAACGATTCGAAGGAACCCCTATGTCGCGCCGTGCAACCGCCAGTGAGCCCGCTATCTATCGTGATCCGCGTATGCTGGTCGAACGAGCGCTTCCCGATCCGGTGGAAGATGCGTCCAGTAGGAAACCAAGACGGACGGTGACGTTAAACCTGTCCGAATCTCCGCTGTCCTGGCTCCATGCACATGGCCACCTGTCCGACCGCCAATTGCTGGCGGGGGAGAAACTGCGCGGCGATTATGAAAGTGCCAATCTCGGACCGCGCACGACAATGGTCTGGGACTCATCACCCGTGTCGCGTGGTAAGCGCGGTGCACCATCTGCTTTCACACCAACCGAACGCACATTGCACTCCAAGCAGCGTTTCGACGGCGCTTTAGGGGCTTTGGGGCGCGATCTGAGCGACATTGCATGGCGGGTGATCTGCGCGGGCGAAGGCGTGCCGGTAGCAGAAAAGGCGATGGGGTGGCCGCTGCGTTCAGGCAAGCTGGTCCTGCGCATCGCACTCGACCGGTTGGGCGATTATTACCGCCTGCCAGGTTGACTAAGAGGCGAGCGCCTCAACCATCTCGGCCACTTCCAGCCAGCGTTCCTCGGCAGCATCCTTTTCGGCGCGCAATGCGTCGATTGCTGCGGTCAGTTCCGCAAATCGCTTCGGATTGCGGGTGTAAAGACTGGCGTCGGACAGTTCGGCTTCAGCTGTGGCGACTTCGGTATCGATTTCCTTGATCCGCTGCGGCAGCAGGTCATAGTCGCGCTGGTCCTTGTACGACAACTTGGCGGCCTTAGGCGGGGGAGGGGCAGCGGGTGCAGATACCGCCTTCTGCACTTTGGGGGCATTTTGCGTGCGCCGGTCGCGCTTCGCCTCCCAGTCGGCATAACCGCCTGCGATAATATCGACTTTGCCCGAACCATCGAGCCCAAGCGTCAGCGTGACCGTGCGGTCAAGGAAATCACGATCGTGGCTGACGATCAGCACGGTGCCTTCATAGTCAGCGATCACTTCCTGCAACAGGTCGAGCGTTTCAAGATCGAGATCGTTGGTGGGCTCGTCGAGCACCAGCAGATTCGCTTCTCGCGCAAATTCGCGTGCTAGCAACAGGCGCGATCTTTCGCCGCCCGACAGCGTCCCGATCCGCGCTTCGACCAGATTGGGGTCGAACAGGAATTCCTTCAAATAGCCCTGAATATGCTTTTTGTGCCCGCGCACGACGATCCAGTCGCTGCCATCGGCGAGCACGTCGCGCACCTTCTTTTCGGGCGACAGTAATTTGCGCTGCTGGTCGATGATGATCCCAGTCAGCGTCTTGGACAGCGTGATCTTGCCTTCATCGGGCGCCATCTCGCCCGTCAGCATGCGGATCAGCGTGGTCTTGCCGGTACCGTTTGCACCGACAATGCCAATGCGGTCGCCGCGCTGGATACGCAGCGTGAAGTCGCGGATAATCTTGCGATCGCCAAAGCTTTTGGAAACGCCCTCCGCCGCGATTACGGTTTTGGTCTTTGAATCGTCGGATGCTGCCGCCAGCTTTGCGGTGCCTTGCGGGCCGAGCATCGAGGCACGTTGCGCGCGCATTTCCCACAATTTGGCGAGCCGCCCCTGATTGCGCTTGCGCCGCGCGGTGACGCCGCGTTCGAGCCAGTGCGCCTCGATCTTCAGCTTGGCGTCAAGCCTGTCGGCTGAGCGCGCCTCTTCGGCGTAAACCGCCTCCATCCAAGCCTCATAGCCGCCAAAACCGATTTCGTTGCGACGCAAAGATCCACGGTCGAGCCAGAATGTCTGGCGGGTTAGGCGGGTAAGAAAGGTCCGGTCATGGCTGATGACCATGAAGGCGCCCTTATAGCGCGTCAGCCAGTCTTCGAGCCATTCGATTGCTGCGAGATCAAGATGGTTGGTCGGCTCATCGAGCAGCAATAGGTCCGGCTCGCTCGCCAGCGCACGGCAGATCGCGGCGCGGCGCCGTTCGCCACCGCTCGCGGTCTTGGCCTCGCGGTCCAGATCAATGCCCAGCTGATCGGCGATGCTGCGGATTTCATGCTCGGGTGGAGCCCGTTCGCCGGACAGGCAATAGTCTATCAGCCGGTCGAACGGCGCAAAATCGGGATCCTGTTCGAGCATGACGATATTGGTGCCCGGAACTACTGTCCGCTTGCCTTTGTCGGGTTCGATTATGCCGGCGACGAGCTTCATCAACGTCGTCTTGCCCGCCCCATTGCGCCCGATCAGCGCCAGCCGGTCGCGCGGGCCGATAAAGACATCGATATCGCTGAACAGCCAGCCAGCACCTTGCTGCAGCGAAAGGCTTTCGTAGGACAGGATGGGCG